>CAZFCQ010000044.1:0-1782 GCA_964517845.1 uncultured Thermoprotei archaeon | reverse complement strand
TTCTTCTTTGGGCTTCCGCATCTGCTCACGGGGATTAACCCATTTATGGGTAAGTATAGAATTGATTCATTTACTGTGTTCATGACGGGATCAGCTATTTTCATGGGTCTTGTATTGGGAGTGGTTAGAGAGAAGACAGGATTTATATTGGTACCGACAGTTCTTCATGGCTTTATGGACTTTATAGCACTTGCTCTCGGTAAGGTCGTAGGATTGGCTATCTCAAATATTGCGACAGGTATAGTGCTTTTCATTTTCTTCGCTATGCTCTTTGAGGAGCTTCTAAAGGAGCCCGTCTAGAAAATGCTTTGGATAAAATAACCCTCTATACATATGTTGGTGCTTGGAATTTAGACTGTGTAGTTCTTTTAGATTCTTCTTATTCAATCGTTTCTTTATCTCTTCAATAGTATTCAACACACTCCATGGTTTCTCATTTTGTCATAGTATATTCTCAATAAGGTTGGAGTTATTGTGGAGGGTTTATGATGCTTCCAATGAACAATATGGTATAGCTCTTAGGCTCTACTAATAGGAAGATAAATGGTCTATCTATCTTTACCATAGGATATTCTAATAGTTCTGCTGAAAATGTTAGCGTTACTGCAGTGGTTGCGGCTGCCTCAGTTCCAGCAAGATCAACCTTAACCCTAGCCCTATGCAAGACATCACGTACATACAAAATTTTCTGCCCACCTTCAACCATTAGGCTAAGATCAGCCTTTTGGGGATGAAAAACACTCCTAATACCCAACTCTTGCAAGGCTTCCTTTAAACTTAGAATACCACTATCTACATCATATTTCGGAAGATAGAGATTAACAGTTACCCGCCTTGAGGAGAAAAGCCTATCAAGTATACCTAAAAGCTCATCCTTATCAAGACCTTGAATAAAATCAACCAAATTACCATCATTAGGCATTATTACTACGAACTTCACATCAGTCCCCTTATAGTCTAGAGATAAAGCAGTATAATTACGCTCCTTGAGTAGATGCACCTTCATAATACCTCTTAAGTAACGTACTCTAACAACTTTATCGTTTGTATGAAAATCGCCTAGAGCAACTTCTTCGAAGGCTCTTGTCCAGTTCGCCTTAAAGTATATGGTATTTATCAGCACAATCCTAGTCATGTAGTCTATACTCCCAGGATCAACTATTTTGTCTATAAACTTATGCGTCTTGTCATACACCCACTTGTTAATTCTTTTAGCCGCGCCTAAAGGATCATGCACAAAATCAGCGTATAAGACCTCGGCTAAATAGTTTTCCTTTAGGGAATCAACATAACTCTTATTTACAGGAAAACCTTCTTGTATCCATATGCTGTTAGCAATATCTAGCTTGGCTGGCTCACTAACATCTAGAAGGACTTTTAGCATATCATTAAACCAATTACGAGCTTCATCAAGTGATGAGAGGTGAAGGGCACTTAATAATTCTGTTCTAGTATTACCACCAGAGCCCTCAGTAAGCATTAATAAGGCTGCATAAACGCTGAGAGGGGAGATAGCAATGTTCTTTTCACCTAACTCGATCCTTTCGGCAAGATCTAATGAGAACATTAAGTAGGAGTCTAAAGCCTTAGCATAAACTGTACTATAATGTCTATACATTAGAAGGACTAATCCCCAAGTCAAGTTGAGAAGGACTATGATTAACACAATTATTAACCACTTTCGTGAAATATTCCTTAAAGCTCTTATCATAGATCTCTAAGCCACATTAGAAATTGAGGAATGCTAAATATATAAAGTTAACACATTTTTGAGTGTACTCT
>CAZFCQ010000043.1:0-2978 GCA_964517845.1 uncultured Thermoprotei archaeon | reverse complement strand
ATCGTTGACTGTAGTGAGGGCTTAGTCGTCTATGTTACAGTCGTCTGCTTTACTGAAGATTCATACTCGATTATTAGAGGTCGTACGCCACTAAGACTGCCTCTTTACTCGTTTATTGTCGTATTTTCAGGATCGTGTGTTAGAACTTATGGTACACCACCAAACCTTTGAGCATACATAACACCATACGGCATCTACACAGCCCCACACACAACACCATATGTTTACATCAAAAACGGTAAAATCCTTGAGATAAAGCCCTTAGAAACTGGTAAGTTCATTCTCGGTTTTAAGCGTGTTGTAGTTATTAATGGGACGGTGATGATCGGTGGCTACTAGTCGAGCACAGGTATTCATAATTGATGCTATAATAGCCTCGCTATTAATCGTAGTTACTGTACTAGACCTCTTCCTAATCCAGCAATTAAATGTAACCAAGATTAATAAAGCCCCCGATAAGGTCTTAGGAGTACTGTGTATGGATGAAGACTTCTTACAAGCCGTCTACAGCATGGACTTATCGAGAGTAGAGGCTATCTTGAACTCATATCTTGGAATGGTGCCATACAATCTTACGGTCTATGATGTAAGCGGTAATGTTCTCTTGACTGTTGGTCAGAGTGTTGAGGGTATTTCAGCTGTTATTATGATTCCTGGAATTAACGGTACTCTTAAGCCTATCATTATAAGCTTGAAGGTTGGTGCACTAACATGAACTATACCTTAGTAGCCTACATAATATGCACAGCAATAATCATAACCATCCTAGCCCAACCTCAGATAATGGTAACCAACCTAAGAGAGGAGAGCTATGAAAAGCATCAAACACTAGACTATTGGCTCGTAGTAAACGCACTAAGTTATGCCTACATTTTCAATTATAACTTCGCTGATATTAATATTGCTGTCCTTAAGAGAATTTCGTAAACTTGAGTACAATGTCTGATGTAGAGGTTCCTGTCAGAGTATTAAAGGAATTGAAAAGGCGTTTAGTTGAGATAGGATTTTATATCGATAAGAAGTTATTCGACAAGACAACTCGATTAGAATGCTCATAACGCAAACATTAACGATCTTGTCGAATAACTGAATTTCACATCATGAATTTCGCCAGCCTTAGGCGAGCTTTATCCCTCTCATTGAATAAGTCGAACCATAGGGAAGCATCGACAACTATCATTCCGCATCAACGCCTTTCAGCCAAAAACTTCTCAATGCTCTCTGAGGGAAGCTTCACACCATGCTTCTCACGGTAGCGACGCACAACATCAACGATGCTCTCTTCAATCCTTATCCTAACCTTCTGACCCTCTCTTAGATTCAGTTTCTGTAGAGGCTTCAACACACCATCTTCATATACAGCCTCTACAATTCTAGCCATGCTCATCCTCCCAGCAGATATACCTTGAGCACCATTAATAAATTGATTGGTAGCTACTATCATTCACAATCCACATAGCTCTACCCACCTCCTTGGTGTGAATAATCTCAGAAGGCTACTCAGCGATAAGGTACTGCTAGACTTCAGGAGGGGATAGGTAGGTTACTTTCGAAGGTTAAGATCGCTATGTACTAGATAGCCAATATTTAGTAGCAGGCTTCATTATCTCGCTGACATTTAGCGGGAGCTCCCACATTCTATTTAAGACTCAACAAATGTACATTATAAACACGTAAAATAAATCTCCTTCAATCTGCATTACGATTCGCACTATCTATAAGGTAGTTTAGAGATGAGGCGTTAGGTATTCTAGAAGCTTAAGGATATACAATGTTTCAGGTAGAGTTGGTTTTGTATCTTGCTTTATCAAGCCTTTTAACCTTTAGCTCACTCCTCTTCTCATCAATATAATCTGTAGCCTCCTTAATGAAATTATAAAAGATCCCTTGCCTCTATACCTTTTTTCTCTAGTAGATCTATGATCATACTAATTTTTTCGGTCTTCTAGGCTCACTAAGGATCACGGTTCTCTTAACGTATTTGTAGTCGTTCTTCCGACTCCTTAATGGTTAATAATTCCTTTTCTTCAAGATATCTTACAAGATCCTCTAGGTCAGGAGACCATGGACCGTATTTTGAGAGCTTGAAGTTAAACCTGCCAATACCAATCTCCTGTTGGATGAGAAAGGCTATTTTATGTAATCGTGTAAGCCTTCTGATCGTACCGCCTGCAAGATAGAGTATTACTGCGAGAGTTTCGAGCTTGCTGAGTATGATCGTTCCCAGATATTTAAGTATATTAATGGTTAGGTATAAAAACTCGCTGATCTCTGGTGGTGTTCTTTCCCGTAATTACACATGAAATTGTACAGTTCTCTATGGATAAACTGCATTGTTACGTTAGTACGTTCTAGCTTTCAGCAAAACGACAAGTACGATGTTCATGAGGTTAAAGTACGTTTCTACCTTAGGCCATAAGCCTTCCTGAAAAATACCGCTATATTTGATGGGGAGCCAATGATCTCGCTTAGGACTTTAAGTAATTGGTGTGGATATGAGGCCTAAGGATGAGCCCACTACTAAAGCGACTACGAGCATTAAGGATATCATCTTTAGTGTTCTTCTTTGCTCCGAATTCTGAGAGTATATGACTGCCTTTAAGACATGAAGTATGAGCTATTAGAATTGCTGTAGGTGAGGACGTTGTTTATAGTAATATTAAGTATGCTAAAATATTGCTTATAGAGACACTGCTAGTCTAATAACATAGAAAATGGTATCTAGTAAAGTCTTAATTACCTTCCTTATTGCCTTTTCTCTTTGCTGAATTCTTGAATGTTACCTTATAGAGATTAAGGTCAAGTCCTCTTTCCAAGGATTACTATCCTGTAGTTACTAGAGCAAAGCTCGGTAAACGAAATGGTTAAGTGCATGAATTCATGCTTCTTACTTCTTTAACAATATCACAAATAAATAATGCGTCAAAAAAAAAAAAGAAATTTTTTATGCAAAATATTACAATATGTTTTAGTTTAAT
>CAZFCQ010000042.1:0-3050 GCA_964517845.1 uncultured Thermoprotei archaeon | reverse complement strand
AGATGAGGTTGAAGGTGTCCTCCGCTCTCTAGGCATACTCTATAGCAGGGGGTAACCTTAGAACTTCAAAGGGTGAGGCTAAGGCTAACTTCTTAATTCCTAGGAGGAATAATCCTTACATTATTATTTAGCGAGTAAGTTCTACCGATACAACCTTTAGCTCACCGTAGTAAATATGTAATACGATCTTCTTTCCACTTGCAGGATAGAAGGCTTCGGAAGGATAGATCGTTATTATGTACGTCTGTGAGCTCTTCTGCGTGAATTCTAAGTTGTACACTACGAAGGATTCACATAAGTTATTCACACATATTGCAATCTTGTTAAACCATCCTAGGTCTAACTAGTTTATCCATCGTGAAGCAACCTCTATTGTAATACTCGTTATATGCCACCATATCTGTCCTCTCGAATCTTGCATTGTCACCTTTTTGATGCCTAATATTTGCAACTTATGTTAACCGAAGGTATCCTTATTTCAAACTTTATACCTAAAACATCAATTATGATGATGTGCTCTCTTAGTATTGAAGCTGTGAATTCTGGGTTTGGTGCTAAATTAACTATGCTTTGCTTCTCTAAGTCAACATATGGATAAGACTCCTGTGCTACATTACTGTAGGGAACTAGGAATAACGGGATGAGAGCTTCAACTAGCTCCTCCTCTTCGGGGGCTATAACGTATTCTTTACTATAAAATACCTTCCAGGGCTTTCCATCTACAAACACTTTGAGATTATTACTTGTCAAAATAAGTGTGCGTCGCCCACGTTCTTTACTTTTAAGTAAACGATAAAATCCCCCTTTCTGTACAAGTATTTTTGAAGCGATGCTTCTACCTTTGCTCCTGAAACTTTGATCGTATAAAATGCGTTAGTGCCTTTCTCTGTCTCAACCCTGATTATGTAAGTGCCCAGCTTTAGAAATCCATGTTAATCTATATATTTAGCGGATAATGAAAGTTTTGCTTTAAAGACAGCTTCTTGTTTTGGAGGTATGGGGTTAGAGCCGTAGAGTACAATAAGAGGGTTGAGAACTTTTTGTTTGGTTTCTTCAACAAAAGCAGATGCTCCTACATAGTGCTCAACAGTTGGCTCCTCATAGCATAAATGTACCATCACTATTTTAACTGATACCTCTCCAGTATTGACCATACGTATGTAGAGAACGGGATTACGCCCCTCATAAGTAAGATTCGCTGACTTAATGGCAAAATATTCTTCTGCTATGGCTTCGCTTATAATGTGACGAACATACAGGTACAGTATGATTAATGCCATCAAAACTATAATCATTCTAAAAATTAGCAACACAATCTTTCTTTTACTCATACTCTAAATATTCCCAAGGAACGTCTAAATACAACACATAGTTTATGGAGAGAGCTATTCAGAGTATGTTGGATCCGCTTTTCTACCCGTTCACAAGACTATTGAGCTTCTTGAGGATCTTGCCAGAAGGGATGTAGTGATTATAAACTTTTTTGATCCCTCTGGCAACATAATCTCAGTTAAGCTGGAAGGTGCTCAAAAGGAGGAGTTTGGGGTAAAGTTGGAGGAGGCACTTAACCTCCTCGGAGTCCTCGTCTTCAAGAAAGAAGATGCTGTCGCTTTATCAGAGCTGTTCGGGCTTATAAGCAGGCCCCAATCCCTAGTATATGATGAAGGTAGAGCAAGTAATGAACCGACTTAAAGAGCTACTGAGTAGAGATTATGTTCTATCGTCCTTATTAAGGGACCCAGAGTACCGGGCCGTTTTTGAGCTAACTCAAGAAGCTTATCAATTAGCTTCTTGGCCTCTTCAATCTCGGCCTCTCTCAACTTTTCATAAGAGGCCTCTAAGGTTAAGGGCTGGCCACACCTAGGGCAATAATTGAATTGGCTGTTTAACAGTAGCCCGCACCTTGGACACAGTCTACTACCTAATTCCTTATTATTAGTATTTAGGTTAGGAGAATAGGCTGAGGGGTATCTTTGCTCTACATCTTCCATCGTGATGTGGCTGTACACGTCTATCATTTTTCGTGTTCTCCACCCGAATCGCATCATCATCGCCTTCTCGTTAAACACATCCGCCTTCAATATCTCTGTGGCCCTAGTATGTCTTAAGACATGGAATTTCCTTTTGATAGGCGAGAGTCTAGCTAACTTCCATGCTTCTATTAGCTTCTTTAAGTATCTATTATATTCATAGCTGAAAATGTAGTCTTCAGGATCTTTTCCCTCACATAATCTTAACAAATCGGCCGAAAACAGGACTATTCTCACTACTCTGAACTCACTTTTACTTCTCCTTATGTAAACTCTAGCCCCCAGCTCATCAAACTCAACATCCTTCCTCCTCAGGGATAATATCTCACCTACTCTGGCCCCAGTTTCGTAAACTACCTCTACTAAGACCTTTAACTCGAAATCCAGCCTACTACAGGCCTTTATCAGTTTATATACTTGATCTTCATTGAAGGATATCAGGCATATATTGCTTTGGCCTTGGAGTGCGAATTAACCTATATACTTTTAGGTAATCTTCTTTGCTGGTCGTGTGGTAAAGCCATTTTAAGATGATCTTCACTACAACATGGATTAGGCCGTCCTCTGAAAACTCATTAATGATTTTCAACCAGTCATTATAACTCAGTCTATCAATACCCTTATCCCACATTTCGGCCCAAGCTATAATCTTCCGGAAGGTGATCAGGTAGCGGTGTAATGTATTGGGGGAGTGCGCCTTCTGTGATTTTAGCCAGTTTATAAACTCGATAGCTAACTCCTTAGACTGCTCGCTAGGCGGAGGTAATACACGGCCATTCTTTAACCTAATTGGCCTAGACCAATTCTTTAGCAGTGTGTTAGGGTCGCGTTGGATTGTAGGATGTCTCTTCGTCAATTATTAGGGATGGGAGGCTTTAAAAACAAAAACTTCGCTGTTATTTTACTGACGAAATTTTATATTCGTCATTTATAAGAAAGAAGGATCTTTAGGCTTATTTAGCTCTAATTACCTTAAGTCTCTCGAGGTAAGTAATAGTGCATCTCGCTGTAATAATACCG
>CAZFCQ010000041.1:0-3317 GCA_964517845.1 uncultured Thermoprotei archaeon | reverse complement strand
TTATTTCATTCCTAAGCGCTTCCTCCAACCATCCCTCTCTTATTTATACTACCATCAACGCTATAAACTGAGAGATCCCCCTCATACTCTACACCTCATAGAAAAAGATGAAATCTACATGTAAATATAAACCAAGGATGTAGGCAGATATTTATAAATAAATAAGATATAGTTAAGCAGGGTAAAAGAGATGATAATCCTCAAAATACCAAGAAAAGTCGATGACAAAGACCTAAGGGAATTTATTCTTAACCAGATAAAGAAGTTCAGGAGGAACCAAAAACGCAAGTATATAAAGCTTGAAGGCGAGCTCGCTTACTCTAATAGTTATGTGTACTTCCTATTTCCTTCGAGAGGCTTAGAGCTCGCTTTTGCATTATCGATTTACTTCAAATGCGAGAAGCACAGAATACCATGCGAGCTAAGGCTATCTAAACCCATTCCAATGGGAGAACTGCCAGCTGAAATAGTGGAGGCTGCAAAGGTGTGGAGTGAGAGAAAGCTACATAGGAAACATTATAAGCTTAAGAATTTAAGACTGTAATTACGTTGTAGGCGATTGTTCATGGTTACAAGAAAGTTTATTGTAGCTATAGATAGGAGTACTAAAGTAGGTGTTGAAGTATTCGCTGTTATCGCTTTGTCCATTGATTCTCAAGAGAAACTAATAAGGTATTCTGATTTCTTCAAGCATTTAAGAAGACTTGGTAGATTCTCTAAGATAATTTACTTACCTAAAATGCTGAGAATAATTAAACAACTAGTTGAGAGGAGAATCATTATTGGTCTCAAAGTATTTACTAGGCTAAATGAAGCTGTAGAACTAGTACATAGTAGAAGGGCTAACATATTAGCATGTATAGTAGACAACAATACATACAACTACTACACCACGAGAGGCATTAAATCGAGTAATTACTTTAAGTACATACCACTGGTAATACTAGAGAACGAGCTTAAGAAACCTAGTGAGGAACTCATCGATAAAGTACATAGAGCAGGCTTAACAATGGTCTTCCTAAGAACAGCCTTGAACATAAGTGATAATATAGCCAGCTATACCAGGAATTTATTTGAAAAACAGCTACGAGAAATACCACAGATATGGAATTTATAGGAAGAACGCCCCAACTCATTCCTACCCGCAGGAGAAGCTCCCGCGGGCTACCGGTCGGGGGCGTTTCTACTATAGAACTATAGATTCTATGACTTATATCTCTATCTACTCAATAATCTCATCACTTCACTTCGTAAAACACTATTCCAAAACTGCATCATTAGGACTTACAATTACAATATCATATCTCCTACTTTAGCATTTGAGAACTCGTTGAGTCTATAAATGTACTCCATTAATTCACTAACACTTTTATTACCATATGTCTGCACTACATAATTAAAAACATCATTACTACTTTCATCGTCAAAGTTGTGTGGACCACCATTAGTACATATGCTTCTCTGTTACATCAGCATCGCTATTTCTTCAATATTTTCAGGATGTGAGCCAAAGAACATTTTCCTCTAGACAAAACTCGTTAACTTCTTTCCGTATCTCCTAAAGTTTATGTAATCAGTTATAAACATCAATAGTACCAACTTAGTTATAGAATATTTATCGCTTAATAACCTGCACTTTTTAAACAAAGTCCTCAACAAACTCAAAGAGTACTCTAAAAACGGTAAACTCCAAGTTACAAAACTACCACATAGCTTTTGAATTAAACATAGTTGAGATAATGAAAAAGAAGTTGTAAAAGCACTTTATTTATGAATTACTGTAAGCTTAGGTGTCTTATCTGGTTCTACCAGCCTCGTTACTACAATATATTTGCTATAGTTTCTAAGCTCCTCAACCACTCTACTGTATCTTTCAGATCAAATGCTAGTAAAGCTTCGTCAGCAAGAATTATTAACTTATCCTGCGGGTACTTAGCCGATATGCCTAGCTTATACTCCGTCAGTATAGCAATTAAGGCAGCACCATGAATTTCATTTGTTGCTAATAATAAAAACAAGAATTATAGTGCCTAAACAATATTTAACTCTCTTTATAGATAATATCAGTAAGCTTCTTAGCTATGGTTTGAGGAGACTTTGGTCTACCGTCTTCTCTAATTATATCCTTAATGACATTATTTACTAGTTCTCTAAGATGCTCTTCTTCTAATGTTTCTTCACCTATGTATGAAGCATACACTAATTCTTTACCGTGATAAACACCATACATTATTAGTACGTATTCTTCACCCACTTCGAAGGGATCTATTCCTCTAACATCTATAAAAACACTATTTAAGCCATCATGTATATACATGAAATTGCCTTGAATACTATACGTTATTCCAATGGTTCTTGAGATTACATAACCTTTTATAAGTGTCCAGAAGTTCTTTATAGAGAACGTTTACATTAGTAACGTACTTAGGACCACCAATTACCTCCTTAGATTCCTCTAGTACCTTTCTTGTTTTAGGTATATAGTCCAAGGCTACTACATCTTTGCGAAAATCTCAGCATAATTAAACAAACATTTAATGAATTCCTTAACGCTCTTAACTACGAAGGACCTTTCCTCCTTAACTATATCTGGCTTAGAATAGAGCACCGATATTATTACGGGAAGCCTCTTAGATGGAGCAAATAGTACGCTATATTCAAGATCTTCAGGAAGGAAGAGAACATCGTTACACTCTCCGAAATTCTCACCACTCCATCTTACGTAGACATTATAACCATAAGCAACAACATCTTTACTAATAATGATCCATACAATTACTACAAGGAAGAACTCTCTTCAAGTCCCATGCCCATAATAGATTTACCAAAATAGAAAGATTGATTTTTCTATGACAGAGAAGAGTAAGTTAGACAAGGAAAATTGAGAGATACAGAAGTAAAGAAGTGTATTATTTTTCTATCTTTAAGGTAGACTAGTAGTGTCTGCAGGTAATCGAATTCACATTCTAGAACTACGGCGATATCAGCTCCATAGCTTTTTAAACACTTTTAGGAAATCACTACCAGCATCTACTCTTTCGTACATTACACCCTTCAGACATTTAAACTCACCAATATTCCTAACTTCAACTTTAAACTCAGATAACCTTACTCTATTAATAACTTCATAAATACCATCATCACTCCACTTACTCGAAGACGCCTTTACTAACAGAATATCTGATCATCTCCATGTTTACCTACCTATTTCATCGATATAAATCTATACCTGTAACACTGCTATAAACATTATAAGGAAAGGTATCAGGGCTGTATACGGAAATTCTAAGTGCAGAATTTTTCGATAGGGCCCCGAA
>CAZFCQ010000040.1:0-3893 GCA_964517845.1 uncultured Thermoprotei archaeon | reverse complement strand
TACGCGATCATTATCTCATAGGCTGGGAAATAGGAACGGAATGGGTAGCATATAGGCCTCCAGCAACTCAGAAGAGCTGGGCTAAAGCAATATGGATACTAAAGGACTTTACAGTCATACCATATGCTACGATAAGTGAGAAACCTTAATCATGATTAGGCTTTAAAATGAAAATACATATTTCCGCCATTACCTTCTCTTTTCGAGAATATGTTAAGAAGCCCAGCTCTTCTGAGTTGGGCTTATCTCGTTCGCGTATCTCGTGAAGCTTTCAATATAAGGTATTATTTAATATGCCTAAGACCTTAGACTTAACCATACTTTATTCTTTCTTAACCTTTTGTCCTAATATCTCCTTAATTGCCTTACTAATAGACCATACTTTAATTATTCCTGCCTTCTTTATCTTATCGAAATGCCTATCGTTAGTTATAAGTATAGCATTTGCCTTTAAACATGTTGCAGCATGATATAGATCAGCTAGTTCGTCCTTATGAATATATGGCCTGCACTCCTCTAGGTGCTCTTTGCTGGGTTCTATTAAGGTCACCTTATTCATTATTAAAATATACAGAAGCTTTGCTCTTTCCCTAATACTAGGTAATTGTTTCGATAATTTATCTAGCCAGCACCTATACTCTTGAATGAGCACGGTATTAGCAATTAGCTCGTAATCAGGATTACTTAGTAGTTCAATGAGTAGTTCAGTTGTCTTTGTAAAGCCAGATTTAAACGCGGCTATGAATACGTTAGTATCAAGGAGAAATTTCATTGATCTTTTTCTTCGCAATCATATTAGCCTCCCTCTTCACTTCATTTAAAATAGCGTCTAAATCGATATTGCTCTTAGCTATCTCTTCAACTATGCTCTTAACTAATTCCTGTATATTAATTTTCTTAAGTACGATAATATCATTCCTTACGCTTACTACTAAAAAGTGATCTCCTTCCTTAAGTTTTAATTTTCTCCTGACCTTACTAGGAATTACTATTCTCCCCCTTTCATCGATAACAGTTATACTCAAATGAGTTCACCCACATATCCCACATATCCCAAACCTATAAGTATTACCTTAAAATAAAAGATGAAATTAGAAATCAATATGATATTATTAAGTACTCGTTCTTCACCTCTACAACGTTAAAGAAAGACAATAATCCTGGAGGATTATAGAACGGTACTAATCCTCGCTCTTTGGATGTAATATCGCTTCAAGTACAGGCAGCCTCTCCTCAATCCACTGCTTCTTAGTGAAGTCATAGAACTGATGATCGGCGTTTATAGCAAATGGTATGCCTGCCTTCATTAGTTGATAGCTAACGAAGTTTGCGAACTTTACTTGTTCAGGGATTGTATAATCATTGCCCTTATTGTAATTACTCGGCATCCATGCGCCACACCACGTATATATACCCGTCTTGTTCTGCCATTCCAGAACCGTCATTATCTTACGTATTATGAGGCCTTTCTCATATGGTGTACCAGTAGTCCAAAGCTTCTTAGGATTCGTCTTCGAGGGGCCTGCTGCATAGAAGTGCCATTCAACCATGAGATAACCATCCGCCTTACTAGGTATTTTTAACTCCCAGAGGTAATCGGGATCGTTAAAGTAACGCGGAGAGATGAAGATTATCCTCGTCGGATTAGTCTTTCTTATTGTTGCTACGACCTTTTCGTAAAGCTTATTAAGTAAATCAGGTCTCTTGTTAAGTTCTCCTTGCACCTCCAGTATTATATCGAATGCTAGCTGAGGTGGATAATCCTTATACCTCTTAGCAACTATGTCCCACCATTGGACGACCTTTTCTATATTTTCCTCAGTAGGATTCTCCATGAGGTATTTAGGATGATAAGCTATTATTGGAATTAAACCTACTGATAAGCAGTCATTAATGACTTTATCTAAGAATTTAAGAAAGTCTTCAGTAGCATCATGCTTTACGCGTATTCTAACGTGCTTAAATCCCATACGCTTAAAGTCCTCGACTACTTTTCTATCGTAATATTGCATTAATTTAGGAAAGTTAGCCCAATTGACATTTATGCCGACACCTAACATCTTAACATATTCACTAGGCTTAATAGCGTTGAATTCTTCAAATGAAAGATTCTTGTTTAGGCGCATTAGGAGTATGGGAACAGTAAGCGTGGCTAAGGAAACAGTTATTAGCGCCAAGAGCAAAAACCTCCGGTTAATATTCAAGCACGCCACCCAATATATGTCTTAGTATAGTATACCAATAAATGAGTGTTTTGAAATAATTTGGATTAACTTATATACTTAAGAAAAATTGAAAGAAAACTTACCTAACACATTACTGGAATCTATTCGCTCACGTAGAGTAACAACCTATCTACTTCTGTAGTCCATCCAAGTTCTTTGGTATGAACTGGATCTACTGCTTCTATGAATATGAGCCATACATCCTTTAAACGATCGTAAACTACGTCACAATAGGTGTGTATAGGATACTCAGGATGTTCAAACATTGAGGAGGGCTTCCACTCAATAGTAAACAATCGTTCTAGATTCATGTTCTTATAATCTATTATGAATGCAGAGAAATGCTTAGTTAGGGCAACTCCTCTTATTGAGACCAATGTCTCAGTACCTATGAATATGGGACCAAGGGATCCGCCATAAATGGTTCCATTTAGGAGGAAGAAGTTCGGCTGAGGACTTCCGTCAACTGTAGGAACGCCCAATTTAGTCCACTTCTTCCCATCACTACTTATAGCAAGTGCCATATGCACTATACGCTCGCCTCTAGGTCTAGCTTTATATAGACAGAAGTATCTCCCATCAACTATGTCTATTGTACAATCTCTCGCCTCACTTGAATCGTAGTCTCTATCACCTCTTATTACAAAGCCATATGGCTCCCATGGACCAGCTGGATCATCAGAAGTGAGGAGCAGTGTATCCCAACGACGCACTACTTTATCTTCCTTTCGCTCCAAGACTATATTCACCGATAGATAAAGATGATACCTGTCAGTCAGAGGATCTCTGAGGAGTTGTTGGTTCTCAATGCTTAATATCTCCGTCTTTACCATCTCGCTAAGTTCTTCCTTAGTGATACGATGCACCAATGTAAAATTCTCGTAACTTGAAGATCTATAGATCTCTACAGCATACCCACGAATACCAGGTTTCATCCTTGGCCTACTAGTCAGCCAGTACTCTTCGCTATCCTCATCAATCCATAACTTTCCAGCACCACACCAAGAGCCAGGCTCAAAGTTTGGAGGATTTAAAACAACTCCTCTGAACTTCTTTCTCGAAAATATCGCCTGTGGAGGGAAAAGACCGCTCCAAGCACCCATATTAGCTAACCCTCCATAATTGTATTTAAAGTAAGGACTATAGGTTTAAGTTTTATTCTCCCTTTGACCTAAGTAAATAAAGTAACACATTGTAGTTATATTTCGGAAACTTATCATATCGAAGGTATGGGCTACTTCTTTACAATTATCTCATACCATATGGTTCTCCATTTTGGATCTATTTCAAATACGGCTTTCCCATCCTTTAACTCAACAGGTATCTTCTTCATATGAGCTCCAGTGTTATCTAGTGCCCATACTTCAACCTGCCTATTGCCTACCTTTAATTCTATAACAGCGGGTACTCCCTCTACAATAGTCGGTGCTTGACCCCAGTCCTTACATCCAATCATATTATCCCAGCGCTCTAGCTTCATTCCAGTATTCATTACCTGAACTCCCGCTATTAAGAGTATGCGCTTTGGGTTCTGGAAACTCTCGCCTTCTAATATCGTAAACGCTATTATATACCATCCATCTAGTGAAGTTTTCCCCGGCTTTATCACTACTTTACCGAAGTCAAAAACCCTTTCGCTACCAAATCCGACTATGGCTATAGTCCTAC
>CAZFCQ010000039.1:0-4572 GCA_964517845.1 uncultured Thermoprotei archaeon | reverse complement strand
AAGGTCGTTAATTACATGTGCTATTCTCCTAGCTACGTGGATTTTCTCAACAAAGATAACGAACCTGTAGCTCTTCAAAACCTCCTCTATAGTTCTTCCGAATAGTTCAACGTGTCCCTTGAAGCTTCTAAGATCCATTTCACCATAGCCGGGTGCAATTATGATTTCGACAGGCCTCTCCTCCTTCATATCAGACAGGCCAGCAGCCTCTAATGCCAGTAAGAAGTAGTAAACAACCTGCTCGTAGCAGCCACTCCAGCCTTTCTTTAGCTTTTGAGCTTTCCTCTCCAAGAACTCTTGGATCTCACGTGGTGCGACAGTCATGAGCCTATACCACACCTCCCTTAACGTTATTGATCTGTCGACAACGAATTCTATGTTGTCACATACCTCATGGTACACCTTCTTCCAATCACGCCCAGCTTCAGCGATGTAATGGCACAGTCTTTTACGCTCTTCAAGACTTAGATCATTTCTGTCCCTTACAATTTTAGCTACTTCTTGAACTCTTCTCGCTAGCTCTCCTCCAAGCTTATATTTTTTTAAATTCCTGTTGTACTTTTTCAATAGACTTAACTGCCCTCGCCACCCCCAGCCACCTTTTTACTCTTTTTCTATTTCGATGGTCACCCTGACGCGCCTTCTCTTTTGATAGAATTCTTCGAGGTCCTCATTCCATTGTTTTGGTATGTATATGTAAAAATGATCTCTTGACTTCTGGAGTCTTGACTTGAACATTATTATTCTACTCATGCTATCACCGTTAAAATTATTGACAAAAACACTTATATTCCCCTATGCCAGACATAATTATAGGGATGAAGGTAGAAAGCCATGAATTTCCATGATAGTTTGCCAGACACTAGAGTAAGTAGAGGACTACATAAAAGAGTAGTATGTCCGGTATGTGGTGATTTTGGTACTCTCATAGCTCGAAGTCGTGGTAAACAATGGTATTATTACGTTCAACACCGGAAGGGGAAGAAGATTATCGAGCACTACGTTGGTCCAGCACGCTTGTATAGCTTCATAGAGTCTAAGCCACCCGTAGTAACTGTCCATGCTAAGGCAGATAAGGAGTCCCTGTATGTAACATATACACTGCCCAAGGAGTTTGAGGAGAGGATCCACGATATCAAAGTACTTAGGTGGGTAATGCGCGATTACGCTTCACTCCTTCTATGGCTTAGAGAACTCATAGAGAACGAAATAGAGAAGCTAAAGAAAGCATACGGCTTAAAAGACGAGGAGATAGTCAATAGATTGAACGAAATAAAGAAGGAGTACGTCACATTAGTGTTTTATAGAAAACCATAGCTCCTCTTCTCTCAAATTTTTAAATAACTCACTTCGTCTTTTTGTGGCTGATAAGATGCCTCTGTCATATCTTGCGATACTAGATAGGTTGCTGATAAAAGAAAGGTCTGTCATCAGGGAATCCTCTAGGTATTTCAAGGTGTATCTACCTAGCGAGTACAGCGATATATGGGAGGATCTACATAGTGAGAGAAAGAGAGTAGATGTAATAGTGTTTCTTCCAGAGCCCGTGGAACATGTAGACAAGATCTTGGTGCTTAACAGGTACGTTATTAAGGAGAACAATAGGTACAAGCTCTACCTCCCCAAGAAATATAATGACGTATGGGAGAAGCTACATAGAAAGAATCAGAAGGTAGACCTCCTAATAGTGTTTAAGTAGTTATGACCAATCTATACAACGAGTATTATCAAAGTATCTAGCCATGTTTCATGTACCAAGTAGCCTACATGAAACTTGGTGATGGTAAGTTTCGGCCCCCCAAGCCGGCGATCCCGGGTTCAAATCCCGGCCTCCTCACCAAACCATTTTAGCTATATTCTTCACACTACGTAAACAAGTGTGAGACTCAAGTAGTTATTCATGTCATTATCCTCAGACATGCATGTTGAATCTTGGATTTAGGTACGAGTATACTAGACATGCTTATTTGATTGAACCTGATCTAGCAAGTTCTAGTAACTCCAATTGATTTCTAGCGATTAATCATTGAATCTGGTCTTTGCTACCGGAATTCTGTCTCCGCTAAACTTAATTGTGTTTTTGTAGCATAGTTATGTACGGGTTAAGAATATGGCTAGAATTGTTAATATTAGGGTTCCAAAGGATGTTTCAGAAAGAGATGTTGTACGTTGGGTTGCTGAAGGACTTTCACGTAGAATAGCAAAGAAGCTCGTTCTTAAATACCTTGAAGGTGGTATAGACCTAGATTTAGAGAGAGCTCTTAGAGAGTTTGAAGAAACGAGGAATGAGGTATGGAAAGAGCTGGAGGAGGAGTACAGGAGGAAGGGATTGCTCTAGTTCTTGATAGTAATATACTGTTTACAATTGTTATAGCTGGTAGTCGTTCTAGAGCTCACCGCATTGTCGAGGAATATGAACTGCGTCTCTTCATGCCTGAGGAAGCACTTATAGAATTTCATAGACATGTGAAGAAACTTAAGAGACATGCTGTTAAGGACTTTGAGACTAAAGTCATGTTAGCGTTCACACTAGTACATATAGTTCCGAGAGAGCTTTACGAAGACAAACTCAGAGACGCCTACAGCATTGCAGGAAGGTTCGATCCTAAGGATACGCCATTTATAGCATTAGCTTTAAAACTTGATGTACCTATATGGACCGAGGATAAAGACATCATTAAGTATGGAATTCAAACACAGAAATATATTGCATTAGATACTGCAGCTGTAGAGAAACTACTGTCCGGGAAAAGCTTAGAGGTTGTACTGCAAGATCTAATATCAAGACTAAAATAGAAAGCGTCATACAGCCAATGCGGCAACTCAATGTAAAATATTTCCGATGACCCAATGACATACAACTTCTCATATCAACCATCGAGTAATAGCGTCTATAGTTATCCTCGTTAACTAACACTTCAGGAACCCTCTCATATTGTTCTGGTTCTCTAGGCTGTAGATCCCGGGTTCAAATCCCGGCCGCCGCACCACTTATATATCCCCTGTATAAAGTTTTCCTTGAGCTTATGATTTGCCGCATTATTGTTTCATGCACAATGTCCACTAAATGAAGCGCTTATTTGATACGATCCCTTACTAATACTCTGTTAGGTGCTTGAAACCTAATGCACGGTGTAATTATCTATAGCTAAGTAAGATAAGCGAAGAGGAAAGGTATAGAATCCTGGATCACGTAGTTAATAAAGCTGGGATCTCTAAAAGAAAGTCTTCTAGTACTTCAGAGGTAGGTGAGGACTGGTAAAGGAAGTTTAGGAAGGTATGTGAAGCTTCAAGAGACCAACCCCTTCATTGGGTTCGATTGAGCCCAATATTGCTTCCTTATACTTAAGGACGCTTTACTACGTAGCGAATTACTGAACTATCTCTCATTAATTAAATAAGAAGGTAATTAAAGGTGATAAAACGGTCCTTAAGAATGAAAACTTATAGCCGTTTCATTAGTGTTGCTTTATTGGTTATTAGCGCTAATAATGCAAATATTACTGTTAAGAGTGATAAAATTGCTAGATCTAGTGATGGGTTCAAGAACGATGTACTGAAGTAAATACTTTTCATCAAGTCTGATAGGTAAGTTAGAGGTGAGGAAAAGGTTAAGGGTAGAATGTAGTAAGGTAATTTCTGTAGAGGTATAAAGATCCCACTTATGAATACTAATGGTAACCTAATGACACTGGATAGGAACACTACATCTGCTGGCACATCAGTTGGTATTGCTGCAAAGAGTAATCCCATAAAGGAGTAACATAGTGAAGATATGGTTATCCCAAGAATTAGCAGTAATGGATTCTGAGGTATTAAGTTCAGTAATAAGCCTATGCATACGAGACCTAAGGAAATTAATATCCCGAAGAGCGTGGATGCTAATGCTGTGCCGAGGAGTATAGTATGTATTGTAACTGGTCTACTTAGGAGCATCTCTAAGGTTCTTTGCCTAGTTTCCCAAGGCATAATTACGGGTGTGATAGACGAGGATGCAAAGAATGCTGAAATGGTGATAAGCATGGGCAAGGTCTTTATCAATGAATATCCCGCCCCTATAACAAAAGCAAACCATAGAAACATAGGCATTAGAACACCCATAACTATTGTAGGCCCTTTAAAATAGTAAAGCTTTGCATCCTTTAAGCATAAAGCAAGTACTTTGCTTAAGGCATCTTTGATTTCTGAAAAAGTCATTAAGCACCGCCCTGTATAAGCTCTACGAATACGTCTTCAAAGGTGGGTCCTGATGCTTGGAACTCCTTTACTTTAAGGTTACGTGATTTAATGAAGTTAACTAACTCACTAAGAACATTCTCTAAATCACTTAGTCCGCAAATAATCGTTATCCGTGCTCCCTGAACTACTACCTTATTATACTTGAGCCTATCCTTAATGGCGTCAACACTCACCTCCTTATTAAAACGAAGTAGGATACGGATGTATTTTCCAAACTTTATCTTAAGCTCTTCGGGAGTGCCCGATGCTATTATCCTACCCTTATTCATTATAGCAACTCTATCGCATAGCATGCCAGCTTCATTAATGTTATGTGTAGTTAAAACTATGGTT
>CAZFCQ010000038.1:0-7466 GCA_964517845.1 uncultured Thermoprotei archaeon | reverse complement strand
TCAGCTGGGTAAGTTTTCTTCATCTCGTCTGTGCCGGGTGTATTCATCATTTTTATTGAGTAAGCTGGGTGGTACTTGCTTCTCTTTCTACTCCTTTTTCTTCATTAAATGGTGATATTAGCATTACGATCTCCTTGACATCACTAGTGCAGATCTTTTTTACTCCTCTCTTACCTTGTGCATATTTTGTTTTAACAAGTCCTGCATCTTCAAGAATCTTTATTTGAGTACTGATATTAGCTTTACTCTTCCCTACTTCTTTTGAGATCTCGTCTATGTCCATGAATTCCTTAGCTCTTAGGAGTTCTAATATTTTCAATCTTGTAGGTGAAGAGAGTGCAAAGGCTACCTTAGTCACATCTTCGCCATCAACAAACAGTACCCCATTCTTTTCTTCTTTTATTGGCATAGTCCCCCTCACCTTTTTATCGAAGTTCCTAGTGAATAGATATAAGGTTTTTAATAAACCTAACGTAGGTATTTGACTCATGGAAGATTTAATATTAAAGGTATTAAAAGCGCTTAAAAGACTAGAGCAGGAAGATATACGTATATTGAATGCTATTGAAAGAGGTATGGCTTTTCATGAGATAGTTCCCGTAGAGCGAATTATAAAGCTATCTGGTCTTAATACAGAGGAGGTTCTTAAACGATTATCTAAACTTCATAAATTAGAGCTTATCTGGAGAAGCACTAGACCTTATATAGGCTATGTTCTTCGTATAACAGGTTATGACTGCTTAGCATTAAATGCTCTCTCTAAGGCTGGAATAATAGAGGCTATTGGACGTAAGCTAGGCGTAGGTAAAGAAGCTGATGTTTATGATGCTCTATCTCCTGCAGGTTCGCGACTAGCTGTAAAGTTCCATAGGTTAGGTAGAACGAGTTTTCGCCAAACCAGACGATATAGAGTATTTGTAGGTGATAGAAGGCACATTTCATGGCTTTATCAATCTAGACTTGCTGCAGAACGCGAATATGAGGCATTAAATTTAGTGTATAGAGAAGGCGTACATGTCCCAAGACCTATAGGACAAAACCGACATGTGGTTGTGACAAGTTTCATAGAAGGATTTCCTCTTAATGAATTTAAAGAATTACCTGATCCTGAAGCATTACTTTTTAGCATTATTGATGATGTAAAAATTGCCTATAGCAAGGCTGGAGTGATACATTGTGACTTAAGCGAATATAACGTTATTGTAAATGTGATAAACAGTAATCAATCATATGTGATAATAGACTGGCCACAGTGGATCTCAAATATACATCCCAACGCTGACTTGCTCCTAAAACGTGACTTAAGAAACATCCTTAGCTTTTTTAAGAGAAGATTTAATATTCGTCTAGATTTAAAAGAAATCTATAATTATGTAAAGTCAGAGTGAGAGAAAGGAAAGTTTATTTGATCGTAGAGTTCTTTCTCTTAAGGAGTTGTTGGGTGGCATATTGAAGATAATAGGTATTGATATACTTCCTCAACATTCCCCTTCATCGCATGCACAGCCCCACTATGCTGTTGCAATATTGGTAGATGGCAAGATTGTGTCAAAGTATACTGATGTTAGCTTAGCACGTCTTTTAAGATTAATTGACGAAGAGGAGCCTGATTATGTGGCAATAGACAATATACTTGAGCTCGGAGAGGATGTAAATTCTGTAGTTAACATAATAAGAAACTTTCCACCTAAGACAAAGCTTGTTCAAGTAACTAAATTAGAGGGAAATAGAGAATATCCCTTAAGCTTCCTAGCTAGACTTAATGGTCTTTCTGTAGGAGATAAACTAACACCCCTTCAAGCAGCAGAGATCTCAGCTCTTCTAGCATCTAAAGGTATAGGTTCTATGGTTAAAATATATGATGAAAAAACAATGATACTTGTTTCTAGAGCTAGAACATTAAAAGCAGGAGGCATGAGCCGAGAAAGATATCTACGTCATATACATACATTAATTTTAAGAATAACCCGTAAAGTAAAAGAGTCACTAGACAAAGCTGGATTAGACTATGATTACTTTTATAGGAAGACCGTCACCGGTTTAGAAGGAAGCGTATTTATAGTCTATGCAGAGAGAAGAAAGCTTTTCGGTATTGTAAGACCTATGAAGGGGCACGATGTTAATGTTATAATTAAGCCTATAGAGCGTCAGAAAGTAAATTTTATACCTCTAAAGGGTCATGAAGAGCAATTTAAATTATCTCCTAGATACATAATCATAGGCTTAGATCCTGGTATTGTAACTGGAATGGCTATTCTCGACATAGAAGGTAGACCCTTACTAACATTAAGTAAAAGATATCTCTCAAGAGGTGACATCATCAGTATAGCTTACGAATACGGTACTCCTATCCTCATCGCTACAGATGTCCCTCGCCCTCCCTCTATGGTGAAAAAATTAGCCTCTACCCTTAAAGCACCCCTCTACACCCCTCCTAGAACATTAAGTGTCGTTGAAAAAGAGGAACTTGTTCATGAGTATTTAGAGCGCTTTAGGAACGATGTCTTTGAAAAAATAGAGGTTGTCAATTCTCATCAACGAGATGCTTTAGCCTCTGCTATCAAAGCTTACCTTAACTTTAAACCTAAGTTCGAACAAGCCGAAGCTAAAATAAGAGAATTAGGAGTAAGTATACCCCTTAGAGAAGTAAAGGCTCTAATAATCCGAGGAAAGAGTATAATGGATGCTATAAATGATGTTAAAAAGAAGTATTCCCAAAAGGATTCCAGATCTACAGTAGAGAGAATAGCTTATGTTACTGATCCTCAGTTGATAGAGCAACTTCGTACACAGATTAAAAAACAGAACGAACTAATAGACAAACTTATTGAAGAGCGTAGCTATCTTTACGAACAAATTAATAAACTTAAGAAGCGTGTACATCAATTAGAAGAATTACTAAATGAAATAACAAACGAGCAGGCTCTGAAGCTAAAGGAGAACAAGTTAATAGCTACCATGAGTAGGCGAATAGAAGAACTTCAATATAGTCTCTCACAGCTTAAAGAAGAGAGAAATAATTTACTTAATGATTTGAATGAAATCAAAAAGAACTTAAGACTAATGCTTCTTAAAAAACAAGCTCCCATTAAATATGTTCGCGCACTCACTATTGATAGTTTAAATGAAAGTACTGAGAAGTGGAACATAAGTAAAGGAGACTTACTCCTTGTTCTTGATATTTCACTAGCCTCGGAGGATGCATTACAGCGCTTAAAGTCCATAGGTATTAAAGCAATATTAACAACAACATACCCTCCAGACCATGTAAATGAGCTAGCTCTAGAATACGAGATACCTATAATCACTATATCCGAAAGACGCGTAAAATGGATTCTCGGTATACCATTTATCACAAATCTAAGTGAACTAAATAAGTCAATAAAAGAAATTAGAAAGGACCTCAAAAAGAAGGCCAGACTTAGGAGCTTACAAGACTTAAAGAGAATAGTAAATGAATATAGGAGCATGCGCTTTTCTAGCTAGAACACCTAATTTTATGTAAAACTTTCATTAATGAATGATAAGAAAGTCTAAGGCTTATATTATTGCGTCTATTTCATTAAGTAGATGTAATAGACTAATCTGACGCTTCTAGAATTAAAGCCATAAGACGGACTAAGCGATCTTAATTCTTCTTATTTAAAATAGTGACTGCTTCCTTACATAATTAGCAATAGCGTAATTACTACTAAGGAGAGAATTAGAACTAAGGTGGCCATCCTTCTTGTTAATTTCATGCTTCGTTCTACGATGCTTAAAGCTATTGCTAGTAGTATCCAAGTTCCTGCTATCACACCAAGTACAGTATTCGTAGGGATTCTTAAATTGAAATAGGAAAGTAAAGCTCTTGTAATTTCAATGAGATATAGGCTCCAGAAGATCATTGACGGCATGGTCATTATTCCTGCCTCTATCTCTCTAAGATCTCTGAAGATCGAGAGGATTACCTTTAATCCTGAGAACTCTATTAATGCAGAGATTAAGGAGAGCATATCAAATGTAAGAGGAACTAACGCAAAAGACAAGGAGGCGCTTAAGATTGCAGCTCCTAGAGTTGTTATAACTCCACATATTCCCGTACCTATAGAAAGACCTAACGCTATAATCTTCTCTTCAACTTTAATTCTAATAGTCTTGACAGTACCGTAGGAGACTATGAATCTACTATCTTCATACCATATTCCTAGCTCTCTTCTCGCTTTGTTATCAAGTTTATCTACTTCACCTAGTGCTACGATATATAGTATAGTCGAAAATAGGTAAAATGCGAACAAAGCCCAGAATAAGTACTGGCCAATTCCATAAACTAACATCAAGGAGATAGAAATTATAACGCCTATTATAAAAGCGCTCATCACGAATTCTCTACCTAGATCCATCTCTTTGCGTCTTTTATAGCCCCTAGAGATCCCCACAAGTACTCTCCTAAAATCGCTTATCATAATTATAGAATATCTAATCATCATGACAAGCAGATATAGTGGGCGTTCATACTTTATTTCATGGACTTCCCTTTCATTACCTTCTGACTGATTCCGCCTTTTATCCATAGACACTTCATATGGTAGCACTCTTAGAATTATTGAAATGAATACATAAACCTCGACCGCTAGGAAAGCACTTACCCATAGGTACTCTAGGTTCTCTTGATAAAGTAAGATTATTGAATAATTAACCCTAACAAGAGAAGAGAACAGTAGAGTAACTGCAGAGAAGAGAGACTGTAAGATATACAATACGAGAAAAATCATCCCAATGCTTATAAGAGATAACAAAATGAGAAATGATTTCTTCATTCTTCCTCATTCTCGTTGAGAGGGAATCTTCTTTTCTCACTTTATAAGTCTAACGCCCAAGCTAATAGTTAGCAATTACGAAGTAATGCTTATTGCTATAATTTTAAGAACCATAGTTAAAGACAAGATGATAAAGGAAGGATACTAAAAGTTAATAACTAATAAGTACTTCCTGCTCCTATCTGGAATACTTTGTACAGATAACCAACTACCCGAAAAGTCGTTCTACCTCCTACTTAATGATGTTACCTTACTATCTCCATGAGTCGCTTTATCTATATTTGTCGATATAACTAGATTAGAAAATGCTAACTTTACCCTTAATGACCTCCTCAGTAATTCTCGTTATACTATTAAGCTCTTCTAAAACTATACTTCTTATCTCATTCTTAAGATTTCCACTCAGTTCTCTTTCATTCTCTAAGATGACCTGTACATTTAGCATCAAAGGCTTATCTATAGGCTTACCTATCTGGCTTAATACTTTAACGTAATTCTCTTTAACGTACTTTAATTCTGCTATCTTACTAGCAATTTTGAAGGCAAGGATATTATAGATCTTTCCTACATGACTTACAGGATTTTTGCCTGCTGCTGCTTCAAGAGACATAGGCCTAGAGGGTGTAATTAATCCGTTGACTCTATTCCCTCTTCCAGTCATACCATCGTCTCCATGTTCAGCTGATGTCCCAGTTACAGTCAAGTAAAATATATTTTTCTCAGGCTTATCTGCTGTATTAACATATATGTCTACTGGCTTCTCTGTTACGTTATCAGCAAGCTTCTCAATATGATTCACAATTTCTTCCTTTATACTAATATAGTGATCTGCATCTTCAATTAACCTAGAGATCATAGCTGAGGCTATAGTTAGCACTATCCTATCTTCGATTCTAAGTCCCATAACTTTTATATCCTCCCCAACTTCAGGTATCTTCCTCTTAAACTCATTAGAATTTAGATACTGCTCTGTTTCCAATACAAGGCGTTCAGTCTCAGTAAGAGGTGCAAATCCTACTCCTACTGAAGTATCATTAGCTAATGGGACCTTTATCTTGCCTAATTCAAATATGCCCACTAGATCTGTTGACCCTTTTCCAATTCTATAATCTATGATTAAATGCCTCTCCGGATCTAGAAACCTAAAATTCCTTCTAATCCACCTCTTAGCTGCTTCTAACGCTAATGTGCCTACAGGAATTACTTCTAACCCTTCCTTTGTTCTAACCTCTGTCGTAACTCTACCTGAGACTAATATGTAAATTGGAGATATTACCTCTCCACCACCAAATCTCGGGCAAGCTTGTCCACCTACTACAAGTACTTTATCAACATTATGATGTAATATCGTGTTAAACCTTCTCAAATACTCTTCACACAATATCCTGCTATACTCTTCTGCTATACCGTCAGCTATAGAATCTGGATGGCCACGACCTTTACGCTCTACAATCTCTACCCTCTGTTCCTCTATAGGCTTTTGCCTTAATTCTTCTATAAGGATGAAATCCTCGTTCTTCATAGGGATCATCTTCTAATAGTAATAACTATGATCTAAAACATACTCTAGGATATCATCTATATTTAAGAATTTCCTACTTCTAGTCTTGCATTTATTACTCTGATGCATAATAGCTTAACTTTGCATCATCATCTTATCTAAATCTAGAACTATGTATAAGACATTGCTGCCTCTTATCATTATTTTACCGAACTTTGCAATAGGAGGATCCATCTTTCCTTCACTAACTTCCATAGCATCCGTTAGGATAACATTCATTGTAGAATCATATCTCTCTAGAATCCCTACGTATTCACTACCATCTTTAAGTTTAACTAGAACTCTATTATTAAGAGCCTTGCTCAGCATCCTAAGAGGAGCAACGTCTCGCATTCTCTCTCACTCCACAATCAAGATGTAGGATAATAACTGAGTATTTAGCTTTTTCTGATATGTTCCTAACGGAACCCACTATAAACTCAATCCACGATATAGCCATATTCACATCTTATCACTTAGTCTAAAACATGGATCCTAACTTCCTTCTTTTCTACATCTAGTACAGCTACTGTAGCCTCTCCACTTAGATACCCACACACCTCGCCTGGATTAATAACTAAGGAATTTCCTATTTTCCGAATCTCTTTCTCATGAGTATGACCGTATATAACAAAGTCAAAGTAATTGCAATTAGTAACGAACTCTAATAGGTCTCTCTCATGTCCATGAAGTAAGGCTATTCTCCGACCTTCTACCTTAATAACAGTAAAGTATCCTCTTATTTCATGCCCTAGCTCCTTAAATCTCTCAATAAGCAGACTTCTCTCATTCTCATTATTACCAAAAACACCAATCATTTTACACCTTAATTCTTTAAACCATTTAGGAACGAAAGGACTGACGAAGTCACCTGCATGAAGTACTAAAGATACGTTTATTTCATTGAAAAATTTCACAGCAGAACCGACCTTGTGAATATTGTCATGAGAATCAGACATTAGCCCTACTAGCATGGCTTCACACCTAGAGAGTATAGCACTAGATCTCCGATAAAGATTATGATAAATCCTTAAGAGAATACTTCAATTCTAAAAATTAGAACAAACTCCTTGAAAATTTAGTATCAATAATCCTTAAAAGCTTACCTCATTAGATTAATTCCAGAT
>CAZFCQ010000037.1:6003-7871 GCA_964517845.1 uncultured Thermoprotei archaeon | reverse complement strand
GTTGTTCATGATTGTTGTCTTGAGTGCTGATAACAAGTAACAATACAAGTCTCTCATAAACTTCATGGACTTAGATCTCTAAGGCATCTCTCATTAGATGAACATGAACTTACTTAAATCGATAAGTTCAAAGATACTTATAACAACGATAGATTCACAAAGGACTAAAGATGTCATAGAATTATTGCAGTTCTATAACACGAAGAGTTGGAGGAGTACACAAAAGAAATTACCTGTACAGAAGACTACAGCAAATAAGTACCTTACAGCTATATGTTACATAGTAGATATGTAGTAATATTTATTAGAATTTTTCGAGAGAAGGTATGTAGGGTATCTATGTCTAAGTATACTACTATTAGGATATCTATTGAAGATAAGGAGAAGCTTCAAAGACTTGCCAAGCTCATGGGTGTCAAGAGCTTAGCTGAAACTCTAAGATATGTACTGGATATTGCTGAAAAGGAGATTGAAAGGTATAGAGCTGACCTTAGCCCTGTTCTAGCATCACTTAAACATGCTAGAGATGTCGGTGAGACTAATGCTGAAGAGGTAGATAAGTACCTCTATGGTGAAAGCTAAGTGACAGTCGTTGTTGATACTGGCGTATTCTTCGCATACTACAGCTTGAGAGATAAGCACCATCTAGACTCAATTGCTCTCATAGTACACCTCGTTGAAGGTAAATGGGGAAGAGCTTACATCACTAATCATATACTAGATGAGACATTAAACATTCTCAAGTACAGATTATCACCAGAGACTTCTAAAGCGTTTCTAGATGCCTTCATCAATAATGAGGTGGTCAAGGTTATATATCCTGATGAGGAGCTAGAGCTCATAGCGCTAGATATATTCCGGGAGAACATATCTAGGAAAGGGTTTAGCTATACAGATGCTGTAACAGTAGCCGTAGTTAGGAGACTTAAGATAGGCTATCTTCTCTCATACGATGTAAGGTCGTTTTCAGGATTCGTAGATAGCATCATAGGCATGAATTACTGGAGTTCACTACCTAAACATGAACAGCACAGGATACTCGAAGTACTGAAAAAGACTATGAAGTAATGTAATAGTAGTAATAGTTGCTTATATGCCCCTCACTTCCAAGCTCTTTACGTATACTAAGAACATAGAGGAAAATAGACAAAGAATACAAGGTTATGTCTGATACTCACAATAATAGAATATCCTCCAACTCTTAACTATGCCTCAGAGATATTATGCTCTGAGAAAAGGACTATCACCCCTGCAATTAAGTGGCAAACTCTTTTTGACTTATAGCATAAATGAATAGTTGATTTTATTGACGCTAATAGCCCCGCTGTAGCTGATGATATTAGCGCTGTTAATCTTCTATAACCTGATAGAGCTGACAATATGCTACTAGCTCTCTCCTTAGGTATTTTACTGAAAACTCATGATCTGTAAGATGGAAACGTTAAGACCTACTAAGCTTAGTTATAAAGTATGCAACTAAAACTAATGCGAATGTAGGGCCTAATGACGTTATCAAAAGCCCATAGAGAAACAAGTAGATACCCAGACGTAATTCCCTTTTATATAATTGAACTACCTTATATTACGAGAAACATGCGAGAAGAATACAAGCGATGGCTCTCTGAAGCAAAATGGGATCTAGATACCGCTAAGATATTACATGAGAATGGTAGATATAATGCTTCAGTATTTTATTCATATCAAGTAGCAGAAAAAGCCGTTAAAGCACTACTTTACTATATAAATGAAGCACCATGGGGACATAGCGTTAGGATACTCTTAGAAAGATACTTTGAAGCTATAAGAAAACATAAAGATGAAGAGCTAATGAATATGGCTAGAGAGCTTGACAGACATTATATTCCATC
>CAZFCQ010000037.1:0-5903 GCA_964517845.1 uncultured Thermoprotei archaeon | reverse complement strand
AAAAGAGTCCTTCAAGCAGCCGAAAAGGTATTAAAGTTTGTTGAGCGTGAGACTCTTGAAAGAGCTTAAGGAGGTCATAAAAAGACTACAGAAGAAGTACAGACTACATGCTATATTACTATTCGGATCTAGAGCTAGAGGAGATTGGGGTCCTTGGAGCGACTATGATTTATTAATAATAGCTGACTTTAAGGAGAAATACCTAGATAGAATAGATGATATACTAAAACTACTTAAGGACATTAGATTACCAATAGAACCACACCCCTACACCCTCAAAGAAGCGCTGGAAATGCTTAGAAAAGGAAATCCAACCATAGTTGATGCACTTGAAGAAGGCATACTCCTCTTTAAGGGTAATGGCTATAAATTATTATGGGAAACATACAATCAACTTAAAAAGAGAGGACTTAGAAGAACTCGTACAAGTATTAAACTACCCAACTAAATTCCCATAGATCTCTATATGCCTAGGCTATGAACAAGAGCCTGAGTACAGTATATAACGAAGAAACTGAATGATAATTCCTGAATATACAATCCATTATTATATAATTATATAATATTAGGAATAATATTCCCAGTCTAAGTTAATTCGATAACTACTATAGTATGCACTTTAACATTGCTTATCTCAGCATATAAGTAGCCATCCTCATAGTACCAATTTAAATCTCCTTCATTCTCCGGAATTAGCTTTACTCTCTTAGGAGGCACCTTAAGCTTCAGTTTAAACGTTATATTGCTTATAGGTATGATACTATCCGTAATTAAGGGCATAATTGAAGTTCTTCCTACTTGCCAGTTTACAAGATGTACTATCAAACGCTTATTCTGTCTTCTTAAAGAGACTTCTATGAATGGTGGAGCTTTTACTTCTAACAATTTATCAGGGATAAGTAGGTCTATAACATTCCTAATAAGCCTTCTTAACATCCAGTTATCATAATTATAATAAGAGGTGAATACGTTAGTAGCTATGTAACAAACAATACCTCTTCCATATTTTCTTATAGTAATAGCAGGATATCTTTCTTCAAAGATAGGAGAACCATAGCCTGCACCTAACCATTCCTCCCTAGGTAACCCTCTCCTAGGCGGCACATAAGGCCTTAAATAATGAGCATAAACACATGAGTCAATAGCTTCAATATTAAGAAATTCACCCTTAGTAAATATTGGAGCTTTAGGCATTCCTTTCATTAAATCTCTATGCACAGGTAGAAGGTAACCTAGCTTGGTAGACTTTACTTCCTTCAAGCGAATACCTAATAAGTCTCTTAACATAAAATCACTTGAATCCCCTAGTGAAGAATCAAATGTTACCAGTAGACTACCTCCTTTAAAGACAAAATCCTTAAAAGAGCTCATTACTTCCTGAGATAGATAGCGTTGACTAGGTATTATTACTAATTTGTATTTACATATTTTATCAAGGAGGACTACGTCTGTAACTATATCGTGGTGTATACCACTTTCTACAAGCAACCTATGAGCACCACGTAAAGGAGTATCATTTATAAATACGCTACCCTGAGCCTTAACATTAGGAAGTGACAGAAGAATAGCGACGTATGGAACAGATTTTGAAGGTAAGTATTCTTCACGTACTTTTATAAACCTAAAAGTTTCTGAAATTAGTTCTAAGGATGCTTGCTCAGGGGAACCATCTACATATAGATGGTCACCAATAATACAGGTACCACCATTGGCAATTATAGTAGCACACTCAGCAAGCAATTGATTCAAAGGCTTAATTCCCCAGTCACCCCACCATCTTAGAAATCTAGTATTCATTATTTCAAAGGGCCTATTAAACTGATCAAAGTACCTTGCATGATAACTAGCTTCCAAGATAGGACAATGTGTTTCAACGATATCCAAAGTTAGATAATCTATGTGATCACTCGGTATACCTGGTTGTCTAGGAGTATACGCCCAATTTACACCAATCAATATTTCTGGATTTATGGAATGAACCACATTATATACTTTAGCCAATATCCGCTCATTGATTTCTCTTAACCAATTAATATACTCTAGCCATAAAGGATCATTAATATCCCTCGGTATTTCTCTCCTCAATTCAGCATTAAAAAGACTCTCACACCACCTACAGAAGCATGGTCTAGATACGTAGAGAAAGTCAAAGAATATTCCATCTATATCATAACTCGACAATTCCTTAAGTTCAGGCAAAAACACTTTCTCAGTCCATGGACTATTAAAACAAACATAGAAACCCTCTGAGCCAGGAATATCTGGATGTCCCTTATGACGCCAATCAGGATGCTTCTGAGCATTTATAAGATCTTGGACATTATAATAAGCTATTACTCGAAGCCCATATCGTTTAGCAGCTCTAACTACCTCACCTAAAAGATCTCTATCTAGATAAGGATGCTTATTTCCAACCTTGGTATCCCAGTAACAATTCCCGAAGACATCCTTTGCAAAGAAGTTGAAAGATTGACAACCTATTTCAGCTAATTTCTTAACAAAACTCTCAGGATCTAGATTTCTACCAACAACACATACTTCAGGAGGCGTGTGATAATCGAAATGTATCTTTCTATAGGCATTACGGTACCAACTCAAGTTATTCCCTTAAGAAATGTAACCTATAGCAGCTATATTACTTAATTCACAAGTAAAATTCAATTTCCCTTTCGTATGAGCCATATGCTGTAGTTCAAGATGACGTTCTCACCTTAAAACCTACTATTAACATAGCTTTATTCCTTAACATTATAAATATACTTCTCCCGATGCACCTCAGAGAACATCCTTAGCATAACACACTTAGTTTGCAGTATCCTTTAGTAATACAAAGCTTATCAGAACCGTACTTGGAGAGCCATGTCCATCTTAGGGTTAATCTTTTAAGGTGCACTTTCATTTATATGAATGGTGTACCAAGCCTAGCGAGGGTTATGAATTGATCCTAGATAGGAATGCCTTCGGTATATGGAGTCTCATCGCTAAAAAAGCGTTTAAGTCGGAATTTTTAAGACCTAGAAGTAATGAAGCAGTTGAAGCTATACATGAAACCCTAAAGGAAAATGACATTGCAATTTATATTCATATACCGTTCTGTATTGGTACATGTACATTTTGCCCCTATGTACGTACCCTTATTTCCAAATCAGAGCGAGATAAAGTGATTGAGAAGTATGTTCATGCTATTATAGAAGAAATATCAATGTATTCCAAGATTACTAAAGATTTAGATCTAAGAATTATTGATATTCACGCTGGTGGAGGTACGCCAAGCCTAGTACCAGGAAAGTACTGGAAAATATTATTAGAGAGCTTATCTGAGTCCTTTGGCGCAAAACCTAAGATTGCTATAGAGGCTAATCCTGAGGACTTAAAGGATGAGGCTTACGTATTCGACCTTATTGACAGTGGCGTAAACGAAGTAAGTCTTGGCGTTCAATCATTTAATCATAAGACCCTCAGAATCTTAGGCAGAAGACATAATATTGAGGACTCGATTAAGGCTATTAATAATTTACGTAATGCTGGATGTAAATATATAAACATTGATCTCATGTATATGGTTCCTGGTCAATCATTAGAGGAGTGGATTAAGGATTTAGAGGTAGCTTCACAACAAGATGTTGACGAAATAACTTGTTATCCTACACTTATTACACCATATAGTATCGGCTACAAACTCATTAAAGGAAGAAAAATACCTGTTCAACCCAGTAAGGAAGTTTTTAGAGAGATGGTTTATGCCTGTGAAGATATCCTTCCTTTAAGAGGCTTTAAAGGCGTTGAGATATATGGTTATAGCAAGAGAGAAAGCTGGAAGTATGTAACAGTCAATTATGAAATGGAGGGGCCTTTACTAGGATTTGGATGTGGTGCTACAGGTTTTACTGGCGGATATGAGTACCAAAATACATGTTTCGTTGAAGGCTATATTAGCGCTGTACTCAATAATAAATTACCTATTGCAGGTGCTAGAAGAGTCGCTTTAACTGAACGAGTAATCAGATATGCTGTTTGTAGGTTGTTTATATGTAGAGTATTGAGTAAGAGGGACTTTAAGCTGAGATTTGGTAAGAGCTTCCATGAACTAATAGGTAAAACAAGCTTTAGTAAAGCGCTCCGCTTCCTAAAGATAACTGGTAATATAAGAGAGGATAACGAGAAGATAACGTTAAGTAGAAAAGGCTTATTCACCGCCCATAAGATATGTTGGGCGTTCGTACTAAATGTTCCATGTAGGTTAGTTGAAGAATACCTTAAGGCACCTTGGCCCTCAAAAGTTATAATACCATAAACTCTATGCTGAAGTGAAAATTAATGAGCTTTAGAATCAATTAACCTTAATATTCATCACGAATATAGAGTTTAATATGTTTCAATCTCAAGATAGAGGGAGGTAGTACAGCATATGAGTAGTAACTATAACTTTGTATTTATAATGTGCGACAGCATGGATGGTAGGCTCATGGGATGTATGAATCATCCAGCTATGTGGAGAGCAACTCCAAACTTAGACAGACTCGCTAAGAGTGGTGTACTCTTTCGTAATGTTTACGCTAATAGTCCATTATGTGTTCCCTCTAGGGCTAGTGTTTGGAGTGGTCTATATGTACACAAGTGTAAAGCATGGAATAATTATAAGGGTCTTGAGGAGGATACACCCACTTTTATGGATCACCTTAGAGAAGCTGGCTATATAATTAAGATTCTAGGAAAAACAGATTATCTTTCAGGTCACCATAGTGAGAGGGCTAGAGTTAGTGCATGGACTAGAACCCCCAATAGAGTATTATTACGTCCTACGCATGCTGTCGAAGCACCTAAGATCATATCTGGTAATGTCGAAAGAGTACATAAAAGAGACTGGAGGGATGTAGATGAGGCTATTAGTTGGTTAAGGAACAAGGCTATGAGCTTAGATAGGCCGTTTATGCTTTATTTAGGTATAAGGGCCCCGCATCCTGCGTACGTAACTTCTGAAGAGTACTTACGTCTAATAGATGATAGTGGAGTTGAGATTCCACCAGCTGATAAGTGGACCCATCCAGCTATTGAATACCTTAAGAGGGTTTGGATTATCAGATTCAAAATGACGAAGGAGAGCATAAAACTTGTTAGGAAAACGTACTTTGCCATGATATCTGAAGTGGATCGCATGGTAGGTAAAGTTCTAAACTGTCTAGAGGATTTAAGTCTTATTGATCACACATATATAATTTTCACCAGTGATCACGGTGACCACGCTATGGAGCATGGACTTACGCATAAACACTCTATGTTTGAACCATCTGTGAGAGTACCACTTATAATATCTGGTCCAGGTTTAAGACAAGGCATAGTAGTCGAAGATCTAGTCTCTCTTATAGATCTCTACCCCACGTTCATGGACTTAGCTAATATTCCCTGTACTTCTAAACTTGACGGACATAGCCTCTTACCACTTCTCAAGGGCAAGCAAGATCAAGATAGGCCTGATTGGGTCTTTAGCGAATATCATGGAGAAGCCTCTGCAACCAGCATATTCATGCTACGTAGAGGACCATGGAAATATATCGCTTATGTAGGTATGCCTCCACAACTATTTAACCTAGAAGATGATCCATGGGAAATAGAAGACCTTTCTAGAGAGGAAAAAGATAAAGTTGAAGAAATGAATACCTTACTCAGGAGTATAGTTGATTATATGAAGGTCTATAAAGAAGTCGAAGAGTACAATAAAGAAGCCTTTAAACTTTGGCGTAGACTACATAAAGAAAAAGGTGATTATGAAGAGCTCATGGCACGAATATTCTCAGGATGGAACGTATCTGATGAAGAGGTGAAGCCTTGGACAGATGAAGATGAGAAAGTAATATTAGAATGGTTAAATGAAACCTAAGAGCCTTATTATGGAAAATATCTAT
>CAZFCQ010000036.1:0-8123 GCA_964517845.1 uncultured Thermoprotei archaeon | reverse complement strand
GAAGAATTATGCTATCCGGATTGGTGAGCTGTTCGTCAAATATCGCCTTGTGGATATCGCATAATGTATCTATATTAAGGAGTATTTGAGGGTGGGCAGAGCTATGGAGACCTTAAGCGAAGTCGTAATCTTATTTAATGGATTAAGGTTGTATGGCGAAGAAAGGTCTTTATAGACTGATAGTGGTGTATTAGTTATTTTTAAGGACTTAGTTGATATGTTAAGTCTTATATAGTTGTGGAACACTCCTGTTCATAAAGGGGATACTCTTAATGGGACATACTACTGCTAGTGTTAGGCTTTATAATCCTTATGATAGGGAGAAGTTTCTAGAGATGGATTTACTAGTTGATACTGGGAGCGTTTATACTTGGGTTAAGCGTGATAAGTTAGAAAGGCTTGGTATCGAGCCTATGAGTAAGAGAATGTTTAGAACTATTGAAGGTAAGCTCATTGAGCGCGAAATTGGTGAGGCGGTTATAGAGTGTCTTAATAGAAGAGCTACAACTATTGTAGTGTTTGCTGAAGAGAAGGATTATGAAGTTTTAGGGTTACATGCGCTTGAAGGTTTAGGACTTGAGGTAGATCCAGTAACGAGACAGCTTAAGGAAACGGAAGCAATTCTGGCACTATAAGGTGAGGGAGAGTACATCCTAGACCGATGATCGCTTCATATTTTTAATAATTCCTAGTCGCTTTAGTTATGACAGTTTTATGTGTTCTGGGTTTCTTTTTAGGTATGCTTGTTTGTCTTTTGGTTTGATGAGATGGAATTCTACTGGGTGGTATAATGGTAGTTTTGCTCTTTCCTCTATGGTTGCTACCAGTTTTGCTCTTTCTAGTGGTTTTTCTGGTATTTTCTGTGAGATTACTAATAGGTCTAGATCGCTTGCTGCTATTGCTTCTTCTCGGGCTATACTTCCTATGATGTATATTTCTGCATCTGGTAGTAGTTGTTTTATAGTTTCAACTACTTTGGGGATCCACTTTCTCCATTTCCTTAGCATCTTTGCTCTTAGAATTAGTGTGTCCAAGATGTCTACCCCACTATTTCCTCTACCTTATTTATTACTTCCTTAGCGAAGTCTACTATTTCTTCTGCATCCTCTTGTGTATATGTTTTGGTAGTGTATCTAGCCATGGTGTATGCATCTTCTAATTCCGATAGTCTAGCTCTATTAGTTTTAACATACTCTTGTAAAGTACTCTTTTTACGAGCTGGTAAGACCTCTAGTAGTCTTGCTATCAGTAGTCTTATATGATGTGTCCTAGGATAGTCTCCTATCAGCTTAAGTAATTGTGCTTTAATGTGGAGTTGTACTGCTTGTTCGGCTGAAAAGCATGCTAGATCGTGTAGTCCATTATTTAGAGCGTATTCTGCTATTTTTAGAAATCCCTTAGATCTATTAACTAAAATCTCGTACTCGTGAGTATGTTCCATATTTCAGCGCCTGCATCTGGTTATCCTATTGCTGATATATGCACGATTATATATCTTAGATATTGTGCAAGGATAATGTAGCGTTAAGAACATACATTAAGGACGTCTGTATGCTTATCTTGAACTTCCTGCAGTAAATTCTCACATGAGGTAAGATAATGTCTAGTGTCGTAAGCTTATATGACTTGAATTTTAAGGTATGGAATGAAGTAGTAAGGCTTTATCATAATGATCCTATTCATCATGCCTATTTAATCTATGATTTAATATACGAACTTGATAAGACCAATGTATACTTTGTGCTAAGCAATAATAGAGTAGCAAGCTATATCCTAATATGGGCGGGCACTCAACGATTAGGTATACACCTCTGGGGTAATGATGGATCTCTCGTTAATAAAATTCCTCTAATGAAAGATTCCATAATTCAATTATATAATATTAATGTTTTCGATGCTATTCTCGGATTCTTAGAAGACAAAGGTAGAATTGAGGTCGGATACTTTATGGATATGCTTGTTGATGAGGAAGAATTTAAGCCTTATAGACCTGAGAAGGCTGTAAGATTAAAAGCTAAGGAAAGTTCGCATGTAAAGGCATTAATGAAGCTCAAGGAGGTTCAAGGTAGGCCTTTAAGTGAGGGATTAGCAAGGGAGCGTCTTAATCGATGGTACTATTATGGTGTATTCAAAGAAAATGCACTAGTCTCAATTGCTTGTGCTTATTTGCGCCTTCCTGAAGTGTGGATAATCGGTGATGTCTTTACACATCCAGAATATAGGAGTAGAGGTTATGCAAAAGTTGTCACTTCTGCTGTAACAAGAGATGCTATAGTTTCTGGAGCTAAAGTTCTCTTACATGTAAAAGAGGGGAATATTCCTGCAATTAAAGTATACAAGGCGTTAGGTTACAAAGTGATAGGGCGACGTCCATGGATTTTTTATAAGCCTGAATAAAGTGGTCTATGATACTTAGATGAACTCCATTGGTCTCTCGGCTAATGAGGTGTTCTAAAGAGCTATGCTTATGATATTCACTTATATGAATGATTGATAGTTTAGCTTTCAAGTTTCTCCTGTTGTAGGTTACTAAGGTGGGCTATATGATGATTTTTTGTTTATTCATGATGTTGTAATTATAAAGCTATAAGGAGAAACGTACTTATCGAAAATCTGGGAGTAGTTATGAGTAAGAGAATACGTGTTGCAACAGTTTGTCAAGCGGGACGTTTTTATCGATCAGTAGAAGAAAATCGTCGATATGTTCTAAAGCTTCTAGATCTAGCACTTCTTCATAAGCCTGATATAGTCTGTTTGCCTGAGGCTTTTACGACAGTCTCTGTTACTAACAAGCCTATCGAAGAATTAGCTGAGCCTGTCCCTGGTCCTACAACGGAAGTTATCGCTAAGAAAGCGAAGGAGTATGATTGTTACATTATCTGTCCTATACTGACAAAGCGTAATTCAGTGATCTATAACTCGGCTATAATAGTGGATAGGTCAGGGGATATCCTTGGTATATACGACAAGGTACATCCAGTTACTTCTTCAAGTGATTATACAGTATTTGAGAGGGGTGTATCTCCAGGAAGAGAAGTGCCTGTCTTCGATCTAGATTTTGGCCGTATAGGTATCCAGATTTGTTTCGATATTTGTTTTCCAGAAAGTTGGGAAAAACTAGCTAAGAAAGGAGCAAAGCTCATCTTTTGGCCTTCAGCATATAATGGGGGATTTCTACTGCAAGTATATGCATATCTACATCACTACTACGTGGTCTCCTCTGTTAGATCTGATAAAGCAAAGATAATTGATCCATTAGGTATAGTCCTCGAAGAAACTGATCGTTATAAAAATGTCATATTCCGAGACATAAATCTAGACTTCGTAGTTGTACACTATGATTTCAATTATAGCATTCCTGATCTTATAATGAAAGCTTATCCTGGACGTGTGGAAATTCGATCTCGTATGGATGATGGACGTTTTCTCGTAGAGCCAATAGATGAGAGTATAAGTGCCGAACAGCTTATGAAAGAGTTTGGCTTTGAACCAGCAATGAAGTACTTTCAACGTCATAGAGAGGCATATAAGTATCTTCTTCAAGGAAGACAGCCACCACCTCAAAAAGCAGCACATGGAGATAGGCCACAATATGCGAAATGGGCCTAACTAAAGCTTTATTTTTATAAAAATAATCATTCATTTGGCCTAAATCCTAGCATTGATGAACTCACTAATTGAATTGTAGTTTACGATTTCGTTTTAGCTTATGTCTTTACCTTTTATGAATAGTTCAACCCACTCTCTGGCTATCTCATCACTAGGGGCCTGTTTAGGAGGATGTTTAAAGAAGTAAGCTGAAGGGCCTATAATAGCTCCACTCATTCCTCTATCAAGAGCAATCTTAGCTGCTCTTATAGCATCTATGACTACGCCGGCGCTGTTTGGTGCATCTGTAACCTCTAATTTTACATCTATTTTTATAGGTATATTTCCGAATTTACGGCCTCGAATGAATATGTAGGCTATTTTTGTATTGTTTAGAAAAGGTACGTAGTCGCTAGGGCCTATTCTTACTCTACCCTTTTTCTCTAATATTTCTCCATAAGGAAGAAGCGTAGTTATGGCCTTAGTCTTACTTATTCTTTTACTCGCTAATCTCTCTTCGGTTAACATATTCTTAAAATCGGTATCTCCGCCAATATTAAGTTGATATGTTTCATCAATAATCACACCCCTCATATGTAGTAGTCTTATTAAAGCTCTATGAAGGATTGTAGCTCCTATTTGACTCTTAATATCGTCACCTAAAACTGGTAAACCGACTTCCCTGAACTTTCTAGCCCAAGAAGGGTCAGAAGCAATGAAAACTGGAATACAGTTTACGAAAGCAGCCCTAGCCTCTATAGCGGCATTAGCATAATAAGCTGTAGCTAAATTGCTACCAACAGGTAGAAAGTTAACTACGATATCTGCTCTAGCTGCTTTTAGTTCCTCTACTACGTTAACAGGCCTTATACTTTCTTCATCATATGGTGTGAAAGAATCCTTCATGTGTAGTGTAACTCCATCTAGAATTGGACCAGGCTTAACTATAACTCCAGTCTTAGGTACATTGGCAAACTTTATGGTATTATTGGGCTTAGTAAAAATAGCTTCCGCTAAGTCCTTACCTATTTTCCTTTTATTAACATCAAAGGCTGCGACGAATTCTATGTCTCCGATATGATAAGGTCCAAATTTAACGTGCATTACTCCTGGGATTTGTCTTTCCTCAGGTACTGAAGCATAATAGTACACTCCTTGCACTAATGCTGAGGCACAGTTACCAACACCTGCTATGGCAACCCTAATCTTCGCCATAGCTAAACCTCAAATTCATTCTATATTCATAGCTATTAATATACTTTCATGACCGTGAATATACTCCCTGATTAGTTATATATTTAAGACTATGTTAGTAACATAAGGAGCATATGCAATCACCTAAAAACCCTCGAGTAGAAAAAAGTCGAGCTTATCAAAGACTAGTAAGAAAACTTACTAAGGAAAACCTTTGGTTATTCATAATTAGCCTCCTTCTTAATAAACCGATGTATGCATATGAAGTTAAAATTCACTTAAAGGAGCGATATGGGCTAAATGTTGCTACAGTAACCGTATACACTGTGCTTTATAGAATGAAGCATGAAGGTCTACTTGCAACATATGAAGAATCTGGGACTAAGTACTATAAAGTTACAGAGAAGGGAGTAATAGTCTATAAAGAAGCTAAGAGATTTCTTCATAGAATCCTAAAGTTGCTTGAAGATATTAATAATATGACGACATAGACTTTGCAAAACGACCTAGTTACTTCTCTAAAGGGTAGATTAAATCGAAGTTTTAGGAGAAGATATGTGCTAGGAGAAATTGCTTCATATAGCTATTAGTATCCCTACACTATTTATGATTTAGAGGATCTTATGTAGAGTCTAAACCTTTTAACATTAAGGTACAAATGACTATAGCCTTTTAAAGCGTATATCCATATTCTTAATGAGGTATTGCCTATGAAGAGGCCCTGCATATTCATACTTGGTCATTCGCATATAGACGCAGAGTGGTTATGGACTCGAGATGAGACATTAAAAATATGCTATGATACCTTTAGTAACGTTCTAAAGCTCATGAGGAAATATCCTGAGCTTACTTTCGTGCAAAGTAGTGCTCAGTACTATATGTGGATGGAAGAAAATTATCCAGAGGTATTTAATGAGATTTTAAGAAGAGTTAAAGAGGGTAAGTGGGAGCCTGCAATACCTTGGGTAGAGTTCGACGCTAATATACCCTCCGGTGAAAGCATTGTAAGACAAATCGTGTATTCTAAAGAGTACTTTAAGGAGAAAATGGGCTTAGATGTTAAAATCTTATGGTTGCCAGATACATTCGGCTTTCCAGTAACATTACCTCAAATCATGAAGGAAGCTGGTATAGATTACTTCCTTACTCAAAAATTGAATTGGAACGATACTATAGCGTTTCCATATAATTATTTCTGGTGGGAATCACCAGACGGTACTCAGGTCCTTGTTCATCAAACATTAGGAGGTTATGGAGGTACCGTTAGGGAAGACCGTCTCAGATTCCTACTTAATGTAAGTCAATTTAGACATGGATTTAGAGCAGCTTTAGTTATGATAGGTTTTGGAGACCATGGTGGAGGGATTTCAGAGGAGATGGTAAAGAGTGCATTGAATATTATCTCAAATAAATCCTATGATGCAAGATTCATTACCCCCTCAAAGTTTTTTGAATGGCTTGAAGATATGAGTAAGAAAGTGGAACTACCGATATGGAGAGACGAGCTTTATTTACAGTACCATAGGGGTACATACACAACTCAGGCTCGTTATAAGCGGCTTCATAGATTAGCTGAACAGAATTTACTTAATGCTGAAAGGCTAGCTTCTATTGCTAGTTGGTATGGTTATAGGTATCCTTCTAAAGAACTAAGAAGACTATGGTTAAAACTTCTCTTCAATCAATTTCATGATATATTAGCGGGAAGTTCAATACCAGAGGTATACTGTAATGCTGAGAGAGATTTAAGAGAAGTCATAGAAGAGGCTAAGGAAATCATGAAAAAGACAGCTAGCTATATAGCTTCTCTAGCTCCAGTAGAAAATGGCTCTTTATTAGCCTTCAATACATTGCCTTGGCCCCGTAAAGCAATAGTGCATACAGAGCAAGGGAGATTAGCATTAGTAAGCTTACCAGCCCTTGGTTACAGTGTCGTGAAGGATATAAATGAGATAAAAGACGGTGTTCGCGTTATAAAAGATAGTGATAAGTATATTCTTGAGAATGAGTATTTCAGAGCAGTTATAGACTCTTCAACTGGAACTTTAACTGGATTATATTTAGGCAATGAGAATTTAATAGACTCCTCCAAAGGGGGTATCAAAGTTGAAGTTTTTAAGGACGAGCCAGTATCAGGAAGGCTTACGTTATCAGGAGTCTTTGATGCGGTATCCTTTGATGCTTGGGAGATATATATTTTCCAACAGCCTGAAGGAGTAGTTAAAGAAGAGCTTATTGAACCACAAGTAGTAGAAGTTCTTGAAGAAGGGCCTATTCGAGCTGCAGTAAGAGTTGTATATAAATATAAGCAGAAAGGCAGAAAGGATTCGACCTTTGAGATACGTTATGAAGTTTATAAAGGAATACCTTGGATTACGCTTAAATTCAAAATAGATTGGAATGCTAAGCATAGATTCGCTAAACTACACATACCTCTTTCTTACTACTCAGAATATGCAATTTACGATCAAGCTTATGGATGGATTAAAAGAAGAAACCCATTATCGCCTAATGCAACTCTTGCTGAGAGAGCTAAATGGGAGGTACCAGGTCATATGTGGGTAGACATTTCAAGAGAAGATGGAGTAGGCGTAGCTATCTTTGATAATGGAAGATATGGTTATGATTTTGGTGGTAACTTTATCAGAGTTTCATTACTTAGAAGTGCCGCTTATCCAAATCCATGGGGTAAGAAATGGAAAGGAGAGCCACCGATAACAGATCAAGGAATACACGAGTTCAGTATAGGGATATTTCCGCATAGAAGTACTACATTACTCAATATAGCACGACTGGCGTACGAATTTAACAATGAACCTCTAGTGATTAAGTCTTTAAAGAAAGGTAAAGCTAAGTTACCACCAACATACTCCTTCCTAGAAATAAGAGGAGGATTAGGTGTAGTTTTGAAGAAATCAGATAAAGCTAATGACGAATATATCGTTAGGCTCTACGAAGTTAATGGTAATAATACTAAGGTTAAAATTAGAGCTTCGAAGACAATCAAAGAAGCTTCGCTGGTTAATTTCCTTGAGGAAATAAAAGAGCATATACCCATTACCAATAATGAAATAAACTTAAACGTGAAGCCATTCAAGATAATCACTATTAAACTCAAGATAAGTAATTAACAATTTTTATGACTTAACCTCAATTTTTGTAATATCGTAAGTAACTACCTTGATATAACGTGTTGTTAGAGATATTAAAGTGGAGTAGTAGTCTGTATGAAAAGTAAAGAGAGGGTAATTCACGCATTAGAGCTTGAAGAGCCAGATGTGGTACCGACATTTGAAATGATAATCTCACCCCCTAACGTCATAGAAAGAATACTCGGTAGA
>CAZFCQ010000035.1:0-8221 GCA_964517845.1 uncultured Thermoprotei archaeon | reverse complement strand
TTTGGTGAAAAGAAAAGCGGTGTTAATCTACTGCTAGTAGCCAGTGTGGCCGTGGTCGTGATAGTCATAGCTATATTCGTACTATATCGTAAAGGTATAATAGGTAGGAAGTAGATAACTTGGTATATAATTTCCCTCTAGTTCTTTTTCTTCTAAATAATGTCTATTATTAACTAAAGTAAGATTATAGAGGTGTTAAAGCTACTCCATCTCCTCTTGCATCAGCTACTCCCAAGTATATCCTTCCATTATATAGTAATGCTTGTACGATCCCTAGAGAGGGAGAGGGGTACTTTAGGCTTCTTACCTTATAGTCATGAATGTCCTTGATTCTCTCATAGAGGCTCTCTTCAGCTATAACTTCATTCTCACTTAGTAACATAAAGCGAGGAGCTTCTACGGCTTTAGCTAGATCCATATTATAATCGACTACATTAGTAAAGACTTCTACATGGATTTGTGGTCGTAAGTAACCACCAGCACAGCCGATGACTAGCGTCTCTTTATCTCTCTTAGCTAATAGTATTGATAGTGTATGGAGGGGTCTTTTTCTCGGCTCAAGTTTGTTTGGAGAGTGGATATTAAGTGAAAAGCCATGTCCTCTGTTTTGAAAGACTATTCCCCTGGATACGATTCCACTTCCAAAGGGGAAGAAGATGCTTTGAATGAAGCTTACTATATTCCCTTTTGAATCTCCTACTACGAAAAAGGTAGTATCTCCATCTGTTGATAGGGTTTTCTTATAATCTTCGTTTATTTTACCTTCTAACATTTTCTCGGCATATTCTTTGGAAAGTAGTCTCGTTATAGGGGCTTTATAGAATCTTGGATCAGCGATATAGAGATCTCTAACTTTATTGAGTATTTTAGCGGAGTTTAAGCATCGAGTTATTCTTTCGGCTGAGTAATAATCTAACTCAGATGTCCTTTGAAGTTCTAGTAAATTAAGCATTAATAGTGTAAGAAGGCCTTGAGAGTTCGGAGGTATTTCAAATAACTCCCAATCTTTATAAGAAGATCTGAGGGGCTTATCCCATACGGGCTCATATTCTTTGAAGTCTTCTAAAGAAATTGGAGCTCCTTTCTTTCTAAGTTCCTCTGTGACTTCTTCAGCTATTTTTCCTTCATAGAATTCTCTACATCCTTTCTTAGCGATATACTCTAATATACAGGCGAGGTCTTCCTGAATTAGAATATCTCCTGGTTTCAATCCTTGTCCTTCTCTAGTAAAGATTCTTCTCCATTCTTTAAACTCTATGAGATCTTTTAGAGATCTCCTTATAGATTCAGATAGACCATGACTTATAGGAAAACCATTACGCGCTATACTTATAGCGGGCCTAAGTAACTTCTGAAGGTCCATTTGTCCATAAGTTGAACTTAACTTCTCCCATACGCTAACTAGCCCTGGAATCGTTATAGTATATGGTCCTCTTATAGGCATTTTATTATAGCCTAGATGCTTCATTTTATCAATAGTTAGTTCTTTAGGTGAATAGCCAGAACCATTAATTATCTTGATTTCTCCATTATTTAAGTGGATCATTACAAAGGCATCTCCTCCAATACCACTCGTTTGAGGAAGCACTACACTAAGCATAGCGCTTATTGCAATACTTGCATCAAAAGCATTATCATTTTCTTCCAAGACTTTTATTCCAACTAAAGTAGCATATGGATGTTGCGTTGCTACAATACCTTTCTTTCCAAAGGCTATTGAAGGAATCACAATCATCACCGAATGAGGAATATATCTTAACTTAAAGTATACCAAGTAACTAATAAAATGGTTCTGGCTAACTAGGAAACTCGAAATCATGTAGGCTCTTATCTTTAGCAGTAAAGATTATTAAGCGCACGGGATATCGCACTTAGCTATCATAATTATAGCATTATAGTGAACTATATCTCTTCTCGGACTTGTAAGGTTGTGGTAAGTTAGGAAATCATTATTTTAACAATAACTCTACTTATTCCTATTACTTGATGATGGATGATGTAGAGTCAATTTTAATGCTTTAGCAGGACATATTGCTATGCATCTCAGGCATACGATGCACTTCATCTGATCTGTTTTACGCTTTTGATAAATTTTTAACCTTAAGGGACACGCTTTCATACATGCATTACACTTTATACAATTATCATTGACTTTAATTCTCACTATTTTCATGAAACTTAGAAGGGTCTGTAAAGCACCTAAAGGGCATATACCGTCGCACCAATCAGTAAACATAGCCATTATCAGTAGGAAAATTATAGCGCCCCAGATTATGCCCCAAATATCGAATATGCCGCTCACTGCGGAGATTATGATTCTACTTACAATCCCTATTGGACATATGAGACAGAATACAGGGTATCCTAAGGTCCATGAAACGAAGAATAAGGTTATTAAACTAATAAAACATGCAAGAATTGATGAGTGCTCACTACTTCTTGCTTTTTTATTCGTAAAGCGAATGAGTATGCCTATAGGACATAACCAACCGCAAAATACTCTTCCTAAAACAATTATCAGTATTAATGTAATGGCTAAACCTATTAACATTGAATAGGTTGATGCTTTTATTAGATCTGGTCGTTGAAGTAAACCTATAGGACAGATAAATGGAATCTCGCTGAGTAAGAATATGCAGTAGCTTCCTTTAGCTATATCAATGATGTTAAGAGTTAGATAAAAGATTATTAGTATTATAACGGTAAGTACGTTTATCTTAATAAGGGTGCTTATCTTCAAGATGCTCTCCTCTCTCCTTTAGGTGTTAATTTTAAGGCCTTAGGATGAGCAGGACATGCGGTTACGCATCGTCCACATCCTATGCATTTATTAGAATTAAATGTTGGTATTCTCCCCTTAGGAACTATTGCTCCTGGTACTGGACATACCTCTGCGCAGACAAGGCATCCTCCTCTTAAGACAGCAATACACCGTCTAGGATACCATTCTACTGACCCTATTTTTATTTCATGAGGCTCAACCCATTTTAAGGCCCCTGTTGGACAAGCTTTTACACAAGGTAATTTTCCTTCACACTTTCCATAAAGAGCTTCACAAGGTGCTCTAAGTGGGTTTACTTTAGGGGTGCCTATTAGGGCGATTCCATCTAAAATTCCGCAAGGTTCTAATGTACCTCTTCCTTCCTTAAAGCAGGCTTCAATACATAAACCACAGCGTATACATATTTTTAGAAAGAGGTCTTCCTTAACTGCACCTGGAGGGCGTACTACTTTTTTCCTTGGTAGGGTAAATAGTATTCCTCCTAGTAGAGGCGTAAAGAGTGCCCCTAATAGTATTTTGAAAAAGTCCCGACGTGAGATCAACCTACTTTCCTCTCGATTACCTCAATCTTTGATATATCATTTGTACCAACACCTAATTCCGCTGCTAATCTTATATGCGCTACATTTAATGCAGCCTTGAGAGGACTTATATGTCCTTCAAGCTTAAATAGATACTCCGCAGCTATCACATCTACTGCTACTGGATCCCCACTTGCTAATATAGCATTCCCAGGGATCATCTTACCTCGACGAGGGCCACTTACAGTCATAACTTCGATAGCATCTACTATTACTAGATTAGGTCTAAATACACTATTTAAGTCGGCTATACATTGATGGAGATTGAGCTCATGGAATCTTCCTTTTTGATCATCAGGAATAATGCCCATCATATTTTTTAGTGAGATAGTAACTGTAGCTTCAGAGTGTCTTTTTAATTTAGGGATGCATATTATAACATCCGCATCATACGCTTGTTTAAAAGCTTTAACCTCTTTGAGAGTTTTTCCTCCTTTAGTCTTAACTCTGACAACTTTGCCAGTTTTATCTAAATTGATTAAATCTACATTCAATTCCTTAGCCACATCAGCTATCCCGGTAGCTTCAAAGTTATCTGAAGTATCATAACCTCTAACACCACTTTCAGCCATAATTATTTCCTTAGGGTTAGCATCTTGTACAAGCTCTACTACTGCTCTTACTACCTCAGGTGAGGCTACAGCATTTATATCATTAAATCCGACATTAGGCTTAATCAATACCTTAGAATTAGGCTTAACGATTTTGTCAATACCTCCTATAGCTTCGACAGAAGTTCTTACCATCTTGTCTACATCATGTCCTTTAATAATAGATACTAAAGATCTTCCATTTTTAACGTAAGGATTCGGCTTAACTTCTCTTTCAAGAGAGGGTTCTTTACGACCGAACCATCCTAAATGATAGCCTAATGCTCCTAAACCGATAGCTGTAATAGCTGCTCCTGCTACTAATTTTATAAAAGCTCTCCTTGAGATCTTACGGGACATCACTTATTAATTCTGGAATCCTCTTTATAATTCTTTCATAAAGCCTTTGCCTTAACGATTTTGAAAGTAGGTATAGGAAGCCTATTGATAACATGAAAAGAAGGAAATTAGAAAGAAATTTCCTTCTACCTTCATTCATTTCTTCTTTTCCTCCTTTAATTTAGCCTTTAATCTTGCTACTTCAGCTTCAAGTTCTTGAATCTTCTTTTTTAGATCTTCCTCGCTTTCTTCCTCACTAACCTTTTTTCCGTAAAGACCTTCTTGGAAGGCTCTAAAAGCCTCTCCTAATTCCTTAGCTAAGCTTTTCACTTTACCTCTTCCCATGAGGTTAATTAATATGAATATAAGGACTAATCCTATAGCAAGATCTAATAGTGACACGAGTCTATTCCCTATTCTTCCTCTTAACTATTGCTGATATAAATATTCCTAGTTCATAAAGACCTATCATCAAAGCAGTAGCCAGTACATCGAGTAATGTAGTAGCCTCAGGAGTAAGCAGTATTATGCCTATTAAAGCTAATACGATATACGCTATCATTCTATTCTCCTTAAAGGCTTCTATAGATGCTATGTTAAACCAGCTCAACATCGCCATAATTAATGGCAACTCAAATGCTACACCAAAACTAAGTAGTAACAATATCGTGTATTCTATAAAAGCCCTTAAGCTAAATATAGTACTCTGTCCCAGTAGTACTTCACTACAAAAGGCATACATAGTGGGTAAAATTAACTTAAAGCCTATTAGAACACCGAGGAGGAAAAGAAATAGTCCTAGAGGTAATATCCAATAGAGCAGTTTTAGCTCATGTCCATATAAGGCGGGAGTAATGAACTTAAGTGCTTCATACAATATCACTGGAAAGGCTAGTATGAAGCCTAGTGTAAATGCTACTTCAAAAAGAGCGATTATATTGTCAAAAGGGTTTAGGGCTACTACCTCTATATCTGAGGGTAGGAGTTCTTTACGCATGAACTTTACTGCATGGGGGACTAAAGGGATGCATAATATAGAACAGATAATCAATGCTATAAGAGCTACATTTATTCTATGAACTAGCTCTTCAATATGCTCGCTAATGGGAGCTTCTTTACTCATAGCCATTAAAGATAATTATCTCGGTTCCTTAAAAAGAAAAAGGGAAAAGAAGTTAAGCGTATTATTCAGTTTCCTCGGAAACAACCTCAGCAGTAGCGTATCTTCGTCCTACACGCGTAATTCTTACCTTAACGCTATCTCCTGGCGAAACTCCTGGGACAAAAATTACTAAGCCCCGTATTTTCGCAATACCGTCTCCACGTTTAGAAATCTCTAATATCTTCACAGTATATTCTTCACCGACTCTCGGCTTCCAAAGGCTGTACCTTCTGCCTCTCGGTTTACCAGATCTTTTATTCAAGTAGACCTATCCCCGATTCCAAATTCTAGCACTTCACTCTTGCATTAATGCCTATTTAAATCTTTCTAAAATCAAAAATCTAGACAGCTAGCACATTCATATGCTAGGCAGAACTTAATAGAATTATAAGTTAAGGAAAATCTATTCCTTCTTGAGTCCCTGCTTGACTTTCTGAATTAGATATGACGGAGTCTTAATTCTTCTACGTCTACGTTCGTAACCTGTTAGCCACTTAAGATCAGAGTCACTTCGTATAACAGGATGATGGGGATCGACCATTATCACTTCAAAGTACTTATATACTCCGTCATCACCTACCCAGTAGCTACCTAAGACTTCTAGATTAGGATACTTTCTCGCAGCCCGCTCCTCTGCAATCCATCTATGACTTTTCTTAGGAGCATATCCATAAACACCCATCCTCTTAGGTCTTCGTCCACTTCTAGGTCTAGGCTTACTAAGACCTCCTTTTCTTACACGCACTCTTACTACTACAAATCCTTGTTTAGCTTTATACCCTAGTGCTCGAGCTCTATCAAGCCTAGTTGGTTTCTCTATCCTAACTATTGCAGGCTGTTTCCTCCACTGAATCATCCTTGCCTTTAAGAGAGAGCCTAATGGTTCATCATAGGGCCTCTTCCATAACTCTCTAAGCCATACATACATAGACTTTATACTTTTAGCCATAGTAACAGTTCACCTCAATATTGCAGTATAGAGGGGGTTAATAATCATTACCTATTCACTATCTTATATAGCGTTCGGTAATCTGGAAGCCCGCTTCTCATCATTCAATCAGTCGATGCGGACATCTTCATTTACATTAGGAACTCTTATAAATACCTTATATTAACTTTTTCATTAGGAGAGAGCAATTAACACTCCTGAATTTTTCATGATACTTTTAACTAAGGAGGTGTATACCAATCCCTCTAATTAGAGGAGTACATATAGAAACCTTTGTTCACGCCACTGAAGATACCCATAGAGTTAAAAGAGCGATAATGAACATAGTACCTCCTGAACTACGTAATAGACTTAACATAAGGAAAGATGAAGTAAGAGGACATTATGGCAATCCCATTAAAATACTGAGAATAGAGATAGCCCCTGAAAAAGATGCAGAACTTATAGTTAAATACATAGCACAAATGCTAAGTAACGAAAGTAAAGAAACAATAAAAGCCACATTCCCTCTCAGAGTAGATGAAAACGGAACACTCTATCTTAGATTAGACAAACAAAAAGCATATAATGGTAAAATAGCGCTTGACGAAGGTAGTGATGTTATAAAGATAAGAATTCGACTCAAACGAGTAAAGGATAAAAGTTATGAAGAAATATGCCGCCTTCTAGGGTTGATACCTTGAGCAGACTCTATGCAGACCTAGGTATAATGATCAGCGAAGCTCATTTCTCAGAAGAATTAATACATAAATTAACCCTATTACTCGAAGAATTCAAATACAAGTTAGCAGCCCTCACAATAACCAGCCTAGAAAACCTAGAGAACATGAAGAGATTAATCGAAAAATACAGCGACTCAATCGAATACGTATTAAGACTAAATATTAGAGTCAAAGAGAGAAGACAACTCCTAAAGCTCTTAAGAAGACGACGACTAGTAACCCTAGTTAGCGTAGAATGTTCAAATCGAGAAATCCTAAGAACAGCAGTAAGAGATAGACGAGTAGACCTAGTCTATATACCTATTAATAAAAGAATAGATTTCAGCATAAGAGAAGCTAAAGCAGCCACAGGCCACGATACATTAAGCTTAGAACTCAGATTCTGGGATCTAACAAAAATGAGAATAGACCGTATAAGAAGAATATATAGATGGGTATTAGCAGCTAAAAAGTACAAAGTACCAATAATCCTCACGAGCGGTGCAAAATCCTTAAACGAAATAAGAGCACCCCGAGATATGGCGCCCCTCCTAACACTATTCGACCTAACACTAGAAGAAGCACTAACATGCATATCAAAAAACCCCCTAAGAATAGTGAACATTAATAAAGAAAAACTCTCAAAGAACTACATAATGCCTGGAGTTAAGATAGTAGGCAAGAGTGAACCATATGAAATTTCGACAAAGATACCTGGTATTCAGACTTATAAGCCAAGAAAACTTAAGTGAAGACGACTTCAAACTACTCATAAACTCCCTAATTACCAAGATGAGAGAATTATACGGAGTTAAAGGCTTCATCTACGGAGTACCATTCCTATTAAAAGCACATACCGAAAAGAAAATGGGCATAATAATCTGTAACAACAAAAACGTCCACATGGTAAGATCAGCGTTAAGCACATTAAAAGAAGTCAACGGCAAAGAAATAATACCATACGTAGTTAAAGTCTCAGGAACACGCAAAAAAGCAATAAACATACTACAAAGCTACACCCCTAAAGATTTAATAACAGCTTAATGAAAGATACTATGGGATGAAGAAGCCGCTCCAGACGGGCTGAAACATGACGAACTCGCGACGAACGGACCCC
>CAZFCQ010000034.1:0-8407 GCA_964517845.1 uncultured Thermoprotei archaeon | reverse complement strand
ATGTACCATGTGGAATAAAGTAAGTAAACTTCTTAAGCTTATCAACTCTGCCTTCTGCTAGTACTTCTCCTGTTGAGAGGTCGATTATTTTAAAGTGGGTATTATCCTCTAAACCTAGTACATCAAGTATAGCAGTACCAGATGGTGGAGTATAATTATAGTAAACACCCTCAATCAACTCCTCTACTTGACCATTAGCAGCAATGTCCGTTGAGGGCGGGACATACCCATAGTATACATTTTTCTCACTTGATACGTTTCCCACATTAACGCCTAGTATTAACAGAGCTATTGTTACGATAGTCATCATAAGAACATAGTCTTTCTTCATAAAGGAGTACCCCCTATAGTTGATGTACAACTCGTCTCTTCTGGTAACTATTAATTAAAGATTAAAAATAAGCATTTACTTTCCTTTCGGCTTCTTAACTAAGAATGAGGGTCTAGCATGTTAAATGTAGTGCTGCTGCAACTCTTTTTCCCTGCTTAAGTAATTCATTGAAAAGGTTACAAGCTTTTTTAGTTTCTAGAATGTGTACAGAAATATTGTTCTTTATGAGAAACTGCTCTACTTCTCTGGGAACTTTCATATAGCCATAATAACCTGTACCTATTATGAGTATCTCTGGCTTATACTCTAAGATGACCTGTAAATCCTCGATACTTAATCTATGTCCTTCTTTTCTCCACCAATTTTCAATTACCTTGTCAGGAAATATTATAAGGTCTCTTCTATACTTATTACCGTCTACTACTATTTCGCCAAACTCATAATGCTCTATTCTATTCAAGGGAATTCCCTGATAGAATATGTATGATAGAATCCTAAAATCGTTATCCTAGTTAATAAGATTACACTACGTAGAATGACATGACCGATGTATGATGAAAAGCATACTTCTAACTAATTATGAGCTCCATAATTCACGCATTATAGACAACATTTCTCTAGCATTATCTAGCATGTCATGATCATTATTGAAAAATACATATACTCTTTCACCTTTTAAGCTCATCAGATTTCTTGCTATCTCTACTAATTCCTCATTAGAGTATCGATAAGCATACCATGAAGTTCGACCATGTACTCTAAGATATACAAAGGGGCCACTCCTAGTATAAAATAATGAAAGTGGACTATCTATACTAACTATGGTTACTTCTCTCTCCTTAGCCCACTCTATCCAGACTTCATCGAACCATCTCTTATTTCTCCACTCTATAGCAAGCTTATACCCTAAGTTTACCTCTTCTATGAATCTCTCAAGTCGCTTTACATAACCCTCTGAAGGTATGAAACGAGGAGGTAGTTGAAGTAGAAAGAAGTCTATAAAATCTTCTAAAGGATAAAACAATCTCCGAAATTTTCTCCATGTTCTAATAGCCCTATCACTTAGTAAATAGATATGAGTTATCAATCTATTTATCTTTACTGACCAACGTATACTCGAGTTTTTAGTTCTCCTCAACCAGCCTTTAACTTGATTGGGAAAGGGAAATCTATAAAAGCTTGCATTGAGCTCTATAGCGTTAAGCTTACTGTTCTTTACATACCATTCAAAACCATTAGGATTCCAATCATAAGACCAACCACATGTACCTACAAAGATCTTTTCCTGAAACGACATTAACCTCACTTCCTATCAGAATTGGAGTCAATCATCATTATATCAGTACCTTACCGCTTCATCATGCACTTTACAACTATTTACTTTAATTCATAGAATTTAACTTATTAATTTAGTAGCATGATTTCATAACCTAGCAAGTATTCATCCTCATAAGTTCATTATTCTTAATATTATTATAATTAATCGCTTTGTCACTAGTTTGCTAATATTACTCTTGCGTCTAAGACTTTAGCGCCTTTACTATACACACGTATAGGATTCAGGTCTAACTCTTTAATTACTGGATTTTCCATAACCATATTAGAAACTTTGAGAATTATTTCCTTTATTGTAACAATATCCACAGGAGGCTGTCCTCTATATCCAACAAGCAGAGGATAACCCCTTATTTCATGAATCATTTCTTCAGCATCATCATCTGTTATAGGTAATATCCTAAATGTTACATCTTTCAAGATTTCCACAAATACACCACCTAGTCCAAACATTATGACATGCCCAAATTGCGGATCCATTTTCACACCAACTATTACTTCAATTGAAGAAGGTGCATATTCCTCAATTAGATATCCTAAAATCCTTGCCCTAGGTCTATACTTCCTTACATTAGAGTTTATCATATTACAAGCTTTCTCAAGTTCTTCATCATTATTAATATTAAGAACTACGCCACCTACATCTGTTTTATGAAGTATATCTGGTGAAACCACCTTAACTACGACAGGATATCCTATTTCATGAGCATACTTCACTGCTTCTTCAATATTTTTAGCCATTTTAAAGTTAGTTACAGGTATTCCATAAGATGCACAAAGTCTCTTAGCCTCAGGCTCAAGTAAGAATTTCCTACCTTCATTAATTACAGAAGATAGAAGAGCCCTAGTTTCACTCACAGTATAACCCTTAAAAGATTTACACTTCAGAGGCTTAAATTTATCTCCTATCATGCGTTAAAATATAATCCGCATATTCTTCATCTAATGCTTATAAATAGCTCTTTAACTTAATAAAGAAGAGAGTCTCATCACCTGAGTCTCTTTAGCCAATCGCTCCATATAACTCTTAAGCCTAGGCTTTAATTCTCCTGCTCGGCGTCTTATCCACCATATCATAACTTGAAGGAGTAATCTAACAGGAAAGTATACGGGCCCCTTAAGGTATAGCTTAGCGATCTCAGGAGCCCACTTAAGACTGTGTTCTAAGCAAGCCCACATAACCTCTATATGTTCAGGTTTTATCTGAATCTGAAGACTCTGATCTTTAAGAACGCCCAAGGGCACAAAGTACATTGGTACTATTAGGCTCCTATAATCCCTTAAGCTATCTAATAGCTCTAACGTTCTGAGTATATCATCAACTGTTTCACCTGGAATATTAAGCATTATGGTAGCTGCAGGTATGATGTTATTTTCGTGCATTATAGCAAAAGCCTCTTCCACTATATCGGGCCAATTTTCAGTTTTAAAAGGTGCTGCCTTAGCCTTCATTATCTCATTTGCTAATCTTGGAGATCCAGTCTCTATTCCTGTCTGTAAACCTAAGAACTCTTGATTAGCACGACTTAAGATATAATCCATTAATGTTGATACTAATCTATGTTCCTTCTCTGCACAAACGATAGCTGATAGACTACTATGACTCCAAGCTATGGATCTATAATAACGAAGTGCGATTTCATGTAACCTAAGTACTGGCTTAGGGCGAGGTTTAATTCCATAAGCACCATAGATCAGTACATCCTCTGAATGGAGTAAACCATGAGCAACACCCTCCCTCACATTGACTTGTATCTCTTTCTCTATCATCTCTAAGGGAATATATCTTAATGGTCTTAGAGTTACAGAACAAAACTTGCACCCCCGAGGACATCCGCGCATTATTTCAACTAATCCATTTACACTAGCATGTAAGATAGTAGGAATCTCTTTTATATTAGGAGCTTCATTAGGTCCTACATAAACGTATCTAGGTAATGGTACACCATCCAAGACGCGCTGAGCTAAATCAACTATAACCTTCTCTGCTTCACCATCTACTACAACATCAACACCCCACTTCTCCCAATACTCAGCTGTATAGAGCCACTGCCAAGCAGCAGGACCACCAACGATAATCTTAGCACCGTTACGTTTTGCCTCTTGTATTGCAGAACTTTTCATTAATCTAATGAAATACCTTCTATTTACTGGCTCTCGCTTTGTTATCGCCCACCATGTAGAGCTAGGAGCGCAAAAGGCGAAGAAGTCATGATGCCCTATTAGAACAGCCTTTGCCTGTTTTACATACTTATACAAATGATCTGGATCAATTATAGCAGCATTAAAACCAGCATTAACTAAAGCTGCTTCAATCTTACGTAAACCATAAGGAGCCTGCCAAGGCCTACCGAGTTCATCAGTTTTCATCTTAGGTGCACAAAGCCACATCCACGCCCACTCGGGTAAACCTACAGCCGGAGATGTAGTCATAAAGCCTAAGAACTCTTTCCCATGATGATCTGTCATCATAGTCCTATCTGTCGTAATTATAAAATCAAAAGGCATTTCTCCTCACCTATGAACCTCTATCTTGCCCTCAAATGCACCTTTCAACTCGGCTACGATAGGATTATCATTCCATGAGGTTTTCCCCTTAATTAGCACTATTCTTTTAAAAGATTCCTTATTTGAAATTATTTCTTTTATTAACTTATGAGCTCCCTCATAATCTGTTTCCATGTAAATTGTTATCCCTAATGCAACATTATTGAGAAGGACATCTCGAAGTTTATTAACCATATGCCTGATAGTATACCCATCACCTAAAAGAAGAAGATCTATATGTCTAAGCTTGTATTCTCTAGCTTTAACCATTAAATTAGCTAGAATGTGATGAATATCTTCCCTAAAGCCTAGAATCACTACAACAATATTATTCATTTTTATTCACCTTTTGAATATTAATATTGGCTCTACAGATATATGAATTTTTAACCTAGCTCCTTACCATTAACTAATTCAAAAATATAACATTGTTATATTAAAACAACTAACACGTTCTCTTAAAGATTAACACTTAAGCCTTGGGCTTTGCTATCCCCATCTGCTAAAGGTACGAATGCAATCCTATCCCCATCGTTTAATTCTGTTTGCGTACCATTAAGAAGTTCAGCTTCAAGACCATTTACCAGGATAGCATAATAGAATTCTTTAAGCTTTCCTCTCGGTTACTAAATACCTCTCTACACCTTATTTCCTGTAAAATACGTCTAAGTAAGTCCTCTAATGTGGCCCTTCTCTCTAATTCGATCTCCAGCTCTTCACATTCTAATTTATCTACAAGTATGCCGGTAAAAATCACTTTAACCTTCATGGTTATCTTATACTTACCATACTCATAGATTTAAAACTTAAAACTTCTACCTCATTACTACCTATAAAATCCAGCAACTATCCCTACTCATTGATTTATTCGTTATTCTTCTACCTTAAGCTCCTTCCCTTATTATCTAACTCTTCAGTAATCCTGTTCTAAATTGTGGTATTAAATACACGATCACTCATTATTTAATTCTGGTGTTAAGATGAGAAAAACCAATTTCACTAAGCTCATTGTAGCGGTATCCCTATCCATCCTTCTTACAGTAACATTATTTTATCTAACATTTGAGTTACCTCTCTTCCTGGACAAATTACTTCATCATTACTTTCCTGATGTTTTTTGGCAATCTGACTTAAGAGAGCAAGTAATTAATGCCTTAAGACCTTACGGTTATCTAGCCCTAATAGTTACTCTCGTATTGATTATAATGGGTTTTGCTATTGAGAACGGTCGTCTAGCAACCTTAGGCTCGATAGTTATGTATTTACCTACCTTTAGTTACTTCGCTCATGCTATGTTCTTTCTAGCTGGTATAGGTGTTTTGAGAGCTCTATGGTTGCCACTCCTAGAATTGTCTCCTACAACATTAAAGCTAGGTTGTATAGCCTATCTACCATTCTTAATATTAAAGCCAATACTAAAAGGATATTCCTGGTATGGATTAGTAATGCTAATAGCATTAGCTATCATGAGCTTTGGTCTTCTAATATTCTCATTAGGTGTTACTACATGGCTCTATGGAAAGTTTGAGGGATATAAAATAATCAATTTCTGGATTTACAAGTATAGTAGACATCCACAGTACCTAGGATTCTTATTATGGAGCTACGGTTTATTACTCTTTATAAGTTTCAAACCCTATATTAGAGGAGCTTTTAGAACACCGCCCACGCTCATATGGCTAATCTCTTCAATGATTATAGTAGGCATTGCCTTACACGAAGAAATAGAAATGAGGAAGAAATATGGTGAAGATTACATAAATTACTGTAAGAAGACACCTTTTATGATACCTTTACCTAGGTCGTTGTCAAATATTATTATAGCGCCCTCAAGATTACTAGTAAAAGGCTTCCCGAGGAGTAGACGAGATATAGCCATTATCTTAACCATTTACACAATCATACTCATAGCTTCTTCATTTTTATTAACTTTAATATTTAAACTGTAAGTTATAACACTTCCATTAAAAAGGAGGATGGAGATGATGTATTATTCATCAAGTAATCAGCTAACTCTGAACTAAGCGTCGAGGATGCTAGAGGCGCTTTTTATACTCCATCGTCTTATGAAGTGATGGAGATCAGACATCACATGCTCTTATCCATACAAGCTCTTCTAGAAAGAGTTAAGGAAGAGCTTAAGGTTATGGATCATATTGAAATGATTGAAAGACTCTACAAATACATGAAAGCACAGAACTATTTCTCGGATACTATCTACACACACCTTAACAGGGCATTACTCTTCCTCAAGTATGTGAGGCCTTAGGAAAGACTCTTGTTGAAATCCAAGACTACCTATTAACAAGGAAGGAGGCCTCAAACGATTAAGAGGTGTGTTGAGGCCATCAGAATTATGGTAAAAGTCAATGCTCAGTATAAGCCATTATTCTTCCAAATTCCGAAACACATCAAATACCCAAGGATTAAGTAAGAGCTACTGCAATTGCCAAGGTCTGAAGATGTCTATAAGTTTATCATGAATGCTAGACAGTCCTACAAGGCAACAATTACTATCCTTTATGAGGGTGGTCCTAGAAGATGTGAGGCTCTTAGCCTTCACTATGGTGATGTTAAGCCTTGGGATGTTAGCTATAGAGTATGGGTTAGGAAGTCTAAGAGCCTACCAAGAGCAGTCTCCATAATAAAATATGCATATATAAGAGCCAATCCTGCCAGTCTTAGTGAGTCAATAAGACCTAGTGCTTTGAGTGCGTATATCTATCGATTATGGCTAAGCTCATCTACATGAACTATCCTCATTTTGAGGCTGTAGCCTAGTTGCCAGCTTGCTAGGCATAATCGCTAGAGCATTATGCGTGTTCGGGACTATGATCATAATCTCACTTTGAGCTTCATGTAAGGCTTTGTACATGCAGATGGCCTGCTCCAAGTCATTAACTAGTGGTTCGCATTCGACGTACCTATCATCTATGAACAAGTCTACTCTATACGAACCTTCGAAATACCTTATCAAGCATGCTGTTGGGTCGTCTTTAATACTCACTATATGCTCGTGAGCATGCCTTAGCCTCCCTTTAACCATGTATACAAGCTCTTCATCACTAATGAATTGCCTCAGCTCTTTGAGATGCTGGGCTTAGGTAAAGGTTCAGGAAGCACTTAGAAGCCAGTCGACTAGGCCCGAGAGTAAGCTCCTCGCCTATGGGGCCTGATTGAAACCACTTTTGCCAATGAGTTCATAGTGCAGTAGCCGAGTAAGGGAGTATTGGGGAGGCGAAGAGATTAACCAAGAAGCTCCTCAACCTTGCAACGAGATGATTCGATCTAATAAAATGTCTTCTCCGAGAAGGCTGATAACAAATAAAGTCTTACGCCTATATTCTGGATCAGCTAATAGCGCATCAAGCATGTAGTCTTTTGATAATAGCTCTTTTAATCTCCTTATCAAAATTTCTACCATCATTAAAAAGGAGAGGGAAAGATTTAAAAGTGGTACCAATCATGAGTTTGGGATTGGATGACCAATCTATAAGGATTTTTTAATTTTGGGATTATATCATTAGTCATTCTGATGTTCATCATGGTGCGGTTATTGATTTGATTCAATCCCTAATCGTAAACCCTTTATCGATTCTGGAATTGAACTATTAAAGCGATCAGTTTTCAAGGTCGTTGAGCTATTGGTTCGACTAGACGCTCATCGAAAATTCGGGGAATGAACTATGATATCTTCTCAAGCTTCTCTATCAGACGCTCAACCAGTTTTATTAACTCATACTGCGACTTTCCAATCCTAGATCCCAGACTCCAAATATAATCAACCACGCTATCGTTAAGAGAAGGAGTACAGTAACATCCGCATCTCCGTGAAAGTACATCCATGCGAGGTGTGTTGAGGGATTTTCAATCTCTTTATACCCTCCGGCGGATAGTATATTACCCTGCGAGTTCTCTATTACTGTTGCCGCACCTCCTTCTTCATCGTTGAATGCTATTTTATAGACTAAAATATCCATCTGGATAACTAGTGCTATCTAAGAGCGATACTCTTATGGATAAGCCTTCGAGGTCATTTATGTAACTGCTATAACAGATTGCCCACAAGGGGATATTTTACTTTCAAGGAAGTAGATATTCTTAATTAGAGAAAATGCCTTTACGATGTCTAGTGTGTTGTTATCTGCAATGAGGCAACTGTCCAGTTATTTGTAAGGTAGTAGTTAAGAACAT
>CAZFCQ010000033.1:0-10781 GCA_964517845.1 uncultured Thermoprotei archaeon | reverse complement strand
CAAGTACCTGTAGGTAAGTATGATGTTGAAGCTACATACAAGGGCGTAAAGGTATACAGTGGTATAGTAACTGTTGATAGTAATATAGATGAGAAGACTTGGAGTGCTGGTAAGGGTCTACTCAGATGCGCAATATATGATATAGCGATAAAGGTATTATCACCAACTGGTGCACCATTAAGCCACGCTACTGTTACTGTAGTATCTGAACCCACTGGCGAAAGGTGGAGTGCTACTCTAAATGGTGAGGGCAAGACTACACTAACTGATGTCGTAGGCGGTAAGCTAACCATAACTATTGATTCATGGAAGAACGTCGAGATAAAGAAGACTGCTGATACTCTGACTATAACCAAGAGTGGAGAGTATGAGGTGACATTCTCAGGTATTGGAGTACTAAGAGTAGCTGTAGTTGGTGAGCGTGGTGCTGGTCTAGGACCTGCCACTGTTGAAATAAGAGCAGCTAATGTTGTTGTTGAGAAGGGCATTACTGATGAGAACGGTATATACGTAACTGAACTACCAGCAGGTAGTTACACTGTAAGTGTAGACTTCAAGGGCAGAACCGCTTCAGGTACTGTGAATGTCGGTGAAGATGGTGCTTTAAGCGAACTTGAGCTCTCAGTACCAGTCTATATGGTTATTGCTGGCTATCCATTAAGCTATGGAGAATTCGTCGGCATAATTGCTGGCATAATAATAGCAGTCATAGTGATAACTATAGCACTTCATGAGTATTCGATCTGGCGTAGGAGAAGAATTGCTCGTGCTGTAGCTCCTGCTAGAGCTCCAGCTGCTCCTGCCCCTACATAAAATCATTTAATGCTAAAAATCCCTTTTTGTTTTCTTTTTTGAAAAATCTTTATTGAAGATTAACTAGACTTATAATAACGTACCTTTACTCCTATCGCTTCATTTTAGTATCTATAAAATTTTCGGGACTTCTTTTTCTTTTTCTTTTAATACCTTATTGGGTTTATATACCGAACATTTCTGCTATCCTTAGGGTGTCTATGAAGTCTTTAATATTGTCCTATCTGATTACAACTCTAAATTCATTTAATGATAATAATGATTGGGTCTCTATAGCGGAGAGGTATATTGATAATATTCTTCTTGGAATAAAAGCTCTATTAAAGCATGCTCTAATTAGTATTCTCGATTTAGCTCTCGATCTAGCTCGCATTGCTTATATTGCTATGGCTGTTATAGGGCTAATTATGTGGGCTTCAGGTTTTTCTACATATAGTGGTCGAAAGCTTATAATGGGTTCATTGATACTTGCTATACTTGTTGAAATAGTTAATAGCTTTATGGGGCTTTAGGAAATGAATACAAGCTATTTTACTTTCATTCTTTTACACTCTAGTAATCTCTCCTATAGGTGGTATATTTTCAACGTAATATGTTTATGTGTCTCATTAGGATCCTATTCATGTTGGTGAGATTATGAACTCTGAGGAATATAAGCTTAGAGATATTAGAGGAGTAGGTCCGGTAATGGCTGAAAAGCTAAGAGAAGCTGGTATTACAACTGTTGAAGCTGTCGCTGTAACCCCAGCTAGGCAGTTAGCTGAACTTTTAGGGATCTCTGAAGAGAGAGCCATTCAGATAACACAAGCTGCTAGGGACTTGTTAGGTATCACCTTTATGACTGCTGAAGAGTATTATCAGAAGAGAAAAATGATAGGTTATCTATCCACAGGATGTAAAGCTTTAGATGACTTATTGGGCGGTGGTATTGAGACTCAAGCCATTACGGAGTTTGTTGGGGAATTTGGTACTGGCAAAACCCAAATATGTCATCAACTTGCAGTTATGGTTCAATTACCTAGAGAGAAGGGAGGTCTAGAAGGTAAGGCTATTTACATAGATACTGAAGGTACTTTTAGACCTGAAAGAATTATACAGATTGCACAGTATAAGGGTGCTGATCCAACTTCTGTGTTAAAGAACATCATATATGCTAGAGCATACAATAGTGATCATCAAATGTTTCTAGTAGAAGAAGCTAGTAAGATAGTTGAAGAAAAGAATGTAAAGTTAGTTATCGTGGATAGTCTTGTAAGTCACTTCCGCTCTGAGTATCCTGGTAGGGAACAACTAGCTGTTCGTCAACAGAGAATAAATAAGCATATTCATCAATTATTACGACTAGCTGATATCTACAATATAGCCATAGTTGTTACTAATCAGGTTATGTCTCAACCTGATATTTTCTTTGGCAATCCATTAAAACCCGCTGGTGGCAATGTGGTTGCGCACGGTACGACTTATAGAGTCTGGTTAAGGAAAGGAAAGGATAATAAGAGAATTGCTAGGATCTTTGATTCACCCAAGCATCCAGAATCTGAAGCCGTATTTGCTATAACTGAAGAAGGAGTAGTAGACATTTCCTCTGAGAGGCCGTCACATAGAAGGAGACATGCTGCTGAGGCTAGAGTTGGAAATTAAACGTCATAATTAATGACAAAAGTACCATAAAGAGGATAAAGGCTATAGTAACTGCTATTAATGCTTTCGTTATATCTTTTGTTCCGAATATTATCGGGAACGGTCCTATAAGTATCACGCCTCCTCCGCTAATTCTAGTACCTCCTTTACCTTTAAAGACTGGCAATAGTACTGATAGGAACATTAGTATAAATCCTAATGCTATTAGGAAGATTCCTATTGCTAATAGTATACTTGCGAACATATGCTCATCCCTTAAATATCTTGCCTTTATAGTTAACCAATAGTTTATATCTTATGAGGGATATTTATGTCTGCTCTTGAACGCTTACTATACTTACTCGGAATACCAGAGGATCGTGCTGAATTATTATATGAACATGGTATTTTCTCTTTAGAAGCGTTATTATTCTATAGTCCTCTTGAAATTTCTAGAATTCTTAATATATCACTTGAAGAAGCAAAAAGGGTACTACATGAGGCTTTTAAGATGACTCCATTTAAACTTATAACTTTACGTGATTTCCTAAAAGAAGCTAAAGAGAAGCGTTTTACAACAGGATGTAAGTCTTTAGACAGCCTATTAGGTGGAGGTATCCCTTTAGGTTCTATTACGGAGTTTGTTGGGGAATTTGGTACTGGTAAGACTCAAATATGTCATCAATTATGTATTACTATTCAATTATCCAGAGATAAGGGAGGTCTAGGGCTTAAGGCGCTCTATATAGATTCTACGGGAAGTTTTCGTCCTGAACGATTAATTCAGATTGCTAGACGCTTTAACTTAGATGAAGCTATGTCCTTAAAAGGAATTTTCCACATAAGAGTTCATACTTTTGCTCAGCAATATGCTGCTATTCTTCGCTCTTCTAATCTGATTAGTAGAGGACTAGGCTTGATTATATTGGATTCTATATCGTCCCCATTAAGAAGTGAATACGCTTCAGATATCGTTAAAAGAAGATGGGCTCTTTCCCGTTTACTTCATGAATTGAGAATTATTGCAAAGAAGGATATTGCTATAGTAATGACTAATGATGTGATCACTGATCCTTATACTGGTATATCAAGACCTGTCGGTGCATCTATCTTAAATGAGGCCATAGATATGCGAGTATTCTTGTATAAAGAGAAAAACGACGAATATGTTGCTGAATTAACTTATAGTCTAGATTTGCCTAGGAAGCGTGTAAAATTTAGGATTTCTTCCTTTGGCATTATGGATGTTAATTAAATTATTGAAGGAAAAGCGTGTATATCAGTGTCCAACTTAGTATCCAACTCAACACATAGGTACCTCCTCCTGTTATAAAGAGCTTCAAAGGCTTCTCCATATCTGTTGGATCAGCTCTTAATATAAGCCTTATCACATAGTATGAAACTATGTATCCTACAATTCCCATTATTATTCCATTTACACCCACAAATTTGAAGATACCACATATGACACCTACTAGTAACCCAAGTACTAGCCTTATGTAGTACATACCATCATCGAGCTCCACTGATAAACCCTCTGTTTATATTTCTCTTTTCTTCTTAAATTTCTGGTGTTGTACTTGAAGATTAATTTATCATCCCTTGATATTACTGTAATCGTTAAAGAACTTAATACCTTAATAAAAGGTAGTATTGTAAGTAACATTTATAATGTTAAAGATGACCTTTACATATTCAAAATTCACACCTTAAAAGGTCGTATGGATTTAGTTATAGAGCCTCCTAGAAGAATTCACTTAACTAAATATTCATATCCTCACCCTCCTAAGCCATCCTCTTTTTGTACTACTCTTAGACGCTTTCTAAAACAATCTCGTATAGTTAACATTCATCAGGTAGAGATGGAACGTATAGTAGAATTCTCGCTTAAAAGAAGAAAGGAAGCATATCGCTTAATAGTAGAACTCTTTAGAGAAGGAAACTTAATATTAACAGATGAAAAAGGTGTAATACTAAGAGCTCTTCGTTATAAGCAAATGAGAGACCGTACTATAGCTAAAGGGATCTTATACTCTTATCCTCCTAGAAATGTCATTAATCCTTTGAAAGCTTCTCCTGATAAGGTTCTTTATCTATTTAAAAATGCAAAAGGGGATCTTGTAAGAAACCTAATTACTAAATTAGGAATACCTCCTAAAATAGCTGAAGAAGTATGCTATCTCAGTGGTCTCCCAAAGAATAAACCTATTAAAGAAGTGGATATTGATGATGTTTGTATGGTGCTTAACGCTTTTAGGAAAATCTATCTTAGAATTATTAATGGTGATATCGAACCTTGTATAGTAAGAATAGATGATGAACCCTTGGGAGTTTTTCCTTTTAAACTTCAGCATTTAAAGGATGCGAAATATAGATGCTTTTCCTCCTTTAATGAAGCATTAGACGAGTACTTTAAAGAAATTTTCATCTCCGAGAAAGTCTTAGGAGGTGAGGAAAGGGCTAGGCACGAAGCAGAGAAACTTATGAAGCGAATTAAGCAACATAGGAAACTTCTAGAAAAGTACTCTAAAGAGAGTACTCACTATAAACGTATCGCCGAGGTACTCTATGAGAATTTACCATTAATAGAGAGACTCTTATATTGCCTTAAAGCTTGTAGAGAACAACTGGGTAGTTGGGATAACGTCCTAGGACTCATTAGGTCTAAATACACCGATCTAGCTTCATACATAGTGTCTCTTAATCCTAAGAAAGCCATAGTAACTATAAATCTTAATGGGTTATCCATAACACTTGATATCAGACTTTCTGCCTCAAGAAATGCTGGTAGGTACTACAAGCTCTATAAAGAAGCTAACCGTAAAGCCAAACGTATTATCGAAGTTATACGAAAAGAGGAGGAAGAAGCTAGGAGTATATTAGAGAGAAAAGTTCAAAAACCCACACTAAGAAGTAGAATTAAACGAGAGTGGTATGAACGCTTCTACTGGTTCTTTACATCAAATAATCTTCTAGTAATAGGAGGAAGAGATGCTAAACAGAATGAAATCATAGTACGCCGCTACCTTAGGGATGATTACTTATTCTTTCATGCAGACTTCTATGGTGCTCCAGCGGTTATTATCATGAAGAATAATAATGAGCCTACAAAAAAGGATATTATAGAAGCTGCTCAATTTGCTGCGTCTTTTTCTAGAGCATGGCGTGAAGGCTTATCTTCAGTTGATGTATACTGGGTGTATGGTAAACAGGTCTCTAAAACTCCTCCTGCTGGAGAATTCTTACCTAAGGGTGCTTTTATGGTACGTGGAAAACGTAACTATATAAGAGGAATGCCCTTGAAAGTTCGCATTATGCTACTTAAATTCAACGATTCTTTTAAGCTAATGTGTGCTCCTTCTGTAACTTCACGAGAGGACTGCATTTCATGGGTTGAGCTAGTGCCCGGAGATATTGAAAAGAGAAAAGTTTGTGAAATTATTAGATCTACATTAATTAGGAATGCTGATACTAAAGAAGCGGAAGAATACATAAAAGGTCTACCCATAGAAGAGATAGAACGTCTCCTACCTCCTGGTTCTGCTAGGATAACAGCTTCAGGAACTAAACTATTATAGGTTTAAGCATACTTTATCAGTAATGAACCGTGGTGGTAAGTATTTGGTAAAATTCATAGTTGATGCAATGTTGGGTAATTTAGCCAGATGGTTACGCTTTCTAGGTTTTGATACTGCTTATTCTAGTATGTTTACTGATGAAGAGATTCTTAAAATAGCTAGAGAACAATCTAGAGTAATTATAACCTGTGATAAACACCTCTTTTATAAAGCTTTGAAGCATGGACTTAGAGCGCATTTAGTTAAGATAGGTTCTCCAGTAGAAGTGATATTAGCAGGCTTAGCTAAGACTTATGGTTTTAAACTCGAATTCAATCCTAAGAACACACGCTGTCCTCTTTGTAATACTATCTTAGCTATGGTTAATGATCCTTCAATATTGAGAACAACTTGGTATCCGCCTATAAAAGCTAAGGTTTATTGGGTTTGTAGAAATTGTGGACAGGTATATTGGAGAGGCAAACACTTCATAAATATAGAGAGGAAACTTAGAGAGGCTAAGAGAATATTAAAGCTTAAAGAGGAATCGCTTAAATAAAATATTACCTGAAGGAGGGTTTTATAAAAGATGTTAACCCTTGACGAAGGGACCATATTAGTCAAATTAGCTAGACAGGCTGTGACAGAGTTCCTTTTAGAAGGTAGAAGAATAAGTGTACCTAAGAATACCCCTCGCAAACTTAGAGAAAAAAGAGGTGTCTTCGTAACGATAGAGAAGCTTGTAAGCGATGAGAGTACTGGTGTTATTCGTAGAATATTAAGAGGATGTATAGGCTATCCGGAGCCTGTTCTACCATTAGCTGAAGCTACGATTAATGCGGCTATTAGTGCTGCAACTGAAGATCCTCGTTTCCCTCAGTTAATACCTCAAGAACTTAAGCAAGTGATCTTTGAAGTTAGTGTGCTCTCTCCTTTACAATTAATAAAAGTTAATAATCCCCAGGAATATCCTCAGAAAATCCAGGTAGGTGTAGATGGCTTATTAGTGGAATCAGGATATACTCGTGGCCTTCTTTTACCTCAAGTCGCTGTTGAGTGGGGCTGGACTGCAGAGGAATTTTTATCTCAAGCTTCTCTCAAAGCTGGCTTACCACCTGATGCTTGGACGTTTCCTACAACGAGAGTATACAAGTTCCAGGCTGAAATATTCGCTGAACTTGAACCCAATGGTCGTATTATCCAAAGAAGACCTGACTTAGGCTATACTCCCCGTAAAAGAAGCGCTAGGGTGTATTAAGTGCTGATATACTTTGCCCCTTGCGGAATAGGCTTAGGACATGCGGCTCGTTGTATTGCTATAGCTAAAGTTTTAAGGAAAAGAGGAGTAGATGTAGTATTTTCTACATACGGTGAAGCTGTTGAGTTTGCAAGGAGAGAAGGCTTTCGTGCCTTAGGTATAATGGGCATAGAGTATAGGCAAAGAGAAGATGGTACTATAGATTTGCAATTAACCCTAGCACAGGGTCCTAATGTAATTTACAGATTTCTTAGGCAAGTAGGTGCAGAAATATATAATATCGGACAGTACAAGCCAGACCTTGTAGTTTCTGATACTCGTCTATCAAGTATAATAGCGTCTGCCTTTAGGTTAACTCCTAGAATCCTGATAACTAATCAGCTTTTAATAGTCATCCCAAGATTAAAGCCAGCTAGTGAAAGAATACTCGAAATAAAGAGCATTTTTGAGCGCTTATCTTTAGAATTCCTTTCTCGATTATGGAATCTCAGTAAGCTTATACTCATTCCTGATTTTCCTCCTCCTCTTACTATTTCTAAAAGAAATCTAGTTATAAAGCAGGAATATGCCAATAAAAGCCTCTTTATAGGCCCTCTAGTTCCTGTAAGACCTGAGGAGCTTCCTCCTCGGGAAACCTTAAGGAGAAAACTCGGGGTTGACGATAAAATATTGGTCTTGATATCCCTTAGTGGAACTCTCTATGAAAAAGTAAGCTTAGCATTTAGCTTAATTAAGATAATTAAGCAAATTAAAGACAACTTCTTCTTTGTAGTATCCAGTGGAATTCCAGAAGGTAAGGGATCCTATCAAATAGGCGATAATATTCTCGTCTTTGACTGGCTTGATAACAAATACGAATACTTGAAAGCAGCTGATGTACTTGTCTCTCATGGAGGACACACTACTATAGCTGAGGCAATGTACTATGGAGTACCTATGATATTAATACCTACTAGAGGTCATACAGAAAGAATGGGTAATGCTAGATCCGTAGAAAAAGTAGGCATTGCAGAGGTAATATCTCAGGAAAATTTATCCCTTGAAACATTCTATGAAAAGCTTAAAATCCTAGTAAATGATGAAGAATACTTGGAAAGGTGTAAAGAAATCAGTCACATAGCGTCCTTTTTCAACGCTGCAGAAAAAGCAGCAGATATAATCATGAGTCTAGCAAAGCATGAGTGATTCCCATGATAATAGCTTCAGCTGATACAGGATCAGCTTTGCTCGATGGATATTATAAACCCATCAAATTAATAACCACTGTAGCAGTCATAGTTTCTCCTCCTTATACGAGTCCCTTACACTATATTTCTAGATATACAGAAATCAGTCCTAAAACTACTAGTGTTATAGTAGAGGAACTTAAATTAATCAGGGAATTACTTTCTCGTGTAAAAGTTAGAATAGATGTCATCCACTTAGACATAACAATGAGAGGATTAGATTTATCTGAAGTTGAACTATCAGACATAGACGCTCTAGGCCTCTCTAGACGGGCTAAGGACTCTTTAAGAGCCTTATTACCAATAGTGAAACCTTATGCTAAATTACTCAAAGAAGAGTTTGGAGTCCCAGTACTAGCTATAGGCAAAGAAAGCGTTCCTATTAGAATCGCTGAGTTGATTACTGCGGCTGAGAGCGTGCTTTATGGTATTCAAAAATGTTTAGATATGCATTCAAAGATTCTCATAGGATTGCCTAAGCGTGTAAGTATAATACCTAGAAACAACGTTATTGAAGCAGTATCCCTAGAACCTACAGAAGAGCTGCTAAGATTTAAAGTAAAGGTCAAACCTCCTAACCTGATGGATGAGGTCTCCTTGTTAGTATATCCAAATCCTATAGCTAGAGGCTTTAATGTTGTTGAAATAAAGCCTATGAGGAGTAAGAAATAAAAATCTCTTAATATTTGCCCAATAGAATGAGGGAAGTCCTTATGCAGACAATATTCCATATTCCGAAGGTAGGATATATAATAGGTTTTAGACGTGGTGGAGGTAGGGTCTATCAAGATGAAGTACTTCTAAGATTCCCCGGAATAGATGATTATAAGAGAGCCCATATATTACTCCATAAGATCGTCGTATGGGATAATGGTAGTACTAAGATATACGGAGTAATAGAGCGAGTTCATGGTAAGAAAGGAACTGTAATAGCACATTTTAGAAAGCCTTTACCTGGACAAGCTATCAGTACAAGCGTCTATGTGATAAGATAAGTACTATCTGAGGATCTCAGTTATAATTTTAGCTATAGATCTTAATACTTCTTTTAATTTTTCGTTCTCCTGAAGAAGTTTATCTCTCTCACTAATAAGCTTATTTACTTCCTTTTTTAACTTCTTTATTTCTTCATTTCTCTTATTGATAACCTTTTTTAGTTCCTCGGCTTCCTTACGTATATGAACTAATGCCTCTAACTCATCATGCAAATGAGCGTTCTCTTTCTTTAACTTTTTGACCTCCTCTTCTATCTTTGAATACTTTTTCCTAATCTCATCAAGCTCTGTTTCCGGAATATACTTAATAATTTCGATTTGTTTCCAAACTATTGCTTGTCTCTCTTTGTCAAATTCTCCTTCTACAATTATTTTTATGTAATCTTCCTTCCTTATTCCTCTCTTAACTAATTCATCAAATATAGTCCTATTGAGGAATGCAGCATCTCGAGCTATGATCTTAGAATCCACCTTCTTAGAGAATACAGCAAATATTGCTCGCCTCAATATTGTAGCGAAACCTGCTGCACGCATAACACGGGTTTGTATTATCTCTCCCATTATCTTCATCCCTATTTTAACTTCTATAAGATAATATATTAAGCATTTCAGCTCTTCTGAAATTGTTTAGCATCATTTTTAACATTCGCTAAATGCGAGTAATTAATAACGCTTAAAAATTTAACTATTGCATAATAATATATCGATACTTATGAGTGAAAAAGAAGTTACACCCACAAAAATTTCTACTAAGGTTTGGGCTTACCTAGCCCTATGGGCTATATTCGTATCAGTACTACTAACTACTGCAACGCTCTTCTTGCCCCAACCATGGGGCTCTGGATGCCATTTAGGCCCATCGGCAGGTGTTGTGCAAATTCAGCCTATGCCTTTCGTTGTCATGCTGTTCTGTATCCTTTTAGCTAAGTTCGCTGGCCTTAAGTTTGATCCTAAGGTTCTAGCACTACTCTACATAGTTACTCTAGCCTGCACTTGGAGGACAGTCTATAAGGGCTTTTACTGTGTAATAGCCCCCGCTTTCCACGCCAGGATTGAGAATCAGGAGATACATGGAATATTCATCCCATACTTCTGGCTCCCCTCCGCTGAAGCTATTAGAGCACTATTCTATCCAAATCCTGCAGGCTTCTTCCAGTATGCTGGTGAATGGGCTCCAGTCATTACTACATACATAGTATGGCAGCTAATAACCCTACTATATGCTGTTGGTTTTGCTTGTGTTTATAGGCGTTTGTGGGTTGATATTGAACTAATGCCCTTCCCACACGCACAAGGCTGGGTCCTAGGACAA
>CAZFCQ010000032.1:0-12210 GCA_964517845.1 uncultured Thermoprotei archaeon | reverse complement strand
CACCACGAAACGTATTTTATCATTATCTCTTCTAATCTCCCAATACGAACCTCACTACCATCCTTTAGTCTAGCAAGTACATACTAATATACTCGAACCTCATCATTCTTCAATCTCTTAGCTTCCTTCTTTAACCTAAAACTAACAATATCAGAGAAGCCAACCATAATACCACTAGTGAGAAGCTGAAAGGTGAATAATATAAACACTATTACACTAAGAACAAAAATGAATAGCTACTAAAAATTGGAAATACTTAAGCCCTTCTCTAAGGAAGATTGAACTCAGCTTGAAAAATAATGAAAAAAGCTTCCAGTCCCTTACTAGTATAAATAATTTAGAATATAATAATACGCTTCACTCAAGATTGTATAATATCTGCATGCCTCGCAGCTAAGCAACTTGCGGAGACTTCTTTGTAAAGCCTTGTTATACTTTATAGATATCATGGTAAGGGCTTCATTTCATGGTTATAGTTTAAAGTTTATTCTTTGTATACTCTAAGTGGGGTATTTAGTTATGAGGGAACTCTTCTTTTCCAAGTTTCGTACGATCTACTGGAAGGATGGCAAGGTTATTATGGTTGACCAGAGTAAACTTCCCTTCTCTTTAGAGTTCCTAGTTTGTGAGAATTTTATGGATGTGGCAAAGGCCATTAAAGATATGAAGGTAAGAGGAGCTCCAGCAATAGGTGCTGCTGCGGCTTATGGACTTGCATTAGCGGCTTATAAAAGTAAGGCTGTAACAGTTGATGAGCTTATTAATGATCTTAAGAAGGCATGTGCTATTCTCAAGAGTACACGGCCTACTGCTATAAATTTATTCTGGGCTCTGGATCGTGTTATGAATAGAGCTCTTAGTGTACGTGGTTCTGTTAAGGAGATAGTTAAGGCCGTTATAGATGAAGCAAATAGAATTGCTGAAGAAGATATTGAACTGAATAAGCGTTTAGGTAAAAATGGTGCTGGGCTTATAGATGATGGGGATGTTATACTTACACATTGTAATGCAGGGGCACTTGCAACTGTTGGTTATGGTACGGCATTAGGTGTAATAAGGGCTGCTGTTGAGGAGGGTAAGCGAGTTAGGGTATTTGCTACAGAGACTAGACCTAAGCTTCAGGGAGCAAGGCTCACAGTATTTGAATTAGTTAAAGATGAGATTCCAGTAACTTTAATTACTGATAATATGGTTGGCTATTGCATGTATAAAGGAATCATCGATAAGGTAATTGTAGGTGCTGATAGAGTACTAGCTGATGGACATGTAATAAATAAAATAGGCACTTACACGATTGCAGTACTTGCTAAAAATCATGATGTACCATTTTATGTTGCAGCTCCTTCATCATCATTTGATCTAAAGTCTAAAGTAACAGAGGTGATTATTGAGGAGCGAGATCCTAATGAGGTAAGACAAGTTATGGGAGTGCAGATAACCTTAGACGAAGTAAACGTTTTTAATCCAGCATTTGATATAACTCCTCCTGAGTACGTAACAGCAATAATCACAGAAAGAGGAATAATTACAGCTCCTTTTAAAGAGAATATAAAGCGCTTAATTCTTTAATAATTGTGAGTTATTAGTTGACTACTTAGTTTTTTTACGTATTCATTTTCAGAAAGTGCTTTTTCTACATCATTGATAGCATCTTCAAGTAAGCCAGAGTATATTTTTATTAGAGTATCATTGGCTATCTTTACTTCATTATCATTCTCAGGGTCACCTTTTGTAGTATAGATCGTATAATCCTCTTTTAGTACACTTGACTTCATTCTAAGTTTCTCTCGTATTACTATGACTACATCACTTAAAGAGAGGATGCTTTGAAGTGTTGAACCTGATAATAGGGGATATATAAAGAACACATGTTTATTATGATTACTAACATGCTTAATAGCTTTGGCTTCTAGAAGCACGAGTAGTTCTTCGCTGAGATCCTCTTTCCTTAGGGGTAATAGTATCTCATAGCCTCTCCATGAACCTTTCAATATATAGCCTAATAGACTTTCGCCTTCTTTGATAGCATTTCTAGGACATGTACTTACACACCTCATACAGCCTATACATCGAATATCTAGAAGTACAGGTTTATGTTCCCCTGAGGAAACTAGAGCTCCTGTAGGACAAACTTCTATACAAGTATTGCATGCATTACATAGTTTATAGTCGATTACAGGTTTAGGGATTACTATTTTTTCCTTAAAGAAGGGAACGATCTTTATCTTTTCATGAATACTTTCGCGCATAATGACTATAATACTTTTCTCTTTGAAAGTTCTGGAAAGAAATCTAGTGAGAGCAATAGCAGTAGTTAATTCGACTAGGCCTCTGTCCCATATCGTAGATATCTTCATCTAGATCCCCATCTTAAGGTAGATCTTAGCTTCTTTCATTACAGCTTTGACTACCTTTAAGAACTTTGTACGCCTTTTTAACACATCTTCTTCATATGGCACTAAGAATACTTGCTTATCCTTGAATTTCTTTTCAAGATCTTCTATGCTTCTAGGGGAAATATTATACATATTAAATATTATTATAGTGGAAGGTTCTAGTCTAGGCAATACTCGCTTTAATGAATCAATATCATAAGGTGTTACGACTAGAAGGGTTATCTCGGAGCTTGAGGCTATTTCATAGGCATATGTGATACTATAAGGTGCCTCGTTAATTATCAGTTGAATATTGTTTCTCTGAGCAAAGTTACGAGTATATGTCCTAGCATATGAATATGCCTTAATTTCAGGTACTTGTACGTACTGATAATCATAAGTTATGAACATTATGTTATGGCTTTTATATAATTTTAAAGAAACTTCAAATTGGGCTATGTCTATTTTTTCTTCCTTTATATAAGTCCTATTAGTAATTATTTTGTTAAGTTCTCTTAATGCTAAAAATACTATCCCTTGGTCATTATTTCTTCTCAAATAATGGGTAAACGCCTCAAGGAGAGTACTTTTTCCTTCACCAGGTCTAAGGCTTGTGATACATATTTCAAGGAGGACCATTTTAAGATCACTTACATATAGATTTTTCATTGAATACTAAGATTCTCTTAAATCTTGAACACTCATGAAAGCATCATGAGCTTTAATTATATCGTTTCTACTTATCATGCCTAAGAGTCTTGTTGGATCTTCTGGATCTACTACAGGTAGTTGTCCTATATTATGTTGTACCATTTTTCTAAGGGCAGAGAGTAAGCTTTCTTCAGGGAAAGCTTTGATTACATGCTTATTCATTATTTCCCTTACTTTAGTTTTCTCTCTATCTTCATTACTTAAGCGTACAATATCTTCAAAGGCGACGATACCGACTAGTTTATTATCTTCTATAACTGGAAGACCTCTTACTCTAGAGTTCATTAAGACTCTTAGAGCTTCCTTTACAGTCATATCAGGATTGAGTACTTGTATTTCAACAGTCATAGCTTCTTTTACTCGAATTCTCTCCAGTATATCAACATTGTATTCTCGAATATGAGCAGGGGAATGAGCTCTATTTGGTACTTGCTCTCTATAGATTCCGTTTTCACCCACAAGTGTATAAGATATTGCTATCGCTAACATAGCAGGTGGTAGCATCTCATAACTTCCTGTCATTTCCGATACCATTATTAATGTGGCTATAGGCGTTTTTGAGATGCCGCCAAAGAGTGCCATCATGCCTATAAGTGTTGAAGATGCGATGAATTCACTTTTATTCAATACGAGTATAGGGAAGCTATTTGCAAAGAAATGACCCATTGCAGCTCCAATTAATGCTCCAATAACAAGCCCTGGAGCGAATACTCCTCCGCTACCTCCAGAACCTATTGTAAGAGATGTTACTATTATCTTAAGGAAAGCTATAACGAAGAGCCATAAGGTTAGATCTACCCATGAGTTAGGCCAAAACCACCTACCATTGAGCGTAAAAATGGGGAATCTATTATACATAAGGCCTACTATCCATCCATATCCCATTTCTAATACTTGAGGAAAGATAAAGCCTACTAATCCTACGATAAGACCTCCTAGTGCAGGTTTAAGATAACTTGGAAGTCTTGCTTTATCGAAAACCATTTCCATAAAATAGAAAGTCTTAACATAAACTATGCCTACAAGGGCACATACTATACCTAGTATAGCGTAACATAGAAGCTCTGGAGGGTATTTAAATGATACATGAGGAACTGAGAATATGTGACTCCATCCACTGTACATACCGAAGATACTATAGCCTATTACAGACGCTATGAATGCTGGTATTAATGCTTCAACTTCATAATCATTGTGATATAAGACTTCAATACAGAATAGTGCACCACCTAGGGGAGCTTTGAAGATAGTACCGATGCCTGCACCTATGCCTACTGCTACTGCAAGTCTTCTATGGTATGTACTTAGCTTCATTACAGAAGCTATCCAAGATCCGAAGCCTGCACTTATTTGAGCCATAGGTCCTTCTCTTCCAGCACTTCCTCCAGAGCCAATAGTTATAGCTGAAGCTATCATTTTAATTACAGGAACACGTGTTCTAACGCGTCCAGCATATTTATGAAATGCAGCTATAGCTGCGTCAGTGCCATGTCCTTTTGTCTCAGGGGCTAAACCAAATACGATAATTCCTGTTAATAGGCCACCTATGGTCGTTATTAGTGGTATCAACCAAGCTTTCTTAGGAGGAGGAGGTAAACTCCACATAACGTTAGGATCAGGTATTTTATACTCTACGACGTTTTCGAGTAAGTAAAACATTAGCCTATCAAGGATTTCATGGAAGATTATAGAGCCTACACCTGATATTATGCCTATGCAAACTCCCAGTAGTAGAAGGACCTTGAAATATGAAGTGTTAACTCTTAATGCTCTGAAGAGAGACGCCTTAGCCATAGTACTTTCACCCCCCAGTTAATGAATACTACTGAGTAGGCTTTAGGATAGCCAGAAATTTAGAATTAGATGAGGGTAATAAAGATACCTTCTAGCGAGACCTTAACCTTAATATACTTCTTTTAATAAGTATAGTCAGTCTTAATTACTAAAGATTATATTCAAAAATCTTGAGAATCATAAAACGAATAAAGGAAGTGAGGCAGCCTACAGTATGGACTCTGATAATTTCATTAATAAACTTCCAAACATAAAACCACGAAGCATCATACTACTTAGGGTTACTAATGAGCTACGTATCTTCGAGATAATAATGTCTTTATTAAGCGAAATAATCTACGTTCATGATCATAGAGTTATAATGATATTGGGTAATAGACCTGTAAGTAATGTTGTAGAGAGGTTAAGTCGGTTTAACTTCAATATTAATGAGGCTATAGAGAAGAAAAAGATCCTTTTTATAGATTGTCTAACTAGATCAGTAGCGGGTTCTAGAATTAAGGGAGCTCTATTCATTTCTTCTCCACGTGATTTAAGTGAGCTCCAACTCAGTATAGAGAGAGCTTTTAGGCTTTTGGATACGCAAAAGAGAAGAGTATGGCTCATACTAGATGGTTTATCAACGTTTCTAATTTTTAATGGTACTACACGTGTTCTTCAATTTTTAATATTTCTAACTAACAGACTTAGAGTTTTAGGTCATAATGGAATTATCTTTTACTATGAGAGTGAATTAGAAAAACAATTAGAGAATGTTATTCGGCAGTATGTGGATGCAGTACATGAGGTGTAATAATCAATGAGTATTGGGCCTATAAAACGGATACCTACAGGCATACTAGGATTAGATAGTATAATAGAGGGAGGGTTCATAAAGGGAGATATAATCCTGATAGCTGGACACCCTGGAACCGGTAAGACTACTATCGGCCTCCAGTTTTTATATACTGGAGCTCGTGACTATAATGAACAGGGGGTTTATATTTCGGTTACAGAACCTACTTCACGACTTAAAAGGAATGCGCTTCGTTTTGGATGGGATTTTAGTACCTTAGAGAATGAGGGGCTTATAAGATTTGTAGATCTTCCTTTAACTGAGGTCCCATATCTTGTCGCTCTTGAAAGCGGGCAAACACAAGCTTTTAATGAGTTAGTATATAATGTTATGCGTCCTATCTATGAAATACATGCTAAGCGTGTTGTTATAGATACTGTAAGTGCACTTCTTTCTATATGTAAAAGTGAGGGAGAGGCTCGATTATTATTATTGCGTCTTTATAGAGAATTGATGAATAGTGATGCTACAACTCTTCTATTAGCTGAAATCCCCTTAGGAACCCAGGAAGTAAAATTGACAGCGCAGGAGTTTGTAGCTGATGGAGTTATAGTAATTGAGAATGTGATTGAAGGAAATAGGTTAGTAAGAAGATTATATATACCAAAAATGAGGGGTACTAATCATTCACTAGATTGTTATAATCTCTACATAACAGAGGAAGGAGTAGCAATTTCTCCTATGCCAGCTGTTCGTGGCCTGTAAGGTACTACCTCTATTTTCATAATAACTATAGTGACCAGAGTTAGTTCTATTAAACAAAGTGTGCTTTTTAAATACTATCAGTCTTAAAGATTTAGTAGTGATTTACGATGCCAGAGGTAAAAGTTGGTATTATAGGCTGTGGCGGGATAGCAAGACATCATCTAAGTAAATTGAGTAAGATACCTGAAGTAAAACTTGTAGCATATGCTGATGTGGTATTAGAGCGAGCAAAAGAGTGTGCAAAAATCTACGGAGGAAACGCGTATCAGGACTATCATACAATGTTAGATAAGGAACAGATAGACGCTTGTTTCATATGTATTCCTCCTTTTGCACATACAGATCAAGAAATAATATGTGCTGAGAAGGATATTCATTTCTTTGTCGAAAAACCAGTAGCCTTAACACTGAAAAAAGCTAAAGAGATACTTAAAGCTGTTGAAAGATATAAGATTATAACTCAAGTAGGCTACGTGATGAGATTTGTGGATGCTTTCATCAAAGCACGAGAAGTTCTTCATTCAAGAGGGGGAGAGCTAGGTCTCTTTGAAGCATGGCGCTATGGGGGTGTAGTTGGGGATGTCACTCATTGGTGGAGACATAGAGAATTAAGCGGTGGACAATTAGTAGAGCAATCAACTCACCAGGTAGATTTAGCTAGATGGTATATGGGTGATGTTGAGGAGGTTTTTGCCCGTTTTCAGACAACATTGCTTAATGATTTACCTGGCTTTAGTATAGAGTCAGCATCAATCGTCACTTTGAAGTTCAAGAATAATGCTATAGGAGTTATAACAAGTACTTGTGCTTCGCAGAAGAAAGGACGCACCTCTGGTTTTAGGATAATAGCTCGTAAGCTTCAGATAGAATCGTTACCTTCTCGTTCATGCAGGATTATAGAAGGAGATAATATCCAAGAAATAAGGAATGTAAGAGATCCTTTCCTAGAGGAAGATAAGCACTTTATACAATGCGTAATAAAAGGTGAGGAGACTAATGTTCCATATATAGAAGGAGTTAAGACACTAGAGGTTACATTAGCTGCTGTAAAATCTGCTGAGACAGGGCGAAACATACGCTTACCTCTTACGTAAGAAGAGTTCTGCAAGCAAGAACAGACTATACATTCCTCATTAACTACATTACAATATCTTTGACATAGTCTATAGTACCTTTTACCCTATCTTGAAGGATCTTTTTCTTTAGTATAGGAAAAAGGATAAATGTTTTATCCCTGTGATCTTTCCTATACTGTGAGGTTATCATTAATTGGAGGGGACTAGCTATTGTAAGGTTTAAGCAGACAACTGAAATTCTCAAGCTAATGCGGAATAAGGAATGCGTACGTAACATAGGTACTCTAGCTCATGTAGATCATGGCAAAACTACACTATCTGATAATCTATTAATGGCTGCAGGTATGCTATCACCTAAGGTAGCTGGAAAGGCTTTAGCATTAGATTATGTAGAAATTGAGCAGTTAAGACAGATGACAGTAAAAGCAGCGAATATAAGTTTGTACCACGAAGTAGAAGGAAAACCGTATGTAATAAACTTAGTTGATACGCCTGGTCACGTTGATTTTACTGGACATGTAACGCGGTCACTTAGAGTAATGGATGGGGCAATAGTAGTAGTTGATGCTGTTGAAGGAGTAATGACACAAACGGAAACGGTGGTTAGGCAAGGTTTAGGAGAAAGAGTAAGGCCATTACTTTATATCAATAAAGTCGATAGATTAATAAAGGAGCTAAGATTAAGCCCGCAAAGTATACAACGTAGATTCGTAGAGATAATAAGAGACTTTAATGAGTTAATAGACTTATATGGTGAGCCAGGATTTAAGGAGAAGTGGAAGGTCAATCCAGCTAATGGAAGTGTGGCATTCGGTTCTGCACTCCATAAATGGGGATTTACAATACCAATCGCACGAGAGAAGGGACTTAAATTTGACTATATAGTTGATGCTTATCAACGAGGCTATGTCGAGGATTTAGCTAAAGATTTCCCACTTTATAAAGCAATATTAGACATGGTTGTTCAACATATACCAAACCCACTTGAGGCCCAGAGATATAGAATTCCAAAACTATGGAGAGGAGATCTAAATAGCGAAATAGGTAAAGCTATGCTAGAGTGTGATGAAGAGGGGCCTACAGTTATATGTATAAGTAAGATTAACGTAGACCCTCATGCAGGTATAGTAGCCACTGGTAGAGTTTTCTCAGGAACTGTATATGAGGGAGAGGAAGTTTACCTATTAAGTGCTAAGAGAGCGGCAAGGGTACAACAAGTTAGCCTTTATATGGGACCTTATAGAGAGGCAGTACCTGAGATCCCAGCTGGAAATATAGTCGCATTACTTGGTGTAGAGGATGCTAGAGCAGGAGAAACAATAGTTGATGCCCGATACAAGGAGTCTGCTGCGCCTTTCGAAAGGCTACGTTATATAAGCGAACCAGTAGTCACAGTAGCTATAGAACCTGTAAGAAGCCAAGACTTGCCTAAGTTAGTAGATGCACTAAGAAAAATGGCTCTTGAAGATCCGACACTCCATGTTAAGATAAATGAAGAGACTGGAGAGTACTTAATGAGTGGCATGGGTGCATTACACTTAGAGATCGCTCTTTGGGATCTAAAGCAGAGAACTAATATTGAAGTAAAGACTTCACCTCCGATAGTTGTTTATCGTGAAAGTGTAAAGGATAAGTCTCCAGTATTTGAAGGTAAATCACCTAACAAACATAATAGAGTATACATAAGTGTTGAACCACTTGATGAAACGACTATTGAACTTCTCCAAAAGGGAGAGGTGTATGAAGATCAAGAATGGCGTACTAGAGCTAAAATATTAAGAGAGAAAGCTGGTTGGGATTCAGATGAAGCAAGAGGTATATGGGCAATAGATGAGAACCTTAATATATTTGTAGATCTGACGTCAGGTGTTCAATATCTTCGTGAAGTGAAAGATACCATAACAATAGCCTTCCGATGGGCAATGCGAGAAGGGCCTCTTGCTCAAGAACCTGTACGAGGTATAAAAGTAATACTTCATGATGCACAAATACATGAAGATCCCGCACATAGAGGACCTGCACAAATGATCCCAGCTACACGTAGAGCTATTTATGCAGGAATGCTTTCAGCTAGACCAGTACTATTAGAGCCTATATTAAGAATTGATGTCAAGGTGCCACAAGATCAGTTAAGTGGAGTTCTAAACGTAATTACCAAGAGACGAGGAAGAATTTCAAGTATAGAACAGCAGGGAGGATTAATGTACGTAAGAGGGGAGATACCAGTAAGTGAGACCTTTAATCTCTCAGATGACATGCGAAGTGCAACAATGGGTAAAGCTTTCTGGTCAACGCAGTTCTTAAGGTGGGCTCCAGTACCAGAGTCACAGATGAAGGAGTTAATACTTGAGATAAGAAGACGCAAAGGATTACCCGAGGAAATCCCTGAGCCTAAGGATTTCCTAGGGCCTTAGTATACGCATTAAATACCCACTCTCAACGATATGAATAGCAGAGTATAGTGCCACCAATCCTACAATAACTATAGCCACATTAATCATTAATTTAATCAAGCTGAACGGTATATTCCACCCCCTTTGTATCTTACCTATCGATACTAGGGAATCAGCAGCTAGTAAGCCATATATCATACTATATTCAGGAACCTTTTCTTTGTAAGATATCTCTATTATGGGTCTATTGAAAAGTGGTATGTAGTTACTTTCAGCATAAAGTATACCTTCCAAGTCTAGTGTCTCTTCTAACTTAGCCGTTAGATTATATTCATGAAGCGTCTTTAATGATAGAAAATCACTATTAGAAAAGACTAGACTAATCCCTCCTTCTCGATACTCTTCACTGATAGCCATTAGTGCTATGAATTCAGGAGAGGGAAATATGAAATACGGTACCTCGATTAATGCGATATCGAAATCTCTGAGCACGTAAACTCTATTTATAAATTCATTAGCCTCTAAGAACTCCTCATGCATCTTCACGCCTAAATTCCTTATTTCATTAGCAAGAACCTTAGCTACATTTTCTAAGACGGGATCTCCCTTTATAGAGACTAATGTCAATACTATCTCATTCCTATTAAAATCTTCGAAGATACCATCATTATTATAATCTGCATAGCCTAAAGACTTTAGTAACTCTTGAGCGCTTGTTAGATTGTAGTTTATATCAATACCATAATCCTTTAGTACATCTATGTAGTCAGGGATACCCTTAGGAGGAAAGAAATGTAAGGGGATATACGTGCGAGTTATATCTACGTAATTATTAAAGACGTCTACTCTTATCTTCGTCATATTTAAGCAGAGCCTTAAAGCATATCTAAAGGCTATATCCCTCAAGTAGGGGTTCTTGTCATTTAAAACCATCATGAATAGGGATAAGCCAGGAGATATTACTAAGCGATAAGCCTGATTATTAATAAAATCCTTTATTCTAAATGGCGATATTAAATCTATAACAACATCTACTTTATTACTCATTAATAGATCGTAAGCTTTCTCTGAATCATTACTTAGGAGAAAGACTATCCTCTTATATGGGATCTCACCTATTGAGTACCTATTATTAAATGCCAATACTATCCTATCATCAGTATACTCAACTACATGATAGGGGCCTAAAGTTATGTTAAAGTATCGTATTCTAGCTAGGTTTAATCCTTCGACTTCTTTCTCATTTATAAGCGGTATTGCTACTAAAAGCCTTAGAAGATAGGGAGCAGGTGTACTGAAGTTTATCATAGCAGAGGTTTCATTAATGATCTTAATACTAGTTAAACTCCTTAACAATAAGCTCCACGGTGGAATGTTTTGATCCCTAAGATAGCAAAGAGTAAACATTAAATCCCTAGAGTTTACAGGAGTACCATCTGACCAGCTAAGTTTATTGTTTAACCTTAAAATCCATGTAGTATAGTTATTTCTATGTGCCCACTTTACTACAATCCATGGCTTAACGCTATAATAGTAATAGAAGCTATTAGAGGGTTTTAGTATGGTATCCGTTACTAGTGTAGCAATAGCCCATCCGAGCCTAGTTCTACTAATAAAGGGATTTAGTGAGTCGATGGTCTTAGGAACGATAACTACGAGTTCATCATTATTTAAAGCAATCGCAGTAGGAAGAAGCATGATAGAGAGGATTACTAAAATTATTATTGTGAACTTAACGTAGTTCATTCTCATCAAACCTCTATCACTCGAAGTATTTACTAGGTTAATGCAATTATAAGGTAATTGCTCCTCCCTTAATAATACCAGAGAAAAATACGCTCATTCTTAAACGTGATCTTTAACTTTTCTCATTTATAAGCTATTTCTGGTGAAACATATAATGATATCAACTCCTCCTCTATGGTTACTGAAACTACTTGAGTGCGAAAGCTTAAGATGGGATGAACTACCAGAGGAATTACAATTAACGCTACCTTATTGTCCCTTAGAAGTAGCTCAGGAGGTGATTAGAATATTTAAGGAAAAAATGGATGATCTTGAAGTAGAGGTTGAGGATAGACTCACATACATGGATATTATAAATAGAATGCTTCAGAAAAGGAATCTAGAAGAAAAGAATATTTAATTCATTTAAAATAATATTTAATTCGATCTATATTAGAATTAATATGAAGCATAGTAAAAAGATGATGAACCCGAAGTTGGCAGAAAGATGAAGAAGTCAGAGTTAGCTGACTAAAATGTCAGCGAACACATCTTTACATTTATCAACTATTCAGTATTTAGGGCTATATAATACT
>CAZFCQ010000031.1:9898-13099 GCA_964517845.1 uncultured Thermoprotei archaeon | reverse complement strand
ACTTGCTCATAAGTTTCAATCTCCAAAGGAATAGCATACTCTATATAATCAAGAAAACATCCCCATCTAGGCACGAGAGTAGGAAGTCCACGAGCAAGACCCTCAATAGCGTTAAGCTCAAACCCTCCACCACGACTAGGAACTACACATACATCACACATGTCGTAAAGTGCTACAAGCTCTCTCTCACTTAACCATCCTGCTACCTCGAAAACTTTTAGTTTTCTTAGAAGGTTCATATACGGATCTGGATTTATATCACGTTTTACCACGAGAATAACATTATCATGCCTTCTCTGAATCTCTTTCATAACAGTATAAACAAGATCTGCACCCTTCCTAAACCCACTATGCATTAAGAAATAAAGAACATAGATGTAGTTACCACTACTCTTCTTAAACAATAGACTTCTTAACTGAGGACTTTGAGGTAATTTCTTCTCATCAAAGAACTCTTTAGAAACACCATGCGGGACGACTTCAACTTTAGCTCTCACACCTGAAGAAATAAACGCATATTTAGAAAATCGAGAAGGAACTATAATCAAATCACACTCATTAGCTAGTGCTACTGCTTTATTTGAAATTCTATCAGTATCTGCTACCTCGAAGGCAACTAGCTTCTTACACGCTCTCCTAACCGTGTTTAACCTGCTCAATAGTAACTTAGTAGTGTAGAATAGAGGGTGCAAAATAACAGTTTCTGCGTTTTTCAAAGATGGTATCCTATGTATCTCTCTCTCATCAAGCTCTAAAATCTTAGTATATCTTCTAAGTTGCTCTATATGATGACTAGCAATAACAGTAAAGCTAACCTTATGCCATTTAGGATAAACATAGACAATCATAATCTCTTATTCCTCAATATCAAAATAGACTGTTATTTTAGCTTCTATACGATCATCATATACTCGATAGTCCGTTACAATATGATAATCTAGTAAGTAACCTTGAACATACCTGAGACTCCTCTTGACAATATCAATAGCCTTAATTCTCCTTTCCTTCCTCGTCTCTTCCATTATGATTTTCGTAATGAAGTCCATAGTTCCCCCTCTATTCTCGTTAATTTTTTGAGAGCTTGTTACCATATACCTACCCCTTAGTATATACTAACTTTTCAAAATAAATAAAATATTCCTCATCATCAAGCTTAGGTGTATAATATATGCCTTATAGAAGCCACGATAAGAGGGTTAGAAACTACGAACTAGCAGTAATCCCTGACGTAGTACGATCAAAGTTTGATGCAAGAAAACCTGCTATGCTAGACTATCAGAAAGAAATGCAATCAGCACTCACAGACATGGAGATCAAAGTACGTAGCATCTTAGACGATCATGGAATATTCGGCAACTTCAGAATCCCATACTTAAACTTCGCAAGGGCACTCTTTAGAGCAAAAGGTCATCAAAGTGGATTAGCTCTAAGAAAGTACGCAACAGCAGAGAAAGCAAAGTGGGTAGAGGCGGGATTAGATCCAACAATATTAGATGAGATAATTCAAGCAGTAATAGGAGCAGTTGCTTACTAGAATCCATAGTACATAGCTCGAGGTTATCCTAAATCCTTTAGTATATTTTTTTATTTACTTTCTCATTTTTTTATCATGTGAGAAGATGGTAGTGCTATTTAGTCCATTCTATGCAACATCAGTTTTGAACCAAGTAAACCTCATAAGAAGACTCTTAGAAGAGAAGGGCAAACAAGTAGTGCTAAAGAACTTCATAGCATTAAGAGACGCTAATGCTTCTTCAGTCGAATCAATCTTATGGTTCAAACTAGCACTTCCTGAAATGCTTAATGAATGCACATACGTCTATCTAATGTGCAACAAGCCTCGTGCAATCTACGTAACGATTGAAGGAATACCTATTCTATCGCCACATACTGATGCTAATTTATTGAAGATAGACGTTATAGCAAACTCAAACTTCACAAAAGAATGCTTAACGAGTGTAGGAATGAGAGTTATAGACGTAGTACATCATGGAGTAGATTATGAACTATGCAAGAAGATCTTTACAGTCAAAGATAAGCTAAAACAGAGAATGCATGAGAAGTTTGGAAATAAATGCATATTCTTAGTAAATGCTAGACTAGATCCTCGTAAAGGATTTCCTTTCCTAGAGAGAGCACTAAGAGAAGTTGATAATACTCATCATGGAAAATTCATAGTGCTCTTCCATGTGGATAAAATGCCTATAGAATTCAAATCCAAAGCTTATTGCTATCATATTTCAGGATTTGGATCTCTAAAGTACTTAGACGTTCTTAAGCTAATGGCTAGTGTGGATTACTTGATCTTTCCTACGCTTTGCGAGGGCTTCGGACTACCACTCTTAGAAGCTAATGCCGTAGGAACACCAGTAGTACACTCGTGGTTTCCTCCACTAAGCGAGTTCTCTAGCAAGGACTTTAATTTCGTCTTCGATTACATGGATAAACAACTAGTAAAACCACAAGCGGGACAATATTGGGTATTTCATGTTTATGATCCTGAGCACTTAGCAGATATGATTAAATTCGCTATAGACGTTTATTTCAAGAGTAGAGAAGAGTATCGAGAATATTGCGCTAAAGCACATGAACATGCAAAGAATTGGGATTACAAAATAGTCTACTCTAGACTACTAGCTCATATTGGTGTGTAGTATGGCAATAGAACCCTATCGAAGAGTGCATAGGTATCAAGAAGCACTAGCTAAACCTGAAAATATTAGTAATGTATTCTTAAGATGGAACGCAATATTACCAAAGATTGATCTCTCTATTGGATTTAACATAACATTTAGATTCTTATTGGACCTATTCCTAAGTTTAAATCTACACTTTGAACCCACACAAATGGAGTGGCAACTACCTGAATTCACGGACTTCATAACTCCAAAGCCTGAAAAGATCACAAAGCTAAGAGTAGGCTATAGCAGGTATGGAGAGGCAATAGTAGACCCTCCAGAAGTGGGCGTGGAAAACTTAGAAAGATTAGCATGGAACTTCAGGTATAAGACAACTGAAAAAGATTATGGAAGTGAAAAACTATTTTCAAGTGCATTACTATATCACGCAAACTTACTAAGAGATTACATGAACAAATATGGAGTAGCAGACTTCTATGCGGACTCGATATTAGAAACACTCTCTATGATAGAAGGAAAACTAATAAGATCTGCTTATGTAGGCTTTAGCGTAGTTGATATA
>CAZFCQ010000031.1:0-9798 GCA_964517845.1 uncultured Thermoprotei archaeon | reverse complement strand
GATAGAAGGAAAACTAATAAGATCTGCTTATGTAGGCTTTAGCGTAGTTGATATAAGCAGAGTAGCACCAAAAGCAAGATCATTCTCAGAATTCAAGATACGAGATACTACAGACTGGAAAACATATAGGACATTAAAGACAGTCAAAGTATATGAAAGCCATGTAAACTATGCTAGAGTAAACTATGCAAGAGTAGTAAAACCAGAAATGAAAATAGATCCTTCTCTAGTACATGATTTACTAAACAGAATAAAAGAATTCAGAGAAAGGACTAGACCACTATGGCAAGGAGTCTTCTTCCTACAGAGAACGCAACAATTCCACAGGAAAGGGGGAAGACATCAAGCAAGGTTAGGCTTCATGTATAAAACAGTTAAAGAGATTCTAGACAAGAGAGGAATATTCGGATTTGTAAGAGGGGCATATCAATCCTTTGCTAGAGAACTTTACTATTTCAAGTACAAAGGACATAAGAAGTGGAAGTACTGGAAAGAGATTCTTAGCGAGGAAGATATTATAGAAAAGTATAAGCGTATGGGATGTGATGAGAATATATTGAGAGAAATTCAAAGAGTGATATGATGAGCACTAGTAAAAGATCTAAAAGAAAGAGGACTAAAGAAACAGTACAACAAGTGCAAGAGCTATCTCCTGAGCAAATCAAATTACAAGAACTAATGAAAAGGCTAGTTAATGAAGCTACAAATCTGATAGTCAAAGTAGCAGTATGCGAGTGCAAGAATAAAGAAACATGTCCTGTTTATAAAGGAGCAAAGAACATAGCTAAGATAGTTGATGAGATAATGACACTAAAACAATCATAGAATTTCTCTCTAATTTTTCTTAAACAAATATTCATATATTATTCTTACATACTTCTAGCATGAGGTTATACTATGGTAGTAAGAGAAGGGATGAGAATAACAGTATCACACGTAACAATTGAAATAGTAGAAGTCATACCTTATCAAACCCCTAGTGGAGGGAAACACTTCTTAGTGGCTTATAGAATTCACGATCATGGTTATGTAAGTCCAGTAGCTCACTTCTGGATATCTGAAACTGAAAGTAGTACAGAGAAGTTGAAAGATAAGTTAGCTGAAATCGTAGACTACTACAAGCAGTTGAAGACGAGGGGAGTACTTCCATGAGCGAGAGCGTAACAGTAAAAGTACTTGGTGTTGAAGTAAGTCTAGAAGATTTTAGACTAGACGTTCTTAGCGAGGAAGATCTTAATCTAATAACGAGATGGGAACTAGGGGGTATAACGGATCCTCTAGGACAACTAGTTTCATGGTTATACGATCAGTTAGTATCATGGTTTAGATGGGTTTATGATAACTTAAGCACTTTTGTTAGCTCTCTCATAAGTAGTCTAGAGAGATCAATTAGCGATCTCATTAGTGGAGTCTCTAGCACTATAAACACTATCTACTCTAATATCGTAAGTGCAATAAATAGCGGAATTAACTCATTATCAAAATCACTATCAGACTTTTTCAACTCGCTCTATAGTGCAATATCTAATGTAATAAACACAATATCTAAAGCACTATCAGATGCAATATCTACACTATCATCATATATTAATAGAGCTTTAGGCGATTTGCAAAGGACACTACAAGGAGTACTTAGTGCAATCTCTTCTAGTATTAAATCATTATCAGATTATATTACGAGTACACTAAGGACTGTTAGTAGTGCTCTCTCAGGAATGTATAACTATCTCGTATCAGCATTCCCACAAGTGCTCTCATGGATAGTAGACACTTCAAAGTGGATGTTAGCACAGTTACAGATGTACATAAACGGAGTGGTAGGAGCATTTCAACAAGGATTCGCAAAAGTCTACAATTTCTTCAAAGACGTATATGATAAGCTAAGTGGTGCGGTTAATTGGGTAGGGCAACAATTTACAGGGTTCATAAACGCAATATTGAAGTTCCCTGAGTGGTTTCCATCATGGTTTAGACAATATATAGCAGATCCAATCGTAAACGCATTAGTTAGGGTAGGTGAAGCAATATGGACTGCTTTACCAGACTGGCTAACAAACGCTATTACAACAATACAATCATTCTTTGAACAATCGCTAAAAACTATACAATCATTCTTAGAAGATCCTGTAACGTGGGTTAAGAACAACATAATATCTCCAATAGTAGTAGCTTTAACAGAGCTAAAAGAAGAGATTATGGAAGGAGTAGGGACATTCTTCGGAATGTTAGTAGAGTGGGGACAAACAGTATGGAGTAAGCTAATTCAGGCGTGGGATTGGATAGTAGAAAATGTACTAGTACCAGTCATGGGTAGACTATCTGAGTTTGTAAAAATAGCAACACAATACTTAATGAACTTCGTAACTACCACAACAGCAAGTCTAAGAGGGCTAATCTCAGACTCTTTCACAATAATTGAAGATCATTTAAAGAGAGTTGGTAAGAAGGGAACACCACAAGGAGCTTTTGCGACTCTACTTGCACAAATGACAACAGACATGGCTAAAGCACAAATACCTTACCTTGCCTCAGCAGTAGGTGCTATTGCCTCTGGTGATATAGCAGAAACAGAAGTACAAGTCGCAGGATCTAAAGTCAAACTAACTACAGAATGGTTAAAAAAGTTAGGGATTAAACTACTCGACTCACTCGTTTATACTAATGTCGTTCCACTCTTTTGGGCAACAGCAGAGCCTCTTTCGCTAATAGCTAGACAATATATAGCAGATTGGGCATGGGCAAGGACTCCATCAGTAAGTCAAGCAATAGACTTAGTTAATCGAGGAATTTGGAAGAAAGATGATTTAGAATGGGTAGTCCGTAGTGCAGGTTTCTTCAAAGAGTTTACGGACGTGATCTATGAAGAATATCCAGTCATAATAGAAACGAGAGCATCACGACTATTTGAATTAAAAGATTCTCCATTCATTAACTTAGGACTCAGATGGTACTTCCCATCAATAAGCGACTTAGCTAGGTTCATGGTTAAAGATATCTTCCTCAAAGCTGAGGACTTTGTCAAGGTAATGAGCTATAGAGGCGTACCAGAGCACTTGGCATGGACATACTACCTATTGCAATTTAGATATCCATCATTAGATGCACTATGGAGATTCTATAGCAGAGTGTTAGCACATGAGTGGCTAAGCGAGAAAGGAACAACAATTAAAGAGATGCTTTGGTTAGAGGATCTTCTTGAAGCAGAAGTAAAGAGCGAAGACGTAGCATATGCACTTGCATGGTATGCAAAATGGCAAGATTATAACATGTTGTCATGGTTCAAGGGAGATCCTAAAGCTAAGAGTATGCAAAATGTTAGCGATAACATGATAGTGAGAGAGTTAATGGCGGATATCCCCACGAGAATTGATGCTAGATGGATGTTCAAGTGGGGAATCATTAACGACAAGGAACTCAAAGGAATCGTTTTAGCTAGAGGATTACATCCTAAGTGGGTGGACTTGATAACTAAAGGAGAAGTTATGAATGCTCTAGCAGAGGAAAGAACCTATGCACGTACTGGATTATTAAATGCATTCGAGTATGGTTTGCTAACAGAAGATACTCTAGATAAAATACTATCTAAGCTCACAACTATAAAGATCCTTGATGAGGATGTAGACGTTAAGTTCCTCGAAGGCGAGAGAAAGCTTTTGATCTTAAGGCATAAGTGGGATAGGCTTTATGACATAGCTAGGACATTACAAAGCATATATTCATATTATATCTACGAAAACATAGCGGATGTTAAGGAAGTTGTTGATCGCTACTCAAAAGCTATTCAAGATGTAGCTAATACTTTGAATATAAGTGTTGATGTTGATGTGGACTATGTTACAAAGCTCTTCGAAGCATACGCCGAGAGGCGTTTAACAACTACTATAAGTAGGATCAGGGGATGGATGTGGACTTTCGTAAGCAGAGTTACGGATCTAGCAGAGTATGGAGTTACTTCACTTCAAGACGTATATAATCAAATTGAACAATATGCTAAAACTGCTAGACTAACGAGTGCTGAAGTTGAACTAATGAAGTCATTAGCAGAGATAAGCTTTAAAGCGTACAAATTCAGGGAAAGAAAATCAATCTTCAGGACTATGATCAAAAACAAGTTCTCTCGTGGAGAAATAACAGTAGAAGAAGCAATCAAACAACTTCGTGGACTAGGCTATGATGAGGAAGAAGCTAAAGCACTCGTAGACTCATGGATTACAGACTATGTTACGTATCCGAGTACAATCGCAACACTAGCTGAAGTAGTTCCCAAAGCTAGGATATTATTAAACGAGTTCGCTAAGACTCACAAGCTATCAGAAACAGAGCGTGAAATCTGGGAGAAGTACATTATGCTAAAACCTTTCGAAGACGAAATCTCTCGTTTGATTACTGAAATCATAACAGACTATGCTGAAGGGGTTATCACACAAGATGAGTTCAATAGAATACTTAATGAAATAGCAACTAAATTCGGTTACGAAGCACAAGAGATAGAAATTATAAAGTTCATAGCAGAATTAAGACGTAGAAGATACGCTAGGAGAGGATCATAATATGCCTACACTAGAAGAGCTAATACTAAGAACTGGAGATGTCATATCTGAGGATTGGTTTCTCAATCATTACAATATCCACAAGACGATGGATGAGTTATTGTTTGGAGTTACATGCATAATTCGTTATGGATACGTGTATTCAAGCTTAATCCCTTACGCTCCTAGTATTGTTGATGTAGGATCTGCTTATAGACCCTTCAAGAACGTCTTTGCTGATTTTGGATACTTTAACGAAAACGTCTTTGTTCAAAATAAGAGGGTTATAAAAGACGGAGATCCTATAACTATCGCTGACTTACTCTATCAAGCACAAGCAAAAATAACGTATGCAGTCTATAACACTCTAAAAATTTCATTATTAGAACATAGAGACGCATTAAAACCAGATAGATCCACACCTACGCAAGAACTATCATCACATGAGCTATCGGCTAGTGGAGTAGCAGAGATAATTAAAAGCAATCTTTCGGGATGGAGTACAATCGTAGTAACAGTAAGGGCTACATATAATGCAAATGCTACAAATGGTGTAAGGGTAAGATGGTTATTCTCACCAGATGGGACTAACTATGACTCAGTAGAAGATGCGGAAGCTGAAGGAAACTATGTTGATCTGACGTTCTCAGCAGGTGAAACGAGGCAAAGGACAATACTGTTACCAATATTAACACCATACGTGAAGATTCAAATAGTTAATTTAGACTCTTCATACTCAGTTGTAGTAGATGTATGGACAATATTGATGAGGTAAGGTGATAAGTCATGTCATTTGGTGTGATATCATACATATTGTTAAAAAAGCATAGATCAGCAACACCAATAGACCATCCAGATGAAAGTGTTACTAGAGCTAAGCTTGAATATCCAACTGAAGATGTTAATATGGTCTTTCTCTTAGGGATAAACAAAGCTGTCACAAGGGATTGGAGGGGATATTTATATGGTGCATGTGTAGAAACATGTGATGCTTTCACGGATAAGGCAATTGAAGTATTTTTAATAAATGCTGATCACTCAATAGTTTATGGCAGAAGGATAAATACTGATAATTATCATGCAAAAGTTGCACCCGTATTTACAACTGAAGATTTCATGATTCTTAAAATTTCTGCTAATACTCTTATAATTCTAGCAACTGAATCTGTTGATTTAACTGAAAACTATGGTGAATTAATCAAGCTTGAAGTTGTAGGTTCAACTGTTAAAGGTTACAGAAGGGATATGACAACACCAAAGCTTACGGCTACAGATACGGATATAGCATCTGGTACATGGGGTCAAAGAATGATTGAGAGGCTAAACTATGCAGTACAATTACCAGCCTGGTTAAGAGCACCTGCGTCCTCATTACCACCTGCTAGAGCAATTATTGAAACAGAAATAACAGGAAGTGGTTCAGATGATGACCCTTACAGACCTGACTTATTACATCAGATAGAAGATCACCCTGAATTAGGAAGAATAGATAAGCTCTCCATCACATGGGGATCATTTGACCATAAGCATACTCACAGTCATATGTTGCTCATAGTTACAGGTGATAACCCATATGAGTCTGGGGCAATTGGTAAACAGAAAGAGTATGCAAAGAGGGTATTTGACCCACCAAGTGATTATGCACAAGCAGTTGAACTCTACAGGAAGCTTAGGCATGACTATCCAGACTGGGTAGCTGGTAAGGACAACTTTGTTTATCATGTGCTTGGCTGGAGTGTGTTAGAACTTTTCGCAATAGCAGACTGCTACTATGGTTTCTTGATTGAGCATAAGACTAGACCGCAGTATGATCAGATCAAGAGAGTGCCAGACTGGGAATTGAGGAGGACGATTAACAGATGGTTAGGAAAGTTGAAGAGTTTAACAGTATTAACTGAAGAGAGGAATAAGCATATTAAGAAATTAGAAGAAGTCCTGAGGCTAGGGTGGTAATATGCCCTCATTAGAGGATTTAATTTTACGTGCTGGAGATGTAATCCTAGAGGAATGGTATCTAAATCATTATAATATACACAAATCAATAGACGAATTACTCTTAGGCGTAACTTCAGTAATTCGTTATGGGTACGTGTATTCAAGCTTAATCCCTTACGCTCCTAGTATTGTTGATGTAGGATCTGCTTATAAACCATTCAGAAACATCTTCGCAGACTATGGGTACTTTAACGAAAATGCCTTCATACAAGGTAAGAGAGTGCTTAAGGACGAAGATCCTATATATATTGCGGACGTATTTCCAGTAGCTCAAAGAAAGATTACTTACGCTATTGATGATTCATACTATGTTAGACTAGTACTCTCTGCTAACGAGAAGTTAGCAGACATGCTATTAGAGTTAGAAGCTCTAAAATTAAAGACGGATCAAATCTATGAGAGATTACATGAAACACTAGATGTGGATGTTCTATCAACTGAATCTACGGCTAGTGATTTATTAAGATCAGTAGCTACTGAGGGGGAAAAAATAATCATAACTCCATCTTATGGAAAGAGGATAAGTAGCAGATCATGGCATATACAATCAACTTCGACAAGTGGACTGATAGCTCTAATATTCCCAAATACTGGTAAGTACATAGGAGTGTTGATGTGTGCTAGGGGCTTCTGGACTGGAAATAACAGATGTAATGTATATGGAGACGTAAATGAACCAGTAAAACTGTTTTGGGAAGGACTTTCTGTAAACTCTGATATATTCTGGCAAGTAGCTTATAAGGAGATTTAGCGTATGAGCTATATAGACGTAATCAAGAGAGAAGCAGAGCGGTATGGGTGGGGGATACTCTTAATAGCTAAAGAAGAGTTCAAGATATTCCTAGATACCTTAACCAAAAGGTTTGGAAAAATAAAATTGTTAGATGTAGGAGCATGGAAGTGTTATCTCTACTCGTGGCTAAAGCAGAACGGCTATGATGTAAATTATGTAGGGATTGATATTATTGAACCTCAAGGAAGGATACAAGAAGCTGAATTCTATATCATGTCTCCTAATGCTCTACTCTTCAACTCTGCTTCTTTTCATGCGGTGGTTATGATTGAGACTCTAGAGCATATACTAGACTATGTAGGAGCACTTAGAGAATGCTATAGAGTACTAGTAAGGCAAGGGGGGATATTTATTCAGTCTACAATATGCACGGATGAGTGTGCTACTAAAGATGAGACTCATTTACACGTCCTACATCCCGTAACATTAAGAAGATTATTAGCAAGGATAGGTTTTAGAGAGATACAATCAACTTTTAATGGAAACTTTGCGGTATGGGGGTTCAAGGTATAGATGCGTAAAGTGTTCATACTAGGGCTAGATGGTTTAGAGTGGTCTATAGCTAAAGACTATGCTAATCTGAGACAAACAGAATGGGGTAGGGTAGATACTCATGGTACTAGGACGTGGACGCCACTTTGTTGGGGATGCATAATAACGGGAATAGAACCGCAAAAGCTAATGAAACTCTTAGTTAAGAAAGGTAGGTATTATCTACTACGTGATGATGTTAAGACAATATTCGATCTAACTCCTAAGCACATTAAACTCTTTATTCCTTGTTTAAATCCACATAGTCGTTATTGGAGTAAAGAGGATATAGAGCTAATGAAGAAAGCTCTTTTTGTTAGAGGAACTTATAGAATAAAGTTTGAACTAGCGTGTAGATCATTACTAGATCAACAATTCAAAGAAGTAATGAAACATATCAGTCGTGAGTGGGACTTATTCATGGTTCATTTTAATAATCCTGATATGTTTCAACATGTTTTTATGTGTAATATCGAGAAGGTTAGAGAATTCTATAAGCTACTTGATAATTTAGCTAATAGGATATGGTCTAGTCTTGATAGTAATGTAGTAAGACTGGTCATAAGCGATCATGGTTTTAGGTGCATTAAGGGTAGAATACCCTTCCATGCGGATGATGCTTTTTATTCTTGTAATGTTAGATTAGGGTTAAAAAATCCAAAGTTGTGGGATTTCTATAATATCATTCGAGATCTTTTGAGAAGATAGCATTCTCTTAATGGTGTTAGGGAACATCCCAAAACGCTGCGTAATACATTATTCCCTAACACTTTTGTAGACTAATCCTTTTTTATTTCTCTTCTCTCTCTTATTATGCGGGAAATCTTATGAGTATAAAGACTTTAAGAAGAGTTGAAGATCATGTAAACAAATTCTTAGAGGAAGATCATAACGATCATGTAGACAACTGGAATACACAAGTTAGCATAAACGAAGAATTAAATCCTGATGATCCAGATATAGTTTCTTTGATAAATCAACTTAAATCAATAGTATCGAAGATGAGGAAGGTAAAGACTGGTGATTGGTATTATGCTCAAGATCACAATCTCTTTGTAGATGCGTGGGATCTACAAAAGCAGATTAATGATGAATTGAAAGAATTAATTGATTACTATGAGGCTAGAATAGCAGAACTTGAAGCATACCGTCCTCTTCGATTTGAAAAAGCTCAAGTGCTTAGAGCTGAAAAAGCAATATCAGCGTCAATCTATTTAAGCAGGGCTACAGTTTTTAAATCAGAGAAGACAATATCAGGAAGTATAAGTGTTAATGTGGTGAAAGAATGAGTATGCAAATAAGAGTTGGAGTAAAAGTAGTCGGATATACGAGAGATGGGAAGATAAAGAAGGTAATCGAGAAAGAAGGCGATTTAGTACTTGATAACTTTGCTTACTTCCTCAGACTGATATTTGTTCCAATAAACTATGGTGAATTTTATCAAGAGACTGAATTAATAGATGTTACGGGGACAAAGAGGACAGTAATAGCAGGAGCAAGTGCATACTGTTGGGACTATTGTAACTACGCAGTTAAGGAGTTTAATGTGGAGGTAGGCTTTGGTACTACACCACCTAGCAATAGCGATTATACACTCGAAAACCCACAAGGACGTGCTAGAGCTGAAATATACTCTCTTGAAACGCTTAGTGATAGGATAAGGATAGTATTGAGGGGATCAGTTAGCGTAGGTTCTAGTGGGACTGTATGGGAAGTTGGGCTATCGTTAAGGTGTACTGATAATACGGGAAGTGCTAAGAGGTTCTTGCTATGCAGGGATGTGCTGAGCGAAGGTCTAGAAGTTGTTGCAGGTGAATATGTAGCAGTTTACTATACTATAGAATTCATAAGGTGATAGTGCTCATGTTGATTGCAATAAATGTTTGTCTTCTTTTTGGTGTTAGGGAACATCTAATATTCCTGAAAAGCAAGTTTTTCCCTAATTCTCTT
>CAZFCQ010000030.1:0-13255 GCA_964517845.1 uncultured Thermoprotei archaeon | reverse complement strand
GAAGGATATACGATTGTTAGAGTATCATCTCTAGAAGACCTGATTAAGGTTTCAGATAATTTACTAAAGCCTATTCTATTAGCTAAAAGAGAAAACGTTCCCTATGGTGAGCAGATCTTTACATTCTATGTTATCGATGGAAGTACTAGATATGAATATGAAATTAAAGAGAAAGTCACAAGAGAATGAAAAGAAGTATTTTGGTATATCATTATCTCTTTCTCTTTATGAAGAAGAAAGAGATCGCTATGACTATTATAACCGCTATAGCTACATATATTATCCATGTAGGAAAGGTTTCCTTCTTCTGAGCAAAATCTGAGGGTATTTCATATGTTTTAAGTATGTCTATGGGTTCTATGAGGCAAGTTCCCCATCTCACCAATCCTATTGATGTTGATATGATTTCTATTATTACTACTTGATCTGACTTTATTGTATGAGTTCCTGTATCTATTAGTGTATAGCTATCTTTTCTTAACTTCATTATTTGGCCGTCTATTGTTACTTGTGCGTCCTCTGGTGAGAAGACAACTGCAAGTGTAGGTACGTAGAATCTTATCTCTTCGTTTGGTTTAGCGCCTAAAAATGTAACATCAGGACCTAGGTATTCTGGTTGATCAGCTGCCATCGTTGAGCCTGCTAGTACTGTGACTTTACCTGTACTTTTGATTATATACTCTTTTTCCCTAGCTGCTCCAAGTTTGTAAAACCAGAATTTATTTTCTGCTATGTCCTCTTTATTAAATGATTGCTCTGCTATCTTTTCTAATGTCTTTGCTTCATAAATTTCTACCTTACAGGGCTCTATTGGTGTTATTAGTAGTGCCGCTACACTACCTTCTGTTAATTTGTAGCTAAAGAAGCTAGGAAGGTAAAAGATTTTACCGACGAACCCTCCTGTTAAGGCAGGTACTGCAACTAAACAACCTGTATTAACAGCTGCTACTAGTGTGTTATGAGAGGTTTGTAATTTGAATATCATAGAATTACCTGCTCCTACTGCGGGAGGAAAGCCTGCTTGTATTCTACACCAGAGTAGATATCTTTTTGCTTCATGTTGTTTCAGACTTCCTTTTAGAGACCATTTACCTGAGGAGTCCACTACTTGGAAATCTATATCCTCTAGACCTAGAATGAGCATATTGGATCCAGCTTCGTAAGCGACTAAACCTGCTGTTACAGTCATAGGTATAAAGATGTACTCTTTACCTATGAAGCCTCCTTCAGCAGATGGGTAGAACGTTCCTGTTCCACCCGTACCGTGTCCTTCGCCTGTTACTCCACCAGGATAATCGTTCCCACCGACTATGGAAGCAAAAACTCTCTTATTACTAACTATTTTGAAATATGTGCCATAAGGCATGAAGATAGTCTTTTTCTCTAGTGGACTTATATTAAAGGTATACATTTTTTCGCCAGTGACTATATTCCATATTTCTACCTTAGTATTATCATGAATTCCTACGATATCAAGTATGGCAGAACCAGGGGGAGGAGTATAGTTATATTGAACACCATCAACTAGGTCTATTAATTCGACTAAATCTGTTGAGGGAGGAATATAGCCATAGTATACATGCTCTTCAGCACTAAGGGCTGTAAATGATGTATTAAGCAATATGATTGATAGTACTAATAATAGGTCATAAATGAAAGACTTCTCTAGTGACATAATAGCTCCTAATTTTATTATAACTTAAAAAAGTTATTAAGATTTACAAAAAGGTTAAAAATATTATTAATCTGACGCTATTTCTTCGATCTCCTCAGAAAGTTCGGCTATTGTTGAGGCTATAAGGCTGATGCTCTTCTTTATAGTCTCTACTTTGAGCTTGGCTACAGTTATTCCTATAGCGTTTTTATTAAGCTTATCCTCTATATCTTCAAGGGCCTTAAGTGCTCGTCTTAATCCTTTTAAAGATGTTTCAATACGATGAGATATCATTCTAAGCTTCCCTTTAAGCCTCTCTTTCTTATGCGAAGAAGGCGTTTCCTCTAGCTTTTCTTCTATTTTTGAGATTTTGTCTTTGAGTGATTCTGCTTTTTCTATTAACTCATGTATTTCATCTTTTAGCTCAGATATTATTTCTTGCAATTCTGAAACTAACTCAGAGGTTGCATTCCTTAGTTTCTTCCAGAATAATGGAGCAATCTTTTTAGCTTTCTCAATTAAGGGCTTAGCGTCCTTAAGTAATTGATGGGTTATTGCTAAGAGTTCCTTTAATTTTTCTCTTGCTTCGGTTATGTTTCCCTCCTCTATTAATTCCTCTAATTCATCGAGAATGTCTAGTGTTTCATTTAGTTTTTCCTCTATGTGCTTGTAGATTTCTGGTCTTACCTTCTCCTTTAGAATCTTCTTAGCTAAGTCTAATTCTTTCTTTAGTTTTTCTAATCTATTCTTTACGCCTTCAGTAGAGTTTTTCAATTCTAGCTTTTCAACTTCTCTTCTTATCTTCGGAATTCTGTTCTTAAGAAGACGTATTCTGAGTAGGTTTGCTTTTATTCTAGTTAATTGCTTTAAGGCATCAGATATATTGCCAGTCTTTACTAAGACCTCTATGAGCGCTAGTCTACCTAGCGTATCGTTAAGCAACTTATGGTGTAACTGAATTAGCCTAGGTAAAAGTGTTTGATTAAGTGTTCTGAGCGCATTAAGTCTTAAGAGCCTATTTTTGAATTCCCATGTTAACTTAACTAGATTCGATGTCATATTAAGAACCGCTTTAAGATATTGCCTTGTTTGTTCTCTTAACTTATAGGCGTATGCATAGCGCATTATTAGTCCTATTAATCCTGAGACATTTCGCCGTGCCTCTCCTAATAACCTTGCAGTAGTGTTTACATCACCTTCTTCTAGAGCTGATTCAGCTTTATCGAGTATCTCCATGGCTTTCGTTATATTGGCTCTAATAGCTTCTAATACTATCTCATTGGCTATATTTGCTTCAGCAAGTCTCTCTAACCTTTCAAGAAACGCTCTAGTTCTATTAATCGCTACACTAAGCCCTTCTGCTCTAGAAACTCTTCCTTCTTTAGTTTTTATTTTTTCACGAAGCAAGTGTAGTACCATCATTAAGGCTCTACGAGTAGTAGACATGGCTTTAACTGCGAGTCTTATGGCTCCTGTATAGTTACCTTGTGCGAGCAATTCTTCAGCAAGTACAAGCACATCTTTAGCTTGGGCAAGAGTTGCATTTACTTCATCGGGAAGTGTGAGGTTATGTTTTATTGCTAGGGCTATTATCTTTTCTTGTGTGAAGTTGAAAGCTCTCTTAGCCATTAATAGCATACGCTCAGATCTAACTTTTAGTTCATCATTATTGGATACTTGATTCCCTTCAGAGCTTTGGGCAACTATTGCTGAATTTGATGCTACTATATTACCTATGAGTATTATTAGTAATAAGTAAGTTATCGCGAAGTTGCTCCTCATGCAACTCCCTCAAAATTTATGTCCCTAATGAGTGTAATAAGGAACTCTTTAGAAACTTAGTTTCAATAATGAAACTTTAATGAAAAATGAATGTTAAAGACTTAGAAAATAAAAGAAACGGGGTATTAAAGTAGAGGAGATCGAGGATTCCATTTACCTTGAGCGACAGGTGGCATATAGCTCTCTAGTACCTCTGGTTTAAAGTCTACTTTAGTTCCTTTTTCTGCAGACATGTAGCATGCCATCATTAATTGTACTACTAATAATCCATCATACCAGTCTTCACGAGGCTGGGTACCTTTGATAAAGGACTCTACCATATGCCTATCCTCTGCTTGATATCCATAAGTTACCGCTTCATCTGGTATAACGGGCATAAGACCCTGGTCAGCATTTTGTTTCTCCACGAACTCCTCGCTTGGTGGTATTTTTACATTCCTGCTAAAGAATGTGAATAGTTCAGGCTGAAGGGTATTTATCCATAATGAGTACTCAGGACCTAATACCTCAAATGTTAACCTAAGACCTGCCCCTATGAAGCACCAAGAGGTGTGTGTTTCGCTTAATATAATGTTCCCTTCGTCATCTTCATATACCACAGTTGCTGTAGCGTAATCTTCTGCAGGCTCAGCAGAATAATCCACGTTAAATCGCTTCTTAAGATCTTCAATATATTCCTTCCTAGTCCACTTAAGTGAGGCAACTTCTGCATATACCTTACGAGGCTTTAAACTATCCTTACCTTTCTCGGGGTCTACTAGTAGGAATCTAGATGCCTCTAGACTGTGACACATCATATCAAGGAGGACGCCACCTCCAGAAACTGTAGGTTTCCAGAACCAGCTTGAATGAGGGCCGCCATGTTCTTCAGCAGATCTAGCTAAATATGGTCTTCCAGAATACTTTGCACCATACTTCCAGAGAACTTCCTTTCCACGTACTACAGAAGGCATGAATACCTGATTTTCTAGGTATCCATGAATTAATCCTGCTTTCTCAATTAACTTTATCATCTCTTTTGCTTCAGCTACATTTCTGGCTAAGGGCTTTTCACAAGCTACTCCTACGAGATTACCTTTACCCTGAGAAGCTTCCTCAGCGATCGCCTTTACAATAGGTACTCTAACATTATTAGGAGCTAAGATCCATACAGCGTTAACGTTCGGATCACGAAGCATCTCATGTAAGTCAGTATATACCTTAGGTTTGCCTACTCCTAGACTTTCAGCAAATGCAGCTAACTCCTTAGCGTGTGCTTCAGTTCTACTGTATACAGCTACTAAATCTGCATTTCTAACGCCTACCCAGGCTCTTACATGAAATTTTGCTGAGAAACCAGCACCTATAAAAGCAACGCCCAACCTCCTAGGGCTCACATTATTCACCCCTAGATCTCTGAAATAATATCTAGATATAGTTAGACTAAAAGCTCTTTATATCACTTAAGAGACGATCTCCTATTCGCTTAGGGAATATGCTCAGAGTCCTTAACATCATGCCTATTTTCTAGTATTGATTTATATCTAGTTGGAATACCTCTTAAAATAATATAGAAGTACAGAGTCCTCACGTTCTTTTCTTAGCATTTCTTGAGTTTTTCATTAGCTACGTAGAAAAACTACTTTTTAATTTAACTAATAATGTCAGGATATATGGCACTGTAAATGATCATAAGCTTCTCTATTACGATCTATGTTCTCTTTTAGTATCAGCCTTTCCCTCGTAATTTTCTCGTACAAGAAATCTAAAGAGTATTTTCAGTACTCAAAGACACTCTTCACTAGATGATTGCCTCGATCTTAAGTAAGGAGTGAGTACATGGGAGATGTTTTTATAGGTTTTTATCGATAATGCGTACTTTTTAAAAGCCTTCCAGGCATCGCCTTAGTATGCTTACCTTCTTCAACAACTACAGTACCATTTACTATCACGTATTCTATTCCCTTTGGATAGTTGTGAGGGGATTCGTATGTTGCAAGGTCTTTTATTGAGTAATAGTTGAATATTGTTATATCAGCTTTAAATCCAGGTCTTATTAATCCTCTATCCCATAGTTTAAGCTTCCTTGCTGGTAGGCTGGTCATTTTCCTTATTGCTTCAGGCAGACTCAATAGTTTATGTTTTCTTACATACTCAGATATAACCCTGGGGAAGGTCCCATAATTTCTTGGGTGTGGCTTACCTTCGCCAAATTCACGAATAGATCCATCACTTCCTATAGCTACTAATGGATGTGCTAAGGCTTTACGAACATCATTTTCATTCATGGAGTGTATGACTATAGCCGTTGTACCTTCATCCTCTGTTAGAATTCTTTCTATGACTTTAATAGGGTCCATACTCCATAGTTGAGATATTTCTTCTATACTTTTTCCCTCAAGTTCTCTATGACTTTCTGAGTAAGCTATGACTATTTGGTTCCATTCAAGATAACGTTCTTCCATGATTCCTTTACGCTCGAATTCTCTTAGTATCCTATCAAGGATATTAGGATCTTTAAGTCTTTCAATAAGCTTTATTACTCCTCCTTCTCTTGCCCATGAGGGAAAGAGAGCATCAAGACCTGTTGAGCTGGCTGTATAAGGATAAGCATCAGCACTAATATCATATCCTCTTTTAGCATAATCCTCTATCACTGATAAGGCTGTCGCTATGTGACCCCAAGAAGGAATCCCTGTAGATTTTAAATGAGAGATCTCTACACCAACATTACTCTTGACACCGATGGTAATAGTCTCTATGATAGCATCAAGAAGGCCAGTCCCTTCATTTCTCATATGTGTAGCGTATATACCTTTAAAAGGAGCTATAACTTTAGCCAATTCAATTAGCTCTTGAGTTTTAGCGAAAAGCCCAGGTACATAAATAAGACCTGTTGATATACCAAAAGCACCCATTTTTACGGCTTCATGGATTAAGCTTTTCATTTCTTTAAGATCTTTCTCTGAAGGTTGAATGTTCTCTGTTCCTAATATTGCACCTCTAATAGTCCCATGACCCACTAAAGTAGCGACGTTAATGCTCTTCTTAAGACTATCTAGGGCTTGCATATATTCAGGAAAGCTTCTCCATGGAATACTACCAAATTTTTCAATGAGCTTTCTCAATCCTATACGCATAACATCAATGTTTTTGTCAGTTATGGGTGCTGGTGAGAAACCGCAATTTCCAATCACTATAGTTGTAACTCCTTGCATCACGTAATTATCCGCAGTAGGCACTAGGAATATATTCACATCGCTATGATTATGGATATCAATAAAGCCTGGGGCTACAATTAGATCAGAAGCATCTACGATTCTCTCTGCATTAACATTAGATAAATCTCCTATCTTGGTAATAGTATCATCCACGATCCCTATATCTGCCTTGAAAGGAGGAGCTCCACTACCATCTACTATGACGCCATTTCTTATGACCAGGTCAAAACTAGACATGAATTCACACCCTAGATAACACCTAACTCATACCTAACTTAGGATATCCTTTAAAAATTTGATAAAAATCCTAGCATTAAGAACCTAATTGCTAGTCAGAGTCATTATCTAAACTAGAGGATTATAAAAAAGATAAGGAGATTAAATGTTTTATCCTAAGTAAAAATCAACATCAGGAACGCTATCGAATATTTCTGGATCAGAAGGCTCTAAGTTATATAATTGAACAAATGCGTTAACATGTTCATCTGCATAGTAAAAAGCTTCTTCCACGGTTATAATCTCATCGAGAACCCCATTAGGACCATAACCATCAGCTTTTCCATCTATTATTCCTTCATCAACATAGTAGTAACCAAAGAGAGTATTTCCTAACTGAAGAACATCATAAGTAAGTTGAGTCTCTTGACAAGCAGAAGTCAGTACAATGGTTCTTGATAGAGTGGCTAATGTATGAAATATGTCATTCATTCCTCCTGAGAAGCAACTTCCAAACCATAAGAATACATTATTTGATTCTATTTGGGATAGCTTTTCCTTTAATAAATCATCTGGAATGGCATATAAATCATAACTTACAATACACTCATCTATACCGTCAGTTTCGTCTATAGGATATTCATACTGTGATGTTACATCTTCTGAAGCGTTGTACCCATGTCCACTGTAGAAGAAGACCACTATAGAGGTGCTATTTTCCCATGTGATAAGCCAGTCTATGGCATTAAGTATGGCCTCTGCAGTGGCTTTTTTATTAGTCAGCAATATTATATGGTCACGAGCAAAGCCATAGAAATTAATAAGTACATAGTACATCTCTTTAGCGTCTTCATCGGGATGCCAAAGATCGTTAGCTTTACCTTCATAATCAGCAATGCCTATTATCACAGCCCATTTATTAGGTTTTGAAAGATCAGGGGATGGCAGACGACCTTTACTCCCTTTGCCTCTACCTCTACCAGTATCACTAGGGACCATAAGACGTATCTTAGATTTATCTTTAGGATATAATGGTTTTGGAGAAGGAAGAGCACTTATTGTAAAAGAGTTAAACACTAACAATAGAGTCAACGATATTACAAGAAGCCATAATGCGATCTTTCCATTCAATAAAACGCACCTAGATAAAGATGAGTTTATTTTTTATTAATAAACATTTTGAAGGTAGTCCTCTCTTAAGTTGTATAACAATTATGAATCGTAGTAGATGTCATTGATGTTAGTTAATTAGAAAAAGCTTAAGAGGTAGGGACTGAGCCCTTATGATTGAAGAAGCAGAGGTAGGTTCTCTTGAAAGCAGTAAATCATCAGCATGTGAAGTATTCTTCTACACTGATTGCTGTTAAGCTTTTAAATGCCATTAAAGGGTTCTTTACATTTAAAGAGTTAGAGAATATCCTCAATATTTCGACTCAGATGCTGTGGCGATATACTAGATTTCAAACTCTACCTGAAAGAGATACTGCAAGTAAGATAATTGATAGGATAAAGAAAGCGAAACTCATAGATAAGATAGTTGATAAAGTGCTACAAGTAAATGAGGAGGGAATTATTGAAATATGGAGGATTATAAGCAATTTACACTTCTTAAATATTCTCGGTTATATCGCTTTAGAGTTTACAGGTAATGAGAATATAGATGTAGTATTTGCTTTTTCAGATAATGCAAAACCTATTGCTACGATCATAGCAGATTGGCTAAGATGTAAATTGTGTATAACAGAAACAGTACCTTCAGGCACTAAGGGTTATCTAGTTGAGATATACGCCTCGGCGCCACTATCTAGAGTTAATACGATATTTGTACCTCATGAACTTTTACCTTCGGGTACTAAGGTATTAATAGTTCATGATATTGCAAGAAGCGGAAAAGGGCTTAAAGCAGCAATACGTTTAGTTAGGAAAGCTAGAGCAACTCCTTGGGGAGTAATGACTATAATATCTTTGAGTAATGAATGGGTAAATACCCTCAAAACCCTAGGAGTGTATAGAATCTTAACTGTTAAGGAGTTCTCTCTAAATAAGAACTTGATGTAATCGAGAATCATAGGTATTCTTCATCGTTCTTAAAGGTACTATAGTTCTAGGAAGGCGAGCTCCTCGTATTATTTTAGCTCACAAATGACATCATGTAGGTTAAATTGCATGAATATTACATTCTTTAAGGTCAGTATGACTTTTACTAGTGTGAGTTTAAGAGACCTTATAGAGGTTAGGAAGGTAAGTCTTCTCTGGGAGCTATAATGCCTAGAAAGAGGAGGAAGAAGAAAGAAAAGAAGGAAGAGAAGCCTCAATAAAATTCGCTTATACTTTAATCTGTTAGCAGAGCCTTTTAATACAATGTTCATTGATGAAACAACCTATTTCTGACCTCGGCTTTTTCCCTTTGAAGGTAAGAGTGCTTTACAGTTAGGAATATTCTAAGGTATACCTTGAGCTCTATCTTTGGAATAATAAAGAAAATGACTAGAGTAAGAGATAAAAATCCATGGAATAGCATACCTCTTAGATGAGGAGCTCAGGCGACGCTGAATTTAGTGATGAAGGGGAACGCGGTCCGATACTTAAAGAAAGTGGTATAATGCTATATGTAGACAATGAATTGAAAGGTTACTTTAACTAACCAAATCCTATTTAGCTTTGTCATGTAGAACGTATCGCTCGTGTAAACATTATTACTAACTTCATAGCTTGTATATGTTCGACTAAGATTTGGATTTTATCTTCTAAGTCTGATAACGTAATATCTATATTTACGTAGCCTTCAGCTCTAAGTATATTAAGCTCCAATTCCTCAGCTTCATTGAATAGCATCTCTAACTTTTCTAGGTATTCGCCAACATAATGAGACTCCTCTAAGGCTTGTCTAACTATCTCAGGTTTAACGACAGGTACTGAAGTCTTAAAAACTTCTACTAGATCAACAATCCCTAGCTCTCTTAACTTATCAGGTTCTTTAACTTTTTCTTCTAATGGTATAAAGACTTCAAAGGATACTCCACTAATAAAATCAGATAGTTTATCGTCTATCTTTTCCAGCAATGCAGAAGGTAATACCTTATGGAGGTATAAGCCTTTACCTAAAGCGTCTATAACGCTTTCAACTTCGCTGTTCTCTAGGTATCTTCTTAAAAATTCTCTTAATGTAAGCTCATTAAGATATAGTTCAGGAAAACATATAGCACCATAAGTTGTCGGTAGAGGAGTTATACCCTCTACATCATCTATTCTTTCTTGATGAGGAATAGTAATAATTGTTGTTCGCCAATCCCCAGGATAGGATTGAATTGCTTCGATATATTTGTAAGCTTCAGAAAGTGTAAGAGATCGTACTTTCTCAGGTAATAGTATTTCATAGTCCAAGTATCTCTACCACTATTAAGTATCAGGGATTTATCTTAAAACTGCTCATGTGAGAATCTTCGATAAAGTGGAAGGTAGAATTATTCATTAAGAGTATTCGACTTTTGTATATTATTAGGTAAGCACAAACATTAAGACCAAACAATACCCTTCATTAAGTATTTAGAGGGAACAAAAAGTAAAAAGCTATGTCTAGGAGAAGGGCAAATAGTATGTTAATAAAGGGATGTTTACACTGTCATAGTACAGCTTCCGATGGAAGACTTAGTCCAGAAGATGTAGTTAGATATTATCGATCGTATGGATATAAACTAATAGCCATAACAGATCACGGCAAGATAACGCATATTAATTATCATGATGACGTAACAATATTACCAGGCGTTGAGCTCTCACGAGGAAGAGGTAAGCTAGGAGGATCCTATCATATAGTCGTACTAGGCGTAGACGATCCATATATTCTCGAAATAAATGATCCTCAAGAAGTTATAGACTTCGCGAATTCGCTAGGGGGAATAACGCTCATAGCACATCCATATTGGTCAGGTCTTACACATGAAGATCTTATCAGCATTAAAAATTATACTGGAATAGAGATTTACAATACTGGTTGCGATGTAGAAGTAGCTAAAGGATATTCCACAGTCCATTGGGATAACTTGATTTCAGCAGGTATTAAAGTGTGGGGTTTTGCAGTTGATGATGCACATAGATATTTTGTGCCTCCAATAGATGCAAACGGAGGTTGGATTTGGGTTAATGCACCTAATAATGATGAAGAATCTATAATTAAGGCAATAAAGAGAGGAGACTTTTACTCATCAACAGGGCCTACGGTATATAAAGCAAAGATAACTAAGACTCTACTCCATGTTGAATTCACACCTGCTACTAGAGTAAACATAATTTCACGCAATGGTAAAGGAATATGCATACACGAGGAGATTGTTTCCAGGATATTAAAGGAAGCCCAAGAAGGGCGAGGACAATTAAGGAAATTATTTAGCAGCGTAGAGGTAATAAAGGAGAAGGATATAACCGAGTTATACTTAAACAACGAAAACCTTAAGGCTAAGATAGTTCACAGCCCAGTAGGTCTCAGAGAGATACATATTGAGACAAAAATTAACTACGAATATATAAGATTAGAGATTATCGACCGAGAGGGCAAGACAGCTTGGTTAAATCCATTTATAATGTAGGCATTACACTTTAAGAATAACGAAAAACTAGAGATTACCCATAGGCTTAGAAAGGAAAAAATCTATGACTTCTAGTAAAGGTACCTAATTTAGAGCTAGGATTAGACTTAGGCAGATTTTATTCTCTTAAGAGTTCAAGTAGAGTTGGTACGAATGAAGATTTCGTTGATGAAAACAACTTGTGAGTGAGGATAGTTTTTGAAGTATATTGAGAGGACGTATCCTTACTGTAGTTAACCTATGAAGACTGGTGAAAAGCTTTAAAGAGGATAAGAAGATAATGGAAGAATCATGTATCTGAAGAGAATATTCGATAATTTTTTCTGCTGGGGCCCCGCAAAGAGGTACTTTATAAACGCTATCTCATCATTAATAGTAGGCCTTATACTAGGGTTAATATTAGCAATAATATACCCTGAGGCGCTATACGACTTTCTAAGCTTCTATCATTCGCTAAAGGAGGTAAATTCTGTTCCATTAATTCAAGTCTTAGTCCCATGTGATTTTCTTACTAAATTCTCGTTCCTACTTAAAACTAATGTTCTGTATGAGTGCATAGTAGGTATCTTTCTCCTCGGGATTTTGAATCTAGCATATGTTGTACTCTTATTTAAGTACACACTTCTAGGCATATTAGTGGCTATGATTCTCATCGGTGGTCATTACCTTGTAGTAATTCTTATGCTATTCATAGTAATGATAGAGGGTATTGCTTTTTCAGTAGCAGCTGTTGCTGGTGATAATATCGGCAGAATATGGATAAGGTCTAAGGAACTGTGTAGGACTAACACATTAATAGATACCATAAAAATGTCATCGTTTATGCTCATAATAGCTATTCTTATATTGATCAGCTCCTCGCTTATAGAGCTAGGAATAAGCTATTATTTAATGACTATTTAATGATTTAAAAAACATAAGGAAAAAATGGAAGATTTTTTACTTTTCTTTATGAATCTCTCTTATAGCTAAAATCTTAAATAAACCACTTATAGCGAAAGATAGAATCCCGCCTAATACAATAGACATTAAGACGATAGATGTAGAGGAGAACTGAAGGAGCGTATAGTGCTTGGCAAGAAGAGCTAGTAGATGGTATAATAATATGGCACCTAGAAGACATGATGTGAAGATTATATGCGTGAACCTTGGTCTCAGAGATCTACGCCTAATAAATACCAGTATTAATGTTATTGGTAATGAGTATAAGAGGCCTATTAATAGACTTGCTATCATACCGGCTATCAGTATCGCTAATTCAGGTACAAGAGATAGAGCATTATATACGCTATAGGAGACCATGAGACTGCCTATGAGCGGATAGAGTAATACTTTAATTAAGGATCTAAGTATAGGATACTTCCACTCTAATTTTGCTACTTCAGGACTCCATGAGTAGTAGAACTTATTAAATATGTCAATAAAGGCTCTTCCGGATATGGTCTTTAAGACATACTCATCCCTAAAGGACTTTAAGAATTGTACAGGCCAAGCTATCTCGCTCTCATAGGCAGCTGTTACGATTAAACAACGGCTTGGTGTACTTTCTGAAGGTATCTTTTTAAGCGTGAAATTTATGCTATATATCCCTCCTGCCTCTAGATTAATACTACTTTCATAAGTAACATAGTCTTCATGTGATATTGTTAAATTATACTTTTCACTTCCAATCGTTAAGTTTAGTATGTAATATCCATTATCATTAGTGATAGCTACTTCACCATCTACTTTAACTTTTGCTCCTTTAATGGGATTACCATTGTTATCAGTAACATAGCCATGGATAGTTACTATTTGTTCAGGAGCTGGTGAAGGAG
>CAZFCQ010000029.1:0-15830 GCA_964517845.1 uncultured Thermoprotei archaeon | reverse complement strand
ACGTTTCGTGGTGCGGGGGGTGGGATTCGAACCCACGCAGGCCTACGCCACGGGATCTTAAGTCCCGCCCCTTAGGACGGGCTCTAGCCCCTTGTCCTGGCTCGGGCACCCCCGCAAAGTCTATAACTAAAATCTAACAAAAGGTGATATAAACCTTCCCTCTTTTAAAACCGTAAACTAATTATCTTAGAGCATACATAATCTATATAGTAGGCCCCGTCGTCTAGCCTGGATTAGGACGCGGGCCTTCGGAGCCCGAGATCCCGGGTTCAAATCCCGGCGGGGCCACCACATCATACAAGAAAAAGGTCGTAATCGATTAAATATGATAATAGGATATTCATTAGGCATGATCTATGATTATAGTCGTGATGTTCATTATTTTCACTTTTCTTCATTTCTCATTTTTGCTTATCAAATTGCATATGCAGTTATGAGATCAATAATGCGTGTTATTATGCAGGAGATTTATAATGCTAGATCCGAGTAGGATAAATTTGAAGGCTATAGATGATGAGACTCGCTATCGCATATTCATGTATCTATGCAACTACTCTATAAAGACAGATACTAATAATGGTATAGGAAGGCATGTGAACACGTACTTCTCGGCGTTGAAGAGCGAGAACTTCGAGTAAAACACATGCATGTCGACAATTGTCATTTCATCATCCTGCTTCCAGAGCTCAGTAATCGCGACAGAGTTGTGCAAACTTTCTCTTATTGCTGACATCGATCAGCCTTATTTTATCACTAAGCTCATAGATCTTGAACTTCGGACGGTACATGTCTACGAGCACAGCATTGCTGTCATCATAGATGACTACCGTATCGTTCTTTGGAAATATCCTGCTCCTCGCTAGATTCTTAGCCATCTCATATGTCATGCCGATAAGCTTATGCTACCTTATCTCGCGCAAGTACCGAACCCATGGGCACCTCTTAGTCCTCTTTCTGTATTCGCAAGACCATCAGCGATAGCTACCAATACAATTCATGCTATTAGAGTATATGCAGACTAGCTGTGTGCGTTTGAGTATATGTAGCTCTAGATTAGTAGCCTTCTTTATCCTTTCCCTAGCCTTCTCTAGGGATAAAAACATTTGAAGAGCGCATATGTAACGCAAATACCCGTTTAGTAGACATGTAACAAAAACACCAAGTTTATATAACTTTGATACAAAACTGCCTTGAAAGGGTGTTTTTATATGGGACATACTTTTGCTAAAGTCAAGCTTTGCAACCCTCATGAGCCTGAAAACTACCTTGATTTAGAGCTACTTGTCGATACTGGGAGTACGTATACATGGATTAAAAGAGAGAGACTTGAAAAGATAGGTATTAAGCCCATGAGAAAGAGGAGGTTTAGGACTATTGAAGGTAAGCTTATTGAACGTGAAATTGGTGAAGCGGTTATAGAGTGTCTTGGTGAGAGAGCTACATGCATAGTCGTTTTCGCTGGAAATGATGATATTGAGGTTCTTGGGATAACAGCACTTGAGAATCTAGCGCTTGAGGTGGATCCAGTGACTAGAGAGCTTAGAAAATCGGAAGCAATATTAGCTCTATAATAGGCGATAAGACGTACCCCAAACCGGTTGTCGCTTATCTAAGAGTTAGCACTGAGAAGCAAGAACTAGAATCGCAATGGCTTACTATCGAGGCTTGAGCTAAAAGTAGAGGAATTAACATAAATGAGAGGATCGTCGAGGAGGAACCTATCTCAGGTAGAAAGGATCAAAGAATACAATTTCAGAGGCTTTGGAAAAGAGTTAGACAAGGTAAAGTGGGTACTATAGTAGTCGCTGAGCTTAGCAGGCTGTCTCGCAGGGCGCAAGGAAAGCACATCAGTAGGAGGTACAAGCTATCAAATAAGGAAGTTAAGGAGTTGATCAAGCTCTATAGGGAGGGAGTTCTAATTAGAAGGTTAGCGAGGAGGTTTGGTATCAGCAGGATGACTGTCTACCATTATTTAGATCTATTCCATTAAAGTCATATCTAATCGTCTCTTTCTTTGATATACTGGTGCGTATTTTGAAACGTAGATAACTTTCAGTTTTTATTATTGATTCATTGATTTATTATTGAGGCCTTCAGAGCTCGAGATCTCGGGTTAGAATCTTGGCGAGGCCACTACATTCCTCACCTTAAGATAAGCTTTAACGACCTCATCCGAAGGTCCAATATACCTCATGAGAATTTCATCTGATAATAATCTCGCTGGTTAATATAGGGTCTTTCTACATAATGAAAGCTTGCAAACCTTTATCAAAATATACATGGTGAAGACCTTAATCATCCTTATGCTATATGTTTCATAGCTATTACTTTAAGATGTAGCATGAGATAGTTATGGTAGCCTTAATTAATTATAGGAACGTATATCCAGATATAGAACTCACCTTTTGTGATGCATTATGATATTGAAATAATAGACCGTAGATAATTCACTTGGTTGAACCCTTAATTGAAATGCCTAATATAGTGAAAGCTACAATCTCCATTAGAAGTGAATAAAGCATAAGGAAATCTCTTGATATGCCATATAGGTATCCCATGAGTATATTACCTGCTGCCCATGAGAAACCGAATGCCATACCGTATATACCATAGGCGTATGCTCTAGCTTCAGGCTCGACTATATCTGCTACTGCAACTCTCATATTAGTTTCGTATATTCCCATTACTATGCCCCAAGCAATAGTCGCTAATATTATAGTTTCTAGAGATCCTTGAAGAAGTAGTGGCATGACTGTGAAAGCTAAAGGAGGAGTTACTAGTAGTGTCATTAACCCTACTTTGTCGTACAGATACCCTGCAGGAAATGCAACAATTGCATCAGAGAGCATAGCTATCGTGTAGAGGAAGGCAATCATATAATCTGAGGTAATGCCTATATTTTTCATGTGAAATGCTGTTATTGACCAATGAATATAGCCTAATGATAGAAATACCATAGCTATCGTATAGAACCAAAACCTACTTCCCAACTTGGCTGTCCTTCTAAGAGATCGAGCCTTCTCTATAGCTTTAATTTCTGGATAATTTATAAGAGCTATCAAGAGCATGACAATAGAGATTACCGCTGGTAAAGAGAGTAACATAAATGCGAATTTATAGTTGTTAGCAGAGCTGTAAAGACTCCAAGCTACAAAAAGAGGCCCTGTAACTCCGCCTATTTGGTCCATTAATTCATGAAGTCCAAATCCTTTACCCTTACCTATATTTTCTGTAACTTCAGCAAGGATTACATCTCGAGCGGGTGCTCTAATACCTTTACCAATTCTTTCAATTAATACAAGAGCAAGTGCTAAATCCCATCTTCCAGCAAATGCTAATAGAGGTACCGCAAAGAGATTTATGCCGTAACCTGCGAGTACTATACTCCAATAAGTTTTACTAGAACGAGAAATTCCTGCTAAAAAACCTCCAACGCCTCTCATAAGATAACCTAACAAATCTCCAATAGTAATGAAACCTACTATGAACGCTGTGGCTCCAAGTATTTTAAAATATGCGCCAAGTACTGATCGAGCTCCTTCATATGTTACATCAGCAAATAATGATACGAGACTTAAAGCAACAAATGTTATTAGCTCTCGCTTACTTATCCTCATTTAAGACCTCACCAAGAAAGATAATATCCTCTATACTTTTAAGATTTTAATTTCCTCTAATTTTCGAGTAAAAGGGGAAGCTGCTCATACTAATATACAGTATGACCTTATCCATTATTACTTACTTGAAGTCCCATGAATGAGAGAAATAATATTACCTTTAGCTAAATTAATTCTGAACTCTTCTGATTTATGGTGTGAATTTTTAATTTAAAATAAAAAAGATATTCTTATCCTATCTAGGCTCTAGAAATTCCTCTTTTCCATAAGGCGAACACTAGTAAGTAACCCACAAGGTTTATTGCGATCACTTCGCCCAGGAATACTCCTACCCAGCCCATCCATAAGGGCATTGGTACATTAAAAGCAGTATTCATTAGAATTGGTATATAGCTTCCTACTATTATTGTAATAACTAAATTTGCAACAGAGCAACCCAGTTGGAATCTTATAAGCGGTGATACCTTTCCTTTAATGCTATTTGTCTTCATAGCTGCCCAACTTGCAATCGCGTTAGCTATGCTTCCTAGGAGCATATCTATGGCTATTAAAAAGGGCGATCCCCATGGAGCCATAATGTTAGCTATGAAACACCCTATACTCACGCCTATTATAGCTGGAGTACCCAGAATCATGGATAGTGGTATTAATGCATCAGCTACTCTAACTTGAAATATTAAGAAGCTTATTACTGGTAAGGTATAGACTAGTAGTGCATATATTGCTGCTATTATAGCTACTAACGCTATATTCCTATCCCTATCCATCAAGCCTCCCACCTGGCGATGGGAGAGGGAGAATTTCTCCTCCACTATGCCTTGCCTTCCCTCATTGTTACCTCAGGAAGGACGCATTAGCATAGCTTCATTAGAGTAACGCCGGGCTGCCTTCCTCGTCCGGCGAGTTCCCCCCAAACCGCCATCTAATTTCTTAAATTTCTTCTTTAAATGTATTACTTCTAGATAGGTGAGATCGTTGAGTGACAGGAAAAGAGTGAAGCTTAAGATAGAAACTCCCTTTAAGGTCATTACAATTGATGTTACATACCTTACTGAAAATTGGGGAGCTCCATTTATTGTAGCATTTATGATACTTCTGATAACAGCAGCAATATATCTTGCATACGGTAACGAAGCAAAAGCTAACAAGTTAGCGGAATATGCCTATTATAATCTTGTAATAGGAGTCTTATTACAGTTAGTTAGCCTAATAAAAGAGGAGCGAAAGAGTAAGCCATATAAAGGAATTAGAGATAAAACCACTAAGTCTAAATCCTAAACTACTTAACTTATAACATCCCTTCTACTCTAACATTAAGTAATGTATTTCTATCCTTGGGACATCTATGACTGTTCTTCTTCCTTTTTCTTCTCTTCCTCAGTAGTCTCTTCCTTCTTCTCTTGCTCCTCTAGTTCTTTCTGTACTTGCTCTATCTCTTTCTCTATTTCTTCAATATTTGCAGGAGGTGGAGTTGTAGCCAGGGTATATCCTACCCACCCTACTATAGCTAGGATACCTGCTACTGCTATAAAGCCTGTTAGTTTCAATACTATGAGCCACCACTCGCTTAGAAAGACTAACCACCCGTAAATGAGTATACCTAGTATACTACATATGAAAATTATAGCTCCAATAACCTGGTCTCTACTCATAGGAACACCCCTTATTCTTTACCTAAAATTACTTTTTGTTTTTATCGTTTTTGGCTTGAATAAAGCTTAATACAGAGTATATAGCCAACACTATAATTAGTTATCAAGCCTAATATCATTATAAGATGATGCACTATGTCTTGAAATTGATGGATGTTAAGATGTGCTAAGAAAAATCTATTTATTCAAAAGCTAGTTTAACATTCGTTCTAGTAAGTTTGCTAAGTACTCTTTCTATGATTTCAGGCTTTGCGGGTAGTCGTCTAAGATCCGATTTAGGTATTCGTACAGTATTCTCCTCGGTACCATCAGGTAACCATAATGTATTAACGCCTAGTAATCTTCCAGGCGCTATTAATTCTTCAGCGATGATTTTTAAACTAGAGGTCTTTTCAACAAGACGTACGTTAAGCTTTAATTCATCACCTAATATTCTCGCAATTCTATTCCATGGGGGTCTAATAGTGTTACCAGTTCCACTTACTATCACTACTAACAAATTATCTTCACGATATGCCTTATGATACGTGATTTGCTTAAGTTCAGGGAATCTTTTTTCCTCTAAACTAGTTAGGATTTTAGCTACTTGAAAATCAAGTTGGGAGAGTTCACCTTTCTCTACTTTTTCTTGACACCTAGGACATAGAACCCCTGTTTTTAGACAAAAATAACACATAGGTAATTTCACTCATTCCCCCTCCTTCGTAAGTATTATAGTTATAGTACTTATACTGTAAGTCTTCCCGTCTCTGCCAGTTAAAATCTCAGTTCCAATCTTAACATTCTCTATCTTAACTCCCCTTATAAAGTTCTCCCTAACTATTCTTACAACCTCAACAGCTTTGCTTATGGCCTTACCTCTTGCTTTAACTACTACCTGCCTAGTACCCTGATGAAATAAAGTTACACACGCTAAAACGTAGTTCATTACAGCCTTCTTACCCACGTATACTGTGTTATTGATTAGATCTGACATAAAAATCTCCTTTTCAGTATAATTAGTCTAATTATGACTATGAGAAGGAATATATAGGCATTTTCATATACATATGTAAATGAGGAGCTAACTTATGGTAGAAGAGAGAATCTCATTAACTGAAAAACAGCTAAGATTACTTAATATGCTTTTTAACATGAGTAAGGCATTACGAGTATATACCGTTGAGAAATCACAAGATACTTTAGCTAAAGAATTAGGTATAACCCGACAAGCTCTTAATATTCATCTTAGACGGTTAAAAGAAGAAGGACTAATAAGAACTGGTAGAGGATTTATAGATTTAACTGAAAAAGCATTAAAGGTTCTTAAAGCTGAAGCTACATCCGCTTTTGTACTTATAAGAGTTGAACCTAAGTTTCGACAAGAAGTATATAAAAAAGTCTTGAAATTACCCGCTGAGAAAATATATAGAGTAACTGGAGAAATTGACCTCATAGCAATAGTAGGTCAATCTAGACTTGATTCCTTCCTTAAGGAATTATCTGCAATAGAAGGAGTACGAGAAACCTCTGCTCACATAGTTATCGAAGCACTTAAAGAAACATAAAATATTTACCTTATTTTTCTCCTCTCTATATAAGGAACTACTATGGGCCCGTCGTCTAGTGGCCTAGGACGCCGCCCTCACACGGCGGAGATCCGGGGTTCGAATCCCCGCGGGCCCACTAAGATAATGATAGTACTTACCTAGATGTGTATCCCATGAAGAATCTTAAAATGGCACTGTCTCTTTGCCTTAATCTGTATAAATACAGAGACGTAATAACCTAATTACCCAATTTTAATATGAGTGCAAATGCTTACGTAATTTGTCAAATTCTTAAGAGTTTCGAATTACCTTATTATATCATTATTTATCAACGTGACTTTATGAACTTCCTAAGTAGATAAGCGAAAGGAGGTAAGATCCTAGTCTGTACGTATACCTTAGCCGGCCCCTCTACATCAAATACTAATCCCTCTCCACCTAATATGAAGCTCTTCCACCCTCCAAACTTTCTAACTCTCCAATTAACGTCTGCAGGCATTGCAACAAAGTGAAAATTGTCTATTGTAACTTTTTCTCCGGTTGGTATTTCCATACTTTCTAATCCTCCATAAGCACATATCCAAAACCCTCCCTCACCTGATACCTTAAGCCAAACGAGCTCTCCCTCTGCTAATACTCCTTTTAATCCCCTCCAAGCTACTGATACCTCTACATCTCCATGATGAGCTAGGTAAGAGGAATCCTGTACTATCCAGGAATCTCCCCTTAACGGTATGTAAACTATATCTCCTGGAACTGGAGGAGCAAACCAGAGCTCCGAGGGAGTTTTTGCAGTATATGTGTTTAAGAATATAGGCTCTCCAGCTAATACTCGTCGTAAAATTCCTCTGATAAGGCCTCCACTGCTAGTCTCTATTTCCAAATTCCCCTTCATCATTAACATTGCTCCTGCTTCACTTACAATACTCTCTCCTGGTTCTAAGAATACCTTCAGTATAGAATAAGCAGGCCTTTGTTCAATAGAATACCTCATAATGTTCCCAGATATACTCTCACTCAATCCTATTTAAGCTCCTCTATATTCATGAACTATGTATGAGACACCGTTCCCTGCCCTAAGTACGTTACCATATCTTTAGACCTTCACACTAATGGTGATTACGCTAGGAATATCCTATCAACTGCTTGGTTGTCTAAACTAATTGCCTATAGAGTGCTCAACTCAATTAAGGAGATTGAATTACTAGCTGACCTCTCGGAATATGCATACCTTAAATTGTTGAGAAGTAAATGCTATGATATACTACCTAACCGTAGATACGTTGATGAAATCTTAAAGCTTATTCACTCGACACTTAGATCAGCTAAAGCACTCAAGACGAATATAAAGGATATAGAGTTAAAGCAATGGCTACTATTTCAGAGTGATGGAGAACGAGGTTATGCTAAAGGAAACATGAATATAAGACTTATTGATACGCACCATGTAAGAGTCCTAACACTAGACTATGATAAGAGAACAAGATATGTTAAATTGGACCTTAATGTCCCAAAAGAGTGGAAGAAGCTTATTGAAGTCCTAGTTAATAGAGCTAGTGAAGGCTTAGTAGGCTATCCAGCTAGAGTAGCTATTAGAGACTATGGCATAGGTAAGACTGGTTTACATGTACATGGTGAAGTACAATTAATGATACTCTACATGTTATACTTAGAGGTTATGAGAAGATACCTCAATCCTAAGAGCGATAATATTGCAGGAGTAGACGTTAATGTTGAGAGACTAGCTGCTGTAATAATAGATAGGCATGGAAACTTGCTTTCATATAAGACTTTCTGGTTAAAGAACGCTATGTTCATGGATGCTAGGGGAAAACGGCATGGAGCTTAATTGGAGAACAGATACATGCCCTACTGGAGGGGCTCTATAGCCAAGGAGTATCAGTAATCAGTCTAGAGAATCTAGAAATCATTGGTTATCTTAGATACTACTGGATAAGAAATGGAGAAAGAAAAAGGAACAAAGTGGAACTGGAAAGTCTCTATGTTTCGTAGCTCAATAATAGAGAAAATAATATGGAAAGCATCGCTATACCCATTGAGGACGATTTATGTAAACGTGAGAAACGCGAGTAGAGAAGGAGAGAAAACAGGGAAGAAGCTAGAGACACTTAGTTTCAGCATACATCATAGCGAAAAGAACATCAAAGCACCTACAAAGACCTTAAAAGACCTACAAACAAGAAACGGTTCCGAACCCTACATATTATTGTCTTTTCTGCTTCTTCATATATTCCATATATTGTGGTATATTGAAAATGATGTGAATTAAAAATCGATTATATGTTAGAATGAGGGATCTATACATATGGGCTATATCAGAGGTTGGCTTGCCGTAAACCTTAAACATGTGGATAGGATACCTATCCTAGGCCTCATAAACAGCGATATCTTAAAGGAATTTTATGGTAAGAGGAGAGTTAATGAAATAGAAGCGTATAAGACTCTAGATGTAGACTTAATTTATACACATGGAGTAAAGAGGAATATAAAGCCTAGAAAGGAAAGAAAGTTAGGAACGGGTTCCTTTACGGAATTAGAGGATGATTTCCCTTACACGGACCTATTTCCAATCGCTTATAGAGGACTAAAGCTTGCTCGTACTATCACATCGGATCAACTTTGGGTTGTAGAAAGACCTTTTAAAAGTTATGATGAGCTTATAAGATATCTAAGATATAATTTCGATCCGCTTAATTGGGAGAAGAGAAGCTTTAATGAGATTGTTGAAAACTATAAGTATAGCTACGAAAGACTTCAAAGACCATTAAAGGATACAACACTAGTAGCTGGGGAGATATATCTAACGTTATTCACATTCTTCTTAGTTCATCTAGGACATAAATTCACTCTACTTCTTTTAAAGAGAAATCCAGGGCTTTTCGAAGAGGTCGCTGAGAAGTATTCATCATTAGTTAAAATTCATGCCGAAGCTTGGGCAAGGGTTGGCATTAAGGTATTCGTGGCTCATGATGATATCGCTGCAGGAGGTGGTCCTATGATTTCTCCTGAGCTTTTTGAAGAACATGTGGCACCTTTCTATTCCAAGATATGGAAACCACTTCTAGATAGGAAGATAAAGGTACTCTTTGTTTCAGATGGTAATTATTTACCTCTAATTGACGTCCTTATAAGAGCTGGAGTATCTGGCTTTAAAGTAAACTGGGACGCTAGGCTATCAAGAAAAGAGATGAAATGGATTATAGAACGATATGGTGGTAAGTATGTGCTATCATTTGGCCCTCGATACGTGATCTTGGAATATGGTTCACTTAAGAGTGTGGAAGAAGAGGCTAAGTGGTTTATAGGACTAATAAAGAATGTGAAGGGCTTCTTTCTTTCGAATGTAACTGGCAACTCTAGAAATGTGAAAAAGTTCTGGAGCATATGGCTTCGAGAATGTTGGTTAAGCTAATCAAAAAGATATGAAATGTTTAAAATAGCAAGCAACATTAATTTAGGTAACGTAGATGAGTATGTGCTCACATTATAAGGTAGGCATAATTGGATGTGGTAGAATAGCGAAGATGCATCTAAATGGCTGGAGATCCCTTGATGGTGTAGAAGTCATAGCAGCAATGGATATAAATAAAGAGGTTGTTGAGAATTTTTGCAAGAATTACAATATTCCTAAGGCCTATACCGATTATGAAGAGATGATAGTTAAAGAGGAGTTAGATATAGTTAGTATATGCACTTGGCCATCAAGTCATGCTGAAATAACAATAAAAGCAGCTAGCCTAGGTGTAAAGGGAATATTATGCGAAAAGCCTATGTGTCTCAGTCTAGGAGAAGCTGATTCTATGATAGAAGCATGCGAAAAGAATAACGTTAAACTCGCTATAGGGCATCAACATAGATTTGACCCACCGAATATATTAGCAAGAGAGCTAGTAGGCAACAAGATAATAGGCCATCCTCATATGATCATATGTCGCGTAAGGGATGGCCTCCTAAATAATGGAACACACTACATAGATCTAATGAGATATTGGCTAAGTGATCCTAAAACTAAATGGGTAATAGGACAGGTAGAACGTAAGACAGATAAATTTGAAAGAGCAAGCCCCATAGAGGATCTCTGCATGGGTCTCATATGCTTCGAAGATGATACTAGAGGACTTATCGAAAGCGACCTACCTCAAGGAAAAGCGCCACAAAATCCGATCATATATGGAAGTGATGGCATCATGGTGATTAATAAAGATAGTGTAATGTTACTTAATGCTGAGAAAAAAGGCTGGCAGAAAATACGAGCCCCTCCTCAGAAAGACACTGAGTTCTCAGAGATGATAGATTGGATAGAGGGAAGAAAGAGTCATAGATGTAATGCTTATCAAGCTAGGTATACTATGGAAATAATGATGGCTATATATGAGTCAGCTAGAACACATAGCTTAATAAAGATGCCCTTAGAGACTAAAGAAAACCCATTATTCTTAATGATACGTAATGGCCAATTACCTGTATCTAAGCCAGGAAGATATGATATTCGACTTCCTAAGTCCATGTGGAAGCACCTTAAAGCACCATGGGAGAAGAATGACTAACACTAGCGCTTAAGTTTAAGCTTAAAGTACCTCATGTAATCTGTATAACTAGCATCATATTACATTGCATGACGTTATCTAAGGGTACATCCTCAGCGACTATTATACGTAGCATTTTTATTCCTAGTTTATGGAATCCTACTCTTGAATGAAACCTAAAAATTACCGTGAATTGCTAACAGATGTCTTAAACGAAGAAGAAATGAAATTACTCCCTAGATCATTTGATATAATCGGAGATATTGCTATAGTTGAGGTAAATCCTAAGCTGAAAGATAAAGCCCGTCTAATAGGCTCTGCTATTATCAACTTTCATAAGAATGTTCGCTCTGTATACATGAAAGCAAGCCCTATCGAAGGTACTTATAGAGTTCGTCGTTTAGTACACATTGCTGGAGAGTTCAAGCGTAAAACTATACATGTAGAATATGGTCTTCGTTTTTTAGTCAATATAGAGCGCGTCTATTTTAGTCCTAGACTTTCTTGGGAGCATAGACGTGTAGCTCTTCAAGTAAAAGATGGTGAGACTGTGATAGATATGTTCGCAGGGGTAGGCCCCTTTGCTATACATATAGCCAGTCTAAGGAAAGCTATAGTTTATGCTATTGATATAAACCCTTACGCTTACAAGTGTATGAAAACTAACATAAGACTAAATCTTAAGTTACTTAAAGGTATTGTAATTCCTATAAATGCCGATGCCCGTTATGTAGCTAATTACATGAGTAACCTTGCTGATAGAGTTATCATGAACTTACCTCAGAAAGCACATGAATTTGTACCTTATGCTCTTAGATTCCTTAAGCATAAAGGAGGGGTACTGCATTTCTATACCTTTAAAAGTAACGCTTCTTCTATGGAAGACCTAATTAGTAAGTTCAAAGACATAGTTTTATCTAATAATCGTGAAGTTATAAAGATCCTATGTGTGAGAAAGGTACGTGAAGTAGCTCCTAGAAGATGGCAAGTAGTAATTGATGCGCTAATTCGCTAGCACTTCTAATTCTATCTTAATTTTAACACTTCGCTTCTTAATTAACTCGATTAAATCTCTTCTAATGTCCTTTGCAGCTTTATTGGCTTTTATCATTAATGTCCTAGGACAGATATAGGTACTCTTCCTTATGACCATTGATTCAGGATCTCCGAAGATAAGCCTTGGATCCCCCTTTCCGTGTATTTCGTCCTTTATACCTTCAGCTTCTATCCTGACTATAATTGTAGCGTTTTTCCTTCGTGCTAGCGACTTAAAGTTTTCTGAAAGATCTCTTACTGCCTTACTTGCACCTACTGCTATTATGCAATCTCCCCGTGGAGTTAGTTCCTCATTCTTAGTTATCTCTAGAGTCGTACCATGTAGGGCTCTTATATTCTCATGTCCATGAGCGAATATTACCTCCCTTACTCTTTTTACCATATCTTTCATTTCCATCCGTATTTTCCTCTTAGTCTTACAAATATACAACCACCTAAATTCTTGTAAGATACATTCCCCTCTTCATCCTTGGTAACAAGCATTAATATCTGTATATACTCAGGCATTCCAACAGGTATAATGAGCTTACCATTAGGTTTTAGCTGCTGTAGGAGAGGTTCAGGTACATCAGGAGCTGCAGCAGTAACCAGTATTCTATCATAAGGAGCATGCTCTAGGAGTCCTTGAGACCCATCCTTATGTATTACTGTAACTCTATCATCGTATCCTGCTCTCTTTAGATTATTCTTAGCAAAATCCACTAGAATAGGCTCTATCTCTACGCTATATACATGACCTTTAATGTCAGAATCCTTAGGAGCTACTATCTCAGCACATAGTGCAGCATGGTATCCACTTCCTGTACCTACTTCGAGAACTCTATGTCCTGGCTCCAGATCTAGTGCCTCGCACATCATAGCACACATGTGTGGAGCTGAAATAGTTTGCCCAGCTAATATCGGAAGTGGATGATCTACATAAGCATATCTTCTATACTCCGGAAGTACGAATTCCTCCCTTGGTACTGTTAACATAGCTCTCTTTACTTTCTCACTTTTAATTACTCCTTCTCTAATCAGCTTCTCAACTAGTCTAATTCTTTCTTTAACAAAATCCATATCCCTTCTCATCCGAACCATGCTTCTAAACTAGATTGAGTTTTTAATTCTCTTAAAGACTTCTCAGCTCTCTTAATAGCTTTCTTAACTCTTCCTTCAGAGAAGTCGTGTTCATCACAGAGGAATTTAATTATTCCTTCCTTATCTGGTTTATCCCATACGAGTTGATACTTATTCGTTACTGAAGGATAGATGAAGAACTCCTTAATTTTCATAGGATCGACAGGAAATTCTGCTTCTTTAAGAATCTTTAAGACTCGTTCTAGAGAGCCGTAAGTTTTAATTAGTTTTAATGCTGTCTTAGGACCAACGCCTTTGACTCCATTAGGATTATAATCAGTACCGATAAGTATGGCTACTTCTATTAATTGTTCGTGAGTTATCCCTAGTTTATTTAAGACTTCCTCCAGAACTACAATTTCAGGCTTTATCTCGATATATACATCCTTTCTAGGTAATTTTCTTCTACCTGTTATCGTTAAGTTTCTAACAAGACGAGTAGCACCAAACAGAAGAGAGTCGTAATCTTGGCTTGCAACTGCCCATGCATCTCCTCTCTTTACCATATGAGCAGCTTGAGCTTCTCCTTCAGAAGGAGCTTGAACCCATGGTATTCCTAGTAGGTCAAGTAATTTTTTAGCATCCTTAACCATATCTGAAGTTAACTTACTAGTACGTATGGCATACTTTCTAGCAGTTACGTAATCTCCACGTTTAAGAGCCTCTTCATATTTCTTTAGAGCTTCCTCTTTTTGTTTAACCCTTCGTAGAATCTCTAAGTCCTTCATCTCAGGAGGCTTTCCATCAAAGACGTATACTGGTTTAATACCTGCCTCTAATAGATTTACAGTTCTATATAATAATCCGCTTAAATGACTAGTGATATTCCCTTTAGAGTCCATTAGAGGAGTACCATCTGGTTGACGAATGTTTGAGAGGAATTGATAAAGTGCATTATAAGCATCAATTGCTATAATCCTACCTCGTAACTCCTCAAGAGTAATGCTTTTCTTAGTAACGAGCTCTCCTAGATTTACTCCCATGCATTACACCACTTAGTCTAAAATGTATTAAAAGACGTATATGTCATTTTTCTTAGGATTATCTAACTAATCTTATAACCCTAGTATTTCGTTTCATTGTGTCCACTTCAATAATACCGTCCATCTCGAGATTCATTAAAGCTTTGTTAAACTCTGAGAATGAAACATCGGGTATTACTGTCTTGATAGCATTAAATAAATCTTGATCCTTTACAATATTCGCTTTTCTTTCTAAGAGCTCTACTACTGCATACATTAAGGTATTTAACCCTTTTTCTCCGAAACTTTGCCTAGACATATCTTGGTATCCTCGCTGTGATTTCTCTTACACTTCTTATTCTCTCACGCCATCTCTCATAGTACTTCATCATTTCTGGAGTTAAGGTTGGTTTCACTCTCATTAAGGCTAACTCAAAGTGCCTCATTCTTACATACTCACTATTTAGATTCTCTCTTAAGGCCATCATAGCTGCTTCTCTACAGAGTGCCTCTAAGTCAGAGCCTGCAAATCCCTCTGTCCTTCTAGCAATATCCTCTAAATCTACGTCTTTTGCTAGTGGCATTTTTCTTGTATGGACTTTTAGTATTTCTAGTCTTGCTCTAGCATCTGGTGGTGGTACGTAGATAAGCCTATCAAACCTACCAGGTCTAAGTAATGCAGGATCAAGAATATCAGGCCTATTAGTAGCACCAATAACAACAACATTCTTGAGAGGAGCTATGCCGTCCATTTCAGTTAATAATTGGTTTACTACTTTTTCCTCAACACCAGATGAACTATATAACCCACGTCTAGGTGCTATGGAATCTATTTCGTCTATGAATATTATAGCAGGAGCTACTTGTCTTGCCCTTCTAAATATGTCTCTTATTGCTCTTTCTGATTCTCCAACCCATTTACTAAAGATTTCAGGACCTCTAATACTAATAAAATTAGCTTCACTCTCAGTAGCAACAGCCTTAGCCAACAAAGTCTTACCACAACCAGGAGGACCATAAAGTAATATTCCCTTAGGAGGCTTTATTCCTAACCTTCTGAAGGATTCAGGATATTTTAATGGCCATTCAACTACTTCCCTTAACTCTTGCTTTACTCTCTCTAAACCACCTACATCCTCCCAATGTACATTAGGTATCTCAATCTCAACCTCTCTTAGTGCCGTTGGTGTTATTTCCTTATAAGCGGCCATGAAGTCATTCATATTAACTCTTAAGTTTTCTAGAATTTCTTCTGGTATTTTCTCTTTCTCTAGATCTATATGTGGCAGGTATCGTCTTAGTGCGTGCATTGCTGCTTCTCTGCATAATGCTGCTAGGTCTGCTCCTG
>CAZFCQ010000028.1:0-18144 GCA_964517845.1 uncultured Thermoprotei archaeon | reverse complement strand
TCCAGAGGAGACCGAGGCTATTCTTGAGGGGAAGCTGGATCTAACTTCCTTTAAGAAAGTAAGGAAGATGAAATTAGCTAACTGATAAAGTGACGATTAATACTAGAAGTCTCTTATTATGGACTAGAAAAGGTACTTATAGAATAGCTTCAGCTATGTGATAATATTCGTTATAAATCTATTGGCCCTGAACGCCAATTACAGTTAGCCTTAGCTATGCATTCTCATGTTTTTCTATTTATGAACCATGATAACTAGAAAGGCTTATAACCCGGATTTAGCTGGATTAACCAAGTTCTCTTCGATTTTTGATTAGACATGTGAGAATAGCTTAATTAATTATAATAGGGAGGATTAAGGTGTTGGGGACTAGATGCTTAGCTTTAGTATATCCACGGCATTCCTGTACATTATTTTGTCATATGCTTTCTTTGATAGCTTACCTTCTTCTCTTAATCTAAGTAAGTAGGATAGTTGTGGTAATTCTTGATCTGGCATATCTATATCTGTACCAAATAGGAGTTTATCTTGAAATTCTTCTAGGAACCATATTCCGAATTCTTCATCTCTAGATATCGCGTTATAGCCGCTACCAGCAGAGAGGTCGGCGTATAGGTTTGGATAATTTCTTAGAAGCTCTATTACTCTACCACCAGGTACGACTTTACCTTTTGGATAAGCGTTTCTTTCTTCTGGTTTAAGATTGCCTGAAATCTCTGCCCAGAAAGGTTGTGAGTGTCCTATGAATATTAGGTCTGGAAACATTTTTAGGACCTTTTCAAGTCTTGGAAGTCCGAGTTCGTCAACAAGACCATAGTATCCACCTAATTTAGGGCCAATATGAAATAGAACAGGTAAGGATAGTCTTTCACAAATTTCGAATAAGTTCAATACTCTTTGATCATCGAAATATATGTTTGCGGTAATTTCTCCAACGCCTTTACATCCTCTTTTTCTGTATTCCTCTAATATGAATTCAAGTGCTTTTTTATTTCCCATGTAAAGTCGTGGGTCAGGGTTACAGAAGGGTATAATCTTATCGGGATATCTTTTATGCATCTCAAGTACGTCTAATGTACTTACAATATCAATAGAACTTTCAGGGCTTTGAAGAGGAAGCACGACAGCCTTATCAATAGACTCTTTTTTCATTCTTATGATTAACTCCTCTAAGGTTATAAAACGGATGAACTTTTTATTGGCGGGATCGTATCCCAGCCATGCAGGTCTTAATGAACAATGAGTATGTATATCGATTATCATGAGCTTCACCTAGTATAGAGTATATCAAAGCTAGCTTAAACATTATACTTAGGAGCCTATGAAGGTGATGATGATGTCTACTATCTCTTTATGGCTTTATGGGGCTATTTTGAGCAGGGCTCACCTGGACATAGGTACTTATGAGTTCGTTTTATTTTCTCCTCTAGATTTCTTCCTATAACAAACTTGGTAAGCGCTTCTTCCATAATTCTTTTTTGGTCTTCGGTAATGATCATGGAGGCAAAGCCACTTTCATGTGCTTTCCTTTGATACCAATCACAGAGTCCTCTACATATATATCTATGAAGGAGCCTTCTAGCATTTGAATAAGGGATCTTAAGCTTTTCTGTAATGAAGTTAAGGGCTTTTTCTATATCATCCCATTCTCCATTCATAGAGTTCACCCTTCGGATTATTAGGTATAATATCATTATATAATAGATTCTAATAAGAATTGTATTTACCGCTTTAGAGTGCTCTCTAGCTAGAGTAATAATACAATATTATATATTATCTCTACATTGTCCTTTGTATAGTTTCTTTTTCTTTATTAGTTGGAGAATAATACTTAGGGTTCTCTTCCTCGTCTAGTTGTTCGAAAAGTCTCTTCTCCCTAAGGTCAAGGGAGCGTCGTGGTTTTTTATCTGGTTTGTTTCTCTGATCTCCATTATGAAAATACCACCCTATTGCCTCACCTTTAATTGCACCTTTTAGGTCTGTTAGAAAATCTTCGGCTTTAGGCTCCCATTCCCAGGGTTTAAAGCCTCTTCTGAATGGTTCTTGATAGTGAACTGGAACAACTCTTCCTAGTTCTCTCATCTACTTGAGGTAAAGCTTAGTTTTTTCATTGGTTTCGTTTGGTGAGTCTGGATAGCGAGGGCAGTGTGGGGTGATGAAGTCTACTTTAACATCAAAGAGACATCTTTCTAGCTCTTCTTTAGAAGTGTCTCCTGCATGTGAGGAAGTAATTAATCTTTCTGGATCGAGTCTTTTAATGACTTCTCTAATTTCTTCAAGTTCTTCAAAAGGGACGTAGCGTGTGTCTTTGACATTATGCTCGTTGGCTATGTCTAGATACAGTTCTTGTACTCTTTAAGAGCTAGTGTGAGTGTTTTTGCTGCTTGGCATAATGCTTCAACTGATAAGAGCCGGGGAGGCCTTACAATGTCGTTTCCGCGTGAAAGTGTTATGTCTATTACGAATTCTCCTCCTTCGGCTAATTCAATTAGCCATTTAAGCTTACTTAAATACGGTTTGCAAGGGTTGCCTTCTTTATCTATAGCAGATACGTCTTCGCCAAAAGCAGACCAAGTGGCTCAGACTCTGAACCAATTAAATCCGTATTTTTCATATCTAGTAAATCCTTTTCTATAAAGGATTTTGGAGCACCTAGAGCGCCAAAGTAGCTTATTCCAAGTAAAAACCTAGGCTGTCCGTTTATTGTGAATTTATTTCCATTTACTTGAAGTTTCATATTAACTGGGATTCTGAATGTTCATAAAAAGCTTTCGTAAGGAACTCTGTGCCATGTATAGAATTTGGAAGGGACATTGCTGAAAGGTTTAAGGTGCTATAAGGGGATTTTCTTGCCTTTATACTTGCTCATTTCTTTCTTGGTGATTATGTGTATTTCTAATGGGAACTGGTGAGGTATATTCTCATGTTCTAGTTGCTCTAGTATTTTCTCTCTTAGGGATATTCTTTCTTCCCAGGTAGTTTCTTTGTCTATGTCGCTAAGGACTGTTAACCTGTCTTCAGCAGCTCCTCCTATTAGGTATATTTCTGCGTTTGGTTCTATGCGCTTTATGGCCTTTGTAGCTTTTTAGGTATTCTTTCCATTTGGCTATTAATTTAAGGTTATTCACTATTTCACCCGAATAGTTTTCTTTCTATTTTTCTGAGTGCTTCTATGAGTTCTTTTGTAGCGTTTATTAGGGCTTCTGCTTCTTTTTTATTGTATTCAAAGGGGCTGTAGGCTGCTCTAGTATGGGCTTCTTCAAGTTCTGCAAGTATTCTACGCTTTCTTCGAGTGAAATCTGTGATTTCGTGGGCAAGTTCTTCAAAGTCGTTTTCAAATAGTACTGATGCTAGATAGCCTAAGAGGCTTCTTATGTTATGTCCTCTTACTTCTTCACCGGTGACTCTGTATATTACAGCTTTGACGTATAGTTGGGCGGCGTATTCTGCTTCTCTGGCTGTAGAATCGTAATCTCTGTAGCTGAAGGCAGTTTTAGCTAATTTTAATGCGTTAAGTGCTCTTTTCTTTAGTAGTTCGTAGTATTCTCCGCTCAAGGTAAGGGTCACCTAGTTAAGGTGTAGGTTCTCTATATGCTTATAATTATGGTTAGGGATTTATGGTTCTTAAATCTATTTGAAATTTATAATTTTTGGTGATGGACTTTCCTTTGATTAATGTAATGATAGTATGCTCATTTTTGCTAGCTTTGCTATGGTTGCTTTTACATGTGTAGTGTGCGGTTTGGTGCCTTAAGAATAAGCCCTGAATTTTCGGGGTTTTTGATTAAATATGAAAAACTCTGAATATTCAGGGTTTTTCTTCTTGATATCTATGACTTTGAATATGCCTTCCTTGTAAAAAGAGGAAGATGTGTGAGTGGTAAGGTTTTTGTAGGTTTGTGATTAATTTGATTATCTATGAGCTGGCTTAGACCTGGTGTGCTTGTAGTTGCTTTGGTTAATGTGTTCTTTATGTTCGTTGGTGGGCTTACTTATCCTGTTATTCCGCTTTATTTGACTGGTATCGGTTTGGGTGTTGTTTGGATGAGTTTCATTGTCATGATTCTTTCTTTGTCTAGTTTTGCTTTTCAAGTTATTTGGGGCTGGATTTCTGATAGGATTAAGTATAGAGCGTGGTTGGTTGTTTTTGGTGGTTCTTTAATGGGTGTTTGTTATCTTCTTGCTTCTGTGTTTTATGAGGATCTCATATTCTTAGCTATTTTACTTGTCTTGGCGAATATCGGTGGTGCTGCTGTTTTTACTCCTTCTTCTGCTTTGGTTGCTGATGTGTGTGGTAGTGAGAATGTCGGGAAGTCTATGGGATTATTCTGGGCTGGAGGTTCTCTTGGCTGGGCTTTGCCGCTTGTTTTTGCTGGTTATCTTCTTGATGTCTATGACATTTGGGTTGTGTTCTTGATCTGTGGTTTTGTCTCAATTGTAATTAGTGTTTTGGGTGCGGTTTTATTAAGGCTTAATATTAGTCGTAGTGGTACTGTTAAGCCTGCTGTGCGTAGGTTCTCACTTGAAATTATGTTGAATAAGTATTTCCTGGTTCTCTATATCGCTTCTCTGTTATTTTATTTGGGTGATGTTGTGAAGAATATCTACATCCCACAATATCATGCTTACGAGCTAGGTCTTGGTAGGGGCTTTGCGACTTTTATTCTTAGTTGTGCTAGTTGGGCTGAGATTCCTCTTTTGATGGTTTTTGGCTTTTTAGTTGATTTGCTTGGTAGTGGGTTTATCTTCTTGTTTAGCCTACTATCTTGTGCTTTGTATTTATTTGTGAATTCCTTTGTTTATGACTTAGTTACGGCTTTAGTGGTTATGACTTGTTATGGTTTTGTTTGGGCTAGCTTCTCTTCCTCTAGTTCTACTCTTACTGTCGAGCTTGTTGGTGAAAACGAAAGAGGTATAGCTTTGGGTATGTTAAACGCTAACTTTTCCTTGGCAAGTATTATAGGTCCTCCTCTCTTTGGCTACCTAGTGGACATTTATGGTTATAAATTATGTTTCATATTCGCCTCTTTTTCGCTGATGCTTGCTTCTACTATGTTCATAATAGTATTTGGGTTAGGCGGATTTCTTAAGGTTTCTAAATTAAGAAGAAACTAGCATTGTGTAGTAATCTCGTGAAACGCCTTATGTGTTTATACTATGTAATTATCACAGATACCTATTTTGACGATAGAGATAGCTAAAGTGTATAATGATAGAGGGTATATCGTCTTGAAAAAGTAGGATATTAAAGCACTTAAAAGTAAGGAGATATAGCCTTTTATCAGCCGAGCTTAGAAGTGATGGCACATTAAAAAGGAAGAGCTTTTTAGCTAAATTAGAAATGCCTGAAGGAAGAAGCCATGTGAGAGAAAGCCAAAATACGATATTAATAATGCAACAATATCGTGATTTGATTAATTTATAATTTCGTTATATTGTGATACCGAGTATTTCTAGAAATAGTCTAGGCCGGTCTGGACTTATTATGTAAGTTTTTCCTGATTTTAATTTTATAAGGATCATTCTGTTTTCATCCGTTACATATAGCCATGCTTTACCTAAGTTCTTTATCCAGAATAGACCATAATATCCGAATAATCCTCCACTTCCTCCAAGTCTTACACTTTCATGTAATACTCTATGCTTATTTAACTGTAGAGCGTATGCTATCTCGTTTCTTGGAATTTCTATATCCTTCCATAATCTGTGTATAATTATCTTACTAGAGGTTATAGTGTATCCTCTAGGCATGAATAAGTACGATATCATAATTACGAGTAATAGAAATGTTGTTATCAAAATTCCTAACATAAGGAATCCCTGTAGGATCGAGACCATAGTTACCGTAATGCCTGTAGAAGCCACTATTATGATAATGCCTGCAGTTATCGTCTTAACTGTACTGCTTATTGGAGCCTTAAACAGGATCGTCATGGTAGTTTCTTATATTACCCCTAACATATGTAGACTTCTGATATATTTACTGTTGCTGGTATTGTTTGTGGTTCATAAGATATACGAAGTAGTGGTACATCTTCCTCTATTGTATAAGAGACTAGTTTATTTTCTTGAACCTTTAGGTTATCCAATTCTTCCCAAGTTTCATTTAATGTATAGGTCTGTATCGCTAATCTTCCCGCCTTATCCGCCTTAAATAATAACGTTGTTTTTACTCCTAATGCTGGTATAGGATGGCTTATTAATTCTTTTTCCTCTACCTTTCCTTGGAATAGCTCATTAGTACCTAAGCGATGCAATTTCAATAAAAGTGATGGTGTAGGATCTCCTTCCAAAACTCTAACTTGCCATGGGTGTAGATCCTCCCATATCCACTCTCTGTCTGTAGGTCCACCATCTATATCTAATAATACTCCTAAGGTAGTTGATGGCTTTAAGGGAGTTATTCCTAAAGAGTAAGGGTATCCTTCATGTACTACTATAGGCTTTCCTCCGCTTGCTAAAATGGCTATGCCACGCAAGCATTCATCTATAAACCATAAGGCAACTGTCTTATGTACATAAATTGTATAAGTATGCCTCTCAAGATGATAGTCTTCTGGAAGTCCTGGCAATGTCATCCTAAGCACTTTGATACCCCAGGTACCTGAGAATGCGTATAGCTTATCATTATGTAACATGAAATGTATTACTCCTCCTCCGAAGAGATCTTCTGTTTCAAATCCAAACCAAAGCATAGGTCCATCTTTCCATTTAGGTAGCTTTGCATAAAGTTGAAATACACCATACTTGAATACAGCTCTAGATCTAAGAGACACTGTAACGAGTCCCTTAGGCTTAATATACTTTGCTTGTTTAAACTGCGTGTACTCCGTCTCATTCCATGATATTATCCAATACTTAGTAGGATCTTCCAACCTAAATCTCTCACCTTGTGGCGTAACCTCTCTAACCCAACAGTAAAATAAGCTATTAATGCCCTTTTCAAGAATGTACCCGAATCTTATGGATGAAGGTATCGCGCTAATAAATATCCCCAGGAAATTATTCTTCAATATACTAATAACTCTTAAATAAAGATAAGATGTACTATTAGCCATTTAATGCTACGTTAAGCCTTCGATTCTACTATAAATCTGAGCTGCCCCATAGGCTGCTATGATATTTTGTAGAGGTACATCCGCTTGAATATTGTGAGCGGATGAGAATATGTAATAAGGTGCTAGGGTGCTTATTACCTCTTTCACTTCATTCTCAACTTCTTCAGCAGTACCTCTCGGAAGTACATATTGTATATCTACATTACCATGGAGCACTATTTTTCCTCGATAAATTTTCCCTAGCTCATACCTGTCCGTACCTTTAGCTTTAGGTTGGAGGGGATTTATTATATTAATGCCTATTTCTATCAAGTCATCGATGATCGCCCTTATGCTATCACAACTATGTAGCATTAGGTATGTCTTAGTCCGATTCTTAATAGTCGTGCATATAAATGTAGTGCACTTTTAGATGTAGGATACGCCTCTTTTAATCAGAAGTATTTTCCCTATTACTCTTAGAGGTCTTCTCATTCAATAGATCTATGAACTGTTCAAAGTAAGCAATAGGTACTCTTGCTCCTGCTGCTCTTCTATGTCCTCCTCCCTGTATAGGTATTTTCCTAGAAAGATCACGTAGTATCTTATTTAGATCTATTTTCTCACTGGAAGTCCGAAGACTCATAACAATTTTATCTTTTCGAGTTTCTCCTGCAATACCTACTTCCTTCTTTGCTATTGCCCTAACATAAGTAGCCGCCCTAGCGATACTACCTGGTGGATCTAGTATATAGGCTACATTACCTTTAACTCTAAAAGACTTCTTTATCTCTTGGATCATTTCCTCTTCTGACACACTCTCTATGAGTGCCTTAATTAATAACTCAGAAAGAGCACTAGGAAGCCTATTTTCACTTAAATGTTTAACCACATGACGCTTAAAATCATACATTTTTCTACTCCCTTCTAATCCTTGACTAAGAACGCCTGCTTCAAAATATATGAGACGCATATCCCAGTCTTTTAATGATTCTCTAACAAAAGGGGTATCCATGGCATAATCTGAAATAGCACCATAAAGTGCAACCCTATTATAATCCCATGGCAACTTATCCTCAAAGAATTTAAACGTAAGCTCAGCCGCACAGACTTCAGTGTCATGAACTATTGCTGTCCCAGGTATTTCATTTACTCTTATACTTAAGGGTTCTGGGTGATGATCTATGTAGATTAGTTCACCTTTCTTTGAGATTTCTGAAAATATCTTAACTAATTCTTCAATATGTACTTCATTCAATGCTATATCAACTATAACTACATCATCACCAATTCTTACGTTCTCTTTAAGATCTCCATATAACCCATAGGGATGTGAGAAGAAAATCCTTGCATCATTTAAAGCCGCTAATGCCAAAGCTGCTGAGCTAACTCCATCTCCATCCCCATGTGCAAATACCCACCACATCTTTCCTCTAGTACTACCATCAAGAAACACTACTTGTATTTATCCCTCTTATAAACAATTCCTTGATTATATATTCAAGTACATTAAATTAATGTAAGAGAGATATTAGACTGCTATTGTTCCCCTTCCTTAGTAGCTTCCTCTTTCTTCAAGAACTCTTCTATTTTTCTTCTAATTTGCTCTCGCATATCTCTAAGTTCATGAAGTTTCTCAAGGAGCTCCTCAAATAACGGTCTGCTTGATTCAATTCCCTTATGAGTAAAGAAAGCTACTGCTTCACTACGACTCTTAAATATGCCTGCCTCTACTAACAGATCTATAATCTCTAAATCACTACTTGGCAACCTAATGGACGAGACAACTTGAGACGGCCCCTCTTCTAAACGAGTTAAAGGCAATTCTATTCTTCTTATCATCCCTCTAAGACCTTTGTACATGCCGATTAAAGGATACCTCCTTATATAACTCATATACATACGCCTTATATCTCTAAATACCTCCTCTGTAGTACCAATAAGATCCCGCACTACGCTATCCCAACTACTCATGAAATCCTCGACTTCCTTCTCAAGACCCTTTAATTGCTTAGCTACTTCCTCTCTCTTCTCTGGTTCTAGATAACGTATTTTATGTCTCAAAAGCTTCAAACTAGACCTGAGATCTGCTTTAGTAATAGCCATCATACTACGTAAATCATAGACCTTCTTAATAACCTCTGCTAATAACTCAGCTGTCTCTGTAGCTCTCATTCCTTTCTCTTTAATTAAAGTAACTAACTTACGAATCAATATCTCTACTTCAGAGTATCTCCTCTTAAACTCATCGTCAAGTTCTTTCATCCTATTCCTAATTTTCTCGAATTCTTCATTCAAATTTCTCTACCCATACAATCTTACATGTAAGATATTTATAAATTTACACGTAATTTTATAATTTAAAAGCATAAAAAGAAGTTGTAAACTGCTAACATTTTTCTAGAGTAAAGAAATAGGTACTTAACGTCCATACTTGCCCGTGAGTTCTGCATAGCCTAATACATGTCCTTTCATAGCATTTAAAACGTTTTCAAGTTTGGCTCCTTCCTTAAGATTAAGCTCTATATCTATAGCAAATATTCGAATTATATATCTATGCGTAGAACCTTTAGGAGGACAAGGACCACCATAACCTAACTTACCAAAATCATTTAATCCTCTTACCCCAACTTCCTTAGTTAGGTTTCTTAGATTCCCTGGAATATTGAAAAGTACCCAATGTATGAATGTACCTCCAGGAGCATCAGGGTCGAACATAATTATAACGAAAGTCTTTGTTCCACGAGGTACATTACGCCACTCTAAAGGAGGAGGTATATTTAATCCATCGCATGTATACTTCTTAGGTATAACTCCATTATCAGAGTAAGCAGGGCTTCTTAAATCAAATACTACCTTAGCTTCCTTAGTTACATCTTCTAGACTATATTCTTTCTTAGTGAACTTTATAATGATCAAGGCTAATACTGCTACAAGCAGTATAGCTACTAAGGTAAGTGTTCTTCTGGCCAAGATCACCACCCATATCTTTCAGGTCCCCACTCTCTCTTTATATACTCCTGCTTTACAAGTATCATTTTGTAAGGCTCTAGATCTTCGTAAAGAACAACACCTGGACCTACTATGCTATATGGACCTATCCTAACACCAGGCATTATAATAGCGTTAACCCCTGTTCTACAGTAATCTCCTATATAAGCAACACTAGGAACTAAATACCGCTTTCCCTTAACTTTTACTACCTGCTCTTCACTATCAAACCTTAGTGTACCTACCACTGTAGCAGCACCAATATCTGTATTCTCGCCTATTACTCCAGCTACTTCTGAGTAATGAACGATATAAACTCTATCAAATACTACACCAAAGACCTCAGCTGCGTGTCCAACTTTAACGTTATTACCCAAAATCGCTTCTACGTAGCAATAATTCTCTACAATAGTATTATTACCTATTATACCTCTACTAATAATCGCTCCATTATCTATCCTTGAATTATTGCCCACGAAAAGAGGTCGTTTAACTACAACCCTATCGCCTATGTAAGAATTATCTCCTAAAACTACTGGAGCACGTATATCTGCCTTATCACTTATATACGCATTCCTTCCAAGTTTCGTTTCCTTTATACTTTTAGCTAAATATTCATAGTATTCTCTATTTGCATAAAGTATATCCCAAGGAAAGTCAACGTCTACTAGGTACTCTTTAGCTCTCACTCCATATACTGCCTTTCCTTGTTTTATCATATCACTGATAGACTGAATAAGCTCAGCTTCAAGAGGTGGCATGATGCCTATCTCAGAATTTCGCATAATACCTGGATTCTTTTTCACAAAGCTTATAGCCTCTTCTGATAAGGCAAAAATTCCTACTACCTTCGAATCACCATAACCCCACCATTTGATAGATGTTAATAAATCTCCTTCAGTTTTTACACTAAAGACGGATCTTCTATCACGAGGCGCTAGAGTAGCTACCACAAAGGCATCACTTTTTCTAAATTTCTCAATAATCTGAGTATATGTGTCATGGTGTGTAACTATATCACCATATACGATTATAGCATCCTCCTCAATAACATTACTTGCTTTAATTAGTGCATCAGCAGTTCCTAGAGGCTTTTCTTGATAGACATATGTTACTTTTAGGTCTAATTGTTCTTTCATATTTTCTACATAACCCTTAATTTGTTGCGCAAGATGACCCACAACTACGACAATATCTTTTATACCATTCCTTGCGAGGGCTTCTAATATGTGGCCTATTATAGGCTTATTTCCAATAGGTATCATTGCTTTAGGCCTAGTCAAGTTAAAAGGCGCTATTTTCTCGCCAGGACCTGCCGCTAATATCACACCTTTCATAATTATCCATTAATAATGTAATCACAATATTCACATAAAGATTGTAAACTAATTAATGGGAAAGTACATAAATCAAGAGGCGGTATCTATCTAATACACTTTATAATCTTACCAAAGGGGACAACTATGATTCGGAGAGGAAAATATTTGCTAGCAGTATCCCTTTTAATGATAGCATCCTTCATAATCAACTTAGGTTTTTCGGCCCTATCACCAGTCTTTCCTTACCTAATCTTAGCTCTTAAAGGAGTCTTAAAAGATCTACCTGAACTTACAAAAGAAAGTATAGAAGCCCACAAAGGCGCTATAGAATTTGGTCTCTTAACTGCAGCATTTATGATAACCCGAGCACCAGCAGCAGGGATTATAGGTTTCATAAGTGATATCTTAGGGAGGAAAGTAACGATACTACTAGGTATGAGTCTTTATTCTTTATCTTCACTAGGCTTTATGCTATCAAATGATCTCCTACTCTTTATGTTATTCAGAGGTTTACAAGGAATGGCCTCTGCCATGGTATGGCCCGTAGCAGAGGCTTATCTAGCAGATATCACACCCAGATGGTCGAGGGGGAGAGTCATTTCAATCTATTCTTCCTCTATGTTAATAGCTGAGATATTAGGCCCTAGTATCGGGGTTGCGATATACAAAATCTTTATCAACTTCTTCGGAAAGGGAGATGTAATTTTAGCCCTTAAAGCCCCTATAATATTTCTAACGATCTCTTGTCTAATCTCTACAGCTACATTAATCTTTCTACCCTCTATTTCATATAAGAGAGTAGATGTGTCAAAAATCAACGAAGGTTTTAAAGAAATCCTAATGGAAATGAAAAGCCTACCTGATCACATTGCACGTAGCCTTAAAGTAATATACGTAAACGGCTTAATCAACGGTTTAGCAATGGGTATACTAGATACCGCTGCTATAGTATATATAATAGAGAGAATCGCGAAGGATCCTCTCCTTATAGGGATATTCTTCTCAATATTCTCATCTATTGCATTACCTGCAACTCTAATCGGTGGATATTTAAGTGATAGGATAAAAAGAAGAAAACCTCTCATTATTATTGGTTATGTTATAGGACGTACGACGTTCTTCCTTGTACCCTTGGTTAAGAGCTATATAATGATTATCATAGTAGGTATCCTTCTAAGCCTAATTTTCGGCTTCTCATCACCTATCATGAGAGCATTACAAGCAGACTTAGCACCTGAAAGCATAAGAGGTAGCATCTTTGGCTTACAACAATTATTCTTCAATACTGGAATTCTTATTGGTGCGATATTAGGTGGTTACCTAACAGAAAGATATGCCATAACATCGCTTAATCTCTTTAATTACACTCTAACAGGATTCATAATACCCTTCTGGTTAGCTGGAACATTAGGAATCATAACAACAATCCTTTTTGCATTATACGTAGAATCAGATTAAACCGTACAACATTATTGCTTCAGAAAATCACACTTATGCTTTCATTAATCTCCTTAGGTCATGTTTTTCGCTAGAAAACTTTATATATTTTAGTGCAATTGCACATAAATGATTGACATGTATAATCCTCTTAACTTCAAACATTCGGATTGCGTACATTATAAAAACGGGTTTTGTGATTTATACAAAATGAGAATAGACCCTAACTCTCCAATATGTCCTAATTTCACACCTAAAGCTAGAGAATCAGATTACTCTAACGTCATAAGAGGCTCTATTACACCTTTATCTTATACGCTTCCCAGTCCATGGGACTTCCAGGCTCTTAGGTCATGGTTCCCTTTACCCATAAGTCTTCAACCATTGATTATACCTCCTCTCTTGCCATTATATTTTCCCTATCCTCTTCCTTACTACATACCTACGCCTAGCCTATTCCCTTTCTTTTATTATCCCTATTCCATGTGGACGATACTTCCATACACATTTTACTAGAATTCTTTCGTTAATTTCTAATATTTTTTATCTTTATTAAATATCTTCAATAAATAAGGCATTCATTAGAAATTATTTCAATTTATTAACATTCATTAAGTGATACTGCTTAAAAAGTACACTTTAAATATATGCCATTCTGAGTATTGTGTAGGTGAACATATTGGCTAATTGCTATGAGCTCCTTAATGCTAAAGAAGGCTTAGAAAAAGTTATGGGCGATATAATGCGTGTATTATACCTCTATAGATCTCTCTGGCTTCCTGAAATAAAATCCGAAGTAGAGAGCTTGGTTACCACATTAGGAGAAACCCCTTACTCCTCAAGAGAAATAAATGAAGCAATCAAACAGCTAATAAGTCTAGGACTAGTATTTGTAAGGGAAGGTATAAAAGCATCACTAAGAGACGAAGGTCAACAAAGTATCCTTCTTACGATCAATATAAATGATGAGTGCGTTCAACATCTTCTAGAAGATGAAAGATTACAAAGATACCAGTACGCTAGAGTGCGAGCATTAAGAAGGCCCTTTGATTAAATAAAAATTACAATTATTCATGTTATTAGGTCTGTTACATCACCCTTTAATGGAGTTAAAGCCCTAGGGAATTTAAGTGGCTTGCGCTCCCTTCTCATTTCAGAGACATCCCATCCCTCTAGAAAATCATACAATATTCTTCCTTGAGAATGTCTTGGGGGCAATATACCTAAAAGATAAGCCACTGTAGGAGCTATATCAACTAAGTAAACTGGGCCCATGAAATCTATTGGCCTGATATAACCCTTCTTTATGCCTGGTCCTATAATGAAGAAAGCAGCATAGTTAGAAGCTAAGTCGGTTTCTGCTGTAGGAGGTTGAGGACCATGATTAGCACCTCCAACTTTAATCCAAGTACCACTTAATAACCTAACACCCCATGTAAAACCTTGAGAATAAACAAAGACTACATCACCTATATGAGGTCCCCACAATCCTACTAGTGGAGCATCCTCTCTTCTTAGAGCAAAGAGAACAGCATACTCTCCCTCATCATCTTTACAACTCCTTAAAACATCTATGACTTCTTTTCTAATCTCCTCATATTCTGAATCATCAACTATTCCATTTACATACTTACTCTTCAAATTGACATAGACATTAGTTAGATCTATAAACACCTTGCTCTTAGCCCAGTTAACTCTCTCCCTCCCATCTTTCCCTTTCTCAATATGAACTAGTCCTCTCTTCGCGAGAGCTCTTACTATAGAGTATACTTTCCTATTCGGTACATTACCATGATCTGAAACTACTACCAAGTAAGTTCTACTATCTACAAATTTCAGGAATTCACCAACTAACTTATCTGCTATTTGATATCCTAATCTAAGTATATGCATGTATTCTTCTTCCTTACTAGGATCATACATACTTCCTTGGGGATCTACATGCCCCAATACGGAGTGTTGTAGAGTGTCTAAGAAGTGCCAATGCATAATAAATATCGAGGCATCGTACTTATCCATTAGATATTTAGCAACATTGGCAATCCACCTTATCTGGTACTCAAACTCCTCAACTAAAGTCTTCTCATCTACAAGACCTGCAAAAAAGAGTCTCGAAATGCCCTCATTTATATATGGGCCAAATTTATCAACTAACTCTTTCGCAAGCTCTGGTGGATGTGTAAAACCAGAGATAGGGTAGACCTGAGACCTATATAATCTAAATTTCGTACCATCTCTAGAGAGTTCTATTAGCTTAAACCTTACAGTACATACTTTCTTAATACCTTCAACCTCAAAGACCTCTCTAAACCATCTACTCCATTCGCCAGGCTTAAGAATACATAACGCCTTAGATGCGTCTTTTTCCTTGGCTATTAAACAAGCATCATATCCAGTACCCTTCGTGTCCAGTAATAATACTTGATATGTTACACCCTTACCACCAACCTTAGGTTCGACATATATCTCTCCCTCTAGTGGTGGAGATTTACTATTAGGCAAATTCTTCCATCCCTCAGCTTTTTTAAAATGAACAAGAAATACTGTGCCCTTAAAAGCTCTCCTTCTTTCCTTAATCTTCTCTTTTAACCCTTCTGGTATATAGTTTAAATAACAAGCAGCCCTACATACTTCAAAATAATACTCACCTGGTCTCCAGAACCAGTCTACGTAGATAGCATTATCTGTTGTAGGAGGATAGCCTACGAAATAAAAAACTATACTCCTAAGCCCCTGTCTAGCTGCAGCTTCCCATAAGTACTCTGCCTTACATAGATTAGAAGACATCGCTTCATCGCCCTTTTTCTCAGTAACTGGTTCATTATAATCATGACGACCCCATACAGCTATACCATGAGTACCAGGCCATGCACCTGTAGCTATAGTAGTCCAATTCTCAGGAGTTTGAGCAGGTATAGCTGGGAGAGCTTTAGAAAAAGCACCTTCCTTCATAAGCTTAGCGAAATTAGGCAGTACGCCTTCTTTAACAAAATTTTCTACAATCTTCGGTGACATAGCATCAAGACCTAGTATAAAGACTCTCCTCTTCATACTCTCCATTAAACTTTAAAGTATACTTAACTTAAAAATAACGAATACCCATAAGGAAAAGCTAACATCATATCTTATCAATTTCCTTCAATCTATCAATAACTGCATCTGCTATTTTCCCTGGATCTCTACGAGGATCTGCAGCTGGTAGACAAAGCTCCTCCTCCAAATACTCGCACATCTCAGAGACTTCGCTCGCTTCTCTACCATATCCCATAACTGCTATCGCTACGACTTTTGCTGTATTAACTAGAAATTCTATTACTCTAATCTCACGCTTAATAGGCTCCATAGGAATCTTCATTTCCGCTCTCTCCTTTCTCCAAGGGTCATGTGCAAGAACTACTGCCTCAGGCATACACCCATATAAAATACCAAGAGATACTTGTCCATAAGCTGGGTGAAGGATCGAAGCCTGTCCCTCAACTACGACTGGATTATACCCCTCTTTATCCAAACCTACAATAAGACTCTCGACTACCCCTGGGCAGAAATCTGAAGGTAATGCATCTATCACCGCACCAGCATTAGCTCCAACTAAAATCATAGTCTGACCAGTAGCAACGATACCCGGTCTATATCCCTTCTTCTCAAATTGAGCTGTAATCTCTAAAACTGTAACATTCTTACCTACAGCACAATCAGAACCAGCTACTAAAACTCTACCACAATGTGTCTTTAAAACATCTCCATTCCAAACCCTTAGCTTTTCTTTAGAGGGCTTCCTAACATCAACTATTCTAATACCGACTTCCTGAGCCAATTTAGAGAATTCAGGATCTTCACTAAGAAAATAATGTAATCCACTCCATACCTCAAGTCCATGCTCAATAGCTTTTTTAATGATCCTCCTACAACGTTCAGGGAGCACCCCGCCTACTGTAGCAACACCAACAATCAACACCTCAGGCTTTAACTTTAATGCTTCTTCAATTGTTGATACTACAGGTATACCTAAGTATCCTAAACCAAGCACCTCCCCAGCATCACGTCCTGAATGAGTGCTATCTATGACAGCAACTACTTCAAATTTCCTGTAATTATACATAATTAGTATATTTGCTGTCTTACCAACCAAAGTACCTAAAAGCCCCTCAGCTAGGACTATTGCTCTCCTAGACATACATTCTGTAGCTAATGGATATAGAGATTTATATTCTTTACTAATTTAATACTTCACCAAGGCTTCATTAATTAAAAATATCAAAATATTTATTGATCTTTGTTAAAAAGATGGAAGACGTTCTAGATATCTCTTTGCAATAAGTAGTCCTTGCTTAATTTTTTCCTCAGTACCATGCCATATAGGATCTTCATGTTCAATACTTATATAACCATCAAATCCGACTTCTTTAAGTCTCAATATAAATTTGTTCCAGTCTATTAGCCCAAAGCCAGGTAACCTATATTTCCACCACCCTCTAGGCTCTACTATTCCCATCCAGGAGAGCTTATCTCTATCTATTTCAGTATCTTTTGCGTGGATATAGAAGATCCTATCAGCGAATTCTCTTATGGGCTTGTAAGGATCTATAAAGAGTCTAACTAAATGAGATGGATCATAACAAAGTCCTAGATTCTTAAAGTCTATAGCTCTGAATATCTCCCTCCACCTATAAGGCGATGTAGCTATATTTCCCGTACCAGGACAATTCTCTATAGCTACCTTCACATCATGATCCTTACATTTTTCGAGAATAGGTGTAATAAATTCCTTAAAGAGTTGTACATTCTCTTTAAAGCTCTTGCTTACATCTACACCAGTAGAGATTGTCACATACTCAAACCCTAGTTCACATGCTAAATCCACTCTCTTGTTAAGCTCCTCTATGAGCTTCCTACGAATAGCCTCATTCCTTTCTTGGAAATTCCTACAGAATATAAGACCAATAATGTACATGCCTGTATCGTTCATTACCCTTCTAAAAAGCTCTTTATCTACGGGTACGTGAGGTCCTACCTCAAGGAATTCAAAGCCGTTTTTAATAGCCCATTCTGCAATCTCGTTCAATGAGCGATTTCTTAAAGCATTAGTAAGAAAACCTATCTTCATTATAATCCCTATCTAGAGAAACGAGAACTTAGATTTATATCGCTTTCCTTAATGACAATTTAACCTTAAAATAAATAGCCCTTTATACGAAAATAGAGAAGTAAAGTCCTAGGTGAGATGAGAAACATGGTTATGTGGTATGGTCTATATCCTCCTCAAGCAATTTTTGCAAAGAAAAGATTTAAGGGAGTATTGCTCAATCCTCCTTCCTTCGAACCAGGCTCATGGTGTGGTGCTGGAAAGCTCTGGATAGATG
>CAZFCQ010000027.1:0-18296 GCA_964517845.1 uncultured Thermoprotei archaeon | reverse complement strand
AAAAGATCATAGAATTATGGAGGAGTAGTGCGGCGGCCGGGATTTGAACCCGGGACCTTCGGCTCCGCAGACCCGAGACTTATAAACATCTGTTTCAGTATCTGATGAAGAACTGGAAACATTGCTTCACTGAAGACAGGCTTCTATGAACATCACCGCTGTACAGTGAAACATCGTTCTTATGTTGTTACCTATATAAATTAAGGTATATCAAAGAGTGAGCGGGGCGCATGGCTGAAGATATAAAGATAATCCCTCCAGTGATCGTTATCCCTCGAAGAGAAATTGTTAAGCATGGGAAGAGATGGATCATATACCTACCTCAAGACTATGCAGAACTATGGGATGAATTGAAGAAGCAGCGAAAGAAGGTTAGAATCTACATTGAAGTTCTTGGATAAAATAATTGCATGTTCCGGGGTAAAGAGGTGCAGACTCGAAGATCGAAGAAGCGTAAAGAGGATGATTATGATTCGTTAGAGCAGACAAAACACTTCTTAGCAATCATATGGGGGTTCTACACTCCCAGCAAGGATGCTTGGTGCGAGATCCGTATCATACGACCTAATGGGAAAGCCAGGAGCTACTGGTTTAGATGGAAACTAGGAGTAGAGAAGGAGGCTGTAGAGTGGCTGAAGAAGAACTGGAATAGACTAAGACTAGACAGTGCAAACGTTTACCTAGGCGTACTACCGAAAACCAAGTTCTCCCGTGAGGAATTGAATAAAAAAGGTATTCCGAAGAGGGGTGTTAAGGCTCGTAATGTTGAGGGAGGCTTATTCATATTCACAGATCTCGACTATAAATGGGAGGTAGATCTTAATTCTCTTAGTGATGAAATCAAGCAGGCTTTGGAGAGACGAGGCTACTATCTAGTTAAAGAAACCGAAGATGGAGGTTTAGAAGGCTACTTCAAGAAGTGTAGTGGAGATAAATGCAAGATCGAATATGTTAATAAGCCTGGGTTTAACGAGTTTCTTAAAGAGATAAAGAGTAAGTTGCAAGCAATAGGTGTTGAAGACGCTAGTATAATTGTTGATTCAGGCTACGGGTATCACGTATACATTAAACTACAGTATGAAGTAGATGTTGGTAAATGGAGAAGACTTCAGAGAATGTTCATAGACTATACTGGTGGGGATCAGCAAACCAAGGATCCATCCCGAATACTAAGGCTTCCAGGAACATTAAACAACAGGTACCATCCATACTATGCAAGACCGTGTAAACTTGTCTATACAAGTGCTTGTGAAGCTAATCCCGATCAACTTGAGAAGAAGCTAGAGGAGGTAATAAAGCACAGATTAGGTAGGGGAGTATCATCTACAGCAACTACTTCTACGACTAAAACCACCAGCAAGAGCAGAACGACATCTAGTAAGCTTAGACTCCTTAAAGATAGCGAAATCCTTAAGGTTAAGGGTCTACTCAAACCTATATACAGACCGGGACAACGCCAGCTTCTATGCCTCTACCTAGCAGGGTGGGGTGCTCATTCAAGAATACATCCAACCTCGATTGCCCAGATAATCAAGATGCTTCATGAGGAAACTGGTGATGAGGATAGGCTTGAAGAAAGACTAAGTGTGATTCCATATAGTTACAAGAAGGTACAGTTATGGAATGAAGGCATCGAGAAAGAGTTGTTGACGTACTTGAGTTCAATAGGTGTTGAGAAGATCTATGGACTATCCACGGAGTTAAGTGAGGAAGAGGCCAAGGGTAGAGGAGGTATACATGAGCTACTAGTTCAGCATTTTGGCAGTAATGAGGAGGCTGAAGCAAGAGCTAATGAGGTGCTTAGGCAACTGAGTGAAGTGTTCAACCGCGGTAGTTTCGACTTGGTATGTGAGCTGGTTGACTACGAGAAACAGTATTACGTATGTGCTAATCAGAGGAGAAAAATAATTGCGAGAATGAAGCGTAAAGAAGACAGATTAATCCTCAAGGAAAAAGGTCTTTCCCATAGTGTTCGATAAGGTAGTAATGTATGTAGATCTGATTACCAGTGATAGGAGGTTTGAACTGGAGATAGTGTGAGACGAGAGGATTCTTCCTAAGCCAGCTAAGATAGGTCCTGCTGAGCCGCCAGATCTAGTATCATGGCTTAGAGCTAGAGGGCTGTGCTATCATACAAGACTTGCTGAGGACTCTCTAAACGCTATACTGAATGCTTACTTAAAGAGAGGTATAGCTGAGATCAAAGAGGAGATCAATAAACTAGGCTTCTACCTTGTAGATGGAAAGTTACTAGCTGTTAAGTTCCAGATAGGGGAGGTCACGAAAGAGGAGCTGAGAGAAGCTCTTGAGCTACTTAATGAGTTAGCAGAAAAATGGTACAACCATATCATCGAGAAGTTCGTGACAGTAATCAAATGGGGATTAGTAGCCCCCTTCAGTTTTATTTGCAAGCAGAGAGGAATGTTGTTTCCATGGCTCTATCTATATGGTCCAAGCCATACAGGTAAAACAACTCTCGGAGAACTGGTGTTGAGTATATGGAACCTAGGGACAGAGTATAGAAGAGGTGGTAGTAGCATCGATACAGTAGCTCGTCTAGGCCATATACTTAGCCTAGGCACGTTCCCTGTATTGATCAACGAACCTGGAGTAGCTATTCTAAAAAGAAGACATTATTGAAATGTTAAAATCGGCCGTCGAACTAACGATAGCTAGAGGAAAATTCTCAAGAGGAACATATACAGAGGTACCATCGTTAGCTCCACCGATATTTACAAGTAACAAGATACTACCTAAAGATGATGCCCTTCTGCGACGCTTTATTGTGCTACCCTTCACTTTTGGTGAAAGAATAGATCCAGCTAGAGCTATAGAGTTTGGGAAGGAGGTTAAGCCAAGACTTGACAAGCTTAAAGCAATAGGTTACTATGTTGCTAGGAAGATTATCGAAAATCCAAGTCTTTTAGACAATAACTGGATAGAGCTCGCAGAAAAGATGCTTGAAGGTGCCTATAAGGAGGCAGGGCTACAAGCACCTTCATGGATAAAGCTTAGAGTAGAACATGATCTTGCGTCAATGTATGAAGATTTAAAGGAGATTTAAGGAATTTTCTTGTCAAACGGATCAATGAAGAGTATAGTAGGTTTGTTGGACGTGTACAGGTGGTTGAGTATGTGCAAACAAACGGTGATGAACAATACAGGTTTCTTGATAGGCATACCGTTCCGTTCAACGAGCGTGTGAAGATCGTTCTGGAGAGCAGTTTGATTCCATGGATGATGCTTAAGGGAGGTGAAGTGTTCATCACGTATGGAATTGTTGAAGAACTTAGAAGGATCATCGATGACGTAGGAGGATTGAAGTCAATTGCTGAACTTTTTGGATGGAACTACTACCCAAAGAAATCGTTTAGGATCAATAAGAAGGTTAAGAATATGGCATGTATATCCGTTAGCTTAGAAGACCTCGTAAAATTCCTTCAACCTGAGGAAGATGCTTAATACATAATTAGTTAATGAAGATGTAAGAGCTGTAAGAATGATAAGAATTGCAAGAGTTGTAAGACCCTCTGGAGTGATCTAGGTCTGTGTGTATGTGTATACACTAAGAATTCTTACACTCTTACATTCATCAAGTGACTGAGAGAGTTTTTCCAGCTTTATGGGATCGGCGATGTGTAAGAATACGAGCATACTCACGTATTAGAAGCTAGCTTTATCAGGTTACTATTGGTGCTATTCTCTACTAACAGTATATAGTTATCTACTCCCTTATGAGATTTAACGTAGTTGACGCTATGTAAGATATCATAGCTGTTGGAATCAATGCGATATTGTTATAGAATAAGAGTATGTAAAGGTTAAGTAGCATCCAGTCTATATTTTGGAGTAAGTTAGGAATCCCTTCTGGGGGCATAGGATTAAATGTTGGCATGTATAGGATGATGATCTCTATTGCTGTGATAATCGACGTAACTATCGATGTTACTGCGCCTAACCTTCTAAACATGCCCTCTATTTCTTCCATATATTGCCTAACCTGAGCTCCAAATAGGCTTCCCAAGAGAGCTCCAAAGATAAAGGGCAGCACTATTAAGATCATCTCGATCATGCTATTCCCTTATAGAACTCTTTAATATTGAGGCTAATATTGCTTGCTTAACCTATATGCACTTTGTAAAGCTAGACCGCTCACTATGTTCGACTAACTCCAGAAGAGATACGAAAGGAATATCAAAAGGTTTTCGGAGTTAAACCCATGGTTGTAGAACCAAGGCTGAGAAACATTCATACATGGTTTGCTAGAAGACCTACGTCACCAGCGCGTGCTCTAACCTTAGCATCTATTCTTCCCGCCGACACAACCATTGATATCAATACGATTAAGGACATGATTGGATTTGAGAATCTGAGAATAATTGCAAAAAGATATGGGGCAACCCTTATCACTTATGCAAGTCCGGATAAGATGCTAATACGAGAATTGGTTAAGAAGTATCTCGGTAAAGACCCTCGTGATATTGTTGTCGACCCTATGTCCTGTGGTGGTAGCATCCCTCTAAGACTAGGATTTAGAACTGTGGCTATCGAGTATAATCCTGTAGCCTATTTAATTCTAAAAGCTACGGTAGAGTTTCCTGCAAAATATGCCGACCCAGGTTTATTCGAAAAGACATTCAATGTTGCAAGGGAGTTCATTATAAAAGCTAGAGACGAGTTAAGTAGATATTTCGGCGAAGATGCCGAAAATTATATCTTTGCACGTGGTGTAAGATGCCCCTTCTGTGGCGGTCTCATACATGTTAGCACTATACAACTAAGTAAAAGGCAAAGCTATCGAAAGAGATTTATTCAAGTAGAGTTCGATAAAGAAAAGAAAACATTCACTATTGATACCATCGATACGAAGCTAACAAATCTCTTGAAAAAAGAGGTAACAATGTCAAGTGTCCTTACTGCGATAAATGGTTTCAACTCAGAGGACGGTCTAAGACTGGAAGAACGGCCTTTAATAGCACATTTGTCGCCATATGGAATGATAACGATGAAAAGAGGAGGTTTATTCAAGCGTTCAGAGACCTAAGTAGAGAAATTCTAGATTAACAGGTAAGGAGGTGGAGTATTTGAAGGGTAAGGTCTTCATTATGGAAAACATGCTTAGGTCGATACAGGAAAAGATTGAGGAGCTAGAGCGAAGGATCGAGAAGTTAGAGTCACCTGATATAGTGTTCAATACGCGTAAGTTCGGGAGCGGAAGAATTAATAAACCTTAAGCAACATAGTTTACGGCCCCGCCAAAACTCCCGTGACACGGGAGGTTATGAGGCGGGGAGGGCCACCCCCGGTCCTTCTCTCACTTACAAGTGCTAGTCTAGGTTTTAGCTGAAGAATAATTATTAGTGGTTTCGATTGATGAGTAAAGCAACGACTTAGTAGTCAGCGAAGGACCGCATCTTCATTAAGTTCAGCGAGACCCGGAGTATTTCATCATTCTACAGGATAGTTTATAGATTTAGGCTTTTTATTAGTGTTAAGTGCGCAGTGAAATCCAAAGTACGTTCCAGCTCCGTCCTAAGATTCTCCAGGGCAATACTACCTCATTACATGGATTTATTCCGTTAGTGTATTTTCTCGCGAATTAGCAGCAAGTACGGTTTTACTTTCTTCATCTACCACTTCAGTATTATTCAGCAATGTATCAATTTCCTTAATAAGATTAGCAACAGCTCTTCCACGACTAGTGAGCGTCACCAGCTTCCTTCTTGGAAATCTATTCTCGCTGTCAACCTTGATGAGATTTAAAGAACTTAAATACTCAAGATGCGGTTTTATGTTGTACTGAATACCAGCATATTCCATTAATCTTCTGATAGTTACAGGTTTCCCTGCTCTTAATAAGGCAAGTAAAATTTTTTGATGTGTTATGGATAGCATACACAATACCATGTTATATTTTCTTAAATTCCTTAAGTGAATATGTAGTGTGACATGTGTAGCGATATACACAACACTTAAAATTTTAATTTTACATAATTATTGGAGAACAGAGTTGGAAAAAAGCAAAGTTGAAGCATTAGATTTTAGAGATATAATGTTAAGTGAAAGGTCTTTGAGAGAGAGTTTAACAAGATTTCTGGGTAGGATTGGAGAGGAGTTAGCATCGAATACCATTAGCAGACTGAACTTGTTGGCTGATTTAATAGCTGGGCTAGAAGGACTTCTAGTGAGATTAAATAAAGTTGAGGAGGAGCTATCAAAAGTTTTCTCTCAAGTTGTTATAGATAGTATACGAGAGGCAACCCCTGGTTGTATAGATTTAGGCTTTATGAGTGGTAAATTGAGTAGAATGTTGCCTAGAGGAATAAATATCAAATACAAAATGACTGACCGACATGTTATAGAGTTCTTATACTTTCTGCTATTTCTTGATGCTTTAGCGAGCTTAGGATACGATACAGTAACTAACGGTTATAACAGGAGAGTTTCTAGAATAGATCTTCAGGTTAAGATTCCGGCAATGGAGTACGTAAGCCTCGATGAGGCCATTGAGTCATACTTACCCACGCTTCACATCCGAAAAGGAAGCTCCTCAATGTCTATATTCTTTAAGCCTAATCTATGGGTTAGTCAAGGAGTAACTCCTACATTTCAGGTGTATAAGGGTTCTGTAAGAGTCAGCAAGTTCGTAGCTCCGACTGGAAAGATGCTGGAAATTAATAAGGTTATAGCAGATCTGTCAATAATTAACTGTGAGAAGGCAGTTAGTTACGCAAAAATACGACGTCACGGAAGTAAGTACTATGTTGACGTGATTAGTAGAGAATTACAGCCACTTTACACATTGTTCGTCGTTAGTCAGAATGAGAAGCATATCGTTGATAAGCAGTCAGGTATCATAAAGTCGGGCAGGAAGAGAATTATAGTGGTTAATAACGAGAAAGTATCGCCTTGGGAATTAAGGAGGGTCAAGGAGGTGATGATAAGGGATATAAGGTCACTAGCTATTTAATCTAATAGTTAATGTTAGATTAGAGATTGAAATTAATCTGCATTTAATCTTTTTCTATATATTCTTGCTCTAATATTAACTGTCTCAAACATACTGTAAGCTTTTTCAGGTAGGAACTCAGAAGCACCTAGCACTAAGTATCCCCTGCTACTTAGAGCCCTGTAGAAGTTAGATAATACTTTGAGCTGAATGTCCTTCGCAATGTAAATTAGTAGATACCTGCAAAATACTACATCAACAAGATTTATTGGCGGATGCCTAGTTACGTCATGGACTTTAAATTTCACGATACGTTTTATCATGTCCCTCACTACATACTTACCTGTCATGTTGTCGTAGTAGAAGTACTTCCTAATCAAGGATGGCGGCACGGTAGCAAGGGACTTTGGGTCATACCTACCTAATTTAGCTGCCTCTATGGCTTTAGGATCTATATCAGTAGCTAAAATCGTTACAGTAAATCCATTAAGCGTAGGACCCAAGAGTTCATGTAAAATCATAGAGATAGTATAGGGTTCCTCACCTCTCGCACATCCAGCACTCCATACTCTTATTACTCTCCTGCCTCTACTGCGTTTATAGTTAATAATTGGTTTAAATACTTCTTCTCTAACTGCCCTCCAAACATGCGGATCTCTAAAAAATTGAGAAACATTTATTGTCATATTATCCAGTAAGTAGCTAAGTTCTTGAGGGTTTCTCTTCAGAACAACTATATATTCTTCAATGCTGTTCAGATTAAGGGCTCTCATACGTGCGATAAGTCTACGATATATGAACCGTACCTTATATATACTGATATCTATACCCAAATACCTTAGCATTAGTGATCTCAAGTAGTTATAGTCTAACCTACTGACCAAAACTTATTCCCTCCATGACTAATATTGGTTTTATTTCCAAACAAGCTACGAGCAGTATACCATACGTAAACTATTCCCTTACCAATTTCAAAAACTACATTCCTACCTACATTCCCGCCCACATCTTCATCAATTATTGGGATACCATACTTTAAAGTAAGAACCTCCCTTGCTACTTGTATATTTCTAGTACTTACTGAAATATTCCTAGCAAAATCAAGGATATTAGCTCCTCCAACTAATACTGCTCTGAGCCTCCTGATTGACGCACCAATAGACTGAAGACCTCTTACCATAGTATGTATAGCTGTTGTAACGTACTTACCAGGGCTATCAACTTCATGGTGTGGTTGTGGTAAGAGGGCATGTGCTAGGGAACCAGCTGAGATTAGCGGGTCGAAAAGAACTATAGCAATACATGAGCCAAGCGCCCAAGTAGCTAGGCGTGCCGGATTCTTTGATATTATATATGAGCCTATGTTTACTGTAATGGTGTTTTTCCTGAGTTCAGCTATTAATGATGACTCAGTAACTCTAATTAGTCTCAATTCAGTCATTGAAAATCGCCTGCAACTAGTTCAGATCTTGAGAATTTCATGCCTTCTTCCGGAATTATTAATATCTTAATTCTTGGTGTATTCTCTTCTCCCACAATTTCGGCATCATAAATAACCAGCTTATCAAACTCCATGATGTAAAGGGTGACGATGTTATCGAGAATAGCCATAAAATTGTCAATAACGACCTTCGGGACACTATAGCTAACTATAATTTTGTACTTATTATACAAACTAGTTGCTACAGCACCGAAGATGATGTTTGCCATTTCCTTGAAAAGATCTGTAGCTATTTCTTCATTAAGCATACTGACTCCTAGTGTTCTTAGAATCATGTTTTTCAGAGTTTCAGCAGCATCATTTAATGGTATAGCAAGCAATATTATACCACTTAACATACCCTTTAATTTTGAGTATGCAATAGCAACATCAAATGCTGACTCCTTGCCTAATACTTCCATAAGATTAATGGGAGATAGCATATATGCCGAAGCCAACTTTATTCTGACATCGTATCCTAGTATCTTAGATAGTGCTTTGCTGGCACTTTGAAGTGCTTCGTGACCTATTGCCTCAAGTTCCTTTGTATCTTGGAAATAATTGTTCAAGGATGACCCCCTATAAGTTAGCTAAAGTATAGAGAGCATAGGGATCTAGAATAAGGCAAATTTTACCATCACCTAATATGGTAGCTCCAGCAATACCTCTGGTATTTTTCACAAGTCTTCCTAGGGGCTTAACAACAATGTCATTTAGTTCTTCAACATAATCAACTGCTACGGCGTACTTACCGCCTTCTGCCTTGATTATGATAGCCTGTCTCTCATTAGAATCATTAATATTGAAGATTTTTGACAGCCTGCATAGCGGTATAATCTCTTTTGTGTTTGAATAGATAACCTCTCTACCTGTAATACTCCTGATTATTTCTTTTTTCAAATTCAATATACGTTCTATTGATGCTACAGGAATAGCAAATCTTTCATTACCAACTCTGACAATTGCAGCATTAATTACTGCTAGTGAGGGCGGTAGTTTCATAGTAATTTTTGTTCCGGCACCTACCTTAGAGCTTATTTCAAGTATTCCTCCAATAGATTCTAATTTTTCTTTAACTACGTTCATGCCCATACCCCTACCTGATACTTGGCTTGACTGATTCCTTGTAGTGAATCCGGGAAGCGTTATTAACATGAGTGCTTCTTTATCAGTCATTTTTTCAGCTGCAGCTGGGCTAATCAGACCTCTTTCTATAGCAATCTTCTTCACTAATTCAGGATTTATTCCTTTACCATCATCTTCTACCTCTATAATTACGTAATTGCCCTCACGTCTAGCAGATACCCTAATAGTTCCAACAGCGGGCTTTCCCTTGGAAATACGCTCCTGTGGACTTTCAATACCATGATCAACTGCATTTCTAACTATATGCATTAATGGGTCAACTATTTCTTCTAGGATTTTCCTATCAAGAGCTATATCACTGCCCTCAATGATTAGGTCCACTTCTTTACCTAGTTCTTTGGCTAGATCACGTACGAGGCGTGGTAATAAATTAAACACCTGACCTATAGGGACCAACCTCATATTCATAACTTCTTCTTGAAGCATATTTGCTATTAATTCAAATGAGGAGATGATGTTTGTTAACTCAGGCTTATTCAGATCTTTAGCTATTCGTGCTAACCTTGACTTTACTAAAATCATTTCGCCAACTAAGTCAAATAATTTATCAAGACTCTTCACCTTAACTTTTATTTCTTCTATTCTTTTATGAACATAGTCTTTATCACTACCCGCCTCAAGGGTGGCGCTCTCTTCACTTTCTATAAATTCCTCAATCTTCTTAACTAAATTTGCAACTTCTTCATCTGATGGCTTAGCTGACTTTAATAATTCTAATTCTTTGGGGTCTATACCTATATCTTCAGGGCTTACCTCCTTTATGGCATATTTATAAATTTCAGGCATCTTCTTAATAGCTTCACTAAGTTCAGTAATAACTTCCTCAGAGGACATGAAGTATATTCTTACGTCTCTGACGTCCTTAGGCATTTCTGCTGGATCTGGATCAACACGAATTAAAATACCTCTCTCCTCAACTTCTTTTAAGACTGCAAATACCCTAAGTTTAGGTGAGGTGCAGTCTTTTGACACTTCAACTTCAAGCAAGAAAATTTTTTCTTGGGTAGTCTCCTTGAAATTACTATTAGGGTTCCGAATTTCGACCTGCCCAGACTTAATAATTTTCTTTAAAGCGTTAATGAGTTTGGTAGGATGCGGATACGATTTATTCTCTTCATATGCATTAATCATACTTTCAATAGTATCTACGCCTTCTAAGAGAAGATCTATTACATTAGAAGTAACCTTTAATTTACCTTCCTTAATTGCCGATAAAACATCCTCCATAGCATGTGCAAGAGCTGACAGCTCGCTTAACCCCATTATTCCTGATGAGCCCTTAATTGAGTGCACCAATCTGAATATTTCAGTTATAATAGCATTGTTCATCTTATCTTTTTCAAGACTTATTAAAAGCTTGTTTAACTCATTCAGATATTCGCGCACTTCACTTATGAATAATTCCTTATATTCTGACATATCGGTACTCATCAATAATCACCTCCTTCTAAGCTGAGCTTTTAAAGAAAGATAACGTAATCTTACAATCCTTTCTACTTCCTCCCCAATTTTATGAAGCGGTAGCACAGTATCGACACACCCACTTTCTATTGCTGCTTTTGGCATCCCGAAAACAACTGAAGTTTCCTCATCTTGAGCTATGACGTAGCCCCCCACACTTTTAATTGCCTTAACTCCTTCGGCTCCGTCATTACCTATTCCTGTCAAAACTACAGCAATACTATTACGTCCAAAGACTTTTGCAACTGATTCAAACAGAGGATCTGCCGACGGTCTGACATTATTTATCTTAGGCCCATTAAATATCTCTACTTTAATTGAATCGTTGAAATCTTTCTTAACTACCATGTGATAGTTCCCAGGTGCTATATATGCAGTACCATTCTTCAAAACGTCATTGTTGCTTGCCTCCCTTACCTCTATGTTTGAGATTGAATTGAGATGTTCTGCTAGACGCTTAGTAAAGTACGGGGGCATGTGCTGAACTATGAGAATCACGGCAGGAATGTCAGATGAAAATTTCGAGAGTACTGTTGCGAGAGCGCTAGGACCTCCTGTTGAAGAAGCTATTGCTACTGCAATTAGGGGTGACTCTGAAATCTTAAGTTCTAATTTAGTAGGTCTTGGTTTCTTGTATTTAGTTACCTTAGCTTGTAATATTGGTTTTGAAATACTTCTTAACTTCTTGATTCCCGCAGTACCTATGCTGGCGGCTAATTTTACTTTCTTAATAAGTTCTTCCGCAACTTCACTAATATCTAATGATATAGGTCCTCCAGGTTTTGAAACAACATCTATTGCTCCTAGATTTAAGGCCTGTATGGTGAGCTGGGTATCTTCTTTTGTTAAGGCACTAAAAATTATTGTTGGTGTAGGTTTTAATCTAGTAATCCTCTTTAATACTTCCAGTCCATTCATTTTAGGCATTTCAATATCTAGCACCAGAACGTCTGGTGTGAGCTCAATAACTCTCTTTATAGCTTCAAGACCGTCTCTAGCAAAGCCCACAACCTCGATTTGAGGATCCTTAGATAAGACATTTTTTACAAGTTTTCTCATAAGTGCAGAGTCGTCTGCTATTAGTACTCTTATTTTCTTTTTTATTAAGTATTTTGATTCTGCATTATAATTCCTCATGAGAATCACCTTTGAGAAGGCTTTCTAATGTATTGATGATATCTTTAGGATTGAATGGCTTTGAGATTACGGCTTTTATACCTATTTTTCTTGCTTCTTTAATAACTAATTCTTGGCTCCCGGAAGCACTTACTATAACTATTATGGCACTAGGGTCCTTGCTTAGAATTTTTTTCGCTGCTGTGAGGCCGTCCATGACGGGCATATTTATGTCCATTATAACTATGTCAGGTCTTATCTCATCATAACTTAAAACAGCACTACTGCCATCTGAAACCTCCTCAGCAACCTCAAATTTACTAGTAGACTCTAATATTTTTTGAAGTAGTTTTCTTGTAAATACAGAGTCATCAGCTATTAGTACTCTTAATTTCCTCTTCCTTCTATAAGTCCGCATACCCAAGGCTACTTCACCTTCTAGTAAGTGAAATAACTGTTTCTGCTAGCTTCAATATTCTGGATGTAAATGGGTGTCTAGGATGCTTAAGAACAAAGACACCACGGCTTCTGTGGGAAAGTACTTCCTCATAGAAGGGTATAACCGCAATAACTGGTGCTTTAACTAGTTTTGATACTTCATTAGCTAGTTCTGGTGCTGAAGCGAGTTTAGGTGGAACCATATTTAAGACAACATAGCTGACTTTTCTGAATTTTTTAAGGATTTGCGCTGTGATATAAGTTCCAGTAATGTCCTGTTTATCCATACGCATTAATAAGAGGCTTAGCTCACTTGACAGAACAGATATTATCGTGTCCTCAGTGAGTCCTGGGTGGGTATCAAATAGGACTATGTCAACACCATAACTCTTAGTTAATTCATCACTAACTTCCTTGAATAAGTACTCGTTATAGCCCTCCTTTAAAAGCTTGGCTATTTCTTCAGGTTTCATGCTAGAACCTATGAAGAATAGCCTTCCTTTAGAAAGACCTAGGTGTGATGTAATATCCAATAGAATATCGTTTAATTTACACCTCTTATAGAGGAAATCATTTAATGTGAACTTCATCATATCTGAAGAAATTCCGAATATAACATGGAGACCGGGAGAAGTTATATCCAAGTCAACAGCTACAACCTTAAAACCTAACGCACTAAGGACTACCGCTAAGTTTGCCGTAGTTGTACTTTTACCTGTTCCACCTCTATACGAGTGAATAGCTATTGAGACGCCCACGCCAATCACCTCTCTCTTGCTTTATTAACTCCAAGTAGTTTCTCTAAGAAGGAGACTCTCTGTTCTAAATCGTCTATTTTATTCATTATTGCATCTATTCTTCTTTCAAAGTCGGAGATCACGTTCTCAATTCTTGACATATCGGTCTTCATGGTAGCTAATGTAGAAACTATGTACTCTCTTAGCGATCCTTTACGTCTGCTCTTATCCGTCATTTGAATCCCTAAAGTAAGAGGTATAGATGTTACATTAAGATGTTGACGATGTCAGCGACTAATAGCAGATAATGCATTAACGTTAATCAGCTTAAAAAGAGATGACCTGCAGAGTCTTTTTTTAATTCTCTATGTGGATCTGTGGTCGCCGGGAAGCTTGAACCTTAATATAAAACCCTTAAGATTAGAAATGGTGTCAAAATGAGTTCGCCTGACCCCGAGCAGCAACAGGTTCTTAGGGAGGAGAGGATCAAGGCTAGAGCAGGCGGTAAGGTATCCGGTGAGCGCAAGGCTGGTGTTGCAGGACTTAACATACAGAACAGCGTTAATAAATTGAGGTCGGCAGCGGACACTGTAGAAAATGTGGCCCAAAACATAGCTTCAGCAATCGAAGAAATAAGTGCGTCATCGGAGGAAATATCTTCATCAATACAGCAGATAGCTCAGACAGCCCAGAATATTTCTACGAGGACTTCTGAGGCTTCGAAGATAGTTAACGAGCTCACGAAAACTATGCAGGAGGTTACTGATGTAAGCAAGAAGGCAGGGGAAGAGGCGGCAAGGGCAGCAGAAGAGGCGCTGAAGTCTAGCGAGGAAGGTAAGAAAGGTATTGAAAGTCTTAATGAGTTAGAGCGTAATATCACAGAAACAGGGAAGGTCTTTAATGAGTTAGCAGAAAGAGTTAAGCACATCGATAGAATTGTTGAATCAATAACTAGTGTTGCAGATCAAACGAATTTGCTGGCACTTAATGCGGCTATAGAGGCAGCACGTGCTGGCGAGCATGGCAGAGGTTTTGCTGTTGTAGCTGAGGAAATAAGGAAATTAGCTGAAGAGACAAGGAAGTCAGCAGGACAAATAGCTGAGATGGTAAGGGGGATTCAGGAGCAGATGAAGAAGGCGTCAGAAGCTATGGAGAAATCTTTGCAATCAATGAAAGCTGGCGGTGAGGTCATTATGAAAGCACTAAATACGATAAAGAGACTTGCAGATACATCGCAAAAAGTCGCTAATTCGTCAGAGAACGTGGCAAACTTAATAGCCGAGGAACTAGAGAAGACAAAGAACGTCATGGCCATGATATCGGAAATTGCTGCAGCTACGGAAGAGCAAGCATCAGCTTCAGAACAAGCCTCAAGTGCGGTGGAGGAGCAGAATGCAGCCATTCAAGAACTTAACTCAACGGCTCAGCAGCTTCTTGATGTGGTTCAGGATATGCAGTCAGCTGTTAGGGAACTGAGGAGGCTCACAGGAGCAGGTAGGTAAGGCTCCAGGGGAGTGTAGCATGGTAGCTGCAACAGCTATAACATCAGCTAAGAATTCAGATGAACTACAGGCAGTAATCTTTAGGTTAGGAAATGAAATATTTGGTGTTGATGTACATCAAGTAAGGGAAATAATAAAAATGCGGGAGTACACAAGAATTCCAAATACACCATCATATATATGTGGTGTAATAAATTTAAGAGGACAAATCACAACTATAATAGACCTACGTAAGGTATTCGAAATGGATTCGGGTAGTGTTGGAAGCGACTTAAGAATAATTATTCTGGATGCTAAGGACGTAAACGTAGGCGTTATTGTAGATTCAGTTCTAGGTGTAACTAGAATTTCAACAAAAGATGTAGAGCCTCCTCCTAAAATCACGAAAACAAGTGCTTTAGAATTTATAAACGGCATAGCAAAACATGATGAAAACCTAATAATACTACTTGACCTTGAGAAACTACTTGAAAAAGGTCTTAAAGAGGCGAGTGTAGCACTTTCTGAACTTAAGCAAAACCTAGCCCAATAATATCAAATAGCCATAATTTTATATTTTTATAAAATTATAAAACTTTATAATTTTATAAACGACGATACCTAATAATACTATTAGGGTATCACATGACTAGATTTAGAACAAATGATCCCAAATCTAATAATACGCCTAATAATTCTGCGGTTATATTATTTAATAATAATTTAGATAAAACTCCCCTTGAGCACAGACTCGAGACAGTTCGCGAGCTTGACTCAACAGTTGATTTTTGTAGAGGTATAATTCAATTAAAGGTAGTAATTACTCTAGCTGAGAATGAAGAAGGTTTTACAACGAAGGAGTTAGCACGTAAACTAATGTTAAGGTATAAGGCTGTGGCCGATTCCCTTCGAAAGCTTGAGAAAAAAGGTTTAGTAGCTAAGGTAGGTAAGCGGGGAATGGAGCATTATATATTAACAAATAAAGGGTGGGAGTACTACGAAAAGTTAATAAGCACGTTAAGTGCGGGAAGCAATAATTTCAGGTACAAGCAAGTAGTTACTCCCTCTAAAAGATTCCTCATAAAGGACTTAGCTGAGGATCTAACCCTTTATAGCTATACTGCAGACGCTGTCATAGCGCTAGCGACAGCCAGAAATTATGAGTTACCCTTATCTACTATAGCATCACTATTTAAACTAAGCCCGTCAAGAGCACAGTCGTATCTTAGTATATTCTCTGAGTCAGGAGCACCCCTAAAACTTTATAAAAAATCCTTAAGGCCAAGCCTAATCAGGAAATTCTATGAATTTTTTGGTATAAATAAAGGACCATATAAAATTTACTATAAGCTATCTAAGGACGGATTAAGTCTTTATTACAAACTACCGCATTACATCAAATACAGAAACTCTGTTGCAGTAAAAATTATTAAATCAATTATTGGTACTGCACACCCTAAACTTGCACTCAGGAACTTATTATTTATGCTTTCAGTAGGTAATGCTATGGCATTATGGGGGCTTCTGTTGCACCCTGCTGGAAGGATAATCGTCTTAGCTTGGCAGCTATTTCAATTGTTTATACTGCTACTGGTATATTTAGCGTACTAGGTCACATAATAATTATCCCTACTAAACAGGCCTTTACAATAAATACAATAAAGTAACGTTCCACCGCGCTTCTTGGATCAGGTTCAGATACTCAGAAATTAACCAAAACCCAAATCTATGAGGAGGTCTGAGAACAATATTCGCTACTTACTAAGTAGTCAGAAAATCACATATATCGCTTTTTAATATCTACTATGATTTTATATAGCTCCTTAACAATTTCTTCAGAATGAAGTGTAGCACGGATCTCTAGTATCAAAATACTTGGGTCATCAATCCTTATTACAATAAACTTTCGATCTCTTATCGATAGAATCAAGTAGTCATTGCTATCCTTTAGTAGTGAGCACGAATTAAGTACCTCGGCCGGGAGTATTGAAATAAAATCGGGAGGCCAATAAGCTTTAGGTCTAAGGTACTGATCCAAAATTACTGCACCCAAAATATCCTCTCCATCAACAATTATCGTGAGAAATCTTCTAGGACTCGAGTTACTATTCATGTCTCTCTTCAATACCTCCCTCAATCTCATATCTATTTGGTCACCTTACCCACCCTATACGTGTAAGAAAAACATAATTTACTTTTTAACTACACAGCCACTATCCGGAGAGCTAGAAACTTAATGAAGCGACCAGAGGTCGTTATAAACTTAGAATTTATCGCTACACGACCTAAGGACTTAATGAAACAAGACCCGCAAAGTAGGCTATTGGTCGCTAACCACCACTAGGTCTTTTTTAAACTCTGCAAGTATCCCGTGAGGGTGCCTAAAATGCCCTCCAGGAAGTTAAGGAGGAAAAAAGGCATAGTAGGTATTGAGAGTGCCATCGTAATGATAGCGTTCGTGATTGTCGCTGCCGCACTAGCATTCGTGGTGCTGAACATGGGATTCTTCACAACACAGGAAAGCCGAGCAGCAATACAGAGAGGTCTAGGAGAAGCAAGTAGCGCATTAGAGCTAGATGGAACCATAGTAGCACATGTAGACATAGATGATCAGAAAATCGACTACTGGTTCGCAACAATAAAGCTATCATCAGGACAGCACAAAGTAGACCTAACGCCAGTAAAGGCAGTAATAAGCTACTGGTCACCACAGAGAGGAATATCACTAGCAAACACATACCTAACAGCAATAGCAACACCACTATACGACCCAGACACGGCAGTCAGAATAATCAAAGTGCTACTAGCTTCAACTAAAGCTAAACTCACTAGTAGTGGTTCAGAAACTAATACGTGGTATAACACCACAATAAACGGTAAAAAATATTACTTAGCACCTTATGGCGATGATGCGGGTTATGCGGAAATATACGGTGAGAAAGGTAGTGTCATAACATACTATGTTGGATATAACAGCACATTCGATGTGTGGGTAGTATTTGATACATCATACAAACCCATCCAGAACGTTACTGGTGAAAGCTGGTCAACACCATGGATAGTATTTAACGGCACACTCGGCAATTGGTCAACAACAAATAAAAAATTTGAAAAAGTCGATGGAGCGAAATTTGACAAAGATAATATGGACGCTATCTATACGGTGAAGATAGGGCTGCCTGATGACATCAGTGAATCTAACAAGCTGGAGATCTACAAGTTCTATGACACATTTAGCGACGGAGTAATATCCGTCATTGCTTGGATTACTAAGACTAACGACGATACGGTGTTAGATCCTGGTGAGAAACTACTGCTGGTCATGTACTACCATAACAGCGAATACTGGGCGCAGGGCTACGACACCATTAAGGCTGAGGTTAAGGTACCTATAGGTGCTCCGTTAACTATTGAGAGGACTGTGCCGCCAAGCCTAACGCAGGAAATAGTAGATCTCGGGTAAGGGTGATGGGCCTTGAGGCGGGGCT
>CAZFCQ010000026.1:0-19631 GCA_964517845.1 uncultured Thermoprotei archaeon | reverse complement strand
GACATTTGAAATGATAATCTCACCCCCTAACGTCATAGAAAGAATACTCGGTAGAAAAAGCATATACAATAGAGGGCGGATTTTCGTGCAGGAAAGCGAATTAGACCTTAGGAGTTTAATTAAGCCTACGGACGGACCTGTATCCAGGCATATAAATAGGCGAATATCGACTAGGATTACGAGGATCATAGTAACGAAGAACGTCCCGCTTACCCCTGATGAAGTATCTATGATCTCATTCTTACTGTCCATAGCTTCAGGGATCGCGTTCTACTTAGGGATGCCCTTCCTAGGAGGGATTCTAGCTCAGATATCGTCCATAATAGACGGAGTGGATGGCGAGTTAGCTAGGGCGAGGGGAATGATGACTAAGCAAGGGGGGTTCTTAGATACAATGCTTGATCGGCTTGCAGACATAACGATATGTACAGGAATGATAGTTCACTTAGCAGAAGATGGTCTTTCACTCATAAAGCTATTAGCGGTCACGGGCAGTGTGCTTCTAGTGTATTTAGCTGCTGAAGCAGATGCACGTAGCATCAACGTAGACTTGTTTGTACCCCCGAACCTTAGGCCTCCTGCCTCTAGAGACGTCCGTCTGTTCATAGTGCTTCTGGGCGGCATTACGGGGCTAATACTGCCCAGTTTAGTATTATTAGCAGCGATAACATACATCAACACTATTATGAAGATTTGCCTAGTGTATTATAGAATGAGGAGGTGAGTGGCCTAACCAGATCTGGAAATGGTCTTTCACCCTGTTGTATGACCGAGGACAGAAACCTAGATCTTTCCTTTGAATACAAAATGATAAGCGTAAATGTTGAGAAATTATTGATAGTAGTTCTATGATAGAGAGAATAAGTCTTGATATAATCTTTAATTTTCAGCACGGTATTAATGTCTCTCTACTAATGTTATTCGGTATCTTACACTTCCCCGAATAGTGACACTTCAAGTTCTATGGGCCTGGTTTCTCTATGACTAATTTCGTAACTAGGCCTCTGGGCTCTATCCCGTACTGTACCCCCTGCCTTCTCCAGTTCTTCGCGGATAGCTCCAGCGAGGAACTCCTTTCTGAGCATTCGATGTAGTGTGGCTATAATTTTCAGGAGTTTATGAGTTCCCTATCTGCCTAGTTAACTCCCTGGCCTCCTTCGGGAATGCATTGCGGGATAACTCGCATATCCAGGCTCTCCTTGGGGCTTCAGTAACCTCTTGGCTTCCCTAAAGACCCCAACTCCCCTATGTTAGGGGAGTTGTTAATAGGTTAAAAAAGTTAGGACTTAATAACGTAGCTCTGATACTCGATTTAAATGGGACTCTAGTTAAATTGAGGAGCGATTAGAGCAGCGTTAAAAGCAAAGGTATTAGGAGAGGATACTTAACTTGTGGTGAAAGTGCTTCATCATGTCTTTACAGGTTATGGTTAAGTAGTCGTGAAGTATATGTGAAGTCCTCTAAGATAATAGAGGAGTATGAGAGGAACTTACTCGATAATTACGAAGTCTTAATATCTAGGAACCTCATAAATAGCTTGGTAGACCTCCATAATAATGGCCTAGGCATATGTACAGCTGCTAAACAAACTGTTAGTGTTGTTAAAGAGGCAATAGGAAATTTATTTACTAACGCTAATGATATCTTAGTCATTGAGAGTAGGTATGATAGCAGGTAATGTATGGAAGATACTAAAGGGAATAAACTTCGTAAGTAAAGAGGTAAAGGATATAAGATCATTAAAATTACCATGGATGGGATTTGCTAGCGTTAAAGTTATTATGCAATAAAATTCATCACATCAAGTTAAGTCCTACAAACATTCACGTGTCTTTAAAGTTAACCTTTTATAATTACTACCTCATTCCTCTAGATAGGTCAGCTAAGTGACTAGTTTACCTAGATAGACAAGTTTAGCATAGATACGTAAGCAAGGTCCAGAAGTATGAAGCCGTTAGATAGCGCCATTAGAGGGTTCAGAGACGTTCCTTTAGAGCTGATAGCGTATACAGTAATGGATGCCTTCTTTTGGTCCTTAATACGGCTTATTGAGGCACCGTACCTTAGATCATTAGGGTTTACGCCTTTTGAGTATGGCTTATTCGGCTCTTTATTGTTAGCTTCATATATTGTAATGTTACCAATAAGTGGCTGGATTATTGATCGGTTTAGACTAATTCATGTAATGATAGTGTCATTGATAGCTTCCTCAGGAAGTATCTTATTGTTGGTTGCTGGCATAAAGATACTGATTTACCTTTCAGCATTTTTATGGGGATTTGTTGGCTCCATACCATTCATAGGTTTTACAGTATTGGTTAGCAGAGTTGCTAAGGAGGAAAAGTACTGTTATGTCTATCCTTATATTGAAGCTATACATATGGTGGGGAGTACTGTAGGTAATTATGCTGGCTGGTTACCTGAGATAATTGTTAGGACTTGTGGCTTATCCTACCTTGAGGTTTATAGGCATACATTACTTATTGTAGCTATATTGTCATTACTTACTATTATTCCATTAATTAAGATCAAAACCACAGGTACCCCTAGAACATCAAGGAGTGTGAAGGGGTTTATAGGGTCATTTAAGGGAATACCTAAAAGTACGTGGAGAGTTATTAGCAAGATAATGGTATTTGAAGCAATCACGGGATTAGGTGCCGCGATCTCCATAGATAACATTAGTTATTACTTCATGCTTAAATATGGTGTTGAGAGTGGTGAGTTAGGTACTCTCTACGGTACTGAGTCATTACTTATGGCATTGCTCATGATGTTTATGCCTGAAGTTAGTGAGTTCGTTGGTAGTCCCATTAAGGCATATATTCTCGTGAGTTTTACAAGTATACCTCTATTAGTTGCTATAACATTCGTTAATAACTATTTGCTAGCGTTCACATTATACATAGCTAGATCAGTATTAATGAACGTTGCAAACCCACTCTTTACCGCATTCATGATGGCGGTCGTACCACCTGAGCATAGAGGTAAAGCATCATCAATAGTTGATCTATCTAGTAGTGTGCCTAGTGCTATTGGTAGAGGCTTAGGTGGCTACATGTTAGATATAGATTTAGAGCTACCCTTAAGGCTTACAGCAACAATCTACTCATTATCTCTAACATACCTATTCTTAGTATTTAGAAGTAGTGAGACAAGTGAGACTAAATAAATTGTTTTAACGTTAAAGCAACTCCTTAAATGATCTAAAGGGCACTTTAAGAGAATTTCTCTTATGTTCAGATTTCCTATGTAGTCCTAAGACCTAATCAACACTTTAGGTACACCAGTTACTTCAGGTATTAGTTATGTCCAAATATATGAAGTTTAAACCTAAGAACTCAGCAGTAGCTTTAGATAGTTCATGAGACTCCTTATTACTTGACTTCCGGATAAGTAAACAGCTTTAACCCTATCTTATCTAAAGCCTTAACAGCTAGAGTTGCAGTAAGAACTGAGTCACTACTCAAACAACTACACCTTTGCCACTAGACTTCTTAACAAGACTGCTAATAAATGATATAATGACTCTTGTAGCTTATTAAAATAAAAACGTAAGTGAGGGGTAAGCTTATAGCTCTCTACCCTATACCTGATGTAACCGTCCTTGTCGACTATAACGTCTGGGACAGAGGCTTGACCGGCTAGAACCTTGTAGGTTTTACTCCAGTTAAGACCGTTACGGGAGACTGCTATAAGCAACCTTCTGTGCCTGTGCTACGTAGGATTAGCACTACCGTAAAACGAGAAGGTGGTTTCTTTATTATTCATTCAGATGGTAATATTATGCCAATAATAGATTTAGTAGCAAATTCAGGTGCTCATGCTTATCAAAGTATCGATAAGTTCGCAGGAATGGACCTTGCTAAAGTAAAGGAAAGGATTAGAGATAGAATGTGCCTAATAGGTAATGTAGATTTAAATATCCTAGCTGTAGGCACTATTAAGGAGATAAAGGCCGAAGTGAAAAGATGTATAAATGATGCTGCGTATGGAGGAGGATAGATAATATCATCGTCAGGAAGTATAGTTGAATCAAAACTTGAAAACCTTATAACATACATTAAATACTCTAGGAAAATAGGAAAATATCCTAAACCCTCATAACCATTACTATAAAGGCCTGTGCTATGTATATAATCAGTACATTGATGGAGCTCTCATTCCTTTAACAATCTATAGCATACCAATCGCATCAGCTCTAGTTAATTAGCTTCTTCATCAGTATAACATGTATTTCAGCATATTTGAGTAATGGCTTAAAAAAATTAAAGATACGATCAAATATTACTTTATAATACCTGATTAGGCAGGGAGGTATAAGATGCCAATAGCAACAGCCTTTAGCATCTACAACTTTAAGTCCATACTTAGAGAACAAACTTTTAATGTCATTAACTGAATGCCCTATTTCATAAATTAGTACAGGAGGTAATTTCTCAGTTCTGAAGGGCACCTTATCTAGGGGTAAACTATTCCTCTTCTTAAAATCCTCTAAGGTGAACTTATTTAAGGTGCTTATGATACATACGCCATCCTTTTTCAATACCCTCGAGAATTCACGTGCTGCTTCTTCACAATTTTCGAAATGATTAAAGGTTAATGTGCATATCAGACTATTAAAGGACCCATCTTTAAAGGGTAGATGTTCACCATCTGCAAGAATTAAGTCTATCGTGTTTAAGACACCATATTTCCTAGCTTTCTTTTGTGTGATCCTGAGCATGTTTAGGCTTATATCTAAAGCTACTACTTTCTGACCACTTCTGGCGATATTAATAGTATATCTGCCTGTTCCACAACCGACATCAAGAACTGGACTTGAAAGTTTCCTTATCCACATACTAGTGATTCTTTCTTCGCTTTTCTCCATCTTCCTAGTCAAGTAGAGGTACTTCGAATAATCATAATCATCAGCCATACAATTGTAGGCTTCTCTTACTCCTCTCTTTCCCTCAAGGATTTTAAACCTCGCTCCTCTAAACCAGAATATTTCCTTGCTCATCTCCTCTACTCCTAGGTTAATCTAATTTGAATAATAAACGTTAATTGAGAACCATTTTTAATTAAAAAGGTGTAGGAAGCGCATCGAAATAGCCTATTGATCATTAGGAATCTTAGAAACTTTACTTAATGTAAGTTTAATCGAAGCTAGACTATTAAGAGATGCAGGATAGTTAATATACATGGCATTGCTATTATAACTAATCTCCAAGATAGTCCTCTTAGGAGATATCTATCTGTACTCACTGAGAGGGCAAGTATCAGCTTATTAAGTATACCTGTTACTATAGCGCATAAAGATGAAAGAGTAAGTAGATTTGAACTGATCTTACCTGAGGATAACAATGTAAAACTAGTTAGTATTACTGCCTCCGTACCTGCAATTCCTCCTATCACACTTGAGAATAAGATTCCTACTAAGCCTAATAGCTTGAATGAGGCTAACATAAGTAATAGCACTATCCCAAAAGATATTAAGATCTTAATAGAGAGTCTCAGGCTCAAAGGAGATCTTAATTTTTCGGACAATCTTATATAGCATGTGCTTCTATGCCTTATCCTCTCTCTTGAGAAAGCTAATCCTATGCTTACACTTGATACTAGAGGTACTATAAAACTCTGCATCGTTGCTAACTCTAAGTGTTGTATCATAGATAGAAAAGATATAAAAATGAGATTTCTAATGAGCATAGCTACGTTAGAAAGGATTATACTACCTACGATGAGATCCCTTATGTCTCTTTCTTTAAGATATAGCCTTAGTAAGGAGACAGTAGTGGCCTCGCTATTTATTAGCCCGCCCAGAAAGGAGAAATAACTTAATGCTTTTATTCCTCTTAACTTAATCGTAATATAGCTCATATATGATAGTAAAAGCATTATAATGAAGAATACGTATAATAATCTCAAATTTATTATGTGAAGAAGAGGATCGTATATCTCCTCAGGAATTAATGGGCCTATTAAGAATATTATAATGCCAATTTCTAATGCTGAGAGCAGCTCTGTATAAGAGATGCCTCTGATAACATGCTGTATCTTAAATTTTAGAGCTAATATAAAGGTTACCAGAACAGATATTGAAATGGCCTCTAAGATCAACCCCGCTCCAGCCATAAAACCTAGTAGATATGCTATACCCAGAGCTATTGAAGTTGTTATTCCCCCTTCTTTAAGAATAAACATTCTGTAGGAAGTATATAGTATGATTAATAGAACTGCCATTATAATTAATGATGTACAAATCCATAATGCTAACTGTTGATAAGATATCAAGGAGGGCACCAATATTGTCAATGCTCCTATTAAGCCTAAGAAGCTAAAACTTCTAACTCCTGGATATATCGCTAACTTTTCAGGATCCTTAAGATCTTGCTCTAATTTTGCTATTCTAGATTTTTCTCGCTCTAGTCCTATTAAGGCTCCAACTAAGAAGCTAACCATCACTTTAAACAATATCTTCCAACTTGCTGAGATCAGACTTAGCCAATCCAACTTTTTGCACCTCTATGGATGGTATTTGTTATATAGTAATATATAGGTATATATATTTTCTTTTGAAAACTTCTCACCTATAAGAGCTCTAGTCAGAAAATCGAAGTAGAACTCACATTACTTGAGAATTTTAGAAATGTTAGCAATTTCTCATTCGTGAAACTTTAGTCAGAAGATATGCTCTTAATGGAGATATTTTCAGTCTTAACGCTTCAATTCTGTAGATTGTAGTACTTCTGTACTTTGTTTTTACACTACTCATCCTTGACAAAAGCTTAGCTTAAAGCTTATCTATATACACTATCTTTATACTTTGATGCATGGATATGGAGTGCCAAGATAGTATTTCAAAGCTAAAGCTACTAAGGAAGAATTATAGAGTACTTTTAGCTAAGCGAATAACGTATTCTTTTGCTTCTGGCTTAACTCAAAACTATACCTCCGTTTATATAGTAAAGCTTGGGGCAAATCCTCTCCAACTTGGAGGACTTAATAGTGTAGGTAGTCTTTTCTCTTCATTATTGGCTTTACCTATAGGATGGTTAGCTGATTATTATAGCCTAAGAAAAATTTACATTATTTCTCTTACCTTTACACTCTTAGTTCCTTTGATATATGCCCTTGCTAATAGCTGGGAACTTACTGTAGTGCCAATCATGATATCTTACATAAACATGTGGTCCATCTCTCTGTTAGAGTCGATAATAATCACAGAGAGCCTTCAAGAGAAAAATAGAGCTACAGGTTTTGGTCTTTCATATGCTGCCTCTGGAGTAGCTTCGATAATATCTCCTACCATTGCAGGCATTATATTATCCCATTTAGGTGGTCTTAGTACTCAAAGTATGAAAGTTCTCTTCATAATTCACTTCTTCATTATTTTAGCCTCGTTTATTTGGGTATCTGCTAATCTTGAAGAAGTACGTCTCTTTCCACAACCTAATAGAGGCTCTTTCAAGGAATTTAGGCGTTTATTTAGATATTCTGGTGTTGAGAAATGGCTCATTGTTGAAACTTTAGGGGCGTTTATATTCGGAGCAATAACTCCCTTTGTAATGGTTTATGCCGCTGAAGTAAAGGGAGCTGATGCTTTAACTTTAGGCTTAATGGGTTCTGCACAAAATCTAACTTATACTATCTCTTCCATTCCATTAGGGAAACTAGCAGACACTATAGGCAGAAAAAGGACTATAGCTGTTCTTAGACCAATACTTTATACTTCGATTTTGCTCTTAGTATTTGCTCCTAATAATACTTACCTAATAATAGCCTCTGCTTTAAGGGGATTAACATGGGGTGCAATGAGTGCATGGTCTTCGTTTAGAATGGAGTTAGTTGATAGTGAATGGCGTGGAAGATGGAGTGGAGTGATAGGCTTACTAAGAGGATTAGCTAGAACTCCTGCATCTCTAGTAGGTGGATTATTATGGACAAATATAGACCCTTCAGCTCCTTTTATAATGCTCGTAATAGTTGATATTACAATAAGGCTTCCATTAATACTCATGATGCCTGAGACATTAAAGCAAAATCATAAACATCATTTATAGTTACCAGTTCTGTTTTAAAGTTAATTAAATTTTGAACCTTTCCAAAGGGAACCTAGCTGTACTTAACAATATTGAAAATTCCATATCTATTGCTAATGCTAAGAGTAACGCTACTTTAAGACACATTCTAAGCACCTCTCCTTCCTTTCCCTTCTTATCAATGCTATACGTGCCAGCTAATATCTTAGCTGGTGAGATTATACTGCCTAGTGCCCCTCCAGCATTATGATTAGCCAAGAGCAAATATGCACTTAAGTTAGCTACCTGAGAATATTCCATCTGAAGAGGTCCAAAGAGTACATTAGAGGCTGTGTTACTGCCTGTCATATACGTACCTAATAAGCCTATAAATGGTACCATAAGTGTATACTCCTTTCCTAGTAAAGATAGTAGTGAATTAGCTATATCTTGCATCATTCCTGAGTGTGTAGCTAAAGTTGAGGCATTCATCAATGTAACAAAAGCTATAGCAAGTTCAGCAATGTTCCTTATTAGCGTCTTTAATTTATCATTACTTATATAGAGCTCTTTTCTTCTCTTCATAACAATTATAAGCGTGAAGAATAGCGTAATAGTTCCTGTATTGAATACTATATCCAAAAACATGCTATCATGAAAAGCTTTTCTAAATAACATAGCTAGTAGAAGTATAAAGGAAAGTACATAGTATGGAGATAATAGTTTCAACATAAACTTGGTAGCCCCCATTCCTAAGATAAGAGGAAGAGAACTACTCAACATGATAAGCGATACCAGCAGTGACCCATAAGCTCCTGTTATAGAAGTTAAGACTAATAATAAAGCTGGTGATAGTAGTGCATAGAAACATAAGGATGTGCTTATTTTCTCCGTGCCTAGAGCTCTAATTTCATAAATTATGATTAATGTGAGCCCTAAAGCTAAGAATATCGCAGTATAGGCACATAGTTTATGAAAATCAGTATATGTGACGCTAGATAAAGCATTAGTTGGAATACCAAAAGCTGCATATGAGACGGCCCAAGAATGTCCTACTAGGCTAAGCTTTATAGCTTCAGTCCACTTGAAGCCTAGTGAGACTAAGATAGGAGAGATTACTGCAACAGGTATTCCAAATCCAGCTATTGATTCTAAAAAACCCCCCATGAAAACGCTTAAGAGAAAAGCTAACTCATAACTTCTTTGCTTTCTAGAATTAAGGAATGCCCTTAATTCGTTTAGATATCCTAATGCCTCATAGATAGTGAAAAACACTAAAGCTGATGCGATTATATAAGCTATGTTTAGGCCTAAGTAAGTTCCTTTGTAGAAGCTGTACAGGATATCCTCTAAGCTCATACTATATAGCGTATTTGCACTAAGTATAGTGAAAAATAAGAAAAAGGCTCCTGCTTGTAATGCACTCCACTTTAAAATAGACATTAGCAATAGTGGAAGAAGCAATATTATTACAGGTACTATGCTTCTAATAATGACTGTGAGGTACAGATTATTCACCTCTAAGTCTAAGATTTTCTCCTTAACATAGAATATGCTGCTTTTATTTATTTATGATAAGCTCAAGCTTCTAAGAAGGCACTATGTAGAGCTACTATTAGCAGATGATAGAAAAAGTAGCTAGTGATCTTTAAAAGTCTTGCTAACTGATAAAAACTCTTAAACCCAATCTCTTAATCGTATGTTCAAGGTTAAATCCTATAGGAGATTACCCAATGGGGTACTATTAGACATCCCCCCAGGTAAATTAAGAATACAAATTTTCGCTAGCAATGTTATCAGAGTAACTTATTCTCCTACATCACTGTTGCCTAAGGTAAAGAGTCTTATAATAGTTCAAACTTCCTTTAAACCTGTAAAATGGGAGTTTCAGGCAAGTAATTCGGGATTAATGATACGTACTAATGAAATCCAGACTCATGTAGATTCCAAGACAGGCTACATTACATTCTATGATCAATTTAACGATATAATCCTTAAAGAAGTAGGAAGGGAAATGGTAAAAGTTAAAATATTGGAGGAAGAGGCGTATCATGCTGAAGAAGTCTTCATGATTTCTGAAGAAGAAGGCCTTTATGGTTTAGGGCAACATCCTGGAATAATGAATTATAATGGGCATACTGTAACACTTATACAGAGAAATTGGGATATTGCCATTCCTTTCATGATTTCTAGCAGGGGCTATGGTATACTTTGGGATAATTATTCTATGACAAGGGTTAGTAGCTTTAAGGATGAGGAAGGTAATAAACTCACATGGTGGTCAGAAGTAGCTGATGTTATAGACTACTATCTTATATACGGTCCTGAAATCGATAGAATAATATCCTCTTATAGGCAACTTACTGGCCCATCTCCCTTATTACCCAAATGGGCATATGGCTATTGGCAATCTAAAGAGAGATATAGGACTCAAGAAGAGATAGTTAATGTAGCTAAAGAATTTAGGAAAAGGAAGATTCCCATTGATGTGATAGTGCAAGATTGGCAATATTGGGGAAGATACGGTTGGAACGCTTTTAAGTTTGATGAAAACGCATATCCAGATCCTATTAAAATGGTAAAAGAATTACACGATATGCATTTCCATATCATGATCTCGATATGGCCTACTTTTGGTTCTGAAACAGAGGTATTTAGAGAGATGTCAAAAAGAGGCTATATCTGCCCAAACACTCTCTGTTATGATCCCTTCAATGAACATGCACGCAATCTATATTGGAAATTAATAAAGAAAGCCTTTTTCGATATAGGTATTGATGCTTGGTGGCTTGATGCTACAGAGCCAGAAACAGGTGCTGGATGGGCATCTTTTTACACACCTTTCCACGATACTAAGACCGCTTTAGGCTCTGGTGCTCGTTACTTAAATGCTTATTCCCTAATGACTACAAAGGCTGTTTACGAGGGACAACGTAGTGTCTCCAATAAGCGTGTACTTATACTTACTCGCTCATCCTTTGCAGGTCAGCAACGTTTTGCTGCTGTCTCGTGGTCTGGAGATATATGCCATGATTGGGGTACGCTAAAGGAGCAGATCCCTGCTGGTTTAAATTTCTGTCTTTCTGGCATACCTTACTGGACAACTGACATAGGGGGCTTCTTTAGTGGTAATCCTGAATCAGAATCCTATAAAGAGATCTTTGTAAGGTGGTTCCAATGGGGAACCTTCTGTCCAATATTTAGAGTCCATGGAACAACTCACGCAAAGGAACCGTGGAGATTTGGCCCTAAAATTGAGAAGATACTTGTGAAGTACATCAATCTAAGATATAGGCTATTACCCTACATATACTCGCTTGCATGGAAAGTTACTAGTGAAGGATATACTATAATGCGAGCGCTAGTTATGGACTTTCAAGATGATCCTAGGGTATTCAATATTGATGATCAGTTCATGTTCGGTCCTGCTCTCATGGTGAGTCCCATTACTCTACCTAGAGTTTCAAGTAGAAAGATATACCTTCCTAAGGCTTCTGGAGGATGGTACGACTTCTGGACAGGTAAACATTTTAAAGGAGGTCAGGTGATTGAAGCACCAGCTCCTCTTGAAATAATACCATTACATGTAAGAGCAGGATCCATAATACCTTTAGGGCCTCTTCTTCAGTATTCCGATGAAAAGCCTCTAGATCCTATTGAATTAAGAATATATCGTGGAGCTAATGGATCTTTTATACTTTATGAAGATGAAGGTGACAATTATAATTATGAGAAAGGAATGTACTCTATTATTCCTATAGAATGGAACGAAGCTCAACAGAAGTTGATTATAGGGAAGAGATGTGGCAGATTTCCAGGAATGTTAAAAGAACGAACTTTTCATATTGTATGGGTTCGTGAAGAGCATGGCACCGGAGTAGAGTTCGCTACTCCAGATAGAATAATTCATTACAAGGGAGATCCTATAATTATTGAGTATAAATAACGATTAAAGGCTTATTTTTATGGTATTTCTCTATAAGCTCTGATAGTCTCATACCAGAAGATAACCGAAGTCACTACACCAAATAGAAGTGCTATAAGGTTATGATACGTTAAAGTTTGAGGATATAGAACTATATATGAAACTAACAAAGTCGTAGTAAATATAGCATATAGCAGAAACCTTGGCAATCTAAATCTGCCTATTCTTATAAAGAGCTTTAAAAGACCGATTTTTACCTCTTTTGCAATTTTATACTCTCCTGATGAAGTTTTCACTAGAAGCCCTATCTCTCTTAATTTCTCCAAATGGTATAATGCAACACTTGGGCTTTTAAACCTTAGAGCTCTTTGAATCTCCCTTACTCCAAAGCTCCTATCACTACTTCCAGATCTAAGCATGTACCAATACACTTGAAATGTCTTGCCCTTAAGTTTGGCTTCGATCTCACTTTCCTCTACTTTATTCATAGTTAGTACACCGAAGGTTAATTATTATATTATGAGGATAGTAAAAAATCTACTACTTACATTTCAATCAAATGCATAAACAACGGTAACTGTAATAGTTACACTTAGCTCTTCAGGCGCTATTATTGGAGTTTCTCCCTTCATAGGGGCCAAGAACTCGGTTGTTCTTGGTATATACATACTTCCTATACTTATAGTTATAGGCCCGATTAGTGTTACTCCAGCTGCCTCCGCTATAGTACTAGCCTTAGCCTTTGCATCTTCTATAGCCTTAGCTAAGGCTTCAAGTTTAAGCTCTTTCATAGTCTCTGGTTTTAGAGTAAATCTTATCGAAGAAACTTCATTTGCTCCAGCTGATACTGCTAAATCTATTATCTCACCAACCTTATCCAGCTCTTCTAGAGTTACTCTTATAGTGTTTACACATTCATAGCCTATTATTACAGTTCTTTTAAGGTCCTTATCATACTCAAGAATAGGCCTTAAACTGTAACCTAAAGTTGTTATTTGATTATCCTTTATCCCAGCTTCCTTTAGAGCATCTATCACATCATTCATTCTTTCAGCATTAAGTCCTTGCGCCTCAGAGGCTGTCTCGCTTCTAGTGATTACACTTAGTGTTATCATAGCTATCTCAGGTTTAGTAGAAGCTGTTCCGCTTCCGGTTACACTAATTGTTTTTTCTATTTCTTTACCCTCTATACTTATTGTCTCTGTTGTAAAGGTCTTAGGCGTTGCAAATCTTCCTGATCTTATCGACTGTAATTCCTGTACTTGTTTAAATGTAGGCAGTATCACAACGAGGTTTATAGCTAGTAGTACGATGGCTATTATACATAAGCTCAGAGTAATATTCCTTAAACTTTTCATCTCAATTTGAGAGCTCAACTTCCTCACCGAAGCTTAAAAATTCGAAACTACTACTTAATGCCATACTTTCGAACAGACTGTTCAACCTTATAGAACAGTAACAGTACATGATTTTCTATGAAAAGCAAAAACACCGAAAATTCAGAGTTTTTAATCTAAGCACTTCTAAGGCACACTTAATAAGAGTTATCAGGCTTTATCATGAATAAACACCGAAAATTCGGTGTTTACTTTAAGATATAATTAAAATTTCTCTATTTCGTTAAAGTCTGATTTCTCTTCGAGTACTTCTTCCGTCTCTTTTAGCGTGAGATTGATTTTTACTCCTACTTTGTAGTGCCAATTAAAAACGAATCACTTCATAACTTTCACTTTCTTATTCTTTAATTCACATGGTGACTTTTCATTGAGGATTCTTCTACTGAAACCAATAAGCTCTACGATGAAAACATATCCATTATCTATACTATTTATTTTCTTCTTCATTCTCCTTAATGTCATTAGTCCTGATGATGTTAATTATCTTTCCTTGAACTCTCTTACCTCTTCGAGTTCGTAGAAAGCATACCTTATTATAACATCTCCCTTAGATTACTCATGTATGTTACCTGGCGAGCGAGTAGTATCTGTCTTTGAAGGAAGGAAACCTGATAAGATGCCATGGATGGCAGATTTAACCTATTGGTATAGTGCTCAGGAATATCTTAGTACACTTCCAGAGAAGTATAGAGGATGGAAAGGGCGTCTACGACTTTATAAAGATTTAGGTTGTGCTGCGCATGAAGATTTATACTGTTCCGTACATAAGGTAAGGTATAAAAATGTCAGAATAACGACTCGGAGAGAAAATCTACCAGATGGCTCCATGTTAGTTCATATAAAGTACTCAACTCCCGTTGGAAAATTACATATGATTAGAAAGTTTTCTCCTACCTCCGTTACCTGGTTTACAATAAAATATCCTGTAGAGAAAGTTGATGATCTTAAAATACTCAAGTTTATTTACGAAGATCAAGAAGTAGAACCTAATGAAGATGCTTACATTCATCAACTTAAGCTAATGGAGATGTGGGAAGGGTGGGGCATTGTAAGCTCTCTTCCCCCTAGAAGTCCTTTCGCACGTATGCTAATAGAACTAGCTGGGCCTATAACTACTTTTAAACTATATTGGAAATCTCGTGAAGAACTAGATGAACTCATAGATGTAATGGCTAATAGTGACGACCCTATATATGAGGCTATTAATGAAGCGCCAGCTAAGTTTGTTTACTTTGGAGAAAATATTTCAAGCGATATAGTAAGCCCTACTATATTCAAAAGATACTACCTACCCTATTACAAGAAGCGATGTAAGCAACTTCATGCTAAAGGCAAGTACATATATGTACATATAGATGGTCGATTAAGAGGAGTACTACCACTTCTTAAGGAGAGTGGTGTTGATTGTGCTCAATCCTTAACTCCTGCTCCTGTAGGAGACCTTCCTATAGAAGAATTTAGAAAAGTGGCAGGATCCGACATAATCCTAGCAGGAGGTCTACCTGGTATATACTTCAGCAAGCGTTATTCCGAGAATTTATTGTATGATATGGTTAGGAAAGTACTAGAGTGCTACTTGAGTGATAATAAGTTCATAATGTGTGTAGCAGATCAAGTCCCTCCTGATGGCGATATAAAGCGCGTCAAAAAGGTTAGTGAACTCATAGAGCAATATTACTTAGGAACTCTGTAGACTTTTTAACTTAATGCGTACTCTAATGTCTTTTCAGCATGGATTCGTGTTGTATCAAATAGCTTTATATCTATATCCTCCTGCTTAATGAGTAATGGTATTTCAGTACATCCTAAAATGATACCTTGAGCTCCCTGTTCTTTCATCTTATTAATTATTCTTAGGAATCCCTTTTTAGATTCAGAAGAGATTATTCCTGCGACCAGCTCTTCAAATATAACTCTATTAATATACTCAATATCTCTCATAGTAGGTATGATAACCTTGATTCCATGAGATTCAAGTTTCTTTTTGTAAAAATCCTTAACCATAGTAAATAACGTACCTAAAAGCCCCACTGTAGTGATACCCTCTCTATTAATAGCTTCAATAGTGGCATCTATTATACTTATTAAGGGAAGAGGTGATCTTCTTTGAACTTCATCAAAGACTATATGTACAGTGTTAGACGTTAATATCGCAAAATCAGCACCTGCCTTATATAGTCTATCTATAACACGTATAAGCTCGCTTGTAATAGAAATCCAGTCTTCCTTCTTCATCCAGTCTATGAACTTTTGGAAATTTACACTATAGATTATAATTTCAGGGTAGTTATGATCTTTAAATCTCTTACGATACTCCTCTATTATGTGCTTATAATATACTGCTGTGGACTCAGGACTGAGCCCTCCAACCATACCGATTACCTTTCTCATAAGATCCCCCCTCTTAATTCTCTACCCTTATAAAATATCCTAATATGGTAAATTTTTAAGCTCAGAGGCTTTGGCTAATAATAATAGGTTATGTTAAATGATATCGAGGCTATTGCCGTGTAATTCCATGGCATGGCAGGATTAAATATTTCCACTATAACGTTACCCGGTAAAACTGGAGTTATAAAACTACCTCTAGAACCGGAATAGCAATATACGATCTTATTCCCTTTATACCAAAATCTTACTTCAATTACCACGTTCGTAGTTGATGTGAAGTTAATGAGTAAATATCCGGGGTACTTAATAATAAAGACATCTCCCCAAGCTTCCCTTTGCGAAAGACTTATGGAGAATGAATTATAATAAACTTCGCTCTTTGTGAGGTTCACTATATCGCTTAATATGTTGCATCTCTGTCTTAATTCGTTATATTTACTCTTTATTAGAGCTAGTTTATCTTCTAACTCCTTTGTTACATTCTCGATTCTCCTTTTCTCATAGAGTAGTTGTCTCACCTTATCTTCTAACTTCTTCTTCTCAGACGTGATTTCTGATATTTTATCTTTAAGAGAGTCTATCTCTTCTCTTAGAACTTTATTCTCGAATTGTATATAGGCGAGAATAGTTGTTAAGATAAGTGAAGTTAGTACTAGACCTCGAAGCGCTCTATCCATATGATAATCATTTCTCAATTGTGCTAAATAAGTAAATAATTTAAAGATAGGTTAAAAGGACATTTAACAACATTTTTAAGCTATTTATATTCCATATGGCTCTTACAATCGAATCCTTCTCTAACTCAAAAGCTTTTAAGAAATTCACCATCTCTTATAACTCTTCTAATTCTCTCATTACATTATGGATTAATGGAAAAGTTAGGCGTATGCTTAAAATTATGATTAAACCTTGACATATCCCAATAACCCTTGGAAATTGGCTTGATGTATTACTAGAGACTAGTCGATCATTAGGTCTTATTTATAAACATAATAAAGAAAAGAGTAACATGCTCACATAAATAGAGATCTCCATTTCTTTACTATCACTCTAGCTTCATCTATGCTATCTGCTTGAGCTTGCAATATTATTCCTGTCCTAACCTCTAATTTCTTAAGGAATTCTTTAGCGCATCTTGTAAAGCCTATCTTTTTATCATATGTTAATGGCCAGCTTATAAGACATACTTTATGCTTATTTACTAATTCCATAAGCTCAGAGATATCATAGAATTCAGGATTGCCTAAGTTTAATCCTCTAATACCTTTTGTCTCAAGCACGTGCTCCATTATATGATGACCTTTTCCACAAAAGTGAATATAGCCTCCATCAAAGGGTTCAAAAGCTCTTTCATTATAAGGCTTACTAAACTCTAGGTAAGCTTTAGGTGAAAGATTAACTGCTACATCTTCACAGATCCTAACACCTCCTCTCACCATTTTTATCATCATATGATATGCCTCATTATAAGGTTCGCCTATGACATCCTTCATTATTTTACTGAACTCTATGTAAGCTCTTGTAGAAATCTCTAGAAGCTTATGAACTGCACTTTTATTAACGATGAGATCTTTATAAAACTCGACTCCCCTCAATATGAAGGCTATATCAAGTGGGCCTTGCGTATCTGCCAGGTATATGTGAATATATCGATCCAACTCTATCTTCCTTAAGATCTCCTTATAGAACTCTATAGTTTCTAAAACTCTTTTACAAAGACCATTCGTATAAAAATCAGGTAATTTTAAACTATATACCTCTTCTATATCGCTTATAATGGGCTCTGTCCATGGCATATTATCTCCTTTGAGTACCACTTTACAACCAAAAGCAGAAGGTATTATTCCTACACCATAATTAGCTCTTATTGTCAACATTGCATCATCCTTTACTTTACTATGAACATAAACTGGCCCTAACTGATTAATCAACATCTTGCGTACGTCATGAAATTCCTCAGAATAACCAAATTTCGGCCAATTATTAGGAGTAGGTACATTTACTATTATAGGCAATGAATCAGGCTCTTCATAATTCCAAACAGCGCATAACCTTTCTTCTGAGTGACAAAGGGCTCTCTCATCTACCTTAATCATCTTCAGTAAATCCAACATCAGGAAGATATTTCTGATGACCATTATTAAATTTTAAGAACTACAAAAACGATGGCCTCACATGTTAAAACTGTTTTCTGTTCTTGCAGTCTCATTCATCACGAATTTTTCAAGCCTCTCTAATGGAGGATTATGGGTTTCGTTAATTGTGTAGCTAGGATTTACGAAGATGTATTCCCATTATTCATTAAAGAGATTCTCGGAAGGAGTAAATGCGATAATGTACTATAAAAGAAAGTTAGAAATACTTATAACGTTGTGATATTAATCTTTCAGAAACATAAAGAGGATTAATTTATGAAATCTCAATGTGAGGTAATAACCAAGTTCATACTTCCTGCGATAAGAGCTTTAGTGGCTATTAGACTCATGGAGAAATACGGAATGACACAGCTTGAAATTGCTAAAAGATTAGGAGTTTCACAACCGGCCATAAGCTATTATCTACGATCTAAAAGAGGAAAAGTAGCTATAGGAAAATTAAGAAAAGATGAACAAATAATGAGACTCATAGAGCGATTAACAGATTTAGTCTATAAAAACTATCCACCATCCGACCTTCAGGAGGTTCTTTGTGAGATATGTATAACGATAAGAAGTAAAAAGCTACTATAATTAATCACTCAGTTGTAAATAGAAAGCACTCTCCCAAGTAGCGAAACCGACATATAACGTTGTTATTTCGATAAACTAGGGGCTTCGCTAATGGGTCTAAAGTTACCTCCTATAGGAAAGATTGGCATAGAGTTCTTTGAGAAAGTAATAAAGGAAAACCTTGGAGCAGAAGATGAAAACGTAATAGTAGGGCCTATGATAGGTGTAGATGCAGCGGTAGTAGATCTAAAGGATGGAAGAGTTATGGTTATTAAAATAGATCCTACTTTCAGTTTACCCGTTATACTAGATTATCTAAGATTTGCCATAGTACACATAGTAGCTAGCGATGTAGCAATAATGGAATACCTCCTCGTTATATGAGTATATGCTTATCTACTAGAAAAAGTCTTGGCTCATAACCATGGCACTATTCCTCGACAAGAAATTTAAGAACCCGAATCGCCCAATAAACCTGGTCCCCCCTACTAAATTAAAATGAATAAAGTCCAGCCTAATGCCCTGTCTTAACATCATCCAAGATGCTATAGGAGAGTCAAATCTCCTGAAAAAAGGGATAATGCTCTTCCTGAACTTCCTATTGGTAGGCTTCCCTCTCCCTCTCTCCTAGTAGCGGATGGTGGACTTCCATGTATGATGTACTTTATACCGAATATGTTCCTTAAAACTTCCAAGGCCTTAGAAGGAGCTCTAACTTGAAGGAAAGTACATCTCTTATATAACTCAATCTTAATGTTTTTCCTAAGTAAAGCTTTGTATATACTCCCGGCTAGATAGTCTATTACTTCCTTTTTTGTAGGAATGAGTGTATACTCTAAAAGAGCCTTCATTTTTATCTAGAATTCTCATACTGAATTATCTTATAATTCTCAACTCATTCAAGAGACTTGGTTGTACTATCAGTGATGCTATGTTTGACGTAACGTGTAGTATTCCGTAACATTCTGACCATAGGTTAAGAAGATTTTTCTAGCCTCTAAGGCTGGGTACTCCTTAAAGCTACCTATGCTCAGTACCTCGGTATCTAGCATCTCTATCTCCTGCTAGATGAGTATAACTATGTTATAATATAAAAATTTTTGCCTCATGATACAATTATTCTTAAAATTAAAAAAGAGAATACTTAAGAGGCGTTAATCGTCTTTATAATTTCCTTTAATACCTCAACCATATAATTGACTTC
>CAZFCQ010000025.1:0-19732 GCA_964517845.1 uncultured Thermoprotei archaeon | reverse complement strand
GTGATAAGATTGGAGTAAATAATGTAGTTGAACTTATCAGGAAAATGCATAAGGGGATGATTCAAATTGATGATTTCGAGAAGATAATAGATCTAAGAGCTAGCGATATAGAGGAAGTTAAGGGAATCTTAGCATCAGGAACTAAGACAGTACCAGTAATATCATCGGAGTATCCCTCATCGTTGAGAAGTTTGGAGAATGAGGATATATATCCCCCTCTTGTCATTTATTGTAGAGGGAATCTAGACTTTAAGAGATGTATTGGTATAGTTGGTACGAGGTTTTGTACTAATTGGGGAAGATATGTTACAAGAGAGTTAGTCAAGTACATTTCAAAGGAAATGCCGCAAGTGTTTATAGTAACTGGTCTTGCTAGAGGGATAGATACTGAAGCTACTAGATCAGCATTGAAATATGGGTTGAAAGCAATAGGTGTTTTGCCTTGGTTAATGCCTATTTATCCTCCTGAGAATAAATTACTTGCCGATAAGATGGTAGAGCGAGGAGGTGTTCTCATAAGCGAGAATGTATGTAAACCATCTAGCTCTGAGGAGATAAGAAGGCAATTATTCCTTAGGAATGGGATTATAAGTAGTCTGGCGGATGTGGTTCTTGTTATTGAGGCTAGGCTTCACTATTTAGGAAGAGGGAAGTATAGAGGAGGTGCTATGTGGCAGGTTGAATATGCTCTTAAGAGAGGGAAGAGGGTTTACATAGTCGAGCCTAAGTATAAGGCGTATAAAATTGGTGATATGTGGGTTAATTATCATAAAGCATTTGAAGTGTTTGTAAGGCATGGTGCTATACCTTTTAATGAAGAGGAAATAGGAGAGCTTGTAAGGAGGATAAGGAGTGAACTTTTCCAATAAAAGTCACATCTTTTTCTACCGTTTATACGAAGTCTTTCAGAAGTAAAGATAAATTAGCCAACTTTTGAAGAGCTTGAAAAAGTTGAGAATAAGCTTCTTAAGGAAAGGATTAAGATCTAGTAGTGTTAGCTGTCTATGAGCACCTCTAGGTGGGATATTAGAAGTCGTATAGAACATGTAACGCGACTTCTTAAGGAGCTTAGTTTTATGAGCGGTAAGCTATATCTTGTCGTGCAGGATTAAGGTTCTTTAATGAAAGGTATTTATAGCTATCTAGTTATATAGTTATATGGTGATATAGTTGAGGAAGTATGTCACTATATCTGTTCTAAGGGAAGTTAAGGAGTTGCTTGAGAAGGAGAAGAAGGATCGGGATTGGAGTGAGTTTCTGTTAGAACTGTACTGGGAGGCGAAGAGGGCTAGAGCGAGGATGGCCTTTGAAGAGCTTAGGCGTTTGCTTAGTGAAGAGGATCTAGAGGAGATAGCTAGGTCTAGCAGAGAGTTTAGAAGGGGGTTTAAGTTTAGATGAAACTAATCGATACAAGTGTATTAATAGATAATCTTAGGAGAGGAGTCTTCGAAGAAGGATCAATATCTATAATCACGTTAATAGAAGTGCTTAGAGGTGTACCTCAAGAAAAGAGGAATAAAGTAAAACAATTACTTGAAAGGAGCTTTGACATACTAGGAATTGATAACAAGGTGATACTGAAATACTGTGATCTATACACGTCGCTGAAACAAAGAGGGCAGCTGATTTCAGACGCTGACCTACTCATAGTAGCAACAGCTATCGCAAGTAACTTAGTTTTAGTCACGAAAGACAAGGACTTTGAACGCTTAAGAAAACTTGGTCTTAATCTGGAGCTAAAATGAGGGTAAGATGAATGAAGATCTAAGCTTTATCGCTCCTATCTTCTTGATTAGTCCTATGTCCCTAGCAGTAAGGATTTTAAAGATTAGCTTAGTAGGCTAGTAGTGCTTGCCATAGCGGCTATGATAAAAGATTACCAAATCTCTTACTACATTCTACCAAAGGGAGATACTTTCAGTCGCAATAATTATAATGACTACCGTAAAGGTTTATTGAGTGATCTTGAAGAAAAGGTGTTATAAGGTTTTGTAGTGTTTTTATCAATTGAGGTGAGGTGTTAAGGTAGCATGGGTGAACTTGCTATTTTGGGTGGCGAACGGGCTGTAAAGGTTAGCGTGAGGGATAAGTGGAAGAGGCCTGTAGAAGAAGAGAAAGAGTTAGTACTGAATTTACTCGAGAGAGGAGAGATAGCTGCTAGTGGTAGTAGGCTAATACTTGAGTTTGAGGAGATGTTTAAGGAGTATATTGGATGTGAGTATTGTGTAGCATTAAGTCATGGGCATACAGCGTTAATGGCTGCTTATTACGCTGTTGGGATTGGTCCTGGGGATGAGGTTATTACTCCAGCTGCTGGCTATATAGGGAGTTATGTAGGCGCTCTATTCATGGGTGCTAGACCTGTATTCTGTGAGATAGATCCTAAAACCTTACTTATAGATCCTGAGGATGTAGAAAGAAGGATAACACATCGTACTAGGGCTATAAATCCTATTCATATGAGTGGTAAGGTCTGTGATATGGATGCTCTAATGGATATAGGGAGGAGATATGGAATAGGAATAGTTGAAGATGCTGCACATGCTGCTGGATGTGAATGGGATGGCAGGAAGATAGGGAATGTGGGTGATATAGCTTGCTTTAGTTTACAGGGTGTAAACCCGAGTGGAAAGCCTGTAGCAGGTGGAGAGGGTGGTGTAGTGTGTACTAATAGTAGGGAGTTATATGAGAAGGTTCTAGCATTTTCACAGTTACATAGGCCTAATGTAACTAAAGAGCTAACACTACCAGAATATAGAGGCCTAGAACCTGAGGTGCTTGGATTTAAGTTTAGGCCAACTCCGTTATCCATAGCTATAGCTATGGTGTCATTGAAGACTCTTCCATATCGTATGGAAAAAGCTATAGAGAATAGGAAAAAGCTCTTTAATGGATTAAGGAATGTTCCTGGTTTTGAACCAGTTCACTCATACCCGAAGGCTAAATGGCATGGATTATATGGTGGTTGGCAGATAATACTACATCCAGAAGAGTTAGGTGGTCTCTCTCCAGAGAAAATTAAAGCTGCACTGCAAGCTGAGGGAGTTCCAGTAAGGGGACATGGATGGGCATCAGGCCTTTTAGGGGAGCATCTCAGGATCATATTTACTAGGGGGTTTGATTTATGGGGTCGTGGTAGAGGTCCGCTAGATCCTCTTCATGGTTTCATGGGACTTCCACCGTTTAGGCCTTATAAGAAGGGCGACTTCCCCATTACTGAGGATTTAGCCACTCGTGTGATAACTATACCTGCTTATATAGAGCCAGAGAAAGGACTTATTGAACAATTTATTGAGGCTTTTAAGAAGGTAGCAGACAACTATGAAAAGCTTCTTAAGGCTGATACTTTACAATTAAAGAAGACTTAGATATGATTGAGTTTAATTTCAAGTATGTGAATCCTCAAGTAGAGCTCCTGATCTACTCTAGTAACATAGAGAAATAGCCTAATCAATTTCCTTATAGGGAACAATATCTCCTTTAAAGCCTTTAAGAGAAGGAAGGATCATGATATTAATAATGAACTTTTCTCTTTGATATTTCTCATTTCGAATGATATAAAGCGTTAAGAGGGTACTTGAGTTCCATCTTCTTTTGATGTAGTCTTATAGCTAACTCCTTATCTGCTTGAATGAAGAAAGTTGAACTTAGGAGACTCCTGTAGTTGTCTATAATACAATATATTAATTATATTATATGTATATAGGATCTTCATTGAGTGTTGTAATTAGTTTTCGAGTTAGTAAAGAGCTTAAGGAAAAGCTGAAGTACCTAGGAGGAGTCCATGAGCCTAGTTTTAGATATTTATATAACATATAACTACTTTATGAATTTTTATAGCTGCGGGGGGCTTTGTTTAATGCCTACATTAGTGCTTCATCTCTCTTTGGGGTTGATGATGGCAATAGCTCTTAGGCTAGATCTTTTGAGCACGCTAATAGTCTTGTTTTCATCTGTGGTTCCTGATCTAGATGTAATATTAAATGAGCATAGATCTATTTCTCATTCTTTGCTAGTAGTTGTTCCACTAGTAGTATTTTTTAGGTTCTTGTCAGGTGTGTGGAAGGTGCGTTTAGTGGTTTGTATTCTTGCTTATGTATTTCATTTAGTTATGGATTCTCTTGGATCTCCTGCTCCATTATTATGGCCTTTTCTAAGGGATTATTTGAGGATAATCTTAAGGGGGTATATTGAATTTGTTAAAAGTTTTTCAATAAGGTTTGAGTTAAGGGTAGTGAAGGTCCCCCCTCCAAGGAAGGGGAGCTCTGGTGGCCCTCTTTTTGAGGGATATGATCTTTTGCTTCTTGTATTTCTTACAATAACTTACCTTTTGTTTGTGATATGAGCTTTTGTCATGATCTATATCTGTACCAGTATTCTTTTACTTTAGAGTAAGTGTTGGTAAAGTGATGGTACCTAACAAGCTGGCTCCTGTCAGTAGTGAATACCTACGAAAAGGCTTCTTCTATAAGGTTACATTCTGCTTTGCTTAAATAATACCTAAAGGCGATATCTCGAATCGTATTATGGTGTTGTGTCGTCGGAGTTACCTCTCTGAAAAACCCTGAATATTCGGTGTTTATTTTTCGATGCTCTAAGATTCCTTGATTATAATGTACTACTTTGTATTCTCTTTCTGAATAGGCTAATCGTATCTCGAGCGATGACTCTAAGGTGCATCTCATATAAGGACGAGGGAAAGTGGAGAATGGTTAGCTTTTCTAATAATTTCAGATAAACTTATATCTAGTCTGAAATTATATCATGACTGAGAAATATTAAGGTGAGAATTTTTGCCTAGAGTTTGTGCAGGTAAGCGTGACGTCATAGTAATTCCTAAGAGTATTCGTGAGAGGTTAGGTATTGAAGAAGGTACGATTTTTGGAATAAGTTGTAGATGATAAAATAATTCTAAGGATACGCGATCTTTGAAATGAGCTTCGGAAGCGAGGTAGAAGATTAAGAGTTGATCTCAAGGGAGCTGGAAAAGAGATTGTGGAGGAAGAGGAGTTATGGCTAAGAAGATTAACGTAGTAATTGTAGATGCGTATGCTATTATGTACTCTACCTTAAGAGTCTGAATGACTGAGGTACATTATCTAGTGGTAAAATATCTTAAAAGCTATGTGAGAGACTCTTAAGGTAGTTCCAGCTGATAAGAGTAACAAGGTCGAAGAAGGAATAGAGGCCATAATTGATATGTATAAACTTGTTAATCCTTCATTAGAATCCTACATAGACACTTATCATGAGGACGTAGGGGCTATCTACACAACATAGGTTAATGTAGAGGCTTCTCTGAGGAGAATCAATTATAGGTTAGGGAGATGGTTAAGAGAAGCGTTAAATGAGCTTAAAGTTTAAAATGTTATCTTTCTCTAAATCAACTAGTATACGAGATTATTATGAGTCTAATCTGGTCTGAAGGTTTATATATCTGGCTTGATATGTTTTTATTCCGGTGATATTGGTTGGGTCTTATAATGGAAGTTCATGTAAGGAAAAAGTATGCAATATATATTCCCCGTAGTGTCGTAAGGGTTTTAGGACTTAAAGAGGGTGATAAACTTTTAATGAAGGTTGAGAACGGCAAAATCTTGTTGGAGAAGATCGAGGATCCTATAAAGCTTGCTCTTTCTGAAGATTACTTCGCTTCTATAGACCCTAAGGATATTGAGAGAGTTAGTATAGAGGAGCAGGAGAGGTATGTTAAAGATACTCCTTGACACTTCATTCATATTACCAATACTTGGAATAGATGTTGGTATTACCGTTAGGAAAACACTTGAGAAACTTGGAAACCTTAATGCTGAACTATATTACTCACGCTTTAACATTCTTGAGGCCTTATGGGTGGCAGTCAGGCTTGCTAAAAGAGGCTCATTAGACGTTGATAGATTTTCCCGAGGTCTAAGAAGTATTTATGCTAGTAGGAGATTGAAGACAGTTAATGAGGATATCCTTGTCTTTGAACGTAGCTTAGAACTTTATATGATGGGTCACAATGATCTAATCGACAACGTACTATACTCTATAGCTCTGTGTAAAGGCCTTAAACTTCTTACCTTAGATGAAGAGCTCGTGAAGTTTATAGAGCTTAAGAGGTTGAATAGGAACATCATATTGTCCCCAGAGGACATCGGTATTAAATGAGAGTGCTACTGCTCTAGTCATGATCCTATTACAATTAGCATAGAAGATCCAGGAATTTGATATCGATACTCAAAGCCTTTCATGTGATATCTTCCAATGAGCTTTCTGTAAGATTCATCCTTAGCTAGAATAGTCTAGCTATAACAAGTGACTTCCTCGCTACTATTTTAGATGTCAAAATATGCGCTTCTTACTTTTTCACTTTGATTTTTCTTTTATTTCATGAAGTTTTTTATTCTATGTTATTTTACTCTTATTTTGAGGTGTAATGGTTGGCTTGGTCTGAAGTTGCTAATAGGCTCTATGAAACTGCCCTAAGGCTTTTTGGAGAAGGTAACTATTCAGCTTGTTTTTTAGTGGCTTGTACTGGTGTTGAGGGATTTGTTAGGAGAGCTAATGAAGGTTGGCTTGAAGAAAAGCTTGGAAACTTAGGTAGTGCAAAAGTTTTAGACGAACTCGATAGGATTCGTAGTGAGGTTCTAGCGGGTGTAAAAGATGTAGAGGAGGAAGAAGCTAGGTTAGCTTTAGATGTGCTTGAGGCTCTTCTTGGTGGAATTAGGAGTAGTGGAGAGGTTGTTATTGGTGTCAATGTTATCGACATTGCACTTTTTCTCTGTTTAGCTGGATTGGCCGTTTCCTTCTTTTTTGGTAGTTTTCCTTTATGGTTTGATGTTTTGCGTATTCCTTTACTAGCTGTCTTAGGCGTTACTTTATTTAGTCGTTTTAGAGGAAGGTGATTTTTAAATTTTCGTTTTTGCCTTTGGTTTGTAGGGTGTATTGGTGTGAGTGAAATGGATAAAATCAGATATGGTCCTGTGATTAGAGTTAGGAGAAGCTTATATGGTCGTTTATTGAAGGTTGTTGGTGATTATGCTGCTCGCTATGGTGTGAGGATTACTTATTCTGATGTTATTGAAGCTTTACTCTCTTCTGTTCCTAACGTTGTAGAAGTTGTTCACGAGTATTTAAAACGAAAACATGCCTCTGAGGAACATAAGTCTTAAAAGCCAACATTTTTATACACTACTCTACAACGCTTTATTATTGTGCTTTTTAGTATTTATCGCGCTTAATTGAAGGTACTGCCTCTTCGATAATTCTTGCAAGTATTGGTGCAAGAGTCATACCGATGATCATCTGGCCTATATTCCACGGAATTTCAATTAATGCAGCTGCATAGCCATATAGAACAGTTTCATATAGGAAGTAACCTATTATCATTTCTAAGCCGCCAATCATCAATATTGGAATAAGTAAGCCCGTTACTGGGTCCTTCTTTATAAGCATGAATAAGGCTATGAAGGCTACTATACCGATAATCATCCATATGAGTACTGAAAGGCTTAAGTATACTTCAATAGATGGAGTAACTTTAGGTATACTTAGTGTTATACTGAAAGTTCTTAGAGCTGTAAGTTCATGGAAACCTCCAAAATAAGCTATAGAGCCGAAGAGTATGAAGGTCATGAGGAATATTAGTGCTATCATCAAGGACAAAGTAAATAAATATCTCCTTTCAGCGATCTTCACTACCTTCCTTGAGAGATAGCCGACAATGAAGCCTTCAATTCCCTTTATCACTAATGTTGCAGGCGCGAAAATGCCATAACCAGTAGCTAAATCAGCAAGTGCAGAACCTACTCCGCCACATACTGCTCCTATGTAGGGGCCAAAGAGAAGGGCTATTGTGTAAACCATTACTTCACCTATATTAAAATAACCTTTAGTAGCAGGTATGTATACTTGAATTGATGCGGTAGCAAGAAATACTAAAGCACTACCTATCGCGATTATGGATATGTCCTTTGCGTATATTCTTCCCATGCTTTCACCTTAGAAGAAGATCTTCAATAGGCATCTTAAAAGCTTTATCACAGCCTTATAATGTGAAACCTAAGCTAATACAATTCATCAATATAGCATTAACAGCTAGGTATTCAAGAGCTTCATTAACCTATCAGCTAGTTATCTTAAGATATCGTAAGCTTGAGATAATCCCTTAACATAGCCCTTATATTTACAATATAACGTACACTATATCGGTGATTGTTTGGTTAAGATAAAATTCGGTCTTAGAGTTCCAAGCTTCCCAGTTGATGGTAGTAATGCTAGTGAGTTTATTCATCAGATTCATCATTTTATTGGAGAGCTTGAAGACTACTTTGACTCTGCTTGGGTATGTGATCACTTTATACCTTGGGCTAACTTTGTCAGTGTAGATACTCCAATGTTAGAAGGATTTACAACAGTAGCCTACCTATCTGCAGTATATCGTAAACTTAAATGGGGAAACATAGTTCTTTGTAATAGTTACAGAAATCCAGCCTTGCTAGCTAAAATGGGAGCTACTTTACAGAACTTATCTAATGGTAGATTTATCTTAGGAATAGGGGCTGGATGGAAACAAGATGAATATATTGCCTACGGTTATGACTTCCCTTCAGCAGCAGTTAGAATTAAACAGCTTGAGGAAGCTGTCCAAATAATAAAAATGATGTGGAATGAAGGAAAAGCTACATTCCACGGTAAATACTATAGAGTTGAGAATGCAATTTGTGAGCCAAGGCCAAATCCAATACCACCGATAATGATAGGAGGGGGAGGAGAGAAATTAACCTTAAGAGTAGTCGCTAAATATGCAGATTGGTGGAACATACCTAATGCTTCACCTAAAGTTTACGAGCATAAACTTAACGTGCTAAGAAAACACTGTAAGAAAGTTGGAAGAGACTTTGATGAAATAGTGAAAACCCTAGCTAATATCATAGCTATAGCTGAGACAAATAATGAAGCAACAAAAATAGCTATGCAAAGCCCATTTATAAGAAGAGGAAGTGAGGAAAACTACATTATTGGAGATCCAGAGAGGGTAACTAAAAGATTAAAAGAATATATTAAACTAGGAGTAACGTATTTCATATTAAGGTTCTCAGACTTTCCGAGTATAAAGGGAGCTAAGATATTTGTTAAAGAAGTAGTGCCCAGCTTAACATGATTATCTAGGAGATCATTTATAATCTCTCCCTAATCGCTAGCTATGCTAATCCTCGATCTCTCACTTCTACTATTTTATGTTATAACAACTGAAGAAACCTAACCCATAGGCTAACTCTGTAATTGTTATAAAAGTAATGTATGAATAAACCCTGAAAATTCAGGGTTTTTCTAAGAGAAGAACTAAATAATCCTCTAAGGTTACTAGATTATTAGAGTTCCTCTACAACTCTATATGCATGTACATCAGCTCCATAGTGCTTAGCTAGTAGCTTTACTGCAATTGCATGTTTCTTACCTCTTATCAAAACACAGCTCTTATTAACAAACGTTAAATTTAGTTGATTTAGGTTACGATAAAACTCCTTACCAGGCCTCTTATTCCAAGCAAAATCATATATTACTAAATAGACTTTATCGTCATCCTCCTCATCATCTATAACTTCTAAGAGCTTCTCTATTAGTTTCTTTCTTCCCAAATTTTATCCCCTGAATTTTCGGTGTTTTATTCATGAACTTGTATTCTCCAAAGCCTCGGAACCTCATAACTATGAAAAAAGAAATGAAGAATATAAACACCTCCACTAACTTCCTACTGTCTGTAGAATGATGAAAAACCCCGAATTTTCAGGGTTTTTTAATGTAGCATCAAGTGAATATGATTAATTATTCAATAAGTAATCCTACCTTAAAGGAAAGGTATCACCTTATATAATGCGGATAGCTTTTTTAATATGCTTCCAGTACCATGCTGCTTCTTCCCGTCTAACTACGTGTATTTCAAAAGGATGAATTAAGGGTAGTCCTGCTTTTTCCTCAATTTTCGCTTTCAATTCCCCTCTTTCCTTATTTCTTTTAGGGATTCTATTACTAATAATAAGGATATCTACATCACTTCCTCCAGACCACTTTCCTTCTATCACACTACCAAATACGTACACTTCACACTCTCCTAAGATTTCATTTGCACTAGTAGCAATTCTCTCTACATATTCTCTCCACTTCTCGATCATCCTTCTCATTTCAATCTTGAACTTAAAGATTTTCAACAAATCTCATCACCTCTTCGGCAAAATCAACAAGCTCTTCACTTTCCTCTTTTTCATACTTTCTAAATAAGTATCTTGAAGCTATATAGGCGTCTTCAAGCCTAATTATAAGTGATCTTTTCTTTCTAATAAATTCTCTAACTTCTTTCTCATTACTTACTATACTCCCTAATATCCCTAAGAGCTCTCTTATTGTATGACTTCTTGGAATCTCTCCTGTTAATTCGAGTATCCTATATTTGATAAATAATTGCGCTGCTTGTTCTGCCATGAAAGCTGCGAGGTCATAATCTCCTAATCTTAAATGATATCTTGCAGCTCTTAACATTCTCAATGACCTATCTCTTATTATCTTTATCTCTTCCTCTCTAACCATATTCCTCACATTTAGCCATTTCTGTAGTTAAAGAGGGATACCTTACATAGAATTACTATATAGCTTAGCCATTATAGTTAATAGCGGTGACCTCTATGAGTGAGGATAGAATCAAATGGTTTCTAGAAGCACGTTTTGGTATGTTCATACATTGGGGTCTCTACTCGATCCTTAAAAGAGCTGAATGGGTTATGTATCTTGAGCGTATACCTAAGGATGAGTACGCCAAATTAGCAGAGAAATTCAAACCTGAAAAGTTTGATGCTAATGAATGGGTTGAAATAGCAAAGAGAAGCGGAATGAAATATATGGTATTTACATCAAGACATCATGATGGCTTTTCCCTTTTTGATAGTAAATACTCTGATTTTACCTCTATGAAGTCTGCTGCAAAACGAGACTTTATAGCCGAATATGTAGAGGCTTGTAGAAAAGCCGGAATGAAAGTAGGGATATACTATTCACTCCTCGACTGGCGTTGGGATGCTTACTGGAAAGGACCTAAAAAAGACCCTAAAGGCTGGTCTAAGTTCCTAGAGTACGTACATGGACAAGTAGAAGAGCTATGTTCAAACTATGGTAAAATAGACATTTTATGGTATGATGGTGCTTGGCCATATAGTGCAGAAGACTGGAAATCTGAAGAACTTAATGCAAAAGTTAGAAAGCTACAACCCCAAATTCTAGTAAACAATCGCTCAGGTATACCTGGAGATTTCGATACCCCCGAGCAACATATCCCATGGTGGAAAACACCTAAAAGGCCTTGGGAAACCTGTATGACTATGAATGATAGCTGGGGATATTTTGAAGCTGATAGAAACTGGAAAAGTCCAAAGCAGATAATAGAAGCCTTAGTTAGATGCGTAAGCTTAGGAGGGAACTTCCTACTTAACGTCGGTCCAAGAGCTGATGGAAGCTTTCCACCTGAAGCATTAGAAATATTAGCTAAAATAGGTAAATGGATGAGAATACATGGCGAATCAATATACGGTACTGGCCCCTGTCCATTTACTACTACTGTTGGCGCCTTCACAGCAAAAAGCAACAAAGTCTACCTCCATGCATTTCGCTGGCCTGGCAAGGAAATATGTATTGCGGGAGTAGGGAATAGCGTTCAATCAGCATATATACTAACAACTAATGAAGAGGTGAAAGTAAAGCAGGTTAATGACAGAGTATTCTTAAAAGGCCTACCTCAACTAGCACCAGATCCATATGATACAGTAATAGTCATAGAATTAGATAGTGAGCCTAAGGGAGTTCCATATACTCCTCGTTAATGTTTTTATTACCTAAGCTTTCAAATAGTTACTGTACCCGTGGAGGTGAAAATCAAAGTGTCGTATTCCTTAAAAAGAGCTTTAACTAAAGTAGATAGCCTTAGAGATTATACCATTGATACACTCTCCAAGCTTATATCAATACCAACAGTTAATCCTCCCGGAGAGCACTATGCAGATATTGCTTCTTATTTAGAGGAGTGCCTTTCGAAACTTGGAGCTAATGTACGCGTAATTAAAGTGCCTAAAGATATTGTTGAGAGATACTATCCAGAGTATGCGGATTATGAACGTCTTATAGTACTAGCTAGTGTTAAGAACGGAAAAGGCCCTGTCTTTCATCTTAATGGACATTATGATGTCGTCCCACCAGGACAGGGTTGGAGTCATGATCCATTTAAGCCTATAATGCATAATGATAAACTTTATGGACGTGGTGCCAGCGATATGAAAGGAGGCATCGCTTCCATAATCACTTCATTAAAAGTCTTAATTGAAGAGAGTGAGCTATTCTCTGGAACCATTGAAGCATCATTTACACCTGACGAAGAAATAGGAGGTAGAACCGGAGTTGAATACATGCTTAACTCTGGACTAGCAAAACCTGACTACGCAGTAGTAGCTGAACCAAGCGGGTTAAGTGATGTTTGGATAGGAAATAAAGGCAATGTCTGGATGATAGTAGAAGTCTTTGGCAGACAAGCACATGGAAGTACACCTTGGCTTGGTATTAACGCCTTCGAGAAAATGGTTGAACTAGTACATCTAATGATCAAAGAGCTTAAACCTAAAATAGAAGCTAAAAGAAGCAAATATCCTTATAAAGATTCCCAAGGAGCAAAGGCTACGATAAATATAGGTGGGAAGGTTGAAGGTGGGGCAAAAGCAAACATAGTCCCTGGATACTACTCCTTTACAATAGATAGACGTGTTATACCTGAGGAAACAGCTGATGAAGCTGCGAGAGAAATACTAGACTTTATAGAAGATGCTAAAAACAAGATACCTGATCTCAATGTAAACGTGAAAATATTGTCTAAATCAAACGCTTATGTTATCGATAAAGATAAGCCAATAGTAACAGCTATGACAGAGTCAATAAGAGAGATATTAGGAGAAGAACCATCAGTAACAGTATGCATAGGAGGCTTAGACACTAGATACTTCCAAGCACGTGGTATACAAGCAGTAACCTACGGGCCAGGCCTCTCAAAAGTAGCCCATATGGCTAACGAATATGTAAGAATAAATGATGTACTCATAGCCTCCAAAGTATATATCAAGACAATAAACAAGCTCCTCCCACCATAACTCATTACCAGCTATAACATTATATCAACTCTATACCTTAATAATGAGAATGCCTACTTCGAAGTCATACATTATTCCTAATAGATAAAATATAATAATGTACTGATACCGCACCGCATATTTAATAATCTTTTACATTTCTACATACTTCCTTATCATTTTCCTATACAACATTATTCCGATAGTGAATATCCCTATTGTTATAAAGACACATTTAACTGTAGGTATCATAACTTCATGCAACATAGCCCTCTTCACCATAATATCCCTCATTACGTCTACCGACCAAGTTATAGGGAATATGTCTGCTAATATCCTAAGACTCTTAGGCATCCACTCTCTAGGAAACCATATACCAGTTATAAACGCTAATACAAGACCTAAAACCGTAGCTAGATTAGAAGCTCCTTTTGTCGTCTTAGCTACAAGCGAAATCATTAATCCTATACTAATAGTCATTATTGATATCAGCAATAAATGAAGTGGAACCAGCCAATCCACTAACCTTAAAGGATTCCACTCTACTTTAGCATGGAGAAGCATTATAGCTGCTACTACTATTATTAATGATGATATAGCCAACACTACTAGCCCTCCAATAGTCTTTCCAATAAGCATTTCTATCTCGGTTACCGGAGTTGATAATATTCTATACAACCTTCCCTCTTCCTTCTCCTCTACAATCGTTGTAGCACCTATACTAAAGCCCGAATACAAAAGCATCATACCTATTGCTCCTAAAGAAAACCAACCAAGCAAATATGGCCTATCTACAACTGCTTTTGGAGCTACTTCTTTCACACTAGCATTTATAGGTAAAACCATACCTAACATATATCTCCATATCAGCTCCCTCAGAGACATTACACCATGCGAAGTCCTGATAGTCACATTCTCTGGCACCCACTTCATGACATACTTCATTGTCATTCTAAGCTTCTCAAGCGCAATATGTACTGAGAGCTGACGCATAAACTCGCCTAACATGGCCTTATTTACTTGAAAATCATAGACGCTCTCTCCACTTATATACACCTTAAGGTATGCCTGACCTAGTATCACCTCTTCTCCAAAGCCCTCAGGAATCACAATACCAGCATCAAGCTTACCCCTTCTTAATTCATTTATCAACATTGATTCGTTACCGTATAACTTCACCTCAAATAGCTTAGTTCCATTATACTCAAATTCTTTAAGCATTACTACAAAGCTCGTTCCATTGAAAGGAGACATGCTTTCTACATCATTATTTACAACACCAAGATTAAGGGTTACAGGATTACCGAAACTAGGTGGTATAAATATGTAAGCTGTCATGAGTAATATCAGTAAAGGCCATACTATAATCCAAAAAACTGATGCCTTATCTCTAAATAAAGCCTTAATATATGCTACAATAAATGCCTTTATTCTTACCCACTTCACTCTCTTAACCTCCTACCTGTAAGCCTTAAGAATACATCCTCGAGCGTAGGTTTAGTTACTCTCAAGCTCTTAACATCTCCTCCAAGATTATATATTTGTGAAATAATCTTAGGAACATCTTCATCAGGACTCTTACTATGCACTCTTAATAGACATTCATCTATCATTACATTACTTCCTACAACCTTCCTAATATTCTCTCCCAGTTCAGAAGGTGATTTATACAGCTCAATCTCAATTACAGATGGAGGTCCATATTCCTCTTTCAACTGTTGTGGATTACCCTCTATCAACACTCTACCCTCATGCATTATATACACCCTATCAGATAGCTCATCTGCCTCCTCCATATAGTGTGTAGCCAAGAGTACACTCTTTCCCTTATCCCTCGCCTCTTTTACTATATCCCAGACTCTCCTCCTCATTCCCGGATCCATACCTAATGTAGGTTCATCCAATACTAGTATTTTAGGATCATGAATAAGTGCTATAGCAAGACTTAACCTCCTCTTCATACCCCCTGAATATCTCCTAACTAACCTATCCGCATCTCCTAATAGACCAACTTTCTCTAAGAGCTCATTAATCCTTCTCTTAGCTCTAACCCCATCCAAGCCATGTAGCCTAGCATAGAACAACATATTTTCTCTACCTGTAAGATCTCCATTCAAAGCTGATTCCTGAGGACAAAAACCTATAATACTCCTAGCATTAGGATCCTTAGGATCCATTCCACCCACTTTAACAATCCCCTTAGTAGGCTTTAAAATTCCCACTATGATGCTTATCAAAGTTGTTTTTCCAGCACCATTAGGCCCTAAAAGGCTAACAACTTCTCCCTCGCCAACTCTAATACTCACCCCCTTAAGTGCTTCCTTATCCCCATACCTTTTCCACACATTAGACACTTCAATAACATATACCATCTAATCCACCATATCTAATCTTAGATAAACCTAAATAATTCCCCTGCTACTGATAAGCATCCATGATCCTTATATTACCGATTTCGGTATAATCTATATAGGAGGTAATTACGGTGGTTAAGACGAAGACAAGCATTTACATAGATAAAGAACTATGGGAGAAGTTTAAGAAATACGCCTTTAAAAAAGGCACAGAAGTAAGCAACCTCCTTGAAGATATAATAAGAGATGCAATCATCGAAGAGACAATAGGCGATACATTACTAAAACTAGCTGGACCCGACAATTACGAACTAGATTTTAAGCCTATCGAACCTAAAGAAGGCCTTGTAAGCGAGCTTATCAGGGTCATGCGAAATGAACGAGCAAATAATCTATCTAGACAGCAGTAGCATAATAAAGAGATACATCAAAGAGCCAGGTAGTGACATCGTAAGAAAGCTTTATCTAAAAGCATACTCAGGAGAAATAACCCTATGCTATAGCATATGGAACATCGGAGAAGTATTAGGAGCATTCAATAAAGCTAAAACCATTGGAAGGATCGATGGTGAGACATATAATATCGTCAAAAGAAGATTCCTACTAGAGACAAGGAGAATGATGAAATTAAGCCTTATAATAGTAATCCCACTAAAATTAAAAATCCTAGAAGAAAGCTGGAACCTCATAGAGAAGCATCACATTTATGAAGCAGACGCTATACAAATAACCTCAGCAAAATACATTAACGCTACCCAATTCCTAACAGGTGATAAACGATTATATGAAATAGCCCTAAAGGAAAAACTAAACAGCACATACCTAGGATAAACTCACCAAATACCACTTAGAGATCCTAATTATAAACCAGCTCCCAGCAAAGGAACTCATCCATAAAGCAGCATCTCCCACATTATTTACCCTAGGCCTCCCTATCCCTAATGTTTCTGCCCTCTTATAAAGCCTACTAGATACAAACCCTACTCTCTATACACCTGGCTAGGAGACTAAAGAGTTCCAGCCAGCACCTATTCATAAGCATTGTTAAGAGGACCCCCCACCTCTCTCCTAGTCATGTAGATGAACCATACGTAACACCAGATCATGTCTGCTAATGAAATAACTAAAAGAAACTACAAGATCACATGAAATTATAGCATGATCTTGCTTTCACGCGAAATCACAATCTTCAATACAAAAAATCCATATTTACAGGAGAAATTTTACAAGACCTCACACACCTTGAATACCTTAACAGTAGCACCCTAATGCTCAGCAAGAGCATTTACTGCTAATGCCCCAACCCTCATTTTGGTCGATATTACAGATTTCTGAATCTTCGTAAGTAAATACCTTTCACTAGCAAGGTCATTAAGCGCCTTATAGAATTCTTTGGGGTTTTTACCACCTTTAAAATCATAGACGATTATGAATATTCCATCTTCATCCTGACCCTCAGTCCTTTCCAATATTCTTCAACCAGCTTCTTACTCCCCATAACTATCCCCTGTATATACAGGGAAAAACTCACATAAACCTTCTAGTGATTTTTCGTGAAAGCCCAGGGAATACCTAGAGCCGCTTTATCCTCCTGATAGGCATAAGAGTATTAGCGACTATGGTCGGGCAAAGGCAGGCTCTAGATTACTATAATCTTCATTCTAATTCCAAACACAGTAAATAACTGTCTTTATTGAGAGTTTTTCAATACTTCGAACCGAAGTATTGACCCGAATACCAGGGATGGTTAGTAGCGGGTGGAGAAGAGGAGGCTTGACGACTTATCTCTAGTCGCCATCTATACTTTGAACCCATCTGATAAGTGGGATGAAACCAACGATATTGAGATCAACCCAGCGACGGGCCATCTATGGGTGATTGACCACACTAACCACGAGTGGCATATCGAGATCCTCAATAGGGACTTCAGCTCTGCTGGATGGGTAATGTACTCCATTAAGGTTACCTCCTTACAACAGACTCTAACGGGAGTGAGCGTTTTGTTATCAGCAGTTGTCGTGGCTGTTGTAGTGGCGGCAATGCTAGCGCTAACGAGAAGAAGATCACTGTAAACAACTGTCTGCAGTTTAACTTAAGCAATCTTAGAGGCTCACTTGTAGCCAGCTCTAAGAACTCAATAAGTGAAGTAGTTAAGAGTATGAATTTATCTATAATATATAAGTAAATAGCGATACTGCCTACATAAACCTCCAACAGCATAAATCAAGTCACCATCAGCAGCTGCAACAACATTCACGCTGGAAAACCATAAAGGCAGAGTAGCACGGTAGCGCAAATAGCAAACCTCGCTATTAATCTTAGCAAAAGAAGTATTCAAAACGGTTATCACCTAGCAAAGGCGTAGCCCACCTACTCCAGAAACTACTGATAACCCTTGCCATTTGTAGGGTTCAAAGTAAACTAAAGTCTTAGTAAGATTTAAGTAAGACATAGTTCTTACTTCATATAGTGAGTTTATGTCTAAGACTGTTGTTTCTAAGAAAGGCCAGGTTGTCATACCGAAGCCTATTAGGGATAGGCTAGGTCTTACGCCAGGGACTGTCCTCAGGGTTAGAATTGAAGGGAAAAAGGTTATACTTGAACCCTTAGAAAGACCTCCTAAGGAGGTTTTTGTTGAAGCAGGACCTAAAGTTACTAAAGGTATACTGATAGAGGCAAAGGTTCTGAGTGATAAAGCTAGGAGGTTACTTAGGGATTTAGGTGTAAAGCTTGAGTAGGGTAGTGTTAGATACTAGTGTTATAATAGAGTATATTGATAGGAGAGGAGAATACCATGAACAAGCTAGAGTAGTATTTGATGCTATTTTACTAGGTAAGTTGAGGGCTATAATACCCCATCCTATCCTCTCCGAAACATACTATGTTGCTACTAGAGTTTATGAAGCTCTTAGACTAGAACAAGCTAGGGAAAGAGCTATTAAATTAGTGGAATGGCTATATCATCTCCCCACAGTAATTGTTAAGGATGCTAATTTAAGTCTCGCTATAGAAGCCGGTAAGGTAAAGTTAAAATACGGTATAGCCTTAACTGACTGCTACGTACTAGCATCAGCTAAGATTTACAAGGGTAAAGCTGTCTTCAGAAAGCGTGAAAGAGAAATGCTAAATGAAATTACTAATATTGAAAAAGAGTACCCCCTAATCTTTCTCGAAGACTACACATAAACTACACAACAAAACACCTAGACAGTAACGGTAACACAACTTTTAAGTGTAGTACTTAACTCTACTTCCTTAACATTAAACCTCTCTTATATCTTACTGTTCACCCTCCTAGCTAATCTCGGGATGGTGAAGTAGCCCTCTTATTAACTACTAATACATTTCAGATCCTAAGTTCTACTCGGGGTGTATAGTCTGTGATCACCCGCAACCTAATATTTAAGCAGTTAAGGAGGCTCCACTGGTTTGCAATTGGGATAAATCACCCTTAAGGCCATGAGCCTATCTCGGTTTAGGTGTTAGTGAGATCTCTCCAAGGTACTGTAGTACACGTAGAGATATCTCTCCGTAGAGTTATAAGAGCGAAGCCCCAGTAAGTATACCTGAACAGTTATGTATAGGTAGGGTAGTCTAGTAACATTTGGACGCCTTATTACCCGCCATAAATATGCTAGCTCTTCATACTTTTCTAGAACTGTACCCTCTACTATTCTAAATTTCTTAGGAATCTTAGCAGCAACAGCGCCCTATTTACTACTATAACACTTGAAAACTATTGAGTCAATGCCCTCACTAATAAAGGACGTATCTGTAAAGCTGTAGCGTTTATATGTTTGTATATGTTTTTATCGTTTACTGGATACGCTGTCGCCGAGGTCGATAGTGAACGCTCCCTAATGACCAATGAAAACTCGAGCGGCTTGGGGAGAAATAGGATGAGCAAATGACCAAAACGTATAAAAAGCGAACCCTTAAGCCCGATATGGGGAGATTGTGATGTCTCAAGGGAGAGAGAAAGTCCAAACATAAGTTGCAGAATACAGAACTAACTCTTAAGTATTCACCATTAGCTTGGGTTGCTGCCTTACTAACAAATCTCACTACTAGGACATTAACAGTTATGAGTGCTAATTTTCATAATTTAGCTAAACTCTTAAACCTAACCTCATCATGGATATTATCGTTGATAATCTACGGTACTTACCAGCTGTGCTTATCCCAAAGGAAACATGCAAACCCTGAGTCAAAGAACTTAGCAATCCTACCACG
>CAZFCQ010000024.1:0-25117 GCA_964517845.1 uncultured Thermoprotei archaeon | reverse complement strand
CCTAATAAGATAAGACAAGAAGTTGTCCCAACCCTTCAACAACTATCTTATGAAACGAACACAGCGATTCCTCCGAGCAAGCTTAATTAGTTCTCCCACTTTTACTTCATCCTTCAATAGAACTCCCATTTTTCCATTATGCTATTTCATAAGTATAAAGGTTGCAAAGTAAGAGGTAAGAATTAGGAGAAATTTAATAATAGGTGTGGAATTTTTACATATTAATAATTTTATAGTAGGCAACTAGCTTCTCGAATGCTCTGGCTATATCTTCAATGTCTTTCTTGGTGTAAAATTCGTTCCACGGTAGTACGAGTACGTGATTTTGTATGCGCTCAGCATTAGGACACATACCAGGTTCATATTTTATACTCTTTCCATAGAGAGGGCATTCAAAAGGGCATCGAGGATCTTTATACGCTTGTTTTTTAGCGAGGACTGGCTGTAGATATACTGGAGGTACATATCCGATAGAATTAGGGATACCTTCTGCTTTTAGTGCTTGTGAGAATTCCTTTATGCTTACTTTAAGAATTTCAGTATCAACTCTTACAGGATATTGCCAGTAAGAGTGCTTACAATATTTAGGAACTTTAGGTGGATAAATTCCATCCAGCTCTTCTAGTTTACGATTTAAGAGCTGAGCAAGTTTCCTTCGTCGTTCTACTACCCATTTGAGTTTATTAAGCTGAGCTAATGCTATAGCCCCTTGTAATTCTGTCATACGATAATTGTTTCCAAGAAATGGATGATATCGCCTTATTTCTCGATCCCATCCTTTATCTGCAAATAACCTCGCTCTGTAGGCTAATTCATCATCATTAGTTATAGTGACTCCTCCATCTCCACTAGTTATATGCTTGGATTGTTGTAGGCTAAATGCTCCCATATGACCTATAGTACCTACTAACCTTCCCTTGTATTCAGCTAAATATGCTTGTGCGCAATCTTCTATTACGTAAAGGTTATGTTTCTCAGCAATTTCCATTATAATATCCATTTCAGCTGGCATTCCAAAAAGGTGAACAACTATGATAGCTTGCGTTTTATCAGATATTCTTCTTTCAACGTCCTTAGGATCTAAGTTAAACGTCTCAGGAGTTATATCCGCAAATATAGGAATTGCATTCTGAAAGAGTATAGGAATTATTGTACCCATATCCGTTATAGGAGTGGTGATAACTTCATCTCCCGGACCTATATTACAAGCACCAAGAGCTACATGGATCGCTGCTGTTCCCGAAGTTGATGCGATCGCATGTTTAACCTCCATTATTTTTGCAAATTCCGCTTCAAATTTACGGACAAAGGTTCCATACACCCTATTAAGCCTTCCACTCCTGATTACCTCCATTAGTAATTCTATTTCTTCATTATTGAACAATCTACCACTACTATTTGCAATTGAAGGTAGAGGAGTTGTTCTAACAGGCTTTCCTCCATACTTAGCAGGTAATTCCACCATGACTTAACGCCTTTAATTAAAAATCATTAAAGCTACAATATAAGGTGTAATGTTACTATCAACAGGATATTTAGTTAAGAGCATTTATGAATGGTTAATGATCCTAAAGGATATTTCGAAAGCTTCTGATATAAGTTAAATCAGTTTTAGAGGTAATATTGGAGGTATTACGTAATGAAGAAGGTTAATTTCGGTGTTATAGGATGTGGAAATGTTGCTAATAACTATTACCTCCCATATATCAGTAAAGTCGCTAACCTTGTGGTTGTTTGTGATAAAATTTTAGAACGAGCAAAAAGGTCAGCTAATTTATGGAATGCTAAGAGATATTGTAGTGATCCTGAAAAAGTCTTCTCAGCACACGATGTTGATGTAGTCGTCATACTTACTCCTCATAATTCTCACGCTGAATTAGCAGTAAGGGCTGCTGAAAGTGGAAAACATTTTATACTTCAAAAGCCTATGGCTACTAACACTAAGGATCTAAAAGGTATAATTTCTGCTGTTGAGAAATATGACGTAAAGGCATTAATAGAACCATCAGAACCCTTCGCTTCACCAATTATGAGGGAGATAAAGAGGCTTCTAGAGAATGGAGAGATAGGAGATCCATGTCTTTACATGACATATATCGGTCATAGCGGTCCTATATGGTCTGACTGGTTTTTTAAAGTTGAAAAAGGTGGTGGTGTCATATACGATCTGGCTGTATATGGGGTTGCAGATTCACTATATCTTTTCGGTGAACCGTATAAAGTTAATGCCTCAGCGTCTATCGTCCTTAGGCAACGATGCGTTTTAAGGTCTGAAGAACACACTATGACAATTGCACCTGAATACTACAAGAAGGGAAGGCCTATGTATTATTACGGAATGAAGCCGTCAGTTCCTGTTAATGTTACAGCATTTGATAATGCTGTTCTTACATTGACATATGATAATGGCCTACTATGCACAATTTTTGCTAATTACGTGACTTTTATTAGACAAGAAATGCCCTCAATTCAACTATATGGTTCTAAAGGTAATGTGATAGTGATTAACAAGTATCGAAGAGAAATTAAACTCGTTAAGAAAGAAGAGGAGAAGAGTATTAAAGTAGGCATACTTCGCCCTTACTATGAGTGGTCTATAGACCATATTATAGAGTGCATATTGAAGGATCTAGATCCGCTTCCCTCTGTCGAGTGGGGAAGAAAGATAACTGAAATATTGATAAGAGCTAACAACATGTCATGTTAGTAGCTTAGATTTTTAGACTTAAGTTATACCGATACCGCTTTAAGTTATGACTGTTTAAGGATTGCGTATTTTATCTCTCTCCAGTTAATTAAGTGAATTGCTTCCTGCTCTATTAATTTTCGCGTCTCATGGTCGGTAACAAGTTTATATTCACTAACTCTTGAGAGATAGCTGTGAGGCATAATTGCACGTAACTCTGGTGTATCCATACCTAGATGAACTATTATCTGCGTTACAGTGCCTTCCTCTAAGTTTCTTAATAACCATCTAAACATTTTCTTCTTCTCTTCTAACGATGTACCAGGAATTCCTGTTATTATCATATCAAGCTTAGGCCCTTTCGATTTTGATAGTATATCTTTAATCTCTTTTACAGGTAAGCCTTGAGATTCTGCTATCTTGACTACCTTATCCGAGGGTCTTACCTGCATAGAAGGCACTCGATACTTATTAGCAATTTTTATATAGGAAAAGAGAAATTCTCCTTTAGCATATACGGTTCCCATATGAGTATCTATGTGTGAAGGTTTTATTCCCGCTTTTACTGCTTTAATTATCTGAGCTTCAATTTCTCTTTCAACTTCAGAAGGTTTTGCGTATGATACAGTTTCTCTTACGGTACGCCAGAGATATCCATATTTATCAACTAATGTGCTAACTTCATTAATTGGTGAAACTGGAGGCCATTTGTAGTATTTCCATTCGCTATTTAGAGTAATATGAATCCCAACGTCGAAATCGTGCTCTTTAGCTAAATCTATTGCTTCAAGTACCCAAGGGCAGGGCATCATGAGGCTACCACAAGTAACTATTTCATACGATAGTGAGGAGAAGGTAGCTTCATTAACAGAATGACACATGCCTATGTCATCTGCATGGATTATTAGAAGTTTATCTCTTTCATCGTAGCCTAGGAGGTCTATTAACCTACGCATAGGCACTCAATATATGCTATAATAGGAATTTGAATATAGTATCTCATTAAAAAGTCTATCAAGGGGAACTAATTACCTCTCCATCTATCAAGACATGTAGTAGACGCAGATAATGGAGTTGTTACTTTCTCTATTCTAGCTATTATAGGCCTTTTCAGAGGGTTAGCAGTAGCCTTTATAAGAGCATACCCTCTTGGGAGAATCCTAACAACATCTACCAATGTTGTCCCAGCTATTTCTTTCAGCCTCTCTAAGTCTACATCCTCTACCTTATGAGCTATTAAGTTCTGACCTAGCTGTGTACTGAAAGTCTTCTTTACTAAACTCAATCGTTGCGTTGTAGCAAAGACTACCACTCCGTTTCTAGCTCCTGTGGTAGCGATTTTACCTACTAGTATATCTTCCATTAGCTTATGGGCATCTCCAGCTGGGTTAAATGTTCCTCTCTCAGGTACATAGAAGTGGGCTTCATCTATTATTAATAGACATCCAAAGTTTTTATCTCTAAGTGCCTCTTCATAGATGTATTCTAATAGAGATGCTAGCTTGGATACTACATCATACCAGCTTTCAGCTTGTGAACAATCAATGTGAACAATAGTTTTTTCTTTTAGCAATGAGACTATATCTATGGGGGATATACCTTTAACGCTCTCCTTAAGGTACCTCTTATAGCTTAAAAGATGTTTACGTAGTTCAGATAGTTGTTTCGCATCATGTAGTCTATTTTTTGCAATAGTTATCAAATCATCTATTAATGCTGAACTTAATTCAGCTTTCTTATTTTCGTTCATATAGCTCTCAACTACAGCTCTAAGCGCTCTAGCTACTCCTGAACTAGGATGAATAGCCATGCTAGCTAGGAGATCATTACAAAGCGTTCGTGCGTCATTATACATTCTTGTCAGTATAAGATCATTAATATCTATTCTATTATAGCCGTCCATTGAGTTAGCAAGAGAAACCAACTCTTCACAACCATATTCTCCGTCTTTGTCAATTATAAGCACGTGAGGTTTGAGCATGTAATTTTTACAAATATTTAAAAGCTTAATCAGTAGAGATATCATAGTTGTAGTCTTTCCAGTTCCTACTCCTCCTATTACCAATAATCCTTGCCTAAGTAATATTCGTAGGTCGAGGTAAAGGGGTAATTTCTCATGAGGATAGAGTTTACCTATTTCAAGATAGAGGGCCTTTTCGTCAGGCCTTAGTAGTTTTTCTACAAGAGGTTTAGGAGGGCGATATACCTCTGATAGAGGCTTTATATGCTCTAGGAGTGGTCTTATCTCATGAGTCTTAGGATCAATATATCCTATTTGTTCGGCAAGCGCTCTGGGGTAATTTCGTTCAGGATCTAGAAATACCTTATTGAGCTTTACTAAGTCTTCTTCATAGTCTTTAACTTTTCTTTTGAGGGGTACCTCTACTACTTGATAAAATACATAAACGCTACCAAGATGAGGATGCTCTATACAAACTACTTCTCCTTGGGATATATTCTTGCCATTAATTAGTGTGAAGGCAATAGGGTTAGGTCTGTAAACGCCATCTTCACTATAAACTCTTCCAAGGAGTTCAAACTCTCCGTTCATCAAAGTTATACTCCAAGGGATCTTTAAATGTATATTGTTTAAGTAGTCAATATAATACGGTACTTTAGAGAAATTCTCCCCATATCGCCTTAAGAGATATTAGTCTACCATGTGTTTTCATGAAGCACCTATACCTTAAGTCATCATATAATTCGCGTACTAGCCTTCTAGAAAGCTTTACTTCTTCATCAATTTTAAGTATAGGGTATGGTATACCATATATGGTCATATGCTCTAGGATAAGTCCAACAGCTTTATTGAAGGATTCCTCTTTCCTATTAGTACCTCCTGCTACGTCAATTCTGTAGGGTGTTGCATCTTCCTTTGTCTTTACAAAACTACACAATACTCTTATGTTTTTTGAGCTTAAATGTTCCACTATAATTGGAGGATAGGGAAAAAGTTCTCCTTCATCTAATAAGATGTCGACAAGTATAGAATCGTACGTATCCGGGAATAAAGAGACGTCTCTTTCCAGATTCTCAGGTCTTGTGAGTTTTAATCCTTGTATATGACCCTTAATTAGCTTAGATCTTACACGTTTGACAAAGCCTATCAGAATTATCCCTTCTTCATAGCATAACTTATGAAGTCTTTCTATAGCTTTAAAGTATCTTACATACTCAGCATTCAATTTAACATCTATATTCTCAAGACCAGTTACTGGAGTTGGAAGTAGAGGACCATCAATAAGAACAACTTCGATCTCTTTGATATTTTCTACTATGTATGTAGCTAGTTCAAATATCTTTCTTTCTCTCCTTAGATCAAGTAATCTATTGAAGATTATAGGATCTCTGTATTCGGTTATTTCAGAAGGATCTTCGGGTACTATACCGTAAGAGTCTTTAACGTAGATCCTTTTCATGCTAGGGAAAATTATTGCCAGGGCAAGATACATTCCTATGCGTCCTATTTCAAGGTTGAAAGTTGCACTAGCGCCATCAAGAGCTACTATGTTTTTTGGTGTATAATGATGAAACTCTTGTAAAGATTTTTTACAATTTCGTAAAGTAAGAGATAGAGTTTCTAATCTACTAAAGTATTGGTCTTCAGTAGTTATAATACGATCAACATAATCGTAGAGTTTATGTCTAAGGGCATTTACAAGCTTGTCGTATGTTGTTACTTTTTCATCGCTCAAGGTTACACCTATAGACTTAGTCCTAGAGCCTACGCTTAAACATAACTTACAGGAAAAATTCTTTAGTAGGACTTTGCTAGATGAAGAAGAGGCTACTCTAAACTCCAGAAGTATCTTCTAAACATAATGGCTAAGTAAAATGTCTTCTTTTATTAGTAAAGGCACTATTCCTTATGAAATTAAGCATAATACTGGTCCATGTGGTTAAAGAAAAGGTTGTTAAGCTCTCCTCATACTTACGTGATAAGAATTCTATTAAGTTATCAGGAAGATTTGACTTTTTAAGTTTGCATTTGAACTTATATCTTTGAATTTTACTCCATATTCCAAAATGTATTATAGTCTTTACTAGAGCTAGCGTAATCTGCGATATTATCAATGTCACGTAGTAAGCTATTCTCATATATAACAGGAGGGGAATGATATCATTTTTCATTGGTTTTAAGCCTCACGTAGACTCTATTCCCTACCCTCCTTATATGAACGAGCCCTCTTTGGTTTAATTCTCTAACTCTAGAGGCTATTATTCGCCTTGAAGCATGACCCCTTAATATCCTAACTCTGCGTGTTACTTCAGATAGCGTAAGCTCCTCACCTGTCGATAATACCTTAAGTATAGCAATAGAAATCTCATCACTTTTTCCTATGTTTTTCATCAGATTTGCTATTCGAAATGCGCTCTCTAGGGCTTTTACGACAGGTAGTGAGAAAGCAAGTGTAAGCTCTCCTGCTATTCGCAGTGCATCAGAATACTCTGAGGACTGAGAGGATAGTAATTTCTCTATCTCTGCGAGTCTCTCTAATGCTAAAATTAACAATTCCTCTATTCTTTTTAGCCGTTCTTCGGTCATAGATTAGACCATGACTTTTCAAGATTTTTCCACTGATTTTCTTCTCTTTGCTTCGATAGAAAGTTTTCTCTCTGAAATCATAGAAACGAGTTCTTTCATCAGCTTAGGAAAGACCATTCTATGTTCGAAGTATTCTCTAGTAAGGGCTTCAACTTGCTCTTCCTTTAAGCCGCTCTCTTTAAGCCTCTTATAGAAGTTAGCCACATCTTCTCCTAATTTATCACCGCTAAGACTTCCTTGAAATAACACAAGGATATTCTTTACAGGCTCCTGAAGATCTCTTAAGAAATCAGAGATAGCCTTTAGGACTTCTCGAAGCTCTTCAGCATCACTCATCTTTTTACCTAAGACAACTGCTTCTTTTTTCTCTTCGCAAGTATGCTCTTCTTTACTTTCTTTTTCCAAATAGCTCACCCTAGTATAAAATAGAAATGATCAACATATTATGTTTTATAAGGAAGAAGTGAGCAGGAACTCACCAATTATTACCTTCATCAAATGAGTTTAGATATGGAAGGATCTATATCGAAATCCACTTCTTGTGCTTATATCCTGTTTAGTGACCTCTTACATTAGACTTTATGAAGGTTCTCTTCAATAATTAGTAGGGATGAGAGTTATGTATAGAGATAAGATGATACGTTATTTTGAAAAGCCAGGTCCTCAAAATACTGAGAAAACGATAGAAATCGCTAAAGAGCGAGCAAAAGAATTAGGTATAAGATATATAGTCGTAGCGACTTCTAGCGGGGAGACTGGGATAAAAGTAGCTAAAGCATTTAAAGACTTAAATGTCCAAATAATTGCTGTTACCCTACATGCAGGTCGTTGGCAAGTTTATGAAGCTCCGGATCCCAATAAGCTTAAGGAACTTGAGGAATTAGGCGTTAAAGTGTTAACATGTACGCATGCCCTTTTAGGAAATGTAGAGATGGCTCTTAGAACTAAGTTTGGAGGCGTTATGCCTACTGAATTAATAGCCCATACACTATATCGCTTCTCTCAGGGAGTAAAAGTAGCAATTGAAATTGTTATGATGGCAGCTGATGCAGGGTTAATACCTACAGATGAAGAGGTCATTGCTATAGCAGGTACTGATAAGGGAGCGGATACTGCATTAGTAATCAAGCCTTCTTATACTAACGAGTTCTTTAGCCTTGAAGTACGTGAAATCATAGCTATACCTAGAAATAAAGGTTGATATAGGACAGTACATGAAGTTAAAGGCTATATTCTTTGATACTCTAAAGGCTGCGGCTGGGTATACCTCTCAAGTTGATCCATAGGATCGTTTTTTCCAACTTTAGCTTTTACCCAATCATCCAGCATGCGTTCTAACTCTTTAAGTTTATCTCTCTCTTCTTCTGCAAGATTTATTACTTCCATAGGATCTTCGTCGATATTATAGAGTTCATAGCCTCGATTGCCTATGATAGTTATTTTCTCAAGGATTGTCTTTATGGGTTTGAAATGGTGAGGCTGGAAAGGTTTAGGAAATATTTCATGCAGAACTTTTAACTCTGCTTCATAATGCACTATTAGTTTCCAGTTCTTATAGATAATACACCTTTCTCCCCATGTTTCGCAGATTATGAAATCTCTAATATTGTCACCCTTAATTAGTCTCATTAAGCTTTCGCCGTCAAATTTGAAATCTGTTTTTACATGGGCGATATCTAATATAGTAGGTAGGATGTCAACTTGTTGAGCTAGCTGTTTAACTCTTAAGCCTTTAGGGAGTTTCTCAGGATATCTTATGATTAGAGGTATCCTTATAACTGATTCATGGAGTCCTGCATGCCCCCAGATACCATGCTGACCTAACTGTTCTCCGTGATCTGAGGTTATGATTAATAGTGTATCGTTTAGAATACCTTCATCTTTTAAAGCTTCAACTACTTCGGCAATTGCATTATCTACATAAAGGATTTCACCATCGTAAAGGTTTATTGACTTATTTTCATTACCTTCAATTATCTCGTCGATCTTGCCCCATCCTGGAATATATTCATAACCTGCTTTTGCCTTTTCTACTTTTAGGTTATTTATGCTCATCTTCTTATGTTTAAAGACATGTCTATAGCCCTCGGGTTGATTATATGGAGTATGGGGATCCCAATAATGTATAAAGAGGAAGAATCTCTCATAGCTATGCTCTTTAATCCAGGGTATTACTTTCTTGTTTACTTGATCTGCTATTACACAGTGGTGAATCCATCTAGAAGATTTTGTAGGGTTAAGGTAGTATTCAAAGCCTCTTACGAACTGTTTCATATGTGATCTGAAATTTATAAGGTTATCAACTGCAGCAGTTACGTAACCATGATCCCATAAGATCTCAGCGAGAACAGGTATATTATCATCAAGCTGATAAGTATTAGGAATGTCCCAGGGGGTTATATAGTATTTATGATTTACAGGATAAAGCCCAGTAATTATGCTCGTAAAGCCAGGACCAGTAGGTATACCAGAGGCGTAGAAGTTTTCAAAAAGAATACCTTCACATGCTATTTTATCCATGGTTGGACAGGTTTCACGGAAGTAATTATAGCAGGATAGATGATCTGCTCTTAGAGTATCAACGACTATAAGTACTATATTCACTAAACCTCACCATCAAATAACGTAGTATCATTAATTATATATTTCCTATTGTGAATTCTATTAGAAAGTGACAGAGTCATATTAGAATCAGTATCATACTGCTCTATTCCTTCTTATAACACTATATGCTTTGCTTAGAGGCTTCATTCTACGTATGAGATACCAGCTTAAAAGATTTATCTATTGAAGCTTTGTACTATGATTACTCGGTGATAAAGTGAATATAATAGTCATAATGCTTGATAGTCTCAGGCCAGATCATCTAGGTTGTTACGGTAATTCATGGATAAAAACCCCTAATATAGACCGATTTGCATCAGAGAGTATTGTTTTTGAAAGAGCATATGCTGAAGGCATGGCAACATTACCTGTAAGGACTGCTCTTTTTACAGGAAGATACACTCTAATGTGGAGAGGATGGCAGCATTTAGAGCCGAGTGATGTAACTTTAGCAGAAATATTGTGGGATGCAGGATATACGTCCGCTCTCATTACGGATACGTATCATCTTCATAAACCTAAGATGGGGTATGAGAGAGGATTTGATTATGTTCAATTCATAAGAGGTCAGGAAGCAGATCCCTATGTAGTCGATCCTAAAGTTAAAATAGACCTGTCTAAGTGGCATCCTAAAAATTACTATACGGAGAAAGATAAGCATGATTTTATCCAGTATCTTAAGAATAGAGCTCATTGGAGAAATGAAGAAGATCACTTTGTAGCTCAAGTAGTTAAGGCAGGTATAAGATGGCTTGAGGAACAGGTTGAGAGAGGGAAAAGAGATAAGTTATTCTTATGGCTAGACTCTTTTGATCCTCACGAACCTTGGGATCCACCGAAAGAATATTATCAGCTATACGCTCCCAAAGAGTATGAAGATCTTCCCATAATACAGCCATTTATAGGTGGAAAAGAGGGAGGATTCGTAAAGCATTTCACGCTATCCGAAATTAGGCATATAAGAGCGCAATATGCTGGAGAAGTTACACTTGTAGACAAATGGATAGGACAATTTTTAGATAAAATAAAAGATTTAGGACTATGGGAGAATTCTCTGATAATATTAATTTCTGATCATGGAGAACCTCTCGGAGAACACGGCATTATAAGAAAAGTAAGACCTTGGCCTTATGAAGAACTCTCAAGAATAGTTCTTATGATTAAAACACCAGAAAATATAGGCAAGAGGGGCAGGATAAGAACCTTTGTACAGACCCCAGATATACTGCCTACAATACTCGATATTATAAAACTACCTGAGGAAAGAAGCCCTTGGAGTGTAACGCCGCAAATACAGGGAAAGAGTTTACTTCCTATAATACTTAAGGAAGAAGAAACATTGCGAGATTATGCGATAGCAGGTCATTTTAGAAGATCATGGAGTGTTAGAACAGAGGAGTATAGCTTTTACTTATGGCCACGAATAAGAGCTCAGTATACTTTTGGTACAGTCTATATAGAGCAACAAGAGAGAGTGAAGCCTGAATTATATAAAATTAATAGGAATTATATACCTCCGCTACCAAAGGATTGGGAACTTGGATCTCAGCCAGAAAGAGATAATATCATCGATGAGGAAATAGAAATAGCAAAAGAGCTCGAGCTCTTACTAAGAAGAGAACTCATGAGAATAAATATAGCGTAGCTAGTATAATGTTATATGATTATATCCCTTGTATTCTAGTGCTCCATATCCTTATTTAATGTCGAAGGACTGGGGATTTACCAAGAAAAAGGTTTTCAATCGTAGTTCTAGTTAGATTCTGACTTAATCCCTTGAAAATTACTCTTCCAGATCTCATCACATACACCTTGTCAGTGACGCTTAAGGCGAATCTTACATTCTGCTCGGCTATAAGTACAGTAACTCCTTCATTATTTACTTCCTTTATCTTTGATGTGAGTGTAGAGATAACCTTAGATGCTAAATTTGCTGTAGGTTCATCTAAGATTAGCAATATCGGTCTCATAATCAATGCTCTTGCTATAGCTAATATTTGTCGTTCTCCACCACTTAATGTCTTTGCTTTTTCCCTACGTCTCTCTTTTAACTCAGGAAAGAGGTTATATATATCATCGATATCTCGCTTAATATTCTCTTTATCCGATCTAATGTAAGCGCCCATTTCAAGATTTTCCTCGACACTTAATTCAGTGAATATGTTATCTAACTGAGGGACATAGCTTATTCCCATCTTAACCCTTTGAGTTATACCTAATGGTGTTAAATCTATACCTCTAAAGAATATCTTACCGCTGAAGACTTTAGTTAAGCCCATTATACTTTTAAGTAATGTAGATTTACCAGATCCATTAGGTCCTAAAATAGCTACGATTTCTCCCTTATTCACATTGATAAAGACGTCTGTGATTACTACATTTCTCTCATAACCAGCAGTTAGACCTATAACTCTAAGTAGACTCATACATGCTCACCTAAATACACCTTAGCTACTCTCTTAGATTCCAATATTTCATGAGGGGGGCCTTCTTCTATAATTCTACCTTTATAGAGCACTAGCATCCAGTCTGCGCATTCTACTATATATTCAAGGCGATGTTCTATAATGAAGAACGTAATGTTGAAATTGGATCTGAGCTCTAATATTTTATCATAAATCTTCTTGGCTAAATGAGGCGCTATGCCACTGGCTGGCTCATCAAGCAATACCATCTTAGGATTAGAAATTAATGCTCTTGCTAGCTCAAGGAGTCTTAACTGACCTCCTGAGAGGGACGAAGGAGAGACATTATAATATTTATGTAAATCTAAGAATTCTAAAACATTCATTGCCTTCTTAATGATATGTCTCTCCTGTCTTAGCCATTCACGCCTCTTGGTAAATATGTTTAACAGTTCGTCTCCAATCTGATTCCTGGCAGCTATCACTACATTGTCGAGTACAGAGACTCTATTAATTACCCTTGGAATTTGAAATGTTCGTACTAGTCCTCTTCGGTATATCTGATAAGGTCTAAGCCCATGTATAGGCTTTCCTTCAAAGTATATTTCACCACTATCTGGTTTATAGATTCCAGTTATTGTGTTAAAGAGGGTTGTCTTACCGCTACCATTAGGCCCTACAAGGCCTACTATCATACCTTTACGGATATCAAATGAGACATGATCTATTGCTTTTAATCCACCGAAGTATTTAGACACTGCTTCTACTTCTAATATGTAGTTGCTCATAAGCCATCACCTTGATGGTTCTAATAGGCTTTTCTTTTAACAACCCTTCAGGTTTGAGAAGGAGTACGATGATCATCAATATCCCTGACATAATGTACATGAAGTTATTAGGATCTATAGGTAGATTACAATAATCTTTAAGTATTCTAGTTCCTCTCTCTAGTGATTTAACTAATCCAGCCCCAAGTAACGATCCTATTATTGTAGAATAGCCCCCAAGAATAGACATGACCCATACTGTGAATGTTATAGTCGCAGGCAAGAAGAAGCCTGGACTCACATAACCTACATATTGAGCCAATAATCCCCCAGCAGCTGCTGACATAGCCGAACTTATAGTGATTATTTGAATTTTATACTTGAAGACGTCTTTACCTAATGTATTGGCTAATAGTTCGTCTTCTCTAATAACTCTTAATGTCCTACCGTAGGGAGAGTTGAGTAATAAGTGCGATATTATGAGGAAAATACCAAAGGTAACGTAAACCATGACTAAATTGCCTAATAAGTATGTTGTATAGTCAAATGCGAATGGTAAAGCTGAAGGTATGTTCTTTATCCCAAGGGGTCCTCCTGCTAACCATGTTTCATTCTTTAATATTACTCTTAATCCCTCAGCAAATACTAATGAAACTATAGCGAAGTAATCACCTCTAAGTCTTAGAGCAAATAATGAGATTAAGAAACCCGCGATCCCAGCAAGTATCATACTTATTATTATACTAAGTAAAAAGGGTACTCCTAGGAGGGTTAAGAAGCCTGTGACATAAGCTCCTATAAGCACAAAGGCCGCTTTTCCGAAATTAACTATACCTGTAAAGCCATACTCTAAGTTTAAGCTTAGAACTACTATAGCGAATATACCTACATAGATGCTCATATCAATTATATAAGCTAGGAGGTTAATCATTTCATCACCTATTTTCGGTTTATAATCCTTAAATCAGAGAGACCTTGTGGCTTGAAAGTAAGTAATACAACTATTATTGCAAAGGCTACTAGAGACTTATATTCCGTTGAAAGATTTAATAGAGAAAGCAGTATTACTGAGAAGTTCTCAATCAAACCTATAAGGTATGAAGCTAAAAGTACTCCGTAAAAGCTTCCTATGCCACCTAGGATTATAACAGCGAAGGCTGGAATTAGGAGTTCCCAACCAAGGAATGGTGCGATTCTAGTATCAGCAGCTCTAAAGACCCCTCCCACACCTGCTAATGCGCCTCCTATGAACCAAGTTATCAATAAGATATGCTCTATATTTATACCACAGGACAGCGCTAGGACGGGATTATTTGATACAGCCCTCATAGCTTTGCCTACTTTAGTTTTCGATAGTATGAAATGGAATACTATAACGAAAGTTAGGGCTGTTGCTATATTAGTTAGCCAGAGATTGTTAAGTCTAATAGGCCCTATAGTAAATGGTTGAAACCATGTTCTATAGCTTAAGGAGGTACGACCCCAAATTTGCTGGATAGAGTACCTTAGAATTAAGCTAAGAGCTAGCGATGCTATTGTTAAATGTATTGGAGTTGCCCCTCTCTTCATTAATGGACGAAATAGTAGAACGTAAGATAAGATGCTTATAAGTCCTGAGGAAATAAACGCTAATATTGTGCCTTCTATAAGGCTTAGGCCCATAGACTCTGCCATAAAAGCTACATAAGCTCCAAAGGTGAGAAATTCTCCATGAGCAATATTAGGAAATTTGAGTAAGCCATATGTCATAGTCAAGCCTATTGATATTAGAATGTACATACTTCCTGTTAAGATACTATTAAATAAAAATTGAAGTACATTCATAGAATCAATCCTCACTCTCTTAGCTTAAGTCCAGTAACTGGGTTCCAGGACCCTATTATGACGAATTTGTATTCACTATCTTTTGTCTTCACTACTTTCCATATGTCATATGTAGCAGTAATAATGTCTCCGTTTTTGTCCAGAGCTTTATATCCTGTAGCCCCTATGAAATAGTTACTAACTAGCTGTAAAGTTTCTTTAATCTTGGAACCATTATACTCGCTTGCTTGAGCTATAGCTAGAATGGCTAACATTGTGGCATCGAATGTATAGTCACAGTAAAGTGAAGGCTCCTCATTGAACACTCTAACATATGCTTCGTAAAATTGCTGATAACTATAGGTTCCCCTAGGAGATGTAGGCTTACCACCCATTATACCGACTTGAGCCATGTATTCAGCGGCTTTAGTGTCTGTAAAGAAAGAGATATCGCATATTCCTTCACTACCTAGCGCTGGTATAGTGTCTAATCCTAAATCCATAGCTTGTTTAAACACGACTTTACCACTTTCAACCCATAACGCATAGAAGATAGCATCGGGATTAAACATCTTAACCTGTTCGAGTTCTGCTCTATAATCTCCCTTCTCAGGGTCATATCTGATGGAGCCCACTATTCTATTAGGTATTAAATTCTTTAAACCCTCTTCTAGTCCAATACCATAATCGTTTGCAACAACAAATGTTACAACACGCTTGTAACCTCTTGCTTTAATTAGATCTGCTATAAGGGCTACTTGCATTATGTCACTAGGAATAACTCTAAATACGTAATCATCACCTAGTTTAGATATCTCACTTGCTGTAGCAGACATGGATATTAACACAATATGTCTTTCATTAACGTATTTAGCAATAGCTAAAACTTCAGGGCTAGTAGCAGGTCCTACTATTACCTTAATACCTTCCACTTCTACAAGCTTTTTAACAGCTTCTATAGCTTTATCAGGCAATCCCATAGTGTCTTCAATAATGAGCTTAACAGGTCTACCCCCTATTCCACCTGAGTCATTGACGATCTTCGCTGCTAACTTGGCTCCATTAAGCATCTTAGAACCTATAGCCCCTATATCGCCACTTAGAGGTAATAAAACTCCAATCTTTATTTCGCTAGGTAGAGTCCTAAGAGATTTAGATTGAGATGAACGTAGAAAATAGATACTTAGGAAATATCCAGATCCTGCACCGATTATAAGGAAGATCAATGCTGTTGCTACATAGCTTATTTGTAATTTCATTCTACGATATATCCTAATCATGTTCATTATCACGCATATTTATGCTATACGTTAAAAATATAAACTTTACCGTACATATATGTACAGTGTATGTGGTCCAGAATAGAGAAGTATTTCCGTAATTATCCTGCACAAGCCAAAGTTGCAAGGTTGCTATTCGAAAGAGGCTTTCAAGTTAAGGAAAATGGTAGAATAGTAAGTGGGAATATAGAGATACCCTATACTCAAATAGCTAAGGAAGTCGGAGTTGATAGGAGGGCTGTAGTAAGTACTGTCCGTACGATACTATCTACACCTGAGTTGAGAAATATATATTCTAAGCTTAGACAAGTATGCCTCCTACAAGAGGCAGCACGTGAATTCGGACTTAGTGTCATAACATTTATCCCAGAAAATGCTAGACGACCAGGAATCATAGCAGAAGTTACACGTATTGTCTCAGAAAAAGGACTTACCATTATTCAAGCATATGCAGAAGATCCAGACGTGAGTACAGAACCAAGATTTATTATGGTTATACAAGGAGATATACCTCCTGATTTAATTAACGAATTAAGACGCGTATCAGGGGCTAGAAGCATAACTGTATACTAGCCTTTACTTAATTCAAACAAACTTTTCTTATGCTCTTAGATGGTATGAAGGCACTTTCGCTCATGGATATACTTTAACGTAAGGTTAGCAAATGAGTAAGGATGACAGTTTTAAGCTTGAAGGAGATATGAAAAGTCTATTTTTATATCAAGATTAAGTAAGGTGTCCAAATCATAGAAGAATATGGAACTTAAGCATAGTCTAAACAGGGTATTACGTATGGACCCTCAGGTATTGCTATAATCCTGGTATCCTTACTTAGGTACTCTTTAGCGAGTTCTAAAGCTTCATCAGCGTTTGATGCGGGTATTAGATTCATATTCTCTAGCTTATCATGACTAATGTTTCTGGTGACTACTATTACCTTGTTCTTCAGTAATACTTGTGCAAGTTTTTGTACTTCCCACTGATCTCTTAGTGGTTCGTGATCTTTTATGTACTCAAGAATTCTTCTAGGATCATCACTTATAGTTGATAACTCATAGAACGCTTTGTGTCCTATACCATCAATACATTCAGCTAACATTATTATTACACCATCTTTTCTTGTGATCCTACTAGCTGTAACCATGCCTTTAACTGCCTGGTAAAGGTTCCTGTCTAGGGGGTATCCTCCGTTAGTTACGATAGTTAAATCTGATTCAAATGGGACGCTTACTTTAACCATACTATCTAGTTCTTTTACGCCTAATTCATGAGCTTTGAATGGATCACCTGCATACGCCTTTATTATATTTTTCTTCTTGTCAAGAATAACATTAACTATGTAGGTTAGCTTGACTTTCTTTGCAGCTTCAATCATGTCTTCATGCACTGGGTTACCTTCTAAATACCCATAATCAGCCTTAGGGTGACTTAGCATTTTGAAGCTATGGTTTTGATAGACGCTTTTTGTGCCAGCTACTCCAGGTAAGATTAGTTTCCTACCTCCACTATAGCCAGCAAAGAAATGTGGTTCTATTAGTCCTAGTGCTATTATTTTGCTTGAATTCACTACTGCTTTATTAATGTATAATTCTGTACCATACGATGTCTTACCGAGATATACCAAGCTCTCTTCATCATCAGCAATATGGTTCATTATATTATATTCCTCAACTATATCCTTACCAACTAATTCAACTATTTCCTCATGAGTTTCTGGTTCGTGAAGGCCATTAGCGATAATAATCTGTATATTCTCCTTATTAACATTACTTTCTTTCAATGCTTTTAGGACATATTTAATTAACACTTTATTAGGCGTAGCTCTAGTTTTATCAGTTATTAGTATACTAACTATATCGTTCTTCTTGATAATCTCCCTAAGAGGAGGCATCTTTATAGGCTTTTTAAGAGCAGCAAGAACGCTTTCCTCATTAATATCCTTCATTAAAGGTAAGCGTGACTCTACTAGGTAAACATTGCCCTCTATCTCTACATCTATAACTTCTTTACCATAAGGGAAGGATATGTGCAAGATAATAACCCCCTATACAAAGTAAATTATTGTGAAGACTTAAGGATAACTGAAGTAAGTTCTAAGGAGGGAGGGCTAGTCATAATATCTTAACTTAAAAAGTAATTTTAAAGGTTAATTACTTTGGAAATAGTTTGCCAGGATTTAGTATATTATTTGGATCAAATGTTTTCTTTATAGCTTTCATTAATTCTATTTGAGATTTACTTAAATATTTCTCTATGTACTTAACTCTAATAGCTCCAACTCCATGTTCTCCTGTTATAGTTCCTCCAAGTTTAACTGCTTTTTCGTAGATTTCATCTCTTATTCTCTCATAGTCGTCTATCGTAAGGCCTTCTTTTTTCATTATATGAACATGTAGATTGCCATCACCAGCGTGACCATATACTGGCATGTATATTCCATTTTTCATGGCGATATCCTCAACGAATTCTATTAATGATAACATATTGGAGGGTGGAACTGATACATCAAGTAATTCATAGGTATCGTTTTTTAGCATAGTGTAGATTTCACTTCTGATTTTAAGTATAGTGTCCTGTTCATCCTTCCTAGTTGCGACGTATGGTTCGAGGGAACCTATATTTATCGCTATATCATACAATCTTTCGAGATAGCTAGTAAGTGCATCTTCGCTCGCTTCAGCTAAAGCTACTATTACCATAGCTTTACCTTCTTTACAAGGCCACTCTAAACCTAAACGAGAGGCGGATTTTTCTAGTAGCTCTCTATCAGCGTATTCTACCATCATAGGCCATATACCTGAGTGAAGTAGCTTAACTACAAATTCAAGAGCGGCTCTTCTCTCGTTAAAAGGCACTATTACTGTAGAAGTGTATTCAAATCTTTGAAATAGGCGTATTATGGCCTTAGTTATAATGCCTAGGGTACCTTCGCTTCCTATTATTAGATGCATTAGATTATATCCCATATTATTCTTTATCAACTTCCCTCCCAGTTTCAACACCTTGCCTGTAGGCAAGACTACTTCAATTCCTAAAACTACATTTCTCATGATTCCAGTTCTTATAGCTCTTGCTCCACCAGCATTCGTAGCTATTAAGCCTCCTATAAATGCGCCCTCATCTCCGGGATGTAATGGGAATGAAAGTCCTGCTTTATCAGCTTCTTCAATAAGTTTACCTAATGTTACTCCAGCCTCAACTATAGCCATTAAGTTATCCTTATCTATTTCTATGTGATCCATACGCTCTAGCGAAAGAATAATACCAGGTAGTACAGGAATACAACCACCAGCAAGACCAGTACCTCCTCCCCGGGGGTATACTGGGACTCTTTCTTCATTGGCAAGTTTTAGTATTTCCGAGATTTCAGAGGTAGTTCTCGGTTTAACGAGTACTACATTAAGTGCTGCTTTAGGTCTTATAATCTCAGGAGTTTCATCGTAAAGATAAGATTGTATTATAGTCTTATCAGTTATCACCCACTTGTCTCCAACGATGCTTTTAAGCTTAGCTATTAAGCTCTCACTTGGAGAATTGTATTCATTATAGTTCATTTACACATCACCCGTACTAGGGCTATTTTTCTTCATTTTTAAGTATTTTATCAGTTTGGGAACCACCTCGTACATATCACCTACGATTCCATAATCAGCGTATTTAAATATCGGCGCGGAAGGATCGATGTTTATTGCTATTATTATTTTGGAATCTCTTATGCCAGCAAGATGTTGTGGAGAGCCTGAGATACCACAGGCGATATACACTTTTGGTTTAATAATATTTCCACTAAATCCTACTTGATATTCCCTAGAGACCCAACCATTATCTACAATTGGCCTACTAACTCCAATTACTCCTCCTAGTAGCTTAGCTAGTTCTTTGAAAATTCTTATATCCTCAGGGCTTTTCAGCCCTTTACCTACACCTACAACTATTTGTGCTTCAGTTAATTTTGGACCTTTTTTCTCAGTAACCTTTAGTACTTTAATTCCAGTAGGCTTAAGATACTCCTGTTTGATATCTTTCTTTATTATCTCCCCTTTTCTACTAGTATCTCTAGTTGCTGGAGAGAACACCTTATACCTAACTGTCGCCATTATAGGTTTTCTAAGAGTCCTTATATGAGCGATTATATTGCCAGTGAATGCAGGTCTTATTTGTATGATGTCATTATTTTCATTTAATTCGATATCAATACAATCTGCAGTTAAACCTGTTTTCAGAGCAGCAGCTATGCGTGGTGCTAAAGATCTGCCCCAGAGTGTTGCGCCTATTAGTATTAGTCTTGGCTTTATTTCATTAATTAGATCTACTAGAATCCTCTTATGGATAATAATATCGGGGAGTCTAAAATGTGGGCTGTCATATACGTAAACTACATCAGCTCCGTGGTATATTAATTCCTCAGCGTGAGCTGATAAGTTGTTTCCTATAATTACTGAATAAACCTTCTCGTTGAGCTTATCAGCCAGTTCTCTAGATTTATTTAGAAGCTCAAAAGTGACTCCATGAACATTATTGTTTAGGTATTCAGCGTACACAAGAATTCCTTTATACATATTATTAATCATAATAACTCACCTGATGATCCCTTCTAGCTTTAATACTTCGATAAGCTTCTCTACAGAATCAGAACCAGAAAATATCACGCCTTTTCTTTTGTTAGTATCCTTTGGAAATTCTATTTTAACGACTCGAGTAGGAGATCCTTTAAGACCAAGCTTGTCTATATCGGCTATATTCGATAACGATTCAGCATTCCAAATTTCAATTTTAGCTTTTCTTGCCTTTAGCAGATCCTTTAATTTAGGTTGTCTAGGAGTGTTAACGTCCTTGGTTACAGTTAGTAAAGCTGGGAGAGTTATCTCAAATTCACAGTATAAATCACCTAGGTCTGAGGTAACTACTATCTTATTCTTATCAATGTTCTTTACGCTTATAACGTATGCCACATGAGGTATACCTAAGTGTTCTGCTATCTCAGGACCTACTTGCCCCGTATCCCCATCGATAGTTTTTTCACCACAAATTATCAAATCAAAAGGTGCGAGTTTTCGTATAGCGGAGGCTAAGGTGTATGAAGTAGCTAGAGTGTCTGCTCCAGCAAATTTAATATCCGAAAGAAGTATGGCTCTATCGGCTCCTCGTGCAAGAGCATCTCTTAATGCTCTATCACCATGAGGAGGGGCCATAGCGATGACGGTAACTTTTCCACCTATGTTATCTTTAATTTGAAGTGCAACTTCGAGTGCATGAAGGTCTAGGGGATTTATTTCAAGAAGCGATGAACTCCTATCGATGACGCCTCGCTTTATATCAAATCTAACTCTACTAATATCAGGGACGGGTTTTATAGGAACGATTACGTGCATTCCCATATTATCATGCTCCTTTAGATTGTAGGACACCATACTTTATGCTTTAAGAGGGGCATCACTTCGGAAGAAATAACCAGAGAAAAGAACATGAGTAGATAATATAAATTTTCCCATTTTTTGTACTAGTTTAGTTCTTAAGGGAAGTAAGTTCAGCTATTCATTAATCTAACTTTCTACCTGAAATGGTTCTTCTGCCGACTTTGCTATATAAGGAGTTTTGCTTTCAGGTAAAGGGTAAGCTCTAATTTCTGCCCCTTCATACCCTTCGTCAGGATATCCTTCAAGAGCTTGATATATTATACTTCCCTCAGCATTTCTTGGTACTGGAATATTAAGAAGATGACAAATTGTAGGTACTATATCGATAGCACGTACAGTTCTTCTAAGGATGTACCCTTTCTTTATGCCTGGACCTTTAATTATGAGCAATCCTTTAAGCGAGCCTATACCAAGCCTAGCTGTAGGGAGTTGCCCATGATGGCCTCCATACTCTGGTCGTAATGCATATACTACATCACCAATTCTAGGACCATATAGACCTAATAGTCTTGCATCCTCTCTTCTTAAGGCTAGAACTATTGGTCTTAGTCCAGTACGTGGATCTACGTAGTCATAAAGCGCATTAATTATAGCTTCTCTTACAGCTTCGTATTCTTTAGGATCAACAATTCCATGAGTAAATTTGTCTTTAAGATTCACGTAAATCCAAGGTCCTTCACGACCAGGTATGGCTTTAGATTTAGATAAGTCTATTTTGTTATTCTCTTTAAGGACTAAAAGGCCTGCTTTAATAAGGGGTTGAGCTATGTTAAATCCATAAATCTTAGGCTTTGCTCCATGATCAGAAACGACTACTATTAAAGCATTAGATCCAGCTACTTCAACTATTCGTCCTATAGCTTCGTCAATTATCCTATAAACTTCAAGCTCTATTTCCTCAAGTTCTTTAGCTCTATCGTGTCCTACATATTTTGGAGAGGAGGGGTCAATATATTCGGGGGGTATAGCATAATGATAAAGCCAATCTGGGGCATGCATGTGCATCATAAGCAAATTCCATTCTTTGTTTTTCATTAGATAAGTTGCTATATCAGCAAACCATTCATGTTCCATTCTTACTAATTCGAGAAAAGTATCTTCTCCGTACCAGCCCCAGCTTAAACCATCGTATATTATGTGAGAGGGCATAGCCATAGGGTTTACCTTAGAGATCTCCTCTACTAATTCAGGAGGATACGTAAATCCCCTTAAACCGCATATTGGAGTAATAAACAACCTAAATCTAGAAGCATCAGGACTAAGCTCTATTAGCTTACATCTAAAAGCGCCCTTTTGAGAGCCTTCTTTTGTCTTAAACTCTTTTATAATTATAGGACTCCATTCACCTATTTTCAGTCTAGCAAACGCTGCATTAAAGTCTTTTTTCCATGCTACAATTACTTCAGAAAAGCCACTTCCATCATAGTCTAGAACAAGTATCCACCATGGACTAGGACCTTCAACTATACATGCTTTAACTCCTGCATCCCCTGCTTTAACACAAGCAGTATACTTGGGTCTAACTTCAGCCTCTAGGGCATGCACAACATCAGGTAGGTTAACCCAATCACTAGCTTTTTTAAAGTTTACTTTTACTGCATGAGGTAAATCAAGTGTTGTAAAAAGTTGACCATCACATAGGTAAGCCTCATATAATAATCTACCTCTACGCCATTCATTTAATGTAAGTCCTCCGCCACCAATTTGGTATCCCTTCTTAATAGTGGGTGGCCAACTACAGGGCCAGTTTATAAGGATAGCTCTACCCCCAATCTTCTCTATAACGTTCCAGAGATATTCAGCTTGACATAGGGAAGTATCAAAAGCGGATCTTAGTTTGTTAAGATCCTCTCCAGGTAAATGAATCCTAAAGCCTGTAATTCCATGTGTTCCTATATTGGCTCCTGTAGCAATGCTGGTCCAGTTCTGAGGAGTAACCGTAGGATAGGAGACTATATAGTTAGAAGCGAAAACTCCTTCCTTTATTAACTTACTTATATTAGGCAGAAAGCCTCGCTTAGCATAATCATATACTCTTTCAGCAATAGGAGCATCAAGTCCTATAATAATTACTTTCTCAGGCCTCACCATATGTACTCATCTTTCCATATGTTTACTAAAGATTTTATGAAGTTTAAGATTCAATTATTATATTGTGACGTCCTCCTCAGTAGGTAGCTTTGGCTCCTTTATCTTTCTGAAGAAGCCCCAGGCTCGTAGTCTATCAAATACCTTGAGTGACTCCTCTCCAAACTGACGCTTTCTATGTTCAATCCTCTGCATATCACCGTAATCAACTTGATCTATGGATAATAACACTTGTTCTAATTTTTCCCGTAATTTTCTAACAATATCAGGTCTTTCTTCAGCTATATTCCTAGTCTCTTTAGGATCTTCCTCTAAGTCATAGAGTTCATCCTTACCGTTTGAGTACCATATGTACTTGTACTTCAGCGTTCTAAGAGCTTTTATCCAATAACTAAGATGCCTTACATCATATTCTGGATGACGTCTCCATGTATGGAATAATTGCTGTACAGAGGTATGATACTCTATAAGTGCAAAATCCCTTACAGGCTTATCTTCGCTTAGCGTAGGTATCAAGCTATATCCGTGTAAAGTCTTCCAGTATTTTTTCTCCTTGATACCCACTATGTCAAGTATTGTTGGCAGTATATCTACGGTTTGAGAGAGCCACTTCACTTTTACACCCTTAGGTACAATATCTGGGTATCTTATTATTAGAGGGACGCGTACTAGTTCATCGTAAACACATAAATGATGCTCAACGTGAGGATCGTGCTCTCCTTGAACATCTCCATGATCGGAGGTTATTATGAAGAGCGTATTATCGATTAGTCCTTCCTCTTTTAAATATGAGAAGAACTTTCCTATTCTATCATCTACAGTTGCAGTACATCCATCATAAAGAGCCTTTTCTAATTCCCACTCTCTTTTAGAAAGTTTTAAAGCACCTACCCTTATATCCACGCATTCTCCAACTGAACGTAACTTGGGAAGCGATTTAAGCTCTTCTTCAGTAACATCAGATGGTAAGAACTTACTTCTAAAGGGCTCTGGTGGCCAATAGGGTCCATGCGGCTCTATGAAATTTATAAACATAAAGAAAGGCTTACTACGATCCCACCTTCTCTTAAGCCAACTTACAGCTGCATTAACAGTTTTTAATGAACCACGATCTTCTTCCCCCTCTCCGGTAAAGGATTCCTCTTCGACATAGAACCACTCAACTATCTTCTTTCCCTTTACTCTTCTACTTATCAAATAATACTCCTCAAAGCCTCTAGCTACACCAGTTCTTCGACTTACCCAGCCATTGTTAGAAAAACCAACGGTTTGGTAACTATTCTCTCTTAGTATCTCAGCCATTGTAGGGAATTCAACCATAAGGTATTCACAGTGAGCATCTGCCCCATGGCCTGATACGTATCTACCAGTAAACAATGAAGCGTGTGAAGGTAGGGTCCAGACACCAGGTATTATATTATTCAAAAAGATAGCACCTTCTTTGGCTATCTTATCTATATTGGGAGTGGTTTCCTTATGATAGCCATAACATGAAAGGTTATCCGCCCTTTGAGTATCCAT
>CAZFCQ010000023.1:0-29817 GCA_964517845.1 uncultured Thermoprotei archaeon | reverse complement strand
TAGCCATGGATAGTTACTATTTGTTCAGGAGCTGGTGAAGGAGGAGCATATGCATACGAAATTGTGGGAATATTAAGTAATTCGTGAAGGTCTTCTGTGAATACATATTCCACTAGAGCTACCTCACAGACCCCTCCGGGTGGAATTTGCACTATACTGAAAGCCATAACTATATCTTCAAGACCCTCAACATACTCTGTCCATAATGCATCTACTTCATAGGTACCAGCAGGAATATCGTATATAGCAAAATAACCGTTTTCGTCAGTTTCTGCACTTCCTATTATGCGATTTCCCTTAGTTGATACAACTATCACTATAGCACCCGAGACGGATCTTCTATCTCTATCTAGGACCATACCTCTTAGAGAACCATAGGGCTTAACATAATTTCTCACTTCATAAGGCATTAGATATATTTCATTGTTAATACGCATGGCAAGAACCACTTCTTGGATATAATCTAAGTCTACGTCAGTGAGTATAGGTATGCAATATGATCCCCTAAATCTATATGCAACTTCGTGAATTAGTCCATATCTTGACGTATAGGAGTAAATATCAATTATTGTATTATCATCAGCTATGCCAGTAAGCAATAACTCTATGACTCCATCACCGTCGATATCTCCTACATTAAGATATAGGGGATTTATTGAAATAGTAATAGTCTGTTCGTCTAACACTTTAAAGCCATCTTTTAGAAGTTTGTATACTACAAGTTTAATGGTATTATCGTAAGAGTGTAGGAGGAGAGCTAATTCTTGTTCCCCGTCGAAGTCGAGATCACTAACACTAATATCAGTTATGCTAACCTTATTAAGCCTCATGGAATACTTTATTGTTAATTTACCTAATTGATAAGAAAGTATATCGATCTGGCTCATTTCTGGAGAATAACCACCTTGTTCATTAATACTCCATTCAGTATTAACGGCTATTAGTTCATTATCCTTAGTAGCTTCGAGTGATAAAATACCCTTAGGCCACTCATATTCACTTATAAGCTTTAGTTCAGCAACATCAACTATGTATAAAGTATCTGTTATTGTTCTTTTAGTGAAATCAACTTTTGAGCCTTCCATTATGAGCTCGAGCTTACCATCATTATTTATATCTGCTACTGTTATGGCCGTTGCTGAGAAATTATGAAAAACTAAATAATAGTGATCTATTGAGTTCTTCCTAGTATTATAATCGTATATGTCTATGCTTGTATAAAGTATTTCTGCCTGGAGGTTCATATAGTAATATGTGAGGATGGCTTCTTCAAGTCCATCCATATCAATATCAGCACCTATAGCCTTTAATATAGTGAAGGGTACTTCTCCATTACTGGGTGAGCCTTTGTCGAGTTCATGTGTTAGAACTTCGTTCATTCCGTATGCTGAGGGTTTACTTAGAGAGGCTATTAGATGATATTGGCCTTGTTCATCAGAAGCTACAGAATATACTAGCACCTCCTTTACTTGATCACCAAAGAGATTCAGGCTTGTTACTGCACCTGGGTATATTGTAGTAAAGGTACTATTGCGATATATCTTAACTTCATGTTGTTTTCCCTTTATTTCTTTGATAGCTAGTTCAGGTTCAACGTTAGTCAGGAGATCTAGTAAATCAGCCCAACCTGTACTTGTTGAAAATGTGTTTATACTGGTATAGTATGACCTATCGTATCTCATAGGATAATATATGGAGACTCCACGAGCTCCAGCAACAGACCTTGAATATAAACCATTGAAAACTATAACTTGATTGAGTAGCCTTAAGAGCTTATCTGCACTATCTCCAATGGTTTCTCTAATTTTTAGAAGTAAGTCTATCAGATCTACATGATTAGAACCGGATATTGGATGGAAGCCACCACCGAAGCTTTGAATGTAACCAGAGTACCTGATTCTTCTAATATTCCTTATAGCCGTCTCATCACCTGTTACGTTTTCGACAAAATTTTTCATTATATGTTTAATGTTAGAAGATCTTAGAAGTTTAAGATCTAATACTGAGGAAGTTGCTGGTATAACCTCTTCGAGCTCCTTTGATAGATTCATATAAAAATCTATAAATCGCTGGGCCATTATGATAGCAAGATCTCTTGTATTATTTTCTGCACATGCAACAAATGGTTTTATCCAGTAGTCATATCCCCATCCAAGACCAAAAACTGCTTCTTCAGAAGCAACTAAGTAATCAGCAACATTCATGAATTCATAGGCGGTCTCTATAGTTGCCATGAGGCAGGCATCAAAGCAAAGGATATCTATATGAACTCCAGAATCTTCGATAGCCTGTCTTATTTCTTTAAGCGTTAAGAAGTCCTGGTCAGTGTCATCAAATGCAACACCCTCAGAACCTCCCCCATGATCCCATATTATAAGCATGTATCGAGGAGCTGGGTATTTTCTTGTAGCATATTTTAGGAATTTAGTAAGTGTCAGGGGATCTCCAGTATTGACTTCACCCCATTCTTCTACATCCTTAAAAGCGACTAGTAAGGGAATCCATTCATTTTCATTATAGTCTAGCTCTAATATCCTCGAATCAGCCCAATCAGAAAAGTAACCATCAATCACCCTTTCAAGTCTAAACTCCTTTACGATATCTATATCCTCATAGTCCTGGGGGTTTCTATCAATAAGTACTACTATAGCTGTTTTTTTAAGAAACTTCTTAACATCCTCTACTGTTTGCGGATTATAGTCAAGACAGAGATCGTGCATGGTAGCCTCTATTTGGAGTAGATTAATGAGTGCCCAAGGTTCTAGATCGTTGTCAGCAGCCATATATATCATGATAGTCCATTCTCTTTCGACTTCCTCTTCCTCCTTTTTCTCTTTTATAATTTCTTCTGAAGGAGCATGAAGCTTATAGATGTTTAATATATAATACATATGCACTCCTCGTACTCCCGTATCACGATGAAGTACGAATTCAAAGTACAGAAATTTTGGAGCTGCACCTTCGATATTCATTACTTCCTCGACTAATTGCTCTATGATAGTATTAATTGAAGCGTAATCTTTGAAATGCTTATTCGGATCGCGTGCTATTACTTCAGCTTTAGTCAGAGTATGTACTTCTATCTCTACAATCTCGCTAGTTACGTTATTGGGTATAAATATGTCCACCTTATCAGGCGTATCAAATTTCACAGGTATCGTCACTTCATCAGGTAGATCATCGGAGGAGCTTGTCTCTTCTGAAGAATTTGTTTCTTCAGAAGCACTTGTCTCTTCTGGCCATTGTGCATTAGATATTTCTGCATCTTCAGAGAATCCCCAAAGCCATGGAGACTGAGTGGAAACATTACCAACATAGACATTCCACCATCCACGTGACCATATGTAATCTTTAATTGGACTACGACGATATTTTCTACTCTTGAAGAGTATTTTTCCGAATTTAACATAAGAATGTGCTCCGAATGTAATGACACTACTCTCCTTTATCTTTTTCCTAGTAATCGATACAGTGATTCTTAGAGACGTTAATCTGACGTCATTTAACATATTAACTTCAATTGTTCCATTACTTGATGTTACTTCGAGCGTGAAATGGTCAATGCACTTCACATTCAAATGATAATCGAAACGAACTATCTCATCCCAAGTAGCATAAGAGGCGCTTCCTAGATCAAGAGCTGTTGTATTCATTATAGTAGCATTTTCATCATAAGGAAATGAACGGTTTGATATTATGGTTCCTTCATATGTGTATATTATTCTGTAACTATAATCATCATCGTCTTCATTAGCTCTTGTATTAGGAACAAAGGGACTTAATAGAAGTGCAATTATAAGGAGTATAGCTATGGTTCTAGATATTCTCACACATTCCACCATCTAGAGGGGATAGTTGTGTAAGTAATAGATTCCTTTGCTAATATAGTTTTACTTCTAAAGTTAGTTTCTTAGCTTAAGTTAAAGTACAGATAAGAAGATATTATGAGAGTATTACCTTTGTTCTTTAAGTCGTTTAAATTGAATATTAGGATGAACTAATTGAATTATATCGAGTTGAAGTCATTAAGATAGAAGGCTTAAACTAAAAATTGAAAAAGGAATATAGCAAAGCTTTCCATCAATAGAATATAAATCTGTGTTCTACCTAGATATATTCTAATACGGCTCTAATTTATCTAACCACCTAAGTCTCCTACCAGCAAAGAAATCAATAAGCATTTCTCTAGCTTCTTGATAGTTCAGTACTCCCATTCGGTATATCTCATTATTAGGATTTTCATATCTAACATGAATAGCGTCAACATCTTCTCTAAGAAATTCTAAGAAACTTCCATCTTCAGCTATAAATCCTCTTATTTCTCCAGGACTACCATGAACAGTTCTAGGAAGCGAAGCTAGGATAATGAGGGCTTCTTCTAAATTTACCTGTCTTTCATTAACTAATTCCCCAGGTTCACTATCTTCGTTTATTATCTGGTGATACCAACTAATTTTACGGATCAAGGTAATCTCCGCTGTCTTCCTTAAGTATTAGCAATTAAAAAATTATCGTATAATCACTTAATCGTTAATATTCGAGAATTAATAGTTTAGGATATCGTTCTAGTTTAAATCAACTGCTAAATATTTAAGTACAAGAGTATACATAAACAAGATCAAAAGAATGAGGGCTAAAATGAATGGTTAAGGCTTTGTTTTGGTGGAGAGTTGGTCCTTTCCCTCAAACAGCTAGTGGTGAAGTAGAGATCAGTGATAAAGGGCTTATTATGAGACTTCCCTTAGCGCTCTCACGTATGATTCCACCTGGAACCCTTAAAACAATGAGGGATCATCTTAAAGAGTCTATTAAGAGTGGCTTAGTGTTCTCATTACTTGGATTTGGCGGAGAATACCTTGCAAAAGGAAAGCCAATAGCGATACCATTTGAATATATAAGTAGTACAAATTTAGTCGAGAGAAAGATGGGCCTCATGGGGCAACGTCAATTCATTGAGTTAAAACTAAACGTTAAAGGAAAAGAACTTGTTCTAACGTTTGCTCCATACAGAGGAACCATAAACCGAGAGTACATAATTGAAGAGTGGCTCGAACAATTTAAAGAAGCAATTGAAAACTATTCTCAAACTATTACACCACCAGAACAAAGCGTTGAGAAATCGGAAAGCCCACCTGAAAGGGAACATGTCGAGGAAGAGGAAGAAGGGGTAGAAGAAACTCCAGTTGAAGTTAGAGGTATATTAAGGTTTGATGTTAGTAGAGGAGTATTTGTACGATCACCTGTTATTAAGCTTAAAGTTGAGACACAAGGAGTTTCAGAAGATTTCAAAGCTAACGGTTCCTTTGATGTAATAGATAGAGGAGTTCTAACATTAGATGAAGCGATAAATCTCTTTATGAATCTACCAGATTCTTATCCAGCAGAAGTAACTGAGAGTAGTGAATTTTGTCCAGTTAACATGGTAGTTACACGTGAAGAAGGTGACTATATCTCCATTTTCCTAGAGTCAGATCATGTATTCGCAGTATTCAAGAGCTTAACTAATGAGACTAAATCCGGACTTACTAGAGAAGAAGCAATTGAATTCCTTAAAGAGTTTTACGGAAGGAAGTAGCCAGCTTAGGACTGGCTCTAAACTAACTCCTTATTTCTATATTTTTAAACGAGTTTAACCACGCTATATAGCTTTACAAGGTTCCTCTTTTATATGGCTAATGCTCCTAGACAGAAACTTTACGATTATTTCAATATTATTTACTTTTAAGCATATTAATAAAAAGGATGTAGACAATCAATACCGTACCCTTTACATAGTATGGCGGCCCCGGTGGGATTCGAACCCACGACCACTGGCTTAGGAGGCCAGCGCTCTTCCTGACTGAGCTACGGGGCCCTCATAATATAAGATTTAGAGGGAGTATTAATTTTTCCTTATCCTTTACTTATATGCATTCTTATGATTAGCTTAAATTTAGTTTCCAGTTAATAATGATAGCGGGGGTATTGTAAGTTGGGCGAAATAAAATTCTCGATATGTAATGAGCTATTTGAAAAATGGAGTCTAGAGCGAATCTTCAAGTATCTTTCAGAGATTGGATATGAGGCTGTTGAGATAGCGCCATTTACAATAACTGATGATGTTAGGAATATTTCTAGAGAGGAGAGGAAGAGAATAAGGGAGCTTTCGGAAACTTATAATGTAGAAGTTGCTGGGCTTCATTGGATATTAGTCACGCCTAAGGGTCTTTATATAACTCATCCAGACCCTACTGTTAGGGAACGTACTAAGGAATATATTAATGCACTTGTTGTGTTCAACAGTGATATCGGTGGTAAGGTAATAGTTGTTGGATCTCCTAAGCAGAGAGATCTTCTTCCTGGTGTTACTAAGGAGAAAGCATGGGAATATGCTAGAGAGGTATTTAAGGAATGTAGTAAGGTAGCAGAGGAGTATGATGTCATTATATGTTTAGAACCTCTTGCAAGGCATATAACTAATTTCATTAATACAGCTGAAGAGGCTATGAGAATGATTGATGAAGTTGGAAGTCCTAATTTTAAGTTGATACTTGATGTATACAGTATGTGTGATGAACCTAAGCCTATAGATGAAGTGATACGTAGTGCAAAGGGATATCTGGCTCATTTCCATGCGAATGATGCTAATAGGCTAGGACCAGGATTTGGAAGTGTGGATTATAATAGAGTTGTCAAAGCTTTGATGGATATAGACTATTCAGGTTATGTATCCGTAGAGGTGTTTGATTTCACTCCGGGACCAGAATTTATAGCTGAAAAAAGTTTAGAAAATCTACGTAAATTCTTTAAGAGGGGATGAATAGTGGCGAAATATCTATTAGAGGTATTAGCAGGGCATCATGATAGAGATAAATGCCCTGTAGAAGTTGACATAAAGGTTCCTAAAGAGTTACTTGAGAAAAAATTCTCCATAAGCTTAACTGAAGAAGAGAGTGGAAAATCTGTCCCGGCACAGTATGAAATCATAGAGGGGACAGTACATCTAGCATGGATTGTTAATGGACTTAAAGCAGGTGCTTCTAAAAAGTATATCCTTAATATAAGTAATGGAAAGGAGGAGAAAGAAGAAGGGTTTAAGTTAGATGAGAAGGACGGTGAGATAGCTATACTTTATAATGGAGAGCTGTTCTCTAATTATAAGTACTCCAAGGAGCTTAGCAAACCGTACATGTACCCACTTATAGGACCAACTGGATTAAGTGTAACGGAGGATGGGCCTAAAGACCATGTACATCATAGGTCATTTTGGGTTGCTCATGGAGATGTAAATGGTGCTGATATATGGAGTGAAGTAAAGGGACATGGTAAGATACTCCATAAGGACTTTAAAAAGAAGGTTCAGGGGCCTGTCTATGCTGAGATAATAGCTAATAATGTATGGGTCACATCAGAAGGTAAGGAACTTTTAGATGAGAGAAGAAGGGTTAGAGTATGGGCTCTTGGCGGAAAGGAATGGTTTATTGATCTTGAAGTAGTGTTTAAAGCCTCTTATGGCGATGTAGTATTCGGTGATACTAAAGAAGGAGGTATAGCATCTATAAGAGTTGCTCCCTCAATTACAGTAAGAGCAGGTGGACGGATTGAGAATTCCTTTGGAGGGATTAATGAGCCAGAGTCTTGGGGTAAAAGAGCACATTGGTGTGATTATTCAGGACCTCTTGGTGAAGGATGGGTAGGCATAGCAATTTTTGATCATCAATTAAATCCAAGACATCCAACGTACTGGCATGTTAGAAATTATGGATTAATGACAGCGAACATCTTTGGAATTTCATACTTTGAGAGAGGAAGAGGAAAAGTTGGTACTTTAACCCTTAAAGCAGGAGATTCGATGAGGTTCTTCTATAGGCTATATATCCATAAGGGCAATGCAAGAGAAGCTAATGTGAAGGACAAATACATAGACTTTATATATCCACCAGCGGTGAACGTGAGTTCATTAAGTTAACTTAACTACTTTTTTGTAATTTTTATATAGGAAAGCTTATATGTTTTCTCTTGAAGAGAAAGTTTGGGCCGGTAGTTCAGCCTGGTAGAACGCCCGCTTGGCGCGCGGGAGGTCCCGGGTTCAAGTCCCGGCCGGTCCACCAGCCTATTATCATTTTATTTTAAATGATTGTCTTATCTGCTAGCATTTCCAGTGGAATTAGTGGAAATAGAGGTTATGAGAGGATTTCTATGGATGAACTTGATGCTATCTTTGAAAGAGTACTTCATTCACGCATCTTTAAAAATAGAGAAGCATTAAGACCGGATCATGTACCAGAGACATTACCTCATAGAGAAAGACAAATCTTAAAGCTAGCAAGTATTTTAGCTCCTGCTATTCAAGGAGAAAGACCTTCTAATGTATTTATGTATGGTAAGCCAGGTACTGGAAAGACTGCAGTAGCGAAGTATGTACTCAGAAGACTTAACGCTAAAGTAAAGGGTAAAGTAGTAGTTGCATATGTTAACTGTAGAGAGGCAGACACTAACTACAGAGTCTTAGCGGATCTCTGTAGTAGTACAGGAGTATATGTGCCTTTTACAGGCTTATCCACAGCGGAAGTCTTAAGAAGATTCATAAACGGACTTGAGAGAGAAGGGAAGTTAATGATTGCAGTTTTAGACGAAATTGACGCATTAGTAAAAAAGAGTGGAGATGCTGTCTTGTACCATCTCACTAGAATTAATGAAAGATTAAAGAGCTCTAAAATGGCTCTAATTGGCATAACGAATGATTTAAAATTAACTGAGTACTTAGACCCTAGAGTTAAAAGTAGCTTAAGTGAGGAAGAGATAGTCTTTCCACCATACACTTATGAAGAATTAAAGGATATACTTGAAGCACGTGCCAAAGAAGCGTTCAATCCCAGCATACTTAGTGAGGGAGTCATTCCATTATGCGCAGCTTTGGCAGCTAGAGAACATGGCGATGCTAGAAAAGCACTTGATCTACTTAGAGTAGCTGGTGAAATCGCAGAGCGTGAAGGAGCAGATAGAGTCTTAGAAGCACATGTAAAGAGAGCTCAAAAGGAAATAGAAAGAGATCATGTAGTTGATGTCATAAGAACATTACCAATTCATTCTAAGCTAGTTATCTTAAGTATCTATGCTTTAGAAAGAAAGGGATCGAGAGAGATAACCACAGGAGAGATATACTCTATCTATCGTGAATATTGTAAAAAAATGGGAATAGAGCATCTAACACAAAGACGTATTAGTGATCTTATAAGCGAACTGGATATGTTGGGGATAGTCAATGCAAAGGTCATTAGTAGAGGTAGGTATGGACGTACAAGAAGAATAAAACTTAGCATAAGTGAAGAAAGCCTAAGAGAGGGATTAGGTAATGATTCTATGTTAAGAGGGTTATCCTTTGAGTAGGTTTAGAAAAGTCATGGGCATTGAAGATGGAAGCTTTATACCGAGAATCTCAAAACATTGTTTACTGGCAGGAGTTTTAATGAGTCATTTTAAAGTAGAGGATGTATTCTTAGAAAGAATAACTGTGGATGGGATGGATGTTACAGATAAAGTACTCAAAATGCTAAGAAAAGCGAGAAATGTCGAGTTACTAGTTAGTGGTGGAATTACTTTTGCTGGATTTAACATACTAGATCCCTATAAGGTATTTAAGAGGACTCAAGTACCAGTTCTCATAATAACACGAAGGAAGCCCAATAATGAAGCAGTATATTCAGCATTAAGGAAACATTTTAAGGACTGGAAGGAACGATGGGAAATTATAAGGCAAGTTGGCAATGCTATGGAAATCATTAATATTAAGTCTGAGAGAATGTACATAGAGCTGGTAGGATTAACTTATGAAGATGCAGTAGAGACTATAGAAAGTTTAACGATATGGGGGAAACGTCCTGAACCATTAAGGGTAGCTAATCTAGTAGCAAAAGGATTATCTAAAAATTTAACTGAAATCTAACAGGAACGTCTGAAGGGTATCTAACCTAACTACGGGAACTTTATATGGTGTAGGAGTAATTCCCATAGAAAATTGATAACTTGTCTGTTCTTGCCATGTACCAGAGTTAACTAATAGTACTCCTTTATATTTATGAATGGTGCAAATATGTACATGTCCCATATGTAGTATATGGGGTATGGTTCTTATTACTAGAAAATCATAAGGTACAGGCAGTATAGGAGTACGTGAGCCATAAAGTGGGGCTAGATGCCTATATCTTAATAAATTCCTCATTGCTTTTGCAACACCCTCTTTAGTAAAGGACAAACCGGGAGTAACTGAGAGTATATCATCTAAGCTACGCCCATGAGAAATTAAGATTTTTGTACCATGTATTGAGATTAATGCTGGATCAGCCAATACACTCACATTACTGAGCTCGTAAATCGGATAAGCATACTCTTTAAAGAAAGAGATGTAAGGTAGTGCAGGCGATGTAGCATCATGGTTTCCTGGTATTAGTATTATATGTATATGTTCAGGTATTTCACTTAGCATATTCGCTATAAACTCATATTGCTTGTCTACATCCTTAATAGAAAGCTCTTTCTCCTGTCCTGGATATATACCAGCACCATCGATTAAATCACCAGATATGATAACATATTTGACTGATTCTGCAAGAGTTCGCATCTTACTATTGCCTTTCTTCCCTTTAAGCCAATTGATAAATTTGTAAAATGCTTTTTGACTAAAAAGAGAGCTACCTGCATGGATATCAGATATAAGGACTACAGAGAGAGGAGGGGACTTACTAGGAGCAGGAGGGATGATTTCAGGAAACATGATATCCTTTGCTATGAGGATTCCTCCACGCATGGTTCCTCTTACGCCAATGCATATATCAGGGATTACATCTCTTATTTTTTCTTTCATAATTGGATCATTAGGAATTATTATATCTAAAATCCCCGTAGGATCCTCTATGGATACTAGAGTATTACCTGAATTTGTAGTTCTTTTTTCGTATACTAATCCTACTACGCAGACCTCTGAGCTAGATCTCTTTGCATCAGCTATAGTCATAGCGTCTTTTAAATCAAATCTTGTACGTAGTATCCGAGATAACTGTTGATATCTACTTATGAAGTGGTCTAGGAAACCTTTAAATGAGGTTTCGATATGTACAGAGGAAGGATTCTCTAGAACTTCAATTTCAATATCGAAGTCTTTAGCTTTTGCTAGCTGTCTGTATTTAGCATTCTCTTTTAAGTTTGTATGATCTAGGTAATTCTCTATAAGCTTACGATTGATAACGTATAGGTTCTTTCTATGAACTTGATTTAGGATGTCAGAAATTATAGAAATGGGATCATTTACTTCCTCTAGGTATTCTATAGCATCAGGGCTTAATTGATAGCCATGGCTTAATGCCTTTCTGAGGGCTTCTATAACACATTTTTTCAGAGATACCACCTCGGTATCACGATACTTCCATCGGGGCATGATATTACCTTGGTTTTCCCTTGTAAATGAAGAAGTGCAGTTATCGCAGCTAAGAATGCGTCTAATTCATGTTTACTTTTAGGCTTTATAGTGATTTCTAATGAGAATTTCGATGCTATATCCTCTAGGTTTAATTTTCTACTCCATAATCTTTCAAGTGCTTTTAACGAAGATCTAGGATGGACCTCAATAAATTCTATCCCCGCCTCTTCAAGCCAAGATTTTAAGATAATACCTCTCCTCGTTAAGCTACGCATGCCTGGAAAAAGAGGAGGAAGCACTGGAAAGCCTAATTTATGCATCATACGATCAATGCACCTCATATAACCTTTACGAGGCAAAGTAAGCGGAGCATCGATTGCTACTAACTTAGGTAACGTTTTAGCTATTACGCTCACAATATCCTCATTAGAGTAAAGAGTCGTAAACTTTACAAGAGGGGGCATGATCTTTGCAATACCAGTTGGTCGAGAAGAGGAGCCTGATAGATCTAAACCTATCACTATGTCGCACATTATGTCTACACCTTAGCCTCATAAAATCTTATGATCAATATCTAAGTTAATTTTGAGTTCTACACCTATGCATTCTCTATTTTATTCTAAAGGCATTAGAGGGGGGTAAAGCTTAAATTCCAATATTAAACATGCAATATTGCCAAAAGGGGCCGGGGGTGAGAGGTATGCCTGAGAATAGAGAATTAGGTAGACATATAATTGCAGAATTCTTAGGTTGTTCTTCAGAAGTACTGAATGATATTAAGGCTTTAAGGAAAGAATTAATTAAAGCCGCAGAAAGAGCGGGGGCCACCATAGTGGAGGAGGCATTTCATAAGTTTGAGCCGCAGGGGGTCTCTGGAATAGTAATTATAGGAGAGTCGCATCTTTCGATTCATACGTGGCCAGAATATGGATATGCTGCTGTTGATATCTTCACTTGTGGAGAATATGCAGATCCATGGAAAGCTTATGAGGAATTAAAGAGTGTATTAAAACCTAAATATGTAAGTGTAATGGAAGTTAAAAGAGGTGTTGACATTGGCGAATGGTCTCGCCAATAATAAATTGCCTAATTGGCGCTTTTTCGTTGAATGGTCCAGCGAATCATTGGGAATAATACATGGAATAAAGAAGATAATTTTCTCTGGACGTAGTAAATATCAGGAGGTTGATATAGTAGAGACATACACTTATGGTAAATGTTTATTTCTGGATGGCAAGCTCCAATCATCAATTTTTGACGAATGGATATATCATGAAGCTCTAGTGCAACCAGCTATGGTTACACATCCTAATCCAAAACGCGTTCTTATAATAGGAGGAGGAGAGGGAGCTACTTTAAGAGAAGTGCTTAGACATAATACTGTAGAGTATGTAGAAATGGTAGATATCGATGAAGAGGTAGTTAACTTATGCAAAAAGTACTTACCTGAGTTTCATAAAGGTTCATTTGATGATCCACGTGCAAAACTAATAATTGGAGATGGTAGAGACTATATTAGTAGTAAAAAAGAGGAGTACGATGTAGTGATTATAGATGTAACAGATCCTCTTAAAGAAGGACCTTCACGTTTACTTTATACTAAAGAATTCTATGAGCTAGTTCATCAAGCATTAAAGGATGATGGAATTATGGTGACACAAGCTACCTCAGTATTCTATACAACAGATGTATTTGCAACCATATATAATACTATTAGAAGTGTGTTTTCAATAACACACGCTTATCATACATGGGTTCCTAGCTTCAACTCTCCTTGGGGATTTGTCATAGGGTCTAAAGTTTATGATCCATTGAATCTTAAAGAGGAAGAAGTTGCTAATAGACTATGTGAGAGAGGAGTAGAGGATAAGCTGAGATTCTATGATGCTAAGATGCATAGAGCACTTTTTGCATTACCATTATCGATAAGAAAAGTTGTAGAGAAGGAGAAAAGAATCTCTACAGATAGAAATCCTGTATTCGTGATATATATTTAGGAAAGTTTTTTATCCCGATTTAGAGTTAACCCTACATAGATATAAGGCGCCGGGGTGGCCGAGCGGACTAAGGCGCCGGCCTCGAGATCTGAAGCCTCCTTTCTAAAGAGGGCTAGAAAGCCGGTGTCCCTTTGGGACGCGCGGGTTCGAATCCCGCCCCCGGCGCCAAGTATAACTTTCACTGAGGTAATAGAGGAGGAATGCCCGTGTCAGATAAGGAATATGAATTTTTAGAACATACAGCAGATGTATACATAGCAGCCTATGGCAAAGACCTAAATGAAGCTTTTGCTAATGCAGCTAAGGCTATGTTTGATGTAATGACAGACATTAAAAGTATAGAGCCTAAAGTAAGCGTTAATATAGAAGTTAGGGAAGAAGATCTAGAGGCACTACTCTATAGTTGGTTAGAGCACTTATTAATATTATTCGATACAGAGTTACTATTATTCTCTGAATTTGAAGTAAACATTAGAAAGGAAAATGAGCTTTACATTCTTAAAGGGAAAGCTAAAGGAGAAAAATTCAATCCCCATAAACATCCTTCTAAAACTGAAATAAAGGCTGTGACTTACTCATTAATGGAGATTCTCAAGAAAGACAATACATTTGTAGTAAAGTTTGTTTTAGACATTTAGTTAATCTTCAGAGAAGAAATTTAAGTATCCCTCTCTTGAAAAATAAACGGGTATTTGTTTATGGTTCCTCCTTTAAAACAAGTAGATAGGTTCGTTTGGGAGATTCCTAAAACATACAAGAGAGGAATGCGTGTACCTGCTAGAATTTATGCAGATGAGATACTTATTAATAAAATGAAAAATGATTTAACGCTTGAACAGGCAGCAAATATCGCATGCTTGCCAGGAGTCTATAAGTATTCAATTGTATTGCCGGATGGGCACCAAGGATATGGATTCCCCATAGGAGGAGTAGCTGCTACAGATTATGAGGAGGGAGTCGTTAGTCCTGGTGGTGTAGGCTATGATATCAACTGTGGTGTTAGGATACTCCGAACTAATCTTTCCTATGAGGACATTAAGCCTAAGCTTAGAGAGTTAATAGAAACCTTGTTCCACTACATACCTTCAGGCTTAGGTTCAAGAGGCAGAGTAAGGCTAAGTATTTCCCAACTAGATAATGTTTTGGCTCTAGGAGCTAGATGGGCTGTGGAGAATGGATATGGATGGAAAGAGGACTTAAATCACTTAGAGGAAGGAGGATGCATGGAAATGGCAGATCCAGATAAGATATCAGATGTAGCTAAGAGAAGGGGAGCGCCACAGTTAGGCAGTTTAGGTAGTGGTAATCACTTCTTAGAAATTCAGATAGTCGATAAGATATATGACCCTAATGCAGCAAAGGTAATGGGTATAACACATGAAGGACAAGTTACAGTTATGGTTCATACGGGTAGTAGAGGGCTAGGACATCAAGTATGTAGTGATTATTTAAGGATAATGGAGCGGGCTTTTAGGAAATACAATATAATTCTTCCAGATAGAGAGCTAGCAGCAGTTCCTGTTAAAAGTAGAGAAGGAGAAGCTTACTTATCAGCTATGGCTGCAGCAGCTAATTTCGCATGGGCAAATAGACAAATGATAATGCATTGGACACGTGAAGCATTTAGGAAAGTCTTTAAGCAGGATCCAGAGGATCTTGATATGAAGATAATTTATGATGTTGCGCATAACATAGCGAAGATTGAGGAACACGAAATAGATGGTATAAGGAGAAAGGTAGTAGTCCATCGTAAGGGTGCAACTCGTGCCTTTCCACCAAGACATCCTGCAATACCTGCAGATTATAGGAATATAGGGCAACCTGTTCTTATACCTGGGAGCATGGGTACTGCTTCCTATATACTTCGAGGAACTAATATTGCTATGAGGTTAACATTCGGCTCTACAGCTCATGGAGCGGGAAGAAATCTAAGTAGAGCAGCTGCTGTGAGAAGGTGGAGGGCACGAGAGATAGAGAATATGTTAGCGAAGAAGGGTATAATCTTAAAGGCAGCTAATAGAAGGGTAGTAGCAGAAGAGGCTCCAGGAGCGTATAAGGACGTAGATAGAGTAGTTGAAGTAACCGATAGAGTAGGTATTTCAAGGAAAGTAGTGAGATTAGTTCCAATAGCCGTAACTAAGGGCTAGCGCGAGGCTAATGCTATACGCTCTATTTCTTCCTTTTGTCGTATTGCATAGCTTCTAGGATCATTTTGTGCGGCAAGAATTATTTCTTCAGCCAAGCACTCTTCTATGGATCTTGGATTACTGAAAGCTGCTTGCCGTGCACCATCTGTTATAAATCTTAAGGCTAAGTCTACACGTCTCTGTGGGGATATGTCAACAGCTACATGATAGACTATACCACCATATGCGATACGTGTGGTCTCTTCACGCGGTGCGGCATTTTCTATAGCTCTTACTAAAACTTGGATTGGATTTTTCCCTGTTCTGAGATACACCATATCGAAAGCACGTTTAACTATGTTATAAGCTAAGTGCTTTTTTCCAGTATTCTTACCTGGGCGCATTAATTTGTTTATTAGTCTTTCAACAATTGGTACCTCAGCCTTTCCAAATCGTCTTTTAGCATGTCTTCCTCCAGTGTGAGGTAGGTATACAGGTTTGAGGCATATATAATCTTTAAGTCCAGGATCACGAACCTCTACGCCTTCGTAACTCCATTTCCCAAAGAGCAGTATCTCGTTTCTTCTACTTTCGAGAGGACTTCCCTCTGATTTACTCATGATATCGAGCCCTCTTAGGCAAACCCTATATATAATCTCTTTAATTTAAAGTTAACGCATAATTGCCTTAAGTAACTAATTAATGCATAAGAGTAGTGGGTTATAAAAGGGGAACACCTTGAGCGAGATACTATGGGCTGAAAAATATAGACCTAAGACCCTTGATGAGATTATAGACCAAGAAGATGTAGTTCGTAGACTAAAACAATTTGTAAGAGAAAGAAACGTACCGCATCTTCTTTTTGCAGGACCACCAGGTACTGGTAAGACGACAGCAGCGTTAGCACTAGCAAGAGATCTTTATGGACGTAATTGGAGGAATAGCGTTTTAGAGTTAAATGCATCAGATGAAAGAGGTATTCAGACAATAAGAGAACGTGTGAAAGAATATGCACGAACAGTCTCTTTGAGTGAGATACCATTTAAGTTAATAATACTTGATGAGGCAGACAATATGACAAGTGATGCTCAACAAGCCTTAAGAAGGATTATGGAGCTCTATACAGCAACGGCTAGATTCTGCTTAATAGCTAATTATCCCTCTAAAATAATAGAACCTATACAATCAAGATGTGCATTCTTTAGATTTCGTCCACTAAATAAAGAGGATGTATTCTCTAGGTTGAGATATATTGCTGAGAAAGAAGAAGTAAAAGTTACAGAAGATGGCCTAGAGGCTATATGGGAGGTAGCTGCAGGCGATATGAGAAGAGCTATAAACACATTACAAGCTGCTGCAGCATTAGGTACTGTTACTGCTGAAACTGTTTTTAAGGCTGTCGGAATGGCTAAGCCTAAAGAGATAACTGAAATGTTAAGTCTAGCACTTAAAGGAGATTTTATAGGGGCTAGAGAGAGGCTACGTCGATTAATGATAAGTTATGGGCTTTCAGGAGTAGATATAGTAAGGCAAATACATAGAGAGATCTTCGGCACACGATCAGGACTCAACTTACCAGAGGATATAAAAGTTGAACTGGCTGATTTAGTTGGAGAAATTGATTATAGAATTGTTGAAGGAGCGGATGATGAAATTCAACTTTCAGCATTCCTTGCTAAACTAGTATTAATAGGAAAAAGAATGAGAACAGGGAGGACTAAGTAATGAGTGTAAGCATCCCTTGGACTGAAAAGTATCGACCTAGAAGGCTAATAGAAGTAGTAGGTAATAAGAAGGCCATAACTGAGCTTATAACATGGCTTAAAAGTTGGGAAAAAGGAACACCCAAAAAGAAGGCAGTATTACTTTATGGGCCACCAGGTACTGGTAAGACTACTTTAGTTCATGTAATAGCTTCAGAATTTGAATATGAGTTAATAGAGCTTAATGCAAGCGATATTAGAAGATCTGCAGAACTTGATAGGATAATCACTAGAGCAATTAGTATAGGATCTCTTTTCGGAAGAAGAGGAAGAATAATCTTCTTTGATGAGATAGATGGTATGAGTGGAACTGAAGATCGTGGTGGTCTTTCAAAGATAGCTGAAATAATAGGAATAAGTAGGGTTCCGATAATAATGGCTGCTAACGATCCATGGGATCCTAAATTCAGAACATTACGTGATATGTCATTGTTGATAAGGCTTAATAGGCTTAATAGAAATGAGATCATGAGAGTCTTAAGTAGAATTTGTATGCGTGAAGGTATAAAGGCCGATCCTGCAGCATTAAGACTTATCGCTGAGTTTTCAGAGGGAGACCTTAGATCCGCTATAAACGATCTTCAAGCGATAGCACAAGGTAGAAAGATGCTTACAGTAGAAGATGTGAAGGGAGTATTAAGTAGAAGAAACAGGGAACACGATGCCTTTACAGTTTTAAAACTCTTATTCTCTGCTAAAACTGCTGAACAGGCTAAGGCAATATTAAGTCAATCATCACTGGATTATGATATGCTATTTCAATGGATACATGAAAATTTGCCCTATCAATATAGAGATCCGGAAGAACTATGGCAAGCTTATGAGGCTTTGGCAAAGGCAGATATCTATTTCGGCAGGATAAAGCGAACTCAAAACTGGTCATTACTAAGTTATGCTATAGATATGATGACCGCAGGAGTTGCTATAGCACGAAAGCACCCTTATCACTTTGTTAAGTACAGGTTCCCACAGAGGATACTTCTTCTTTCACGTACAAGAGAGGCACGACGACTTAGAGAGCTAGTATGCGAAAGGATAGCAAAGCAAATTCATGTATCTAAAAGGTACGCTAGTGTAGAAATGATCCCGCTACTTAAGGTAATATTCTGTAGTAACCCTAAAATAGGAGCTAAAATAGCTAAGGCCCTTGAATTAAACGAAGATATGATTAATATCATAACTGGAGATAGGAGGATTACGAAAGAAATTTTGAAGATAACTAGTCAGCTTGAAAGAGAAGAGCGTAGAGAGTCATTAAAATCATCGAGAAGAAGACCTTCAAGTCCCCTTTTCATGTAATTAAGTGTTTCTCCTCTCATAATAAGCGACTTTATAATAGGAGCGACATATTTGAGTAAAGAGTAGCTAGAGGATTTATCAATAATAAAGTGTACCTTGTCATACTCTATATCCCAGAGAATTAACCCTTCAGGGGGAGCGGGAGGTATGCCCTGTTTAAGTTTAAATTTACCATAAATTAAAGCAGTTAATTCATCTAAAGAGATATTTCCCATTGCTGTATACAAGATAAGAGATACTAAACTTCGAATTAGCTTTCTGTAAAAGCTCTTTGCAATAAAGTTTACTACGATAACATGTTTCTTTTCTTCAACCTCTATTTTCATATTAATTAAGCTACGGCTTTTTGGAGGTGGTATAACTAGGTTACTATAATCATGATATCCAGACAGGATTTCCGTAGCTTTTTTCATTCTATTAATTTCTAAGCCTCTAAGAAGTGACTTAGGAATTATGTACTTATAGTGACGGGATAATGCATGGTGACGGGGATGAAAGTTTAAATGTACTTCTGCTAATGCCCATATACATGCCTTAGGTAAAAGGTGTCTGTTTACTCGAGATATGCTGAAGTGTATGTCGCTCCCTATATTAAATGCAATAACTTGTCCTAAGGCGCTTACACCTTTATCTGTTCGACTTGCGTATGACCATCGGGCCTCTCTTAAGTCTTTTAAATAGCCTTCCTTAGATAGTGCACTTATGAGTAAATTCTCTACTCCAGAGCCGTCGGGTTGTCTTTGGAAACCATTAAAGTAACTACCATCGTAGAAAACTTTAAGAGCTATCCTCTTCATCTTTCTCATTTTCTTCTTTAGCCTCAGATTCTAACTTAATGAAAGCTTCGAAAAGCTGTTTAATAGCTTTAGCACGAGGATCCTCTTCTTTAAACCGAAAGATCCTTATTCTTCCAAAAGTCTTCTCCTCTACTATACCTATAGACTCTAAACTTTTAAGATGAGCTAATGTAGAAGAATGATTAAGTTCTGCTCTTCTAGCGATCTCAGATATATTCAATTCACCTTCTAAAGCTAAGATTTTGAGTATTTTTACCTTACCCTTTGAAGAGAATATCTCTTCAATAGGAGTATGCTTCAATCAGGTCCCCCTCCTTAAAATTTCAACTAGATAACGTTCCATGACTTCTGTAGGTACATCAGGAAGACTTATTAACGTAGTTCTACCTCGATAACCAGGCCCTGAACGTCTAGCGGTTATTATACCGCTTCTTTTTATATTTTGTACGTATTCCCATACTTGAGTATGCTTCCTAGGTCGTTCATTCCATTCTTCACACACGAGTCTGTATTCACGCTCTACTAAACCTAGGGGGACATAAGCTCTTTCAGATTTCCTTAGAGCTCGAGTTATAGCGAGTAATAAGAGAAGTTCGTGTTTATTAAGAGCCTCAATAATATCAACTCTTAATGAAGGATGTATATCTCGCTTAGCTTTCCTTACATGGTCTGGCAATACTCTATTATTTCCCTCTTGCTCTGCATAACGACCTGCACGCCAAAGTAGCTCAAGAGCATATCTGGCATCTCCAGAACCTCCTACATCATAACCTGTAATGTCTGAAATCAACTTTAATGCTTCATAGGTTACAACGCCTGGTTCAAAAGCTTCTTTTACGCGATCTTTAAGTATATCCATTATCTGTATGGAAGTATACGGTTGGAATCTAATGATATTATGCATTAAGGAACTCGTTATGCTTGCATCTAATGCTGGTAGGATCGATAAATCTCTCATTATTAGGATATAGTTAAATCTTTGCTTACCTTCGATATCTTCTTCAGATATTCTAATCAGGTCATAGAGTACATCATCTCCAGCAGTTCTAACTAAATAGTCAACTTCATCAAGAGCTATTAATAAAAAGGCATCTTTAGTGTTTAAAAACTCCTTAAGAATGTGCATCATTTCCTGAGGAGAAAGACCCCTAGAAGGAATAGCAAAAGATAGGCTCTCTGCAATTCTTCTCATTACTAAAAAGAGAGTTCTATCCTTATGACAGTTTATATGAACATAAAAGAGACTAACACCTCTCTCTTTAGCATACTTCTCTAATTCAGTACCGAATCGCTTAGAGACAGCGGTCTTACCAGTACCTACAGGACCTGTAAGGATTACTTTTTGAGAGACGGATCCAGGCTTATTTATAAGCACCCTAAATGAATGAGCAAGTAATCTAAGTTGTTCTTCTCTATGAGGTAGATATTCTGGTACATAATCAGGGAAAAGCTTACTCTCATCTTTAAAGATTGTAGGACTTTCAAAGATATCTCTTATTATCTTATGCAATTTTTACACCACATCTACTAGGTAATAGTAATCTCATGGTTTATATATTACCTTCGATTAAAAATACTTTCAAATAAGAGTTAAGTAAAAGTATTCTCAATCCCATCGGGTATGTTTTCTCAAGATCAGCCTTGGCTTAGAAATACCTATCCCAACTATATAGGATATTATATGAATCATTACCACGACATCAGGTTTCTCTAGGTTAACACTTAAGCACTTATCATATAGATTCCTAAGTATGATTTCTCCTAAATACTTCTCAAATTCTTCACTATTCTTAACTAATTTGTCTCCTCTCCGTTTACACTTAACTCTAAAAGAAGTATTTGATGGAATTAGGTTCTTAGAAAGTCTGAGGCATGCTTGAATTAATTGATCTACGTGGCTAGGTCTTAAAATGACATTAATTGGGTATACATGATAGATGGACGTTGTATATCTTTTCGCTAAGATTCTAATAGCTTTTTCGAGAGGGATGTTCATCTTTAAGAGTATATTACCTGGTATAGGAGGGGAGAATACCTCTATAGATAAATCTAAGGGATAGAGAGCATCTAAGCTTTCGGTAAGAGCCCAAAATTCACTACCAGGCCTCGTAGTTATAAGTAGAAAGTTCCCCTGAACTTCTTTACTATCTACAAGCTCTTCTATTGGTCTGATATTAAATGAAGCACTCTTCATGATACACCCTCAGTATTTCAGGATACGCTATCTTAAGGACTATAGTTATATCATATGATCACTCTAGACTTATTCAATTACATAACCGTTATACTTGAATATAATAATACTAACTAAGTCTCCAATTGTGAGGATAGGTAACCATAGTTGTTTCGCATGATACTTAGTCATTATATAGCTATACCCTGTATTTAACACCTCCATATCTAAGCTTATATTTCACTTACAACTTAATGTTTATAATTGAGAACGAAAGAAAGGTGCTAAATATGAATAAATTAAGCTTGCTTAATAAAGAGGCATTAATGGTATCCATATTGCTTCTACTATGTGTGTGTAACGTGAACTTGCTAGCCACTAATAAAAGAATGAGCAGTTTAAGAATGGGAATTTTATCAGTAGCTATAGAATATCCCGAAGAGGCTTCTATTGGAGATGATATTACGATTAGAGTAATATTAACTCCTCAACTCATGATTTCAATACCTGATAAAGGGAATCTTACAGAGGCATATATACGTGTTTACGAGTTAATCCTTAATGTATATCAAGGTAATTACAGAATCTATAGGAAGGTACTTACTAGAAAAGAGGTATTTAGCGTCTTAGTCTCTAACGAAGAAATCAAGCCTGAAATTTTCGAAAAGAACGTAACAATAACAGTTAGAAGAGAGGGAGACCTCTCTATTCTCTTGTTCGTAAGGTATAGTTACGTATTCAGATATACTAATGGTAGTATCTCTGATTCTTATTATGGATCTATTTCAACTTACATAACAAGGATTGGAGAGTCTAAGCCAATGGTAAATGAAGAGGAGTTAAGGAAATTACAGGAGGAATTAAATTTACTTCAAATTAACTATACCCGTCTTAAGAACGATTATAACAAAATACTCGTATCATATCAACAATTGAAGAAGGATTATAACGATCTTGTTAAAGAGTATAATAGTCTCATGTATAAGTACAACAATCTTTTAGCCACACTAACTCAAGGAAAACCTCTACTTGAGAAAATACCCTTCTTCTACAAAATAGCGATCTTCGCTCTTCTCGGAATAATAACTGTGGGTTTATTGATGGTCATAAGGTATAATATAAAGGCAAAAAGAGTTTAAGAGGAAACATTACCTTTACGTTTATATTCTCTGATTATCTTAATTAATTTCCAGGGTTTAACGTCTTCAGGAAGTAGTTCTGCATGATACCATAAGAATTCTATTAATTCTTTTGCTTCGAGAACTACCTCTATACATTGGTCTAGGTCATTTCCTTCTATTTCACAAATTATAGGGCCTTGAAAGCCTATATTCTTAAGATGGGATATGACTTTTCGATAATCAATACAATTATTGTACCATACTGGAACATGCTCCATAAAACCACCCCAATAGTGCACTACACCATTAAAGTGAACTTCAATGATGTAATCTTTCCAAAGGTTTATTACTTTACATAGGTCTACGCTTTGCATAATGGTGTGTCCTAAGTCTAGATTTACTCCAAATTCATTTGGAGAAAAGAGTTTTAATATCTTATTAAGTCTAGAGACACTACCTGTTTCATAACCTACTTTAATACCATGATTTTTAGCATAATCGGCAGCTATTTTAGCGAATTCGATCTCATGCTTCAGTATTTCATCCTCGCTCCTTATATAACCTCGAGTCTGATGACCCATATGGAATGTTACTATCTCGACATCAAGCTTTCTAGCTAGCTCTAGACACTCTATGTATTGCTTTATAGATTCTTCTCTTATCCCTGTATTGCAACTAGATATGTTAAGGTCTAAATGAGGAGCGTGAACGGTAACGGTATCGAATATCGATAGTAGATTTTTAAGTTTCTCAACATCTCTTAGAGTCATCTCTCTATACCATATGCCTACATTTAGGTATATTGTAAGGCCAACCAATTTGTGCTTGGTATTTAGTAGGAACTAGTTCAAATGCCTTGATTCCAGCTTTAGCAACTTTTCTAATAACTTCCTCCAAGGTCTCTCCATAGGTCATTGGTATGAAGTGAGTGAAAATGCCTATATACTTGCCTACACTATTCATCTTCAAACCCTTAGACAGGATCTCCTGGTTCCTTTTTAAAGTTAATACCCCTTTTATCAATGATAGTGAGAGATAAATAGGTGGAGAGCCTTTTTACAATTGGCTGGATATATGGTGCTCTTCGTAATAGAGCACCTAGAACCAGTGGTTAGTAAATGGGTATGGTACGAATATAAACATGCTTCGAGGATAGTTGGAAAGGAGAACTTAATAATAACTAATGTAAAGGATCCGAGAGAAGCTAAAGAACTTAGAAAAATAGCGATAGTATCTAGGGAGAGTATTATCGAAGTAGGAGCTCCCTCTAAACGATTGATAATACTCGATCCACAGGCAAAAGAGTCTTTAAGATTAGAAGATTTCAAGGAGGTAGATTTCATTGTAGTAGGCGGTATAATGGGCGATCATCCACCCAGAGGTAGAACTTTTGAACTTTTAACAAAAAGAATCCCAGGATGTAAAGCTAGAAATATAGGTAAAGAACAGTTTTCAGTAGATGGAGCGATTTACATAGCATTAATGATTAGCGAAGGCATTTCCTTAGAGGAGATTCCAATAGTAAAGGGACTCGAAATAAAGGTTAATGAGTATCTAACCATAGAGTTACCATACGCATTTCCCCTAGTTAATAATAGACCACTAATTTCTGAAGAACTCATAGAATATCTAAAGTATGATATCGAGGAGGATGAAGTAGAAGCCATCCGTATGGGTAGAGTTAAGAGTATAGTAGAATATTAAGTTAAGTTAGATAGGGTATAATTCCTCATGAAAAAACTGCTCAAAGTATTCGATCAGATAAGCATAAGAATGAGAATTGCAGTTCTGCTAGGTTTATTAATGAGGCTTCTTCTGGCGCCTTTTACAATGGATATGGCAGATATTCCAGCATGGTATGTTTATGGACATGCACTAAGTCTTGGTATAAATCCGTATCTAATTTATTTCAGAAGAATTAAAGGACTTCATTATAGACTTCCCTTTGCCTATCCCCCGCTCTTTCTATTCTATGCTTCGCTTTCTGATATAATAACAGAGAGACTACTTGGAGTACCTTTTTCAAAAAGTAGACCTCCGCTTCCTTTTAGATTTTTAATCAAAGTACCTGTTATCATAGCAGATATAGCATCATCACTCTTTATATACTACTTAACATTAAAACGGTTTAAAGAAAAACGAAAAGCTGAGAAGTACGCATTTTTATTTCTATTTAACCCTTTCGTGATATTGGTCTCCTCTTTTTGGGGAATGTTCGATTCTATCCCGACATGTCTTCTACTATTTTCCGTTTATTATTTACTTAATAAGAGATATACTTTAAGTGGGATCCTTTTTGGAATTGCAGTGTGTCTTAAAGGGTTCTTTCCAGGATTTCTATTACCAATACTATTGATAAAGTTATTAAGTGAGAACTTTCAAATCAAAAGGAGAATATATTTAATGATGAAGTTTTTGATATTAAGCATAGGACCTACTTTGATTTCTATGGTACCATTTGTAGCAATCCCAGGATGGGGTGATATTTATGCGATTCTATACTCTATAGTATTCTTTCAACTTGAGCGAATGCCACAACAGTTAGTGTTCTTTTCTTGGGTATTTAGGAGCTATTATAGGCTTGTTAAGGTTAATCTGCTTCCAGAGTGGCTTCAACCCTATAGACTAGCAGAGGAAAGTACTAGGTTCTTTGTTACTGCATTTCCATTGTCCTATATGCTTTCATTAATTTTATTGTCAATATTAGTCATTAAAAAGAGAGCTGCCTTAACGAATATTAAACAAATCAGTGAAGGAATATTATTAATTATATTAGGATATTATTCTACATCAAAAGTCGTAAATGAGCAGCACTTTATGTGGAGTTTACCTTTCTTTATACTGAGTTCATTTCCACATAGATGTATCTTCGTATTAATGAACATTTCTGTAACTGTTTTCATCTTACTTGATAAGGGCCCTCTATTTTTCTGGCCTATAAAGGATATAGGTATCGTTAACTTAATTATTAGGAGATGGCACAGGGTTACACATATACTTTATCCGATTACAGGCTGGATGTCACTTATTTTCTGGACTTCGTCTTTAATAGGGTATGTGTTTGGTACTATTGAGATCTTCAAGAGGATTAAGGGGTAAGCTATCTTTTTAATACATCAAGGACTAAAGAAGGGCATACTCTCTTTACGCCATTATTTCTTCCTATATCTTCCAGTATTTTATTAAGTTCCTTGTTGTCTTTAGACCATATTTCAGCTATGATCATATGTTCTCCAGCAGTTAATGCAACAAAGCGCGTATATTCACGTTCTGCTAGTGTCCATGCGACATTTAATAGGTGCTCTGGTTCAACATCTACACCTATTATAGCTACACAGTTATATCCAAGCTTTTTAGGGTTGACTAAAACAGTGTATTTTTCTATAACACCATTTTTCTCAAGCTTCCTTAACCTTTTTCTTATAGCTACATCAGTAAGGTTAAGCATCTTAGCTATTTCAGTAATCGCTATCCGTGCATTTTTAGCAAGAGCTTCAATTATTTTATGATCTTTCTCATCTAACGGCATGCTTAACTTCAGATTAAATTTAAGGTAATTGGATCTAAAAACGATATCTTACCTAAATTAATCTTCATGCAAGGCTGTGCTATAAGAATACTAGGGGACTATAAAGTCAGTGGGCCTAGCAGTGCTCATCCCGATTGCTTTCACTAATAGGGGCGCAGGTTCATCATCCCATTATTCTGAAGATGAGATGTGCCTAAAAGTGTTATCACGAGCTTCTTCTTTCACTTTTTAAGATCTTTACAGTATCAGGATAGCCTACTATGACGATATCTGCAAGTCTAGTGAAGATACCAGTTTCTATAACACCGGGTATATTTTTCAACCTTATGTCAAGTTCTTCAGGATCTTCTATCTTTCCAGTGTATATATCAATTATTATACCACCATTATCAGAGGTTATAGGACCATACTTACCTTTCGATGATAAACGTAAAGAGGCTTTATAACCTTGTTTTCGTAATAATGTAAGTATCATTGTTATGGCATTGGGGATAACCTCAATGGGTACAGGACTAAATGTTCCTAGAAATGAAACTAATTTTCTATGATCTACTATGAATATCCTTCTCTTAGAGAAATACGTTAGAACCTTTTCTTGAGTTAATGCAGCACCTCCGCCTTTTATCATATTTAAGTTAGGATCCACCTCATCAGCACTATCTACATAAACATCGATCTCTGAGATAGTAGCCGGGTATAGTACATTAAAGCCTAATTTTGATAGCTTTAGAGCGGTATCTATAGAAGAAGGAACGAATAACTTTCCTTTGAATCGAGAATCATTAGCTAATTTTTCGATGAGTACACCTACAGTAGTCCCTGTACCTATCCCTATCACCCTAGCTTCAAGGAGGTAATTTAGAGCAACACTTGCAGCTCTTGCTTTAGCTTTCTCAATATCGCTCATACAATACCACCCAAAGTTCGTTTAAGGATACGAAATAATGTAAGTGTTATAAATTTTTAAGATATAAGGAAATCCCGAGGGAGATGTAAACATGAGTAGGTTTAAGGTAGGTGCTCAACTCATAATTTGGGGTAAGCGTATACTTAAAGATCTACCAGGAGTCTTAGATGAGGTTAAGTCAATAGGATACGATGGTATCGAAACTTCAGCACTTCTTATAACTAGGTATCCTAATATGAGAGAGTTACTTTCTTCTCGAAAATTACAACTTGTAGCGTTCCACATGGGTATTGGTAACTTAGATATAGTCCGCCAAGCTCTTAAAGTCCTTAATGAATTAGGAGGTCTGTATTTAACCTTTAGCGGAGCTGGAGGTAAGGAGAATACTGAGGAAAATTATCGTAAAGGAGCGCAATTTCTTAATGAAATAGGGAAGCTCGCTAAGGAGTACAACATAGTGGTCTGTTATCATAATCATGCACAAGAGATAATAAATGACGCATTTGGTATCAAGATAATAGTAAGAGAAACCGATCCTGAACTTGTTAAGCTATGTGTTGATACCTATTGGGTAAAATGTGGTGGACAAGACCCAGTAGGCTTTATGGAGGAGTATTTAGATCGTATTGCCTATCTTCACTTAAAAGATGGTACTGAAGAAGATATGCGAAGAAGAAGGTTTAGAGAGTTAGGAGAGGGAGTGATAGACTTCCCGGCGATAATAAGATTAGCTGAAAAAGCAGGTATACAATGGCTTATAGTAGAACAAGATCGAACTGAGAGGACTCCTAAGGAGAGTATGGAGATAAGTAGGAGATATCTTAGAGAGAGATTAGGTATATAGTACCCAATGAAGATGTATTTATCCAAGATTACTCATTAATTTAACGGAATGATGTAGTGCTTTTCATAGCGAGGAAATAAACGAGACGCTCGAGATTGACCTCAATATGGACTAATTTCTACCTAGTTATTACGTTATTATCTAGAACAAGGTTTAATTTATTTTTTAGGTAAATAATGATCTTGGTTGTATCAAATGCAAGTGAAGATTTAAAATTCAATATTCACTCATCAAAAAGCTCTTGGGGATATTGATGAGTTTAGAAGAGCGTATCAAAATATTACATGTCATAGTGCTAGGTCTCTTGACTTGGGCTCTCTTCTACTTGAACGCCTTCCAGGGATTAGCACCTATTAAGGGACATATTTCTATAGAATATCTAGAGTTTAATGGTTCTTCCTTCACCTTACTACTTAATCCTCAAGCTTACTATACTATAAAAGTTTATGGAGAAATTCAAGATATCGAGGGAATTAGTGAAGAAGAGATTATGCAAATCAGTTCACGTAAGGAATTAATCATAACAGGACTACACAATATTAAGAGACCTTTAAGAATAACCACAAAGGGAGAGAGTAGGATTATACTAGAAGGAAAGAACTACTTTATGAGTGTCGACATGCCTATTATAATTTTATGTACAATACATGTGATTGCTTCTCTCACATTCTTAAGATATACAAGTATGATAAGACTATTAGCGTCATGGGCTTTAATACCTATAATGATCCAGGGACGAACGATGATATTAGATCCTAATACTCGAATAATCTTCTTAAGTGATTTTAATCCTACAAAGTTGTCACTGTTTTTATTCTTAGTGAATTCTTCATCTTTCATATTTCTGTGTACCTCTCTTACTCTCTTGATATACTCTACTAGAAGTATATGGATAGGTAAATATCGTTATTTAGCATATTTACTGGGTATTTTAATAGTAGCCATAGAAGATTATCAAAGTAATGTGGTCCTCACAGGATCCTTTAATCCATGCTTAGAATACCTTCATACATATTTAGAACTGGGAGGAATAACGATAGGAATTTTATTAGGTATAAGCTACGGATTAAGGCCTAAGGGAAGCATTATAAGAGTATTAATATTACCCATAATAATGTTAATTCTTGCAGCGATCTCTGAGGCATTTATGATCAGGATACTACCTTAACTTTATAACTAAGATTATGATTGACAAGATCCTAAGCAACCTATGAATGATTGTGCTCACTAAATTTATGCCTCTTATCTAACTTAGCTAATATCTCCTTTACTTTATCTACACGTGCATTACATAGCCTTGCAATAGTTTCAATATCTAGGTTTGGATTACTTTTAATCAATTCGACAACTTTCTTTTCTAAATCTTTTCGCTTAGATTTAGGAATACGTAGCTTAGGAGGACCTAAGAAGAGGATATACGAAACTGAAGAGCCAGAGATTAAGGCAGCTGGAACCTTATAATTTTTGCCTGTTTCAACCTCCTCTAAGATTATATTGAGATATTCAGGGTCGAATTTAGTAAGCCTTCCCTTAAGAGTCTTACCATCAACAAGATGAACTTCAACTATGGATCCTATGTACCTCTTTATGAGATTAAAGTCAAATGCAACTGCCTCACGCTTTGACATTGAGAGCCCTTAAAAAATAGAGAGTAACCTATGCTTAAGCTTTACGTACACCACAATAAGAACAATAGATAGGGTCTGATGACTAAATAAGGGAAATGAGGTTACAAAGTATGAAGGTTTAAAAAGGTTAGATGCAAAAAAGCTTATAGCTTAATAGTTCTATGTGTAAAATAAGGTACATGCGGCCGTCGTCTAGTCTGGCAGGACGCCGGCCTCCCGAGCCGGTAATCCCGGGTTC
>CAZFCQ010000022.1:0-29978 GCA_964517845.1 uncultured Thermoprotei archaeon | reverse complement strand
GTAATATTAGAATGGTTAAATGAAACCTAAGAGCCTTATTATGGAAAATATCTATAAGGCTTCATCAAGGTAACGCTTGCCTGCTATGGATTATATAACAAAGAGAATTTTTTACTCTTCAATTTTCGCAAGAATAAAGATTAAAAACCCTTAGAATACCTACAATAAAAGCAGTAAAGAACACTATTTGGTACGATAAATTCCACAGAAAGCCTCCGAGTAGTGGAGCTGGAACCATAGCACTCTCTCTTATTAAGTAATAAAGACCTATAGATCTACCTTTATGACTTCTTTCAGCTATAGATATCTGCAAGCTTTGTTGCAGAGAAATACGATAAGATCGGTGTCATCATCTGAATAGATATAAACAAGCCATATTCTGCTGGTGAAGCGCCTAGCACATTCAAAGCATAGAGCACCACATATTCGCCTATAATATTACTAGCTAGTCTAGCAAGGATGTCAGAAATAAGGAGCTACTTCAACCCTCTATCCATTTCTCTCCAAACAGTTAAAAATTCGCCTCTAATCTCTTTTATTACTACTTTGAGTTCTTGTGTAGAATTTTTCTTGAAAGATGAGAGCAAGCAATGCTAATATAATTGATGCTAAAAAGCCTATTTTCATGCCGTTTTTCAATCCACAAGTCTCTATAAAGTAACCTCCAAATGGAGGAGCAATAATGATAAAGCGCCTTTTCAAAATTGATTGGACACTAAACCCTATTGCGCGTCTAGATTTCTTCAACGTCTCCCAATAAGAGAGAAAATTGCTGGCTGAGACATACTATCCCAACAAGCACAAAGAACATACCGATAAGGAACAATCTCCAGTCAAGTGCGAAGAGGTAAACTAAATACCCTGCTATAGCTATAAAAAGTAAAGGCTATGAGAGCCCTTTTAGGACTAGGCTTATCCGAAACCCACCCTCCAGGATATTGATATAGCGCTGTAACTACCCTCTTTATAGAACCATATAAGCCTATTATCAATACAGATGCACCAAGGTATTCGAGGTACCTCGGAACATACTTAGCCCATAATTGCTCACCGAGAGTTAATATCAAAATAGCAAGGATCATCACTATCATATCACACTCTAAGCTAAGCTAGTCTCTTATTCTCTGTAACAAGAAGTCTGCATCTCTAGGTAGCATTACTATATTAAATTTAGATATAAAAATTTGGTCTAATAGCTATCAAAGACCTATTCATCTACTATATTATGATTTAGAAAGAAACTATAGTTACATAGAGTTAAACGTTAAACTTAAATCATATAGGTTCAACCTCATTATAGAGCTAAGATAAGAAAAATTGATTGATATAGGCGTAGGTCCATGAAGAGATATAGGGTTAAGGTACATAAGAAGGGATTGATTGTTATTCCTGCTAGTGTAAGAAGGGAGCTTGGCATTTATGAGGGTTCTTATCTAGAGCTTATAGTTGAAGGTAATAATATACAATTAATTGTACCCAAAAGCCTTAGGGACGCCTTTGGAGTTGATGGTAAGAAGGCAATAGAGGTAGCTAGGCTTATTAGCGCTTCTAGGAGGGTTGAAGTTGAAAAAGAGATACGTTCTTGACGCTGGTGTTCTAGCACTTTACTTTGCTGGAAGCAAGAATGCTAAGGACTACATCTATGCTGTATATGAAGGAAAAGCAGAGGCATTTATGTGTGAAGTTAATTTGGCAGAATTCTTATACAATTATGCTAAAGTCTTTGGCTGGGATGCAGCATTAGCAAAACAAAATCTGTTGCGTAATAGTCCAATAGTTATTGTAGGTATAAATGAGGATTTAACCATTATAGCTGCCAAGCTTAAACTTAAACACTATAATACCTTATCGTTGACAGACTGCTACCTTATAGCATTAGCAAAACTAAATAAAGCTACCATAGTGACAACTGATCATAGTATAAAGGAAGTTAATGAAGTATCGACAGTACTATTACCAATACAATAAATCCTGAGCTTTTAAGGGTCTTTCAACAAGCCATAAAGTACAATAACCAATAGATATTACTACAAACCCAAGTTTTAAGGCAAAAGAGCCTATAAGAAGGGCTATTCACTTATTTGAATACTTAAGACGTTTTAGAAAAATTGGATAATTTTAAATATTTCAGAAACTGTACTTACTGTTGAGGAGAGATGGAGCGACTTTATAAGGTATCTGAAGTTGCTAGGATGCTTAACGTTTCTAGTGTAGCTGTTAGGAAGTGGATTAAGTCGGGAAAATTAAGAGCTAAGAGAATTGGTAAGCTATGGATGATACCTGAGAGTGAGCTTAGGCGATTCCTTGGGGAAAAGCCAAGTGAAGTGCGAGCAGTAATCTATGCTAGAGTTAGCTCTCATAAGCAGAAGAAGGATGGTAATCTTGATAGACAGATTGAGAGGTTGAGGAATTATTGCTCTGCCAAGGGATACAAAGTTGTTGAGGTGGTAACCGATGTCGCCAGCGGTTTAAAGGAAGATAGGAATGGTTTACAGAAAATCTTCAATATGGTTGAAAAACACCAAGTTGATGTCGTAGTTGTAGAGTTTAAGGACAGGCTTACAAGGTTTGGATTCGTCTATCTTAAGAGGTACTTTGAATCTCATGGAGTTAGGATAGAGGTCGCCGAGGAGACTGAGAAGGGCTATATGGAGGAACTTATTGAGGATTTCGTTACTATTGTGATTAGCTTTGCTGGAAGAATCTATGGTAAGCGTTCACAGAAGTTCAGGAGGATAAAAAAGGTTGTGGAGGAAGTGGTAAGTAATGACGATTAAGACTATTGAGAAAACGATCAAGCTTAAACTAACGCCATTAACAAACGGTGATAAAAGTCAGCTAATTTCTCTCCTTAATGATTATACGTTGATGGTAAAGGAAGCACTAGATATTATCATTAAGAACGACGTCCGTAGTAGGAGGAGGGCACATGAACTATGCTACAGAAGGTTAAGGGATAAGTATCCCCACCTACACAATAAGTTTGTTCAGGAAGCGTATAAGAGAGCCTTAGCGATGTACCGTAGCTACAGGAAGCTACTGAACAAGTGGAAGCGACTACCGAAGAAGAAAAGAAAGAGAATATCGCCCCCCTCACCACCTGCGATAAAAGGTAATAGAGTCGTTGAATTACATGTCGAAACCTACAAGCTTGAGAGAAGCCATGACTTCTTAGTGCTGATAGTGTCAAAAGGTAATGGCGTTTACTTGAGATTTCTAGTAATGGAGTACTGTTACGCTAGGAAAGAGCTTGAGGGGGCTAAGTTAGGCAACTCCAAGATGCTAGTTGATGGTGACGAAATATACCTACTCCTAACCATACGTAAAAATGTTGAGGTTAATAAGCATAGGAATAAGCTCCTCATAGATATTAACGAGGATAGTGTTGACTGCCTACTGGTTAATTACGATAGGAATGAAGCCGTATTGTTCTCAATAAGGCATGATATCAGGAAGATACGTGCTAACTACAGGAGAATCAGGAAGAGTATTCAGGAGAAGGTGAGGAATACTAACTTAAGGGATAAACTTCTCGCTAAGTATGGTCATCGTGAGAGGAAGCGTGTAGAGGATAGGTTAAAGAAGTTAACCACACTACTAGCGGAGATTGCTAGGGAACATAACGCTGATTTGGTTAGGGAGAATCTCAAGGACTTAAAACTTAACGGTAAGAGGAGGAGCAAACAACTGAACTATAGGCTATCAACGTTCCCCTATCATAAGTTCATAACGTATATCGACTATAAGTTCCATGAACGAGGATTAAGCATAATAGAGGTTGATGCAAAGAAGTCATCCATTACCTGCCCGATATGCGGTTACGTGGATAAAAAGAACAGAATCGATAAAGAAGGATTTAGGTGTAAGAGATGTGGTTTCTTACTTAATGCTCAATATGTAGCTTGCCTTAACCTCCTCTCCCGCTCCAATGACGGCATGATGGCCATCAAGGGCGGGAGGCTATACCTAGTCTCCCGTAAGGCCGCCCAAGTGGTGACGGTCGATGTAGCTCCTAATGAACCACCAATAGAGATGAGGTGGCTGAGGGAGAAGCCCGTGCAAGTATCCAAAATACTCGTAGTTACCAAAAGATAAAGCACGGGCAACCACTGTCTAACTGAATTATATAGAGGAAGTATCCATTAAAATAAAGATAAGATATTATTTTACTTAATAATGGTCTCTGTGAACTTCAGCGTTCTAGGGCTTACTTCTTTAGTACTGGTTACCTTAAATTCCGATACAAGCCTTATGTCCTGTGAGGATGAACCAACCATAACATGATATGTACCAGCCTCTATTACGAATTTCATCTCACGATTATAGAATGCTAGCTGCTCTGTAGGCAATTTAAATATCACTCTGCGCTTCTCTCTAGGCTTTAATGTTATCCTTACAAATCCTTTTAATTCCTTTACAGGTCTAGTTACACTAGCTATAGCCTTCCTTATATATAGCTGAGCTACCTCATCTCCTTCTCTATCTCCTATGTTAGCTAGCGTAAAGCTTATTAAAATAACATCCCCTGGCTCTACATTCCTTGGTTTCACCTCTAAGTCACTATAACTGAACGTTGTATAGCTTAACCCGTGCCCGAAAGGAAATAGTGGCTTATAATCCTCATCTATGTACTTTGAAGTAAATCTGTTCTTTGGATCAGGAGGGCGCCCAGTATTCTTATGGTTGTAATAGATTGGTACCTGGCCTACTGTACGTGGAAATGTTACAGGTAGCTTACCTCCAGGGTTATAATCTCCGAAAAGGACGTCTGCTACGGCACGACCTGTCTGTAAGCCAAGGAACCAGGCTTCTACAATTGCTGGTATATGCTCAGCTATCCACTTTATTGATAATGGTCTACCATTCATTAGAACTACGACTATCGGTACTCCAGTCTCATACACTGCCTTTACTAGATCCTCCTGCACACCCGGTAAGTCAAGATAAGCCCTAGAAGCTGCTTCTCCACTCATATCTCCTCTTTCTCCTACAACTAGTATTGCTACATCGCTCTGCTTAGCAATGCTCACTGCTTTTTCAAACCCCTCCTTAGAGCTACACTCAATATCACAACCTTTTGCGTAAAGTACTTTAGTCTTAGGAGAAACCTTATTCCTTATGCCTTCAAGTACCGTTATTACATCTTTAGGATCTCCCAGACAGTACCACGACCCTAAAGGAGCAACTTTATCATCTGCTAATGGACCTATTACAGCTATAGTCTTCAGGTCTTTTCTTAACGGTAAAACTCCCTCATTTTTCAGTAGCACTATGGATTTCCTAGCGGCTTCTAGAGCGAAGTCCAAGTGTTCTTTACATTTTATTATCTTACGTGCTTTTTCAGGATTAGCGTAAGGGTTCTCAAAGAGTCCAAGTTTGAATTTTATTTCTAATATTCGTTTAACAGCATCGTCTATTAATCTCTCCGGAATTATTCCTTCTTCAACCAGCTTCCTCAGTGTTCTCCTATAGATATCTCCTTGCATATCCATATCTACACCAGCTTTAAGAGCCTCTCTAGCGGCATCGTATATGTCTCCTGCTATACCGTGATTTATTAGTTCGCCTATAGCATTCCAATCACTAACTACAAAGCCTTTAAAACCAAGCTCTTCTCTAAGAATTTTACGTAAAGTATATTCATTAGCAGAAGCTGGTACACCATTTAAGTCATTAAAAGCACTCATTATTGTACCAACTCCTGCTAGAATTGCAGCTTTAAAGGGAGGTAGGTATATCTCTCTGAGAGTTCTATCTGATACATCCACTGTATTATAGTCTCTACCACCTTCCGCTCCACCATAAGCTATATAGTGTTTAGCGCATGCTAGAATTGAGTCCGGATCGGATAAGTCATCCCCTTGAAAGCCTTTAACAGCTGCCCATGCTATAACTGAACCTAAATAGGGATCCTCTCCTGCACCTTCAGCTATTCTACCCCATCTAGGGTCTCTAGCGATGTCTACCATTGGAGCAAAAGTCCACTTTATACCCTCACTCGAGGCTTCTCTAGCTGCTATTCTAGCAACCTTCCTAACGACCTGTGGATCCCATGTACTTGCTAATGCTAGTGGTATAGGGAATATAGTTTTGTAGCCATGTATTACGTCTAAGCCTAAGAGAAGCGGTATTCCTAAGCGAGAATCTTCTATAGCCGCTTTCTGTATTTCATTTACTTTATCGATACCTGTTACATTAAGAAGAGAACCAACTAGTCCTTTCTTTACAAGTTCTTTAATCTTCTTGGTAAGGGAACTATACTGACACATTTGCCCTATTTTCTCATCTAAAGTCATTCTTTTCAAAAGATCTTCAACTCTTTTATTTATAGGTTGAGAAGGATCTTTATAGATCTCCATCTCTCATCAAATTGAAGTAAACTAGGTATAGTATAAAGCAATTTCCTATTCCCCTACGTTATAGGGCTCCTAAGATGAGCTAATATGTTTTCATTGTAACTCTCCTGCCCTATACTTCGTTTATCTTAGAATTTCTACTAACAGCCTTTAGAGCCCATCGCTACCTATCGTTAATTCTCATGACTTTAATCTTTTAGTAAACTTCCTAAATGTGGAAAATTGGAATATGCAGTAATATACTCTTCATAATACTATCTTAAGATATAAACATGATTGTCTCCTCTCTAACTCTCTTTTAGATCTTAAAGAGGTATATCGAATGTTGTAAGGAGCATTAATTAACTGTATGCATTACTAAGTCTCTTCAGTGCGTACATCCCTTAACGTTACATATCCATACTTCTCTAAGAATCTAAATAGTTTAATAAGAAACTTCACGTCGCTTCTACCAAGTTCCCTTCTGCTATCTCTACTTACATGTATTACTCCTCATAGTTAGATTGTACTTTATGATCTTAAAAGCACATTTTAGGCTACTATAGAGATATGCTTAGGGTGAGCCTAATGGGAAGTAAAGTTATAATACGTGAGATCAAGATAGAGGATATCCCAGATATAATTAGAGTAGCAAATCAAGCTTTTCTCGAAGATGCAAGAAGACCCTCTATCTCAGGAAGAGCAATAGTAAATTGTCTCTCTCATTTTCCTAATCTCCAATTTATAGCTGAGGTAAACGGTAAAATAGTAGGCTTCATTCTAGGTAGTATTAGAGAGAATAAAGGAAAGATAGTGCTTCTAGCAGTAAGCCCAGAATATTGGAGAAGAGGCATAGGAAGAAGACTTGTAGAAACACTTGAGACTCGAATAAAAGAACTGGGAGGAAAGGAAATAATGCTCGGCACACCATTTGCTCGTAATTTTTATGAAAAACTAGGGTATGAATGCTATAGCATAGAATTTAAGTTAATCAAGGAATTACCTTATAGCGTCATACCTAAAATGGACTCTAACCTAAGTCCTATACTCTTTAGTGAACTAAAAGCTATAATTAAAAAGCTAAATCATAACGAGGCATTAAGATTCTTAAGCACGTATTTCTCTGCATTCGAAGCTAAAGGTGGTAAGGCATACAAACTTATGAAAAATCATACTCCTCTAGGAGTAGTCATACTCATGGAGAACAAATGGAACTCTGAGTTATTAGAGATAGCATACGCTTATCCAAATGAAGGTGAAATCATGCTTGAACTAGTCGAGAATGTGATTATAGAGGCATCTAAAATGGGATACAGGTGGGTTGGTCTACGTACTTATAACAAAGAGCTAGCTAATGACCTAATAGCAAGAGGATGGAAAGAAGCACATATGGCAGAATTCTGGACTATGTACTTAATGAGAAAGGAATTATGATTTAATGAGATACACTCTTGAATATACGCTCAGCATTATCATGAAATATCGCTTTTACCTCCTCCCTATTAAAACCTAGCTGAGGTAATAGTACTTCCCAAAAGTGCCTTATCTTAAGGAAATTTTCAGGGGACGCATCAGTACCATAAAGAAGTCGGTAAGGATCTGCATCATAACGCAGTCTTCGTTTTAACGCTAAAGCTACCCAAAATGTATGTCCACCACATATGTCGAAGTACACATTAGGGTTATGATGCATTACTAAAGTAGCTTCATCACACCATGGATGACCTAGATGTGCACCAATTAGGATCAACTTTGGGAAGCACCTAGCTATTTTATCTAAACAGATTGGTCGCATATACCAAGATGTAGCCTTTATCTCCTTATCTACAGGATCTCTAGCAACTGCACCAGTATGGAATAATATCGGCATTCGATATTCCTCAGCTTTACTATAATATGGGAAGAAATCTTCACTATCATAAGGTTTCATAGGTTTAAACACTTTTATCCCTGTAAAACCCCTAGAGTATAGGTCGTCTATTACATTAGGGTCATCTACTCCCAGATGAACGAAGCCGAATCCCTTTATTAGGTCAGGATATTCTTTAAAGGCCTTTTCGACTAGTGTATTCTCGTCTTCTCTTTCACCAAATCTACCTAAGCTATGTAAACATATTTTCTCTACACTCGCCTCCTCACAGGCTTTAATGAGTCTCTTTAATGGATTCTTACCTGACGGATAATGTGTATGGAAATCTATTATTTTCAATACCATATCCATCCTTATTCCTTGAATTATCCTTATACCATATATGCTTTTGTGAAACCCTAACAAAAGCACATGAACCCTTACTTATTTCTTCGCAGAAAGACCCATCAAACTATCCTTTAAGCTAAGAACCTTACACTAGTTAGGATTAACTTTCCTCCTTATTCTGGTAAGTAAAAAGTATACTACTCCAGTAGATACCATCATTAATGCTAGTAAAATCGCGGGCATGTATATTCTAAACGATACTTGTTGATCTTCTGATAACTCCTGCCGTATTCCTACCAACTTAAGTCTTACAGTACCATCTACAGGAACTCCAACTACAGTTTTATTAGCTAATCGATTAAGAGGAACTGCATATACATACCAGTTACTAGCATTACATTTTACTAAAACCATATCGTCCTGCACCTTATAGTTGATAATTACACTAAAGTACGGAGGTACCATTACAACTGAATATAGTGCCCACTTACCATAGTTTAATCTCACTCTTACTGGAATGCTTACTGGCCTTCCAAATATGTCAAACTTAGTGTTCTTAATGTATATTGCTGAACTATTTATTTTATTAACGGCTACCTCACCATTATTATCTCCCACTAATATAGGGATGAAATTAAATGTCTGGTTAGGATACAAGATGAGTATAGTGTAGTGGTATTTTTGGAGAATTATAGTTGAGCTATCATAAGGTTTCTTTGGATAATTATAGAGAGGGGCTCCAGCACCACCAGTTATAAGCCATGTAATATTCTCTCTTCTCTCATAACCATAACCATGCCAATGACCTTGTAGTATTAGCTTAACATGGTTGAACCTCTTAATACTGTCCATTAATATAGACACTTTATCAGAGGCTAGATTATGCTCTACATAAGGATAAGCAGGTCTATGAAATACAAGAATTACGCTCCTATTATAGAGTCCCTTTAGAACTTCTTCAAGTTGATTTCTCCAGCTTATCAAACTGGCTTCACTATTGATAATAGCTACTCTCCATCCAGGTATATCATCGATCTTATAATACTCAGGTGCTACCTTCTTAATCCAATATTGTAATTGACCCATCTTAAGGTCATGATTACCCAAAGCAAGCCATACATTCTCTAAGTCCTCACTTAGTACTCTATATAGTTCATCAACTTGTAGAATATCTCCCCTTCCTGTATGATCTCCTGTACCTATTAATGCTAGTGGTTGTATTGTTTTAATCTCTCTCACGATCTCGTAAAAAACTGAAGGAAATAGTATACTTCTGGTATTGCGGGGTCTATTATCTCCAAAGACTATTAAGGGATACCAAGGAAGATTATCAGGTATTGTAGTCCTACTCATTGTGAAGAGCTGTTGATCTTTAGCTAAAGCCTTGTATACTATTGTAACATGCAAAAGAATTATAATTGAACAGATGATCATGAGGGCTATCATTCTCAAAACTACTCACCTTCAAATTATAAGCTTATTTCGACGAATAGATTCTTCATGAAAGTATAGACTCTCTCAGGCACTTCTTTGGGAGTGTGATTTTCGGCACTAATATAATATCATAATAGATAGGATTAATTTAAATTCCTTTTAAATTAAAATCATAAAAGAGGCTATTGTGTAAAGAGTTGAAGGAAATTAGCCTAATGAGCATCATTATCCTTCTACTGGTACTTAGTATACCTCAGGTAGTAAATAGTGATCTTGATTTAAGACTAGGAAATTCCGAATCTCAGTTTAAGGCTGAAGGATTGAGTGATATAGAATTAGTTTAAGATGGAATATCATATAACCAAGAAGGTCACTAGTACAGAATTAGTACGCATAACTTAAATACATAAACAACCTGTGAGAGTCTACTAATTACTATGCATCTTACGAGTATTACAAGGCTATGGGTAGCTACATTCTTACTATATGTGGCATCAGGGTTAGTGTCTCCTTTATTCTCCATTTACATGTCATACAGAGGTCTAACTCCTTACCAAGTTGGATTAGTGGCCTCTATAGCTACGCTATCATCTATAGTTCCGATAGTACTAATAGGAAACCTTTCTGATATGATGAATAGAGAAAAGGTTCAGGGTATAATAGGTATAGGCCTTGCCATCTTAATACCTCTATATACACGTCTAGACTCATTACCTTCATTCGCACTTATGCACTCGATCTACATGATTCTCTCATACTCATACATGACGCTTTCAGGAGCTATAGCGATGGACTATATACAGACGTTACGTGGATCAGGTTTTGGAAGATTTAGAACATCTGGTGCTTTAGGATGGATGTTAGGCACTTTCCTTAGCGGATGGATCGTAGAGAAAGCTAATTTTCCAGTAATATTTTATACTTCCTCTATCTTCTTCTGGACATCAGCCATTATGTTCAGTCTTGGAGGTTTACATAGAAAGTCAGCAAATGAGAAAAATATAAGTAAGGTACGCGTTGAAGCGTTGAAAAAGATAGTTTCTGATAGTACAATATACTCCTTATTGGTAGCGATCTTCATAGCTTCATTAACTACCCCAGCTTACTACACATTTCTACCATTATACATAACTGAAGAACTTAAAGCAAGTCGTTTTCTTAGCTCGCTAGCATTCACGATAACACCTATTGCTGAAGTTCCAGCAATGATATACGTTGGTGTTCTTTCTGATAGGATAAGTAGAAAGAGGATAATAGCCTTCTGCTTAGTTGCTTATCCTATAAGATACCTACTTACAGTCCTTACAAGGAACCCTATATTAGTCATAATAGTCCAACTCTTGCATGGTCTAACTTTCGGTGGACTTTATGTCGTAAGTATAGCCTACCTTTCTGATTCAGTACCTGAGGATATGAAAGGTCTAACGTTAAGCTTTTACACGATATTTATGAATCTTGGAGTTTTTATAGGGAATTACATAATGGGCTTCATTGTAGATAGATTTGGATTCGACATGATGTACTTCATAGCTGCCTTAATATCATTTTTATCGTTGCCTACTTTAATTATACTCTCTAGTAGAAGAAGATGATTCTCTTTAATGAGAAGGGTATATTGGAGACTAAGACAATACTATCATCCACTCTCTGCGTATTCTCTTGCTTTAAACTATACATGCTTAAATATCCTTATAATTTAAATCTAACATAAAGAGAGCGATGAGCACTTATGCTGTTAAACCAGATGAAGTTGAAGCTAAAGTTAAGGAATGGAAAGAAGAATACCCAGACTTAGTAAGAGTAGAACGCTTAAAGCAGTATGGGGGATTTACCCTTTTTGCTATAACGGTCTCAGATCAAAATAAGCCTCTTAATGAGAAGCTAGGGCACTTATTTCACGTACCTCATGCTCATGAACCCGCTGGGACTGCTGCTATAGTTGATTACATAGATCGGTTACTAAAAGGAGATAATAAAAACCTCTTCTTAGCTATTAAGAAAAGAGAACAGGTATTAAGAAAGTGTTTCTTGACATTTATACCTGATGGTAATCCTCAAGGACGATTCAGATCTCCAGAGAAGTTTTGGGATGGTAGAAAGTATACAAACAAGGAATTTCTTGAGATAGCATTCGGAATTAATGAGAATGGAGAGCGTTTCCCACGATATGGATACTGGTCACTAAAAGAGCATAATCCTAAGTCAATAGGCATAGTATACGAGCAAATTAGCGAACATGAGTTTGTCGAGCCTAATAGAGATCTAAGGTCTTCTCTCATGAAAATGATAAGACATCTCCTCTCAAAGCGATCCTACATGCAAATCTTAGCACTTCATCAAACAGAGTTTGAACATAGTAAGTATAACGCAGAAGTAATACTCCCCTGTATTCAAAGAGAACTTCCAACTAAAATCCAGAAGTACAATATAGACTGGGGAAAGCGTATAATAAAAAGATGGAGGGACTTTGGAGCCAATCCTGTACCTGAACCTAAACCTTTAGGTTACAAAGGAGAACAACGAGAATACTTTATAAAATGTTGGGCTGATATCTATCGGCAAATCCCTACATTAACAGTAGAGGTTCAAAATAATAACATTAAGACTCCACCTAGAACTCAGGTGTTATTACAAGAATTAGCGATAGATACTAGTGTCATGGTATTGCTTAAAAGGGCACTTACTAGAGAGCTAACATAATATAACAAGAAATCAACCTCTTGAATTAACTTCAGGTTCCAATTAACTTTTAAGTTCTCAACATAAAGTCCTTGAAGTTTTAGGGAAGACAAATGCTTTTTAATCTTCCAGAATCTCTAATGTACTTCTAGTTAACAAAGTCGGTGTTCTTATTAGCATACGGTATATCTTAGGAAGATACTTATTTAGCATTAAATAGCTTATTCAACAATACTAAAGCACATGAGTAAGCTTAAAGTAGGGGTTTCTAAGGCTGTTATAACACCTCCTATAGGGGTAAAGCTAGCTGGATATGCACATCGAATACAACGTTCAGTTGGTATACTTGACGACTTATACGCTAGAGCACTCGTTCTTAGCAATAATGAAAGAACCATAGCAATCGTAATTTGCGACTTACTATGGCTTAGTAGAAGCATAGTCAAGGATATTAAGAGGAGAATAAGAAAAGATACTGGAATTCCTGAAGAGAGCGTCCTAATTGCGTGTACACATACTCATTATGGACCAGATCTTACACAGGCATGTGAATCATATATCGAGTATCTGAAAGCCCAGATTGTAGGAGTAGTATATTCAGCTACAAGGAACATGAAGCCTGCTAGTATAGGATTTGCTAAAGACATCTGTTATGCTGGTGCTAACCGTAGAAATCCTAAAAGTCCTTATGGACCTTACTATCTTTACTCTTGGCCTGAAGGACCCATCGATCCTGAAGTGGTGGTGGCGTTAATAAAAGATGATAACGGGAATAACATATGTTCATTAGTAAATTATGCATGTCATCCTGTAACTTTAGGTCCTAACGAATTGGGAATTTCTAAAGATTACCCAAAATATGTGATAGACCTACTAGAGAGCACTCTAGGAGGTATGAGTATCTTCATTAATGGATGTTGTGGGAATATAAATCCTCGATGGATTTGGGATAAACCGGAGATGGAAAATCCTCCTAGAAGGAAATTCCCTGAGGAGCTAGAAGAAAGATTGAAAGAATCTAAGAGAATAGGCATAATGATAGGTGCCTCAGCCTTAAAGGCCCTAGAAACAATAACTAACTTTCAGTCAAATATAGAAATAAGCTCAGCAAATGCCACCATTGAATTACCAGTAAGAAAAGATCTACCAGAAAGAATATTATCATGGATGAAACCTCATCCACTCAGAGATCACATAAACGAAATCCTTAACGGGAAGAAGAGTATAACCACGGAAGTACAAGCTCTTAGAATTGGAGATTCCATAATTGTGGGACTACCAGGGGAGATATTTGTTGAATATCAACTTGAACTAAAGAGAAAAGCGGGCTTTAAAACGATGTTTATAAGTGAATTAGCAAACGATAACATATACTATGTCCCTACAACCAAGGCCTATGAAGAAGGAGGATACGAACCGACAGTAGCTATTGTAGCACCAGAAGCAGGAAGTATCCTGATTATGAAAGCGTTAGAGCTAATACAAGAATTAAAGGGGAAATAAGTATCACCCTATTATTATAAATTCTACTCCTCATTAAACCTCACTCAACTAACTTCTAAGATAAAAAGTCTCAAGTCAACATATTGGATATCGAGGACTAATAGTGGAAAGTGCTACGTATAATATGATCGTTAATGGTATTTTGATTTCTTTAGCTACTAGGGATACTTGATACTACTCTGACTCTATGATTACTATAACTTTGACTTTTCTTCTATGAAATTGTTTGAGCTTCTCCTGATACTCCTTTGGTGGGTAGATTACATATCTTCTACCACCAAGATTAAGGGTTCCTAATTACGTAGGTCTATCAACACCTACATAAGTAGGAACCCTTGTCATTCCTAATATTTCCTGGCATGCTAAGTAGAGGACGAAATACTAAATTAGGAACATAAAGAAAAATACATAAATGGAGATTATAAGTCCACTATGCCTTTAATAGGCGAAGGATATGTGCACTCGGGGTATAAAAACTGGAATATACCTTCCTCCTGATATCCTTGAGGAACTAGAAAAGTATATGAAATCTATGGGCATATCCAATAAGTCCAAAATAGTACAGGAAGCATTACGTCTCTTCATGTTAGAGTCTCGATGGAAATTAACTGGTTCAGCAGTTGGCATAATTGGTATTGTATATAAACATAATGTAGGAGACGTAGATCATATGCTAACTGAGATACAACATGAGTATCTTGATCTAATTATAAGTACTGTCCACATTCATCTAAGTAAGGAGAGATGTATGCTAGCAGTATTCGTAAAAGGAAATGTAAAGAGAATAAAAGAGCTCTTAGATAGAATGCATAGGCTAAAGGGTATTGAGATAATTAGACCCATTCTCTTATCTGCATGAAAGTAACCTTCACATTATTATGATGAGGTTACTTTTTTCATACATGGTCCAATTCACATATACCAATCTCCGTAGACACTTTTAGACTAGTTAAAGTGTCTAAGAGTCACTTTAGATCCATAAAAGTAATGTATAGGGATATAATACATGCCAGTAGGGACTTCTCTGTCTATATCCAGTATAGTGGAATTGGTACTTGTCACTAGTGAGTACTATCATAGCTACAGTAGGTAATGATATCTCTCTTACCATATAAATAATCCAAGAAGCTTTTGTGCACAGAATACCCCCGGAACTGTAGGATACATGGGCTTAATTAGAATATTTCTGAATGGTGGTGCAAATAAATCCCTATCAAATGTCCACTCGATACTATCATCACCTATCCATTGTTCCAATTTGTTATAACTACTGAAAGTTATGCGAATCCATTTTAGTGTAACTTTCTTTCGCTTGACTCCTGTACGCTTAAAATTCCAAGTACTACAGGATTACTCAGATGTTTAATCCGATGAATCAGGTTATTGCTTTCCGCTAATCTTACTCCCCATATTACGTTCTTTAGAGTCTCTTCCTATCACCTTACTGTACCTAATATACTTAGGTTTTTAGAAGATGGGATCTCCCTATAACGATCTGCATGTAATAACAAAAACTATATTGCATTTTACAATACCCTACTAAAGGCAGATTTAGTATGTGTATTGATGAGCTTAAGATTTATGTACTAGCAGAGGATTATGCAGGATATAATAGTCCCTTCTGGGCTCAGCACGGGATCTCATTCTATATTGAACTAGTAAAAGATAGTACAACAACTAGAATTATATTCGACACAGGATCTTATGCTGAGCCTATACTTCATAATGCTAAAATACTTGGACTAGACTTAAGGAACGTAGACTTTATAATACTTTCTCATAGTCACTTCGATCATACAGGCGGTCTCCTAGGCATATTAAAGGAGATAAGAAAAGATATACCTATAATAGCACATACTGATGTATTCAAGACTAGCTTCATAACAAGACCCCACTTCATTTATGCAGGTATAAAAACGGATATTAAAAGAAGAGTTGAAGAACTAGGTGGTATATGGATTCTAGCTAGGGATCCTATCGACCTTACAGAGGGAGTCACTACTACAGGAGAAACACCTTTAGATGAGAGAGAAGTATTTGAGAAAGAGATTACAGGCATATATAAGCTATCCTCAGGAAAAGTAGTCGAAGATTACATTGAAGATGAAATAGGGCTATTAGCCATTACGAAGAAAGGATTAGTCCTAATTACTGGCTGTTCTCATCCAGGGATAATAAGCATGCTTAAAAAAGCTATAAGGCTCACTAAAAAGGATAACATATATGCAATCATAGGTGGCTTTCACTTAATTAATGCTTCAGAGGAAAGAATAGATAAGACTATCCAGGTAATCAACAACATGAATGTTCATAAAATATATACAGGGCATTGTACTGGTATTCGTGCTGAGTGTAAGTTCATCAGACATTATAAGGGTGAGTTTAAGAAGCTCCATGCAGGAATGACTATAACCATTAAATAATGAAGTTTACATTGTAGCCTTAAACTATGATATGTCTAATGTTTATTTAACTAATTTCGAGAACTATTATCCTCCCCACCTAAGATAAATCATATATGATACATATAGTAACTAAGAGCTACGTTTAAAGGTGAGCGAAGATGGCAGTTGAAACTAGATATTATCCAGCTAAACTTCACCTACATAGTTGCTTTGAAAGCTCAGCTAGTATGGGAGGACATTGTTTTCAAGCTAAAAAATTGGGAGTTGAAGTAATATGGATTACCGATCACGATACTAGGATCTGTTGGAGGAAAAGCTCAGCTTTTTGGGTAGACGATTTTGAAAGGGAACAGCTTTCAATTCCTGGAAAGAAAGGTAGATTTGACGGATGGCGTGTATCAGCATTAGATGATGGCATAGAGGGAGGAGCTGAGCTTGTAGACTATGTTAGTTTAAGCGGAAAAAGATCAATGAGAGTTTGGGCAAAGTCCACTAAGTCTAAAGAAGAATGGGGATCATTAAGAGTTGATTTTTCTACTAGTGGCAAACGACATCAAAGAAGCCTTATGGTTGGAGTAAGCATTAGCTTAGCCATTAAGCCTATATGCGGTTTAGGCGAAAATGGGAGGCTTCGAATCCACGTTAAACTTTCCCAACAGCCACCAGATTTTGATAAAGAGAGCATTACCTACGTTATTGGAGGATCCACTCAAGATAATGGACATAATTTCATACAATTAAATGACCTTAAAATGAAAGAATGGAACATTTTGTACTTAAATCTAAGTGGAGATGCACAGAGGTATGCAAAGGGAGGTCTCGATAATGTTTTTGAAGGACTATCTCTCTTTTTAGACTCGCGTAGAGGAGAGTTCATCGAACTTTATATTGATGATTTCAGATTAAGTCAAGCTCACAATTGTCAAGCTGCATTCGATTTACAGAAAAGAATGGCTCTAGAGCTATCCAATCGCTATGGTGTAATGGTCTTCATTGGAATGGAATTATCAGCTTCAAAGCAACATATGTGTGCCTTTGGATCTTGGGTTCCAGTTATAGACTTAAATTCAAGACCTAACGGATACACGATAGAAGAAGCTGTTGCACATGTTAAAGCACATGGTGGTGCTATTTCACTTTGTCATCCTTTCTCTAAGTGGAAAAGAGAAGAATTAACAGAGAGAGAAAAGGATAAAGTTGTTCAAACTGTCATGGATCTATACAAGGAAAAGCACTGCTTTGGTGCTCATCTTCTCGAAGTAGGTTTCCCAGAAGGTAGACATGGATTCTCTCTTAAGCACTATTTAGATCTATGGGACGGATTGAGTCGTGCAGGTATAGTAATAACAGGTATTGGCGTTAGCGATGCACATAATAATTTGAGCGGATGGGAGTCTGGAAATAACTTTGTTAATTGGATCCGATCTAAGTCGCTTAAAGAAAAGGATCTCATACAAGGATTACTGTCTGGTGATGTGTACATGGGGGATCCAACAGTCTTTCACGGGAATTTAGAGTTTACAACAGTTGATGGATATCGAATGGGGCAAATTATAGTTGGAAAGAAGCATCCAGAGATCCTATTACGAATATCTAATTGTAGGCCAGGCTGGAAGGTTCATTGGATCGTTAACGGTGAGCGAAAAGCGGTATTAAGTATATATAATGAAACTTTTGAGTTTAAAAGTTCGATCACCATCCACGGTTTTAGCTTCACTAGATTTGAGATATACGATGAAAATGGAAGATGTATCCTATTGACTAATCCAATATACTTCACAGAGAAACTATCACCTAACCTACCACGTTATAGAGTTGTTAAGTTCTTTAATGAATGATAATCGAAAGAATTTGCTCAAAAAGTAGCTCCTCTAATTTATCTTCTTTTCATATTGACTACTCCTTTACAAGCAGGTATCCTTGAGATGGTAAAAAGTATAAAAAAGGCCTCCTTTGAAACAATATAAGGTTCCTTCAAGTACACATTGAAGCTAAGGATTAGTATAATAATTTCATGATGTAACCTTATATAGAGATTGTATATCAGTACTCCTAAATATGAAGTTCTTCCTAGCTATTATCAGGCATATTAGCCATGACTTCACATATTAGATTTCCAGAATCTGTACTTAAGAAGAGACTAAAAGAGTTCCAAAATAAGATTAGCGATAAAGGAATAGATGCAGTAATGCTAAGAACTCTCTCCAGCTTTATATACTTCACTGGAATAAAGTGGCTTAGACCAGCCCTTTTAATACCCTCTGAGGATGAACCTATCGCCTTTATTGTGAAGGAGGAAGAGGAAGGGTTTTTCAACAGAACCTGGATAAAGAATGTGATCACATATACTGATGGTAGGGATCTAATGGCTAAGGTTTCAAGCATCATTCGTGAGAATAGATGTAAAGTAGTTGGTATGGAGTTTACCATCGAGCGTGATGCTTATGTCCTATTCTATGAAATGTTTAAGATATTAAACTCTAATGTAAAGGTTGTAGATATAGGACAAATAATCAGAAATATGAGAGCAATTAAAGATAGGTATGAGCTTGAAGCTATGTCTAGGGCTGGAAAAATAGCTACTAAAGCTATGGAAAAAGCTCTCTCTATTATAGAAGAAGGCATCTCCGAGACAGACATCGCAGCTGAAGTATATAATGTATTATATAAACTAGGTTCTGAAGGACCTCATGTATATGTCAACATAGGCCCTAACCCTAGAGTTCATGCTGAGCCTTTCAGAGATAACATCGTTAGAAGAGGAGTATTCGTAACTATAACTATTGGTGCTGACTATAATAGCTACTATACCAATGTATCAAGAACTATCTTCGTTGGGGAACCTAGTAATTTAGCTAAAAGAGCAATGAAATGTATGGATAAGGTCTATACAACCGCTAAAGAACACACGAAGTCAGGTGTTAGACTGATAGATGTAATGAAATATCTAGATAGAATATATCAAGAGTATGATCTGTTAAATTATAGAATTATTGGTTACACTCATGGAGTAGGGCTACAAGTAGAAGAATTTCCAATTACAACAATCCTCCCTAGAGATAGGCTTGTAAAAATTCAACCAAATATGGTATTAGCCCTAATACATGCCCCTATAATGCTCAAAGAATTAGGACAAGTTAAGAAGGAGGATACATTCCTTGTAAGAGCTGATGGAAGTTTAGAGCCAGTAACTTACACATAATGAACGCTCTCTATTCTCATTAAATAGAGACTAATAGTGAAAAGACTAATGTACTTAATATAATATGAAGAAGAGTCTATATCCATTAATACTGATGACGTATTTTTATAGGACACTAGGGTGCTTTCTTACTTCCATGCTTCGAAACCCATTTAAGTAATGGTATTAATAGGCTACGTAGCTCCCATCCACTCTCTGATAGGTAATACCTTACTCTTGGTGGCTTTGTATTAAGTACTTCCCTACTTACTAAACCATATTTTTCTAGTTCTCTAAGTGTCTTTGATAACGTTTTAGGACTAATACCCCTTAGTTCTCGCTGTAGTTCAGGTATTGCTATGGGGTCTGGAACTGAAATAGCAATAGAAAGTGGCGATATAGTTCTTATGAAGCCCAACCTAAACAAGATACAATACCTTGTGAATCTTAGTCACAAAAACCATGGATATTGTGAAGCAGAATGTTACGGTAGCTATATTCGTAAAACTAGCGTTAGCCATCTTAGCGATAATTGGCTTAATAAGATTATGGGTAGCTGTAATAATAGGCGATGTTGGCTTATCCCTTATTGTCATAGGTAATGCTTTAAGGTTAGTTAGACTACACCCACTACATTAATCCTATTAGGATTACATAAGTTAATCCATTAGTTAACGTTTCATTAACCTCGAGTACCTACACCATCCATAGCATGGCCTATTAATTTAGGTTTAACTACAATATCTATAGCCATGAAGTTAAGCTATACCCTTTCTTATATACTCCTTCTAACAGGCCTTGTAGCTATTATATTTACGCCTAAATTAGCAATATTCCTAACTATCACTTGCCCCATTTTAATCGGGGCCTCAACCTCAATATTTGCGAGCTCTCTCATAATGATAGGTATAAATCTCTTGAGTACTGGCTTATCCGTCTTAACCGAGATAGTAGGTAAATCTCCATTTTTAACCATTATAACGCTCATGACAATACGCTTTGGCTCTTTAATCTCTTGAAGTGCGTAAGCTATACCTCTTTTACATCTATTTCCCTTAATTTTAAGTATCTTGTCTCTCCTTTTAAGGATCTCAATATTACAACCGATAGGGCATATGATACAGGTTATTTTAAATCTCTCTACCTTTTCATTCATAAGGGATAACCTCTACTGTCAGTTTATCTTTTACCTTACTTGCTTCTTCTCTTTTTAGCTCAATCCTGATCATCTCTGCAGGTCTTACTACGGGTAATTTTACCTCCTTTCCAATTTCAAGAAAACATACCTTAACCTTTTCTTCAGGTCTTTGAACTCTTATATACAAGACTACATTTCTCTCTCCACTTATATAGTGAGGAATAATCAATCTTACATTTCTTCCTTTTATTACGGGTTTCCATTCTTTTGTTGGTATGCCTTGATTCTTTACAAAGATATAAGCACTTTCGGCTGCCCATATGCCTTGTTCAACTACATAGTCGACTAGATCATTTATTACTAAAGCATTTCCTGCCACGAAGATTCCTGGTGTAGTAATGGTTTCAAGATACTCATTCACAACAGGGCCTTTTGTTGCCGGATCGATCATAATACCCATCTTTTCAAGTAGTCTAACGTATGGAGTAAGTCCCGCTGCTATTATAACGGTATCACAAGGTATCTCTTCTTCTGTTCCTAGAAGAGGCTTAAGGTTTTCATCGACTTTCATAATTATGACCTTTTCTACTCTCCTTTTTCCTTCTATCCTAACTACAGCATGGCTTAAATAGAGGGGTATCTCGAAGTCCTCTAGACATTGGACAATGTTCCTAATAAGCCCTCCTGGATAAGGCATAATCTCTATAACTGCTTTTACGTTTGCTCCCTCTAAGACAAAACGCCTTGCCATAATCAGTCCAACGTCTCCAGAGCCTACTATAACGACGTCCTTACCAGGCATCACTCCGTATAAGTCCATCATTGCTTGTGCTTCACCTGCTGTGTATATCCCTGCCAATCTCTTCCCTGTAATTCCTATTTCAAATAAATGTCGCTCTCTAGCGCCAGCTGCATATATTATAGTAGTAGTAACTATCTCTAGGATATCCCTTGGTGTAACAACTTTAAGCATCTTTTCTAAATCTGACATATATGATATATCGAGCACATGAGCGTTTGTATAATGTTCGATTTTGAGTTCTTCGAATTTCTCTAAGATCCTGTATATAAACTCAGTACCTGTTAAATCCTCCTTAAAATAATGAAGTCCAAAACCTGGATGAACGCACTGCAGAGGTATTCCCCCGAGTCTTTCCCTATTTTCAAGAAGTAGAACCTTTAACCCTAAGTTTTTAGCTTTTATGGCAGCTGCTAACCCCGCTGGTCCTCCGCCTATTACTACAACATCGTATTTAATCACATTTCCCCCCTATAGGTCTCGCTCTTAACAGAACTTTAACATCTCCTATTCCGTACTCAGTACCATCACCTCTTATCGTCACTTTCCAGAGTGGAATCCCAGTCTCTTCAGCGATTATTTTAGCTATTCTAAGCCTACAATACGAACCTTGACAAATACCATATAAGGCAAAAGTTCTATACTTTATGCCATCTAAGCTTATTGTCTTTATTCCTATATTCCTCATGCGCTTTATAGCCTCTAAAATCTCCGCCTTTGTTACCTCTTCACACATGCAAATAATAACCCCATAACTTGAATTTTTCTTAATTAGCTGACGCTGTCTTTCTGGTGAAAGACTTCTAAATCTCGTTATTGCTTTTCTATGTGGATTCCACCTTTTCTTTCTTACTAGCTTTATCCCAAGTTTATCCTTTAATAAATCTCTAACATAGTAAGCTATAGCAGGTGCACTAGTAAATCCCGGTGATCTTATGCCTGCGACATTTACGAAACCCCATGGATCATCATAAGCCTCTATAATCCATCTACCATCCGGAGGTTCCGGTCTTAGACCAGCAAACGTTTTTATTATCTTATTTTTTGGAGGAAGTTCCTTCACAAGTCTACGAGCCCACTTCCAGACGAATTCTAAACCTTCTTCTGTTGTTGAAGTATCTTCCTTTGCATCTACTGGAAGATCTTGAGCATTAGGTCCTATCATTAAGCGATTCTCAGGGACTGTTGTAATTACATAGACACCTTTAGTTATTGGTGTTGGCGTTGGATGCAGTATTCTAGTTACCTTTGGCATTGCTCTCTCATCAAATATATAATATTCCCCTTTTCTGGGTCTGATTGTAAAATTGTCTATTCCTACCATCCTTGAGACTTCGTCTGCATAAAGTCCAGCTGCGTTAACGATTATATCCGCTCTGATAAATCCCCTATTAGTTTCAACCCCTCTGATCTCTCCTTTACTAATTTTTACCCCCTTAACCTTTGTCTCCGTATGTAATATCACGCCATTATCAACAGCATTCTCTACTAGTGCTATAACAGCCTGTACTGGAGCTATTTCTCCAGCTGTAGGAGCCCAAAGTGCTCCAACTGCATTTGGGCTTACATTAGGTTCTAAATGACGAAGTTCATCTTTATAAACTATTCTAACTCCAGGAACGTTGTTTCTTCGAGCTAATTTTAAGTAGTATCTACATACTTTCAGATGTTCTTCCATAAGAGCAATCATGAGTTCTCCTGGAAATTTCGCAGGTATTTCGAGGTCCTTTACCCATTGATGCCATAAGCGATTTCCCTTGACGCATAATTTCGCTCTTAATGGATATATGTCTGGATCGTCCTCATGACCTGGGTGTATTATCGAAGTGTTAGCTTTACTGACACCCCATCCTACATCTACTTCTTTATCTATCAGGTGTATCGTCAAGTTTTCATACTGGCTGAGAACACGAGCTATCGCTGCTCCTACAATACCTGCTCCTATAATGGCTATTTCTACCATTTTGTTCCTTACCTACCTTACCTTTATTCTATCACTCCAATATCCTTCAAAACCTTAGCCCAACTTAATGATCTCTTAACAGCTTCCTTCCAAGCAGTATAATATTTCTTTCTTACCTTTTCGCTCATTTGCGGTTTGAATACCTTTTCTATTTTCCACATACTTGCTATTTCATCTTGGTCTCTCCAATAATCAACAGCAAGCCCTGCTAAATAGGCAACTCCTAGAGCAGTAGTCTCTTTTATAAGAGGTCTAATTACTTTCACTCCCAATATGTCTGCTTGGAACTGCATTAGAAAATCATTTCTAGTAGCTCCTCCATCAACTCTAAGTTCTTTAACTTTAATTCCACTATCTCGCTCCATCTCATCGAGAACATCTTTAGTTAGATAAGCGATAGACTCTAACACAGCTCTTGCAATATGGGCCTTTTTAGTTCCCCTTGTAAGACCAATTATTAAGCCCCTTGCATACTGATCCCAATATGGTGCACCAAGGCCTACAAATGCAGGAACGAAATATACCCCTTCATTATTACTAATGCTTCTTGCTAGGGATTCAACCTCAATTAGTGTTTCAACAATTTCTAATGAATCTCTTAACCACTGTACAGCTGCTCCAGTGATGAAGATACTCCCCTCTAATGCATACTCTATTTTACCTTTCAATCCCCAAGCTATTGTTGTTAATAAGTTCCTAGACTTGTAAAATTCTGTCCCTGTATTCATTAGTGCGAAATTACCTGTTCCGTAAGTGCACTTAACCATGCCTGGTTTAAAGCATGCTTGACCAAAAAGTGCAGCTTGTTGATCTCCTGCATCACCAGAGATAGGAACTTCAGCACCAAGTACCTCTTTATCTGTATATCCATAAACTTCACTTGAAGGTACAGGCTCCGGGAGAAGTTCTCTTGGAATCTTTAAAATCTCTAAGAGTTCATCATCCCAATCAAGTTTACGGATATTAAATATCATTGTACGAGATGCGTTCGAATAGTCGGTAATGTGTACTTTCCCACCGCTTAAACGCCATATCAAAAAGCTATCTACGGTTCCGAACAGTATCTCTCCTTTTTCAGCTTTTCGCCTTAACTCTGGTATATTATCAAGAAGCCATTTTATTTTAGGTCCTGAAAAATAGGAATCAGGAACTAAGCCAGTTCTCTCTTTTATCATATCATAATATTCTTTTCTTAACCTTTCAACAATATCTGCAGTCCTCCTACACTGCCAGACTATTGCGTTATAGACGGGTTTTCCTGTCTTTTTATCCCAGATTATGGTAGTCTCTCTCTGATTAGTAACTCCGATAGCTACAACTTCTCTCGATCCAATTTTAGCCATCTTAAGGGCTGTTTTTAATGCTTTCATTTGTGCGTTCCATATTTCATCTGGATTATGCTCGACCCATCCAGGTCTTGGATAGTATTGTGTAAACTCATATTGTCCTATTCCATGGATATTGCTTTCTCTATCAAAAACTATTGCTCTAGCACTCGTTGTTCCCTCATCTAAAGCTAAGATATATTCCTTAGATATTCCTACCCCCTCCACTTTAAAGCTATAAAAATGAAGTGCTCCTTGCTATTTACATTGTATTCTCTTCAAAGTATATATCAGGTTCGTTACTATAATCTTCCCTTTCATTATCTATTGAATTGAAGTAACTAGATAGTGTTTAAAGAGTTAAAAATCACATTAGAGGGAACATTAAGGAGATATCCTTTACTTTAACATTCCTCCATGAAATATGTATGAGTAAGAGCTCGTTCCTTCTCGATTAAATCTTTTAATCTTTGATAATCCTTCCTCAATTTTTGTAACTCCTTAATTTTGCAATCTGGATCCTCCAGTGCTTGGTATATTATCCCTCCCTCAGCATTTCTAGGTATTGGCAATTCTGCTAGATAACATACCGTAGGTACGATATCCGTTAACCAGACTGTTCTCTTTAAGATATAGCCTTTCTTTACTCCAGGTCCTGACATAATAAGAAGACCTTTAAGAGATCCTATTCCATATTTAGCAGTAGTTATATGTGGTCCATGCTGATGTCCAAACTCTCCTCTTAATGCAAATACAACATCTCCTACACTATCTCCATAGAGCCCTATAATTCTAGCATCCTCTCTTTTAAGAGCGAACACTACTGGTTTAAGCCCTGTATTAGGGTCTGTATAATCATAAAGAGCTTTTATTATTGCATCTCTAACTTCTTCGTACTTCTCTGGAGGTACAATCCCATGAGGTTCTCTTCCCTTAAGATTTACATATATGTAGCATGACCTCTGTGGAGCGGCAACCGTCCGTTCCCAGTCTATAACTCTTTCTCCGTTCTCTTCTTTATAAACGAGTAAACCTGCTTTCTCTAAGACTTCTCCAGGGTTGAACCTATATCCTGTAGGTTTTGCACCATGATCAGATACTATTATTATAAGAGCTTTTTCTCCTGCTGTATCCACTATCCTTCCTATCATTTTATCTAAGCTTTGATAAAACCTAAGCTCTATCTCATTATAGATTTTAACATCCTCTTCTGTCTTAGCAGTAAGCGGATCCATTTTAGTGATAAAAACATGATATGCCCAGTCTGGACAATGTGCATGCATTATAAAAATGTCCCACTTATAATTCTTCATAAGCCAACAAGCTGCATCCGCTAACCACGTATGTTCCATATCCACTAATTCTAAGAAAGTTTCAGGATCTACCCAGCCTAAGTTAAGAGCTTCATAATAGACTCCATGAGATGGTAAAGGAAGCCCCTCAGATATCTCCTGTATCTTCTCTACAATTCCATCAGGCTTTGAATTGCCTTGGAGTGCACAGATGGGTGTCATGTAAAGCCTTAATTTAGAAGCATCCTTCGAGAGCTCTATTAACTTAAATCTAAATGCCGCCTTATATGGTCCTTCCTCGGTTTTGAATACCTCTTTTATTACAGGACTCCACTCGTTAACTCTTAAAGTAGCATAGCACTCTTTAAGACTCTTTGTTCTACAAATTGCAACTTTAGAAAATCCTTTATCAAAATCCATAACTAGTAAGTACCACTTAACAGGTTCAACTTTAAACTTAGCACGAGGAAAATCTACTATTAATTCTGCTTCAAGAGCACGTTTTACATTCTCAGGAACTCCTTCCCATCCTTTAGCCTCTCTTAATTTTATCAGCTTAGCAAGTGGATATTCCTCCGTTGAAAATAATATGTGATCCCCGAGTGTAATCCCAAACGACCATCTAGGCATTCGCCATCTCCATTCATTAATAGCAAGCCCTGCTCCACCTATCTGAATTATATTCTTTCCTCGTGGAGGCCATGTAGAGGGATAGTTAACAATTATAGTCCGTTTACCTATTCTTTCTGCTGCTTCCCATATATACTCTGCTTGACAATCGTTAGAATCAAATGCTTGGTATACTTGATATAAAGGTGTACCTGATTTGTGAATATGAAAACACGTTATAGAATGAGTCCCAGGCCATGCTCCTGTAACTATAGTTGTCCAGTTGGGTGGAGTTATAGTTGGATGAGGAACCAAGCAATTCTCAGCGAAAACCCCATTTTCAATAAGCTTTTTAATATTAGGAAGCTTACCCTCCATAGCATATCTATAAACTCGCTCAGGAACAGGAGCATCAAGACCAATTATAACTATCTTCTCGGGTTTGTCAGACATAATAGAAAATATGTATCACTAATCTAATATTACTTTTAAGTTAATTGGCCATCCCTTAACTAAACAGAGAACCCTAGCATAATAATCAAGAGGAAGAATGCTATTCATACTTCTAATTTTTCACTAAGCATACGACGAGTTTCATCAGGAGTAGGACTATAAGGTGGGCACGTTAATCTTGTCCCATAAGCTCCACATCCGTACTTACACTTTACACTATAACAAATTATACTTGAATTTATATAATGTGTGATGATATGTAGATCATAGGCACTTTTATCCATTAACATACCTTAACAGTTTCTATGACGTGGACTATAACAGTAACGATTATGTATAAAAATAGTAACTTCCCTAGTGAAAAGCTCTGTAATGCTTTATAAGGATAAAAAATATAATAGATAATGTCGTTTTTAAGAAAGAGAGATCCTCGCCACTTAGGGGAGTTTAATGAAGCATAGCTGGAATGTAATACTTATTATATTGTCTTGGATAATATTCTTCTCATGCCTTTGGCAACTTGAAATAGCGTTTATTAGAGTATGGGAACGTAAGCAATACGTAGACTTACCCTTTAAGGGTAAAGTAAACGTATGGTTTTATAGAGACCTACTATATCTAGGACTCTTCATATCAATGGTCTTAGAATTCATAGCCCTCTGGCTATGGTAATCTCCATTTTAAACTTAGAAGTAGAGAGAACCAAGACAGTATGCTTAGATTAGTTTACTCTATTCCTTTTTCTGAAAAGCTACAATCTCGCCTTAATTACTTATAAGAATATCTAATGATGAAGTTATTCATAGGGAGAGCTTTGGTTGAAGTTAAGATAAGCATAATAGGTGCTGGAAGTGCTGTATTCTCTCTAAATCTAATAAGGGACCTATGTCTAACCCCAAACCTTGAAGGAAGCACTATAAGCTTTATGGATATAAATAAAGAAAGACTTAACGCTGTTTACTCCCTTTGTAAGCGATATGCTGATGAAGTAGGAGTAAAACTAAGGCTTGAAAAAACATTAGATCGTAAAGAATCGCTTAAAGATGCGGATTTTGTCATAAATACTGCATTAGCTGCTGGGCATCATAGACTTATAGAGGGTTGGGAAATAGCCCGAAAACTTGGCTATAGATATGGTGGTAGCTACCATATAATGCATGATGAAGCATTCTGGATAAACTTCTACCAGTTCAAGTTATTTGAATCCATACTTGAGGATATACTCGATATATGTCCTGAAGCTTGGTATATCCAATATGCAAATCCTGTCTTAGCAGGAATTACGTATTTAAGTCGTAAGTATCCAGAAGCTAAGATAGTAGGCCTATGTCATGGCTTTACAGGCATATATAGTATCGCTGAAATACTGGGCTTAGAAAAAAAGCACATAAGTTTCGAAATACCTGGAGTCAATCACTTCATCTGGTTAACACGCTTTTATTATAAAGGAGAAGATGCTTATCCACTTTTAGACGAATGGCTAAGAAAGGAAGCGCCAAGCTATTGGGAGAAATGTCCCCCAAGTAGTGGTTTAGGACCAAAAGCTGCAGATCTTTACAAAAGATTTGGGCTATTCCCTATAGGAGACACATGTACACCAGGTGGTGGATCATGGCCTTACTGGTATCATATAGATAAAGAGACTGAAAAGAGATGGAAAGAAAATCCTGCAAAATGGTGGAATGAATACTTTAAAGGACTTAAAGTAAGGGTCAATAAAATACTGAAAGTAGCAAGAAACCCTTCATTGAAGGTAACAAAGGCATTTCCTCCTAGAAAATCAAATAAAAGTGTAATATCATTGATAGAATCCATAGCCTGTGATATACCACGAGTATTTCAAGTTAATATCCTAAATGTAGGTAGTTTCATCCCAGGGATTCCTCAAGACTTTGAAGTCGAGATACCTGCACTTGTCAGTAAACGAGGAATACAGGGTATAAGAACCACTGGCTTACCTAAACGTATCATAGCTCATATATATAGAGATAGAATTGCCCCTGTAGAGATAGAATTAGAAGCCTATGAAAGCGGTGATAAGGACTTATTGCTTCAACTCATAATGATGGACCCTTGGTCGCGCTCTCTTAATCAAGCAGAGAAGTTACTTAAGAAAATTCTATCCCTCCCTTACCATGAAGAAATGAGAGCTCACTATAAATAGTCTAGATCTAAAAATCCCCTCTAAGAAGATAATCATTTTTACTCAATATGCTCGGCAAAGCTAATTCGTACGTGTATTATGAGAGAGTAAAAACTCTTTTCTAGCAAAAGGTCTCTAATACCTTGAGCTAAATTAGCTTAATGATAATCGACGCTTAAAAGTTTTTCATGGGCCATAGCTTACATTTCTTCGGAAATCGAAGATATAAACTTTTCGATTTAAACTTAATTTCATCTATTTTACAAATTTTAAGCTGGAGAGGCTCCATGGAAAAGGCTAAGCCTTGGAAAATAGAAGATGGTCCTATTTCAAGATATTTAAATAGAAGAATTTCATGGATAGTAACCCAAACCATAATTAGATATAAGCTATCTTTAACCCCCAATCAAATGAGTCTAATAACCTTCCTAATCGGGATCCTTGCCTCTCCTTTCTATATATTCGGTTTTCCAATGATAGGTGGAATTCTTGCTCAATTATCTTCTATACTTGATGGTGTAG
>CAZFCQ010000021.1:0-32121 GCA_964517845.1 uncultured Thermoprotei archaeon | reverse complement strand
TGGAGCCCCGGCCGGGATTCGAACCCGGGACCTCCGCATTACCAGTGCGGCGCTCCAACCAGGCTGAGCTACCGGGGCTCTATTGCTTAGCATATTATGATATTTAGTGGGGGTTCCTATTGATATAGGATTATTGAAATCTGTTAGCCTTGTGGTTCGGTATGTTATAACATAGGCGGTTAATAAAAGCTTATCTGTCTTTATGTTATAGTGTAACCGGTCTTGGGCTTGTTCTGGGGTGGGAAAAGCTAATAAAACCTGAGTTAGAAGGTGAATAATAGGGTGGGCCCGTAGTTTAGCCAGGCAGAATGGCGGGCAGATTGTTGATAATCCCGCACTCCAGATCAGTCCCTATTTTGGGGCTAGAAGACACCCGCTGACCGGGGTTCAAATCCCCGCGGGCCCACCATGATTCAGGGGCCGTAGGCTAGCCTGGAAGGACGCAGAAGTCCCAGAGGACTGCGGGGTTTGGGTCCCCGTGACCCCGGTTCAAATCCGGGCGGCCCCACCATAATTAAGAGATCCTATTATCGTAGAGTTAATTGTACTGTTAGCATTATTATAGCGAGCGTTATGGTGAGTGCTGTTATTATAGTGCCTTTCTTTAGCCATTCTATGAAGTCAATACGTCCTAATCCTCTTCTTTCGAGTACACTAACAGCGATTATATTTGCAGTACTAGCTATTAAGGTTAGGTTTCCAAAGAATGTTCCACCAAAGAGTGTTCCCCACCAGAGTGGGTATACAGAGTAGCCTTGTTCTCTTAGTCTAATTATGATTGGGACTACTGTAGCTACGGCTAATACGTTATCGAGGAATGCGCTTAATATGCCTGTTAGAATCGTGATTATTATAAGTTGTAGTGTCTCATTTCCAGAGATCTGGGCTATGCTTTCTGTGAGAATATCAGTTATGCCTACATATTCTAGTGAACCTACTGAGGCAAAGAGGAGCATGAAGAACAACAAGGTCCACCAATCGATACCCCGTTCTATGATTTCTCTTGCTCTTTCTCTCTCGAGTAGTAGGGCTATAGAGGCTGAGAGTAGAGTTACTCCTATGAGCATAGTGTTTTTTTCAAGACCTAGTACATTTTCGAGCTGGCGAGAAAGAGCTAATCCTAGTATTGTGGCTAAGAATAAGGTCCAACATTTTAATAGTTCATTTTGAGGAATTCTAGCTCTCAAGTCTTCTAGTTCGCCTTGGGCATACCTTATCTTTAGATGTTTGTCTAATACTGCTATTTCTTTTCTAAACATTTTAATAGAGACTAGTATTGTAAGAAGTAAACTAGCTAAAGAAATTGGAGTAGCCCATCTAATAAAGTCAGAGAAGCTAAGCCCACTCTTCATAGCAATTAATACACCTACTGGATTGCCCATGAGGGTAGCACTACTACCGATATTTATTGCGAAGGAAATCATCAAAATTAAGGGCATTGTACTTATTCTAAGTCTACCAGCTAGGTATATTATGGAAGTAGTCATAAGGAGAGCAGCAACCACAGCACCTACTAGTGATGCGAAGAGAGCTGAGAGTAACATTAAGAGAATTATAAGTAAAAGGCCATTATCCCTAACCCTGGATAATGCCATACTCATTATATATTCGAAGAATCTTTTTTCTTCAAGAAATCTTATTACGATCATCATACCTATTAAGAACAAGAGGACATCTAAGTTCATAGCTTCTATTAAGTGAGGGATATCTGTAAGGCCTAAAACGATGAGTATTGAGACTCCAAGTAGTGTTATGGGAACCTTGAGATTCCAAAAGAATATGAGAGCTGTTAGAGTAGTAGCGAATACTGATAGAGCTAAAGCTTGATGTATGCTAAGTCCTATCAAAAATGTGAATGTTATGGTAGTTATAGATATACCTATGAGAAGCAATGGTCTTCTGGGTATCTCCATTATGAATCACCTATGATCTTAGTTATTATAGAGTTCCTAAGGGGATAAAAAAGTCTCGTAAGACTAGAAAATCCGTCTCGTTTTATTCAGAGGGTATTTCATCAAGGGCAGTCTCAAGTCTTTCTAAGGATAGATTAATATTTATCTTATAAAGGCATATTTCGTTCTTCTCATTCTTCAGGCTCCTTTGCAAACTCTACGTATTTTTCTGTTTTTAATATATTCCTAGCAACTACGATACCTGAGACAGAGGCTTGAATTAGGCCTCGTGTAAGACCTGCACCATCTCCTGCTACATAAAGATCTCTTATCCCCTTAACCATTAGGTTTTCATCGACATCTACTCTAACAGAGTAGAACTTAACTTCGACACCATAAATTAATGTATGTTCAGAGGCTATGCCTGGGGCTAGTTTGTCTAGTGCACGTATCATCTCTAGGATATCAGTAAGAACTCTATATGGTAGTACAAAGCTTAGGTCTCCTGGAGTTGCCCCTTTGAGTGTAGGTTTAGTTATTGCACGGGCTATTCTCTCTGGTGTACTGCGTCTACCTCTTATTAAGTCCCCATAACGTTGTATTATAATACCGTCACCTAATATGTTAGCTAATCTTGCTATATATCTTCCATAGCCTATGGGATCATGGAAGGGTTCTGTAAATCGTGTGCTTACAAGTATCGCCATGTTAGTATTTTCAGTTTTTTGGTTTAAGTAGCTTTGACCGTTTACAGTAACTATATCTTCATAAAACTCGGTTATTACTTCTCCATAGGGATTTACACAGAAGGTTCTAACTACATCATCGAATGTTTTAGAATAATAAATTAATTTTACATCATAGAGGACTGACGTAAATCTTTCGAAGATTGGTGCAGGAAACTCAATACGTACACCTATATCTACAGGATTACTCCATGTCTTTACACCTAATTTCTTCATGGTACTCTCTAGCCAAGTAGCACCCGCTCTTCCTGGAGCTAAAATTACATACTTAGACTTGAGGACTTCATCGTTAGTGGTCTTAACTCCTACTACTCTGTTATCTTTCACTAAAACATCTTTGACTTCCTTTCCAAAAAATACATCTACTTTATCTTTTATATGGTACCATATGTTCTTTAAGACTTGCCTTGCTCTCTCTGTGCCCATATGTCTAAGGCGCATTGGTACAAGATGCATTCCAGCTAATGTTGCCTCTCTAGATAAAGCTTCAATCTTATCTAACTCAGTTCCATATACCTTACTAGGTGCTCCAAATTTAAGGTATACATTGTCTACATAACTTATTAAGTTAGCTAAAGTTCTTTTTCCAAGTAATTGAGAAAGCCATCCGCCAACTTCTGGTGATAAAGTTAATTTACCATCACTAAATGCTCCTGCCCCTCCCCATCCTGAAAGAATATTACAAGGTTTACATCGAAGGCACTTAAAGCTCCCTTTTGCTGGGCATTCACGTTCTTCTATGCCTTTACCGCGTTCAAGTATGGCTACCTTTAAGTTAGAATGTTTTGTTAATTCAAGTGCTGCAAAAATACCTGCAGGACCTGCACCGACTATAATAACATCATATGACAAGATTACACCAGAGAAATAGGAGTGTACTTATTAAGATTTAAGCATTATTCTGGGTCTCTTCAAGTGTCAGCTCTTTAAGAATCTTTAGTTTTCCTAAGTATGTACCATCAAGTAAAAATATTTCGCTTTCATCTACTAAAGCTGCCTCTGACTCTAATAATGGTCCCAAGAAGGGCCTATCAGTATCGGGTTTGTTTATAGAGTTGCCAGAGAGAAGCTTATTAAAAGCGGGTATTACAATTACAGATCTTAAATTGATTTCCTCTGAGTTTATATTTGATGGGAAAATTTCAGCTAGTAATTCTCTATCAAGGGGGATTTTAACCCACACGGGTTCTAAGTATCTATATCCCAGGCCATCTCTTAGCTCTATTACGGGATGAGTATGTCCTAGGATAATTATTTCAGCTCCAAGTAGTTGAGGTGCTGGCCATGTATGACCATGCATTAGACCTATTTTTGGATCTTCATCATTTAGAAGAATTCCTCTTGAATTTGCTATCCTAATGTGAGGGATCCCTACTACTAATTCCCTTAAGCCTCCATCATGGTTTCCTGGGATTATAGTTATTTGAATTAAGGAAGATAGTTCCTTTAGAAATCTCGGAATTTCTAGTAGTTCAGTTTTGCTAATTCCAGGAACTTGATGTTTCATATCACCTAGTATTATGAGTTCGTCAGGTTGGTTCTCTATTATGATAGACACTAATTCGCTAAGCAATCTATCAGTTTGAACTGGTAAGATTACTCCACGCCTTTTAAACTCTTCTTCAAAGCCTATGTGTAGATCAGCTATTACTAGGTAAGATTTAGAGCAAATTTTTAGGATTAATGCGGGTTTATTCTCAAGAGGTATAATCATGAAATACACCTCTTATGGAGTTAAAGTCAAGCGACAATTATTAAGTGCTATAATTGAGATTAGACGTCAAAGGACGATAAATGGTAAAGTAAGTGCGCGGTTACGTTCAATGTATGGAGAGAGATTTTCTAAAGCCTTAAGGGTATTAAGTAATAGAGGAGTGAAGCTCTTTAGATTCTCTCCTAGTGGGATATTGATATGGATGGTAGAGGGAAAAGAGAGAGACTATCTAGTGATACCACTCATATATTGTGATTGTGATGATTTTTATCTTAATGTAGTGATACGAGGAGAAAGTGATATATGTTATCATCTAATAGCACAAGCTATAGCTGAGGCATTAGGCTTCTTTACCTTAATCGAGTTACCTGATGAATTATATGAACGTTTTATAGAGGCATGGCTAGCTTAGCTGTTTATTGCTCTAAATTTCTTCAGTTTCTATTGCTATTTCTCTTCTAGTTTCGATTCGCTCTACCTTACCATCACGTAGATACACTATTCTGTCGCTTACGTCTATCATTTTTAGGTCGTGTGTTGCAGTAATAACAGTCACTCCTTGCTCTTGATTAAGCTCTTTAAGCATACGGATTATCCTAAGTCCAGTATTTAGATCGAGATTACCAGTAGGCTCGTCTGCTAGTATTATTGCTGGATCATTTGCTAATGCTCTAGCAATAGCGACACGTTGCTGCTGACCACCAGAAAGCTCTCCTGGTTTGTGATAAAGTCGATCACCCAAACCGACACGCTCAAGAAGCTCTGTAGCTTTCTTTATCCTTTGTTCTCTAGGAACACCAGCGAAAATCATAGGTAACATTACATTTTCTATAGCTGTTAGAACTGGAATTAGGTTAAATGTCTGGAATATATATCCTATTTTTCGGCATCTTAGCCAGGCCAACTCATAAGCATCTAATTTAGCTATATCGACTTCGTCTATGTATACCTTACCACGTGTAGGTCTATCTAATCCACCTATCATATTGAAGAGAGTAGTTTTACCTGAACCAGAAGGGCCCATTACAGATAGGTATTCACCACGTCTAACTCTTAGATCTATGCCATCGAGGGCCTTCACTATAGCAGGACCCATAGTGTAATATTTAGCTAAATCTTCCGTCTCAACAGTATACTCATATCTCAAGGGTCACTCACCTAAGTTACTTATCTTTAAGATATTAATAAAAACTTATCTCTATACACTTATACTTCGTATCTTAAAGCTTCTGCTGGATTTAGCTTTGCAGCTCTATAGGCAGGATAAAGTGTACCTATTAAGGAGAGAGATATCGCTATGAGCATGGATAAGACTAGCATTGCTATTATTGAAGGTAAGGCGCTAAACCCTGGTACAGCTATTGATCCTGGGGTTAATAAGGCTTGAAGGATTTCAGATATTCCAATAGTTGGCTGTAATCCATACACAAATGCTGTAATTAGGCCTATAACCCAGCCAACAATGCCTCCTGCAAAACCTATCAGCATCGCTTCTATTAAGAATAATAGGAGAACATGCCTGTCAAGTGCGCCTAAGCATTTCCAAGTTCCTATCTCTCTTGTCCTTTCTGCAACTGCTATTAGCATTGAATTCATTATACCTACAACACACACTAGAAGGCTTATGAAGAGGATCCATAGCTGAAATGGTTTTAATGATGCTGCTTGTCCACCTACGATAGTGCCTACTGCAGCTAGTACTAATAGTGCATCCATGAAGCCTACCGCAAGAATGACTGACGCTGCTGTAATTACCATTCTAACAAACCTTCTTCTAATATCTTCTAGGGCTATTCTGAAAGCCTCACTAAAGGGCAATGATATCTTACCTATCTCCATATGTTGGGGAGTAGACATGGCATCACCTATCGTATATTAGAATTTGAAAGCGAACCTTTAAATATGTTCTCTAACTTTGAAGAAGAGGAGATATGCTGGAGGATCCTGTGTTAGTGGCAAGAGTACTAGCGGGAATAGCGTTTTTATTGTTCATAATGTATTGTTGCCTAAGTAGCAGAAAGTAAATTGGAGGAAAAAGTACAATGAGTTTACTTCAGAGAACTCTCTCCGAAAAATTAGTGAAAAAGGTAGTCAGGACACTCAATATTAAGGAGTTCACACTAGTACAGAAAATGGCCATACCTGAAATCCTTAGAGGAAACAACGTCCTTATAATCTCTCCTACAGGTACTGGAAAGACTGAAGCAGCTTTGTTGCCTATTCTAGAGGGATTACTTAAAGAACCAAGATGGGGTATAAGGGCACTCTATATTACTCCCTTAAGAGCCCTAAATAGAGATATTTTCCGTAGAATGGCTAAACTCTCTAAAGAAGTCGGACTTAAGATTGAAGTGAGGCACGGGGATACGAGTCAAGCATTGCGTAGAAAACAAGCTAGGGAACCTCCAGATATACTTATAACGACACCTGAAACTTTACAGGCTATACTTCCTGGAAGGGTTTTAAAAGAGCATCTTAGAAATGTACAATATGTTGTAATAGATGAAATTCATGAAATAATAGATGAGAAGAGAGGTACGCAGCTTTTTTTAGCACTTGAAAGGTTAAGATCCTTGACTATTTCGGATTTTCAGAGAATAGGTCTTTCGGCCACAGTAGGAAAACCCTATCTAGTAGCACGCTATCTTCAAGGTAGTAGCCAGAGACCAATGAAGATAATTAATGCACGCATGATAAGAAAATATGAGGTCATAGTAGATTACCCTACACCTACTTCAAGAGATACAGGGCTCTCTATTAAAATGAAGTTGCCAGAGGAAGTGATAGCGCGTTTACATGAAGTTGTAGAAGATATAAAAAAGCATAATGCCGTACTAGTTTTTACTAATACTAGAGAGACGGCAGAACTTTTAGCTTCAAGGATAAAAATACTTAGCCCTGATCTCAATATCGCGGTTCATCATGGTTCTCTTTCCAGAGAAGAGAGAGTTTATGCTGAAGAAGGGCTTAAACATAGGAAATTGAAGGCATTAATTTGTACCTCTTCCTTAGAGTTAGGCATAGATATTGGAAGCGTAGACTATATAGTACAGTACTCATCTCCTCGAAGAGCAACAGCACTCCTCCAACGCATTGGAAGGTCAGGACACAGGATTTCAGGTATTGCTAGAGGAAAGATAATTGCATTGAGTTCAGACGAGATTTTAGAATCAGCAGTACTTAGTAGAATGGCCCTTAAGGGGGAGCTTGAAGAAATAAAAGTCCATGAAAATGCTTTAGACGTGTTAGCACATCAGATAGCGGGCTTGGTGCTTGATAGAGGAGAGATCACGCTTGAAGAGGCGTTTAAGCTGATTAAATCATCAATGCCATATAGGGGCCTGAACCCTGATCTCTTTTTACAGACGATAAAGTTCTTGGCTGATGAAAGAATATTAGGTCTTAATGGTAGTGTAGTTCATAAAACTAGAAAAACTTGGCGATACTACTATGAGAACCTTTCTACGATTCCGGATGTTATGAGTTATGATGTAGTTGATATAACTTCTGATACAAGGATAGGTAGTTTAGATGAAGAATTCATAGCCTCTTATGGCAATGAAGGGCAGGACTTTATACTAGGTGGAAAGGTTTGGAGAATACTAAATATTGATCATGAGAGACGTGAAGTAGAGGTAGAACCTAGTTCGAACATCGAAGCAGCCGTACCAGCATGGGTTGGAGAACTTATACCTGTTCCTTTTAGGTGTGCTTTAGAAGTAGGAAGCTTGAGACGCAGGATTGCACTAGCAATATTAAAAGGCAAGGATCCTAGCCAGTTATTAAGGAAGTATGAAATTACTGAACGAGCACAATTCAAAGTAATAGAGGAAATAAAGAGTGCGTTGAAGAAGAAATATCCAATTCCAAGTGATAAACTTCTCGTAATAGAAAGTGTTAACAATATAGTGATAGTACATGTTCCTCTAGGAAGTAGGGGGGCTTATACTCTTGGTTTGATATTGGCGCATGTGCTTTCTCGAAAGCTTTCTTCAACAGTTATCTTCAGAGCTGATCCATATAGAATTGCATTAAGGGCAACCATAAAGTTATTACCAAGGGATATTAAGTCAGTATTGGAAGAGCTAAAGGAGAGCGATATTAGAGAGATAGTTAGAGATGCTGTCATTGGTACTGAATTATTTAAATGGAGACTTTTTCATGTAGCTAAAAGGTTTGGATTAATAAGTCGAGACGCTAATATTACAATACTTAGTAGGAGGCTTATTGAGGCGCTCAGAGGTAGTGTTGTATATCTAGAGACTTTAAGGGAAATAGAAACTGAGAAGTTAGATTTAGATGCTATAACCTGGCTACTTAATAGGCTTAATAGGAAATTAATGGATATAGGAATTGTAATTAATAAAAAGGGAGAGTGTAGTCCCTTTGCTTTACCTATATTACAGCATTATTTTTACGATATAATACCGTCAACTAGACCTTTAGAATCTATAATAGAAGTTACAAAAAGGCGTTTATTGGATAGAGAAGTTATACTTTCATGCTTGTACTGTATGCGCTGGTGTGAGAGAAGAACTATAAGATATCTACCAGATCGTGTTAAATGTCCCTTTTGTGGTTCTAGATTTATCGTAGCACTACCGCCCGGTAGTGAGGAGGAAAAAGTATTAAATATGATAAAGGTTAGGAGAAAGTTAAATAAAAATGAAAAAAAGTTATTAAGAAGGATACAGAGAAGGGCAGCCCTAGTTCTAAACTATGGTAAAAAGGCAATAATAGCTCTTGCAGCAAAGGGGATAGGGCCAGAGACTGCGGTTAGAGTGCTTAGGGAAACTATGGATAAAGGAGAGCGTGAGTTCTATTTGAAGATACTCGAAGCTGAGAGGCAATATATACGTACAAGAAAGTTTTGGGCATGATTTAAGAGATTCTAATAAATATTCCTATATGAATTACTCAATGAGAGGGATGAACCTAGAACAGCTTATCCAAGTTATACTCAATGAGAGGAAAGATCTTACAAGGGAGGATTTATTAAATCTTATTGATGAGAAGATACAGAATATGGGAGGGCTTATCACTGAGGAAGTAGCAGCGTATATCATCGCTAGGGATCTAGGCATAGAGCTAAGTAGTGATGAATTACTAAGTAAAGTAGAAGTAAAAGTAGGTGAGTTAAAGCCTAAGATGAATAACGTTATAGTGGTTGGAAGTATTTCTGAGATTATAAATAAAGGAAGAGATGTACTAATTAAAATAGTGGATGATAAAGGCAATGAGGCTTTTATAGCTCTTGCTGGAAAATGGAAAAAGGAAATTAATAAGCTAAGGCCTGGAAGGTTGATAAGAATTGTTAGTGGTTATATCAGGAGTACTATTAAAGGTATACCCGTTATAACCTTAGGAAAGGAGAGCCGGTTAATAATCCTAAGAAGACAGAGGATTAGAGTGCTCTCTGAGGTGAAAGGAGTTATCGTAAAAACAATCGGCCCTATACTTACGAGGAGGGGTTACATGCTGGTAGTTGTCTTGAAGAAGCAAGGTATGTACAGTATTGTTAGAGTGTATTCTGAGACTCTTTCCAGGCTTAACCGATTTAGGAAGGGAATCTACATAAGAGCTAAGCTTTTTACAAGGGATTCTAGTGAATATTGGGGGAGCGCTGATGATATAGAAGTATTAGGAGAGGAAAGTGTAAAGGATGAATATTATGATAGGATATTGGATATAACTCAAATAAAATCAGGCCTTAGATACATAGATGTTCGAGGAAATGTGATGTATGTTGGAATAGAAAAAGAGCGAGAGATTTATGGTAAAAGGGTTAAGTTCCGTGAAGTTATACTCGGAAGTGATAAGGCAGCGATCAAGTTAAAAGCCTGGGGAGAGCTAGCTAATAAATTCTCTTTAATTCCTAAGGGTAGTGAAGTTATAGTAAAGAATGTTAACGCTAACATAAGTAAAAGCGGGTTAGAAGTTGTTACAACTAAGTACTCGATGATATCTTTAGTTAGTGATAGAAGCTAATCCTTAATAATACCTTTTAGTTCTTAATGGAAATGAGGGAGAAGTGAGTTGGGAAGGAGGAGGAGAAGGAGAAAGATAGTACGTCGAGTGAAAAGAAGAATTCCGGATGTATTCGAGTGCCCTTATTGTGGCGTAAGAAGTGTATCTGTAGAATTTGATAAGAAGAATGGATATGTAATTGTAAAGTGTGGTAGTTGTGGACTCACCGCAGAATTTGAAAATGTACCAGTTTATAAACCAGTTGACTTCTATCACATGTTTGTAGATAGTTATTATGAAGGGAAGATCTTACCACCAACAAGTGGTGAGGAAGAGATTAGAGAGGAAGTAAAGGGTTAAAAAACATAGTAATAAAGTATCATGAAATGGGGAAACTATTGAAAGTGTACAACTACTTAATCAGCAAGCTTAAAGAGGAGGGCGCACTTCATTTTACTTTAATAGATCCAGATCCTAACAAGGTCGATCCTATAGGAGCTGCTGAAATAGCAGAGATAGCAGAATCATGTGGTACTTCAGCAATAATGATAGGCGGATCAATGGGAGTTAATGAAAGTTATCTAGATGAGGTTGTTAAGGCTATAAAGTCGAAGATAAAGATTCCAGTTATTCTTTTCCCTGGAAATGTAACTGGGATAAGTAAGTATGCTGATGCTATATGGTTCATGAGTTTACTCAACTCTTCAAATACCTATTACTTAATAGAAGCTCAGGCCCTAGGAGCTGTTATAATTAAGAGATATGAACTTGAAGCGATACCATTAGGGTACATAGTAGTAGAGCCTGGAGAAGCTGTAGGATTCATAGGACATGCTAGACCAGTTCCTCTTTCACATCCAGAGTTGGCTATAGCTTATGGTTTGGCGGCACAGTATTTAGGTATGAAGTTCATATATTTAGAGAGAGGTTCTGGAGCACAATCCCCTATACCTCCCAAGTTCGTTGCGAAGGTAGCTTCTGTAATTGATTTACCCATAATAGTTGGTGGGGGTATAAGAAGAGGAGAGGAAGCTAAAGCCATAATCGAGGCTGGTGCTAGTGCAATAGTTACAGGAAGTATCGTTGAAGAAAGGAGAGATAAATTAAGAGAAATCGTTAAAGGGGTTAAAGAGGGCGCATTAAAAAGACGGGGTAAAAGAATTGCAGAAATTCAGGAATAAGGAGCTTACAGAGTATTTTGAAAGAATAAGAGAGGAGTTTAAACGTCTCTATAAGATAGCGTCACTTGCTAGAAGCGTAGGCATAGATCCTGAAGAATATGTAGAGATTAGACCAGCACAAGATCTTGCGGAAAGAGTTGAAGGACTTCTAGGGATTAGAGGATTATCCAAGAAAATTAGAAAGCTAAGAAAAGAAGGTGTTAGTAAAGAAGTTATAGCCTTCAAGGTGACTAGAGAACTCATAGAAGAATTAAAAAATAAGAAGGAGAGAGAAGTGGTTGCAGAGACGGCTATAAGGACGGCTTTAGCTATACTTACTGATGGTATAACCGCAGCGCCGCTTCAGGGAATTGCTTATGTTAAGATAAAGAGAAATAAAGATGGTAGTGAATATCTCGCAGTATATTACGCGGGGCCTATAAGATCAGCCGGTGGTACTGAGCAAGCATTAAGTGTATTGGTTAGTGATTATGTAAGGCAACTTTTAGGATTAAGTAAGTATAAACCTCTTCCAGAAGAAATAGAAAGGTTCATTGAAGAACTAAGAACCTATGAAAGGCATGTAGGAAGGTTTCAATATCATGCAAGCGATGATGAGCTTAGATTAGTTCTTCAAAACATTCCTATAGAGGTCACTGGGGTTCCTACAGATCCTGTAGAAGTCATGACTCATAGGGACTTAGAGCGTATTGAGACTAATAAAGTTAGAGGTGGAGCATTAAGAGTAATTAATGATGGTATAGTAGCTAAGGCTAGAAAGCTTAAGCCTATTATTGAGGAATTAGGAATTAAAGGATGGGAATGGGTCGATAAACTTATCAAGGAAGATAATAAGGGAAATGAGGCACATATAGAACCCTCAGATAAGTACTTAGCAGATGTTGTAGCAGGTAGACCTATTTTTTCTCATCCATCAAGATATAGTGGATTCAGGATAAGGTATGGGAGGTCTCGTAATACAGGTCTGGCAGCTATAGGTATGAATCCTGCTACTATGGTAGTACTAGGAGGATTCTTAGCTGTAGGTACGCAGGTTAGAACCGAACGACCAGGTAAAAGTGCTATAATAATGCCCGTTGACACAATTGAAGGACCTATAGTTAAATTGAAAGATGGTAGTGTAATGCAAGTCAATAACGTAGAGTTAGCACATAAGATCTACAAAGACATCGTAGAGATTATATATAATGGAGATGTACTAGTTGCTTATGGAGAGTTTAAAGAGAACAATTACCCTCTAGTACCCTCAGGATATACTGAAGAATGGTGGGTTTCTGATGTTAGTAAAGCACTTAATGAAAAGGAAGATATAAAGCTCAGTATAAGTAAGGAACGGCTCGAAGAAATTCTTCGATTTCCATTAAACGTAAAGCCAACAGCAGAGGAAGCATTAGAATTATCATTAAAATTAAATGTACCGTTACATCCTAAATTTACCTACTTATGGGAGAATGTAAATATTAAAGATGTAGTTTATCTAAGTAGAGAACTTAAGAAGAAAGGGATAGTAGTAAAGGAAGATAATAGTTCATATATAAAGGTTAAGCTTTCTAAAAAAGGCAAAAGAGTTTTAGAACTATTAGGAATACCGCATATAGTAAAAGATGGCTTCATCATTATAAAAGAACATGCTCCCATTATGGAAGCTCTTTTTATTAGATCACTCGAAATGCCCGGTGAGTGGAAAAACGTAAGAGAATACTTGCAAGCAACTAGCGGAGTTCCACTAAGAGATAAGATATCATTAGGGATGGGTCTTAGGATGGGAAGGCCTGAAAAAGCAGCACCTCGAGAGATGAATCCTCCTGTTCATGCTCTTTTCCCGATAGGAGAAAACAGAGGGCGTTCCAGAAGTTTAATTAAAGCCTTAGAAAAGGGAAGGATAAAGATCACGGTAGCTAACATTAGATGCCCTAAGTGTGGACGTTACTTGCTTGAATATAAGTGCCCTTCTTGTAACGAAAGAGGTATAATAGTTAATATATGCCCTAAGTGTGGACTTGTAAGTGATAGAGATGTATGCAAGCAATGTAATGTAAAGACTCAACCTTATGCAGTACGCGAGTATGATCTAAGAAGCTATGTCAAAAGGCTAGAAAGACGTTATGGTATAAAGATACCCAAGGAAGTAAAATGTGTTAAGGGGCTTACAAATGATATGAAGCTTATGGAGCCCCTCATAAAAGGAATATTGAGGGCTAAATATGGAGTTTACGTATTTAAAGATGGAACTATAAGGTTTGATGCTACTAATGCACCTCTTACGCATTTTAAGCCGCATGAAGTTGGGCTTACTATTGAAGAATTAAGGAAATTAGGATATAAGTATGATTATGAAGGGAAGCCTCTTAAAAGCGAAGATCAAATAGTAGAGCTTAAAGTACAGGATATAATACTTCCTAAGAGTGCGGGAGAATATCTGTTAAGAGTAGCTAATTTTGTAGATGAACTCCTTGAAAGAGTGTATGGTTTAGAGCCCTACTACAAAGCTAGGACTATGAAAGACCTTATAGGGCATTTAGTAATAGGAATAGCCCCCCATACCTCAGCTGGGATAATAGGAAGAATATTAGGTTTTACAGAGGCTAAGGTCATTTTCGCACATCCCTATTGGCATGCTGCTAAACGTAGAAACTGTGATGGAGATGAAGATGCTGTAATTCTTGGACTTGATGCTCTAATTAATTTCTCTAAACGATATTTACCTAGTCAACGTGGTGGCATGATGGATGCTCCATTAGTATTAACAGTGATACTTGATCCTTCAGAAGTTGATGATGAGGTTTACAATATGGATACTCATAGCGGATATCCTAGAGAGTTTTACATAGCTACTCTTAGCGCCTCTTCTCCTAAAGAGATAAAAAAGTATCTCAAGATAGAGCTGGTAGAGGATAGACTGAATGATGAAAGGAAATATTATGGGATAAAGTTTACTCATGATACTTCTCGAATAGATTTAGGCCCTAAAACAACTACCTATAAATTATTGAAGACTATGAAAGACAAGATAAGAGCACAACTAGAACTAGCTGAGAAAATACATGCAGTTGACGCAAACGATGTTGCTGAAAGGATTCTTACGCACCATCTGTTACCAGATGTTATAGGGAATTTACGTGCATTTGCATCCCAGAGTTTTAGATGCATTAACTGTAACACCTCATTTCGTAGGCCTCCTCTAGGAGGAAAATGCCCCAAGTGTAGTGGTAAAGTAGTCCTAACTGTGCAAGAGGGGAGCGTAAAGAAGTATATTAATTATGTAGAGGAAGTGAGTGAAAAATACAAGATAAACAACTACATTAGACAGAGAATATTATTACTTAATACAATGCTAAAAGCTATCTTTGGTAGCAAGAAACAGAGTGAGGTACTTGATAGGTATATCTCCTGAGGTGTAGTAATCATGCACATAAGCGAATTCCAGAAGATGATGAAAGAGATATATTATGTTAAAGATAAACGACGTGGTATTGAAAAGACATACATATGGCTTGTAGAGGAGGTAGGAGAGCTGGGAAAGGCTCTTATTAAAGGAAATATAGAAGATGTAAGCATGGAGGCTGCTGATGTATTAGCATGGCTCTTAAGCTTATGCAACCTACTTAACATAGACCTTGAGAAGGCTAGTATGAGAAAGTATCCTGGAGTTTGTCCACGTTGTAGATCTAAACCTTGTAAATGTGAAGAGTGAAGTGCATACCTTTATTGCTAAAGTTTAGGGAGCGATACCTATCAAATGCGCAAGAATCACAGAAACTACTAATGCCACTGACATGAATAATACTAACTCAGGTCTTATACGTATTCCTTTGATTTCTTCCTCAAAGAATCTTACAAGACCTGCAGAGGATACTGGCATAGGTGCCTCAGACCTTCTTCTTCGAGCCATAAGTTCCCCCTCTTTTCATTTCTAAAACTGCATCTCCATACTTTATATATTTTAGTTCTTCAGCGGGAATAGTCTCTTTTTTGATTTTCTTCCTGTTCTGAACTATAACAGCGCTGTTCCCAAAAGGATCCTCGATTATGAAGGTGAAGGATACTTTTCCATTTATAGTATCTTCAATTTTGTCTATAACGTCTTTGTGAGATTTATTATTAAATAGAGATTTCAATATCTCATGTACTCTTAAAAGATACCCTTCAATAGTAGTTATTTCACCTTGTGAGATAGGGCCTGGTTCTATGGTTATTCCTAATTCAGGTATCCGTATAGTCGCAGTGGGAGATCTAATGATCTTAATATTCAAATCTTCTAAGGAATTAACATAAATCTTGATACGGAGAGGAGCATGTTGTTCTACATGAGATACAGAAGTATGCTTATAACCGCAATTAGAACATTTTAGAGTCACTAGCAATATGGGACCGAAATGTGGTATTTCATGTAATGCCTCTATAACATGAAGAGCTTCCTTACCACAATAAGGGCATTTCTCAACTCGTTCATTCAGAATCTTAGGCTTTACACTCGACATTCTATTATCGCCATGCTTACTAGAGAGAAGAGGTAGTTTAAATATGGATTGTCTTTAAGTGAGAATAAGAGAAAATGGAAATCACGCGATATTACAGTAAGGTATTCAAGCTACCAAAAGCGACAATAATGATAGTCTCGCTATGTGTAGAGTTTATATTCTTTCTTATGCTGGAAAAAGTAGTATATCACTTAGGTAATAGGGATCTACTAGCTAGAGCTTGTCTCCTTATATCACCAGTATTTTCAGCATTTTTAGTACTATTAGTATTCTATGGTGAAAAAGTCTTCAATATTGCCAGGCTTAGCTTTCTCGGTATATTAGCTATGGGCATAACTGGAGTTACAGACCTTGTGAAAGGATCTATAAGCACACTATATCCATTAATTCCATCTATATATCTACAGCTTTTGGTTTTAAGTATGATAGGAGGTAAATTAGATTTAAGAAGCTTCTTTACTTCGTATTCTCAACTCATGTTGGTAGCTACCTGCTTTTACTTGATTATGGGGAGACTCAGTCTAAGTACAATATCGTTAATACTTATTATACCTATGTTAGCATTTATAATAAGTCTAGATGTTTTGATCAGAGTAGGGACTATAACAGATGGTGGTGTTAATGTACTCAATTTAAGTAGAGCTTTTTGTAGAATGTGGCTTGCAAGCGATATCGAGGAATTTGAGAGAATAATAGAGAAATATTCTTCTATTAAAGAGATAGCTATTCACTATATAAAAGCTATAAATAATGATGAATTGGTAGGAGTGATCATTGTACCAGAATTCCATTATGGACCTTTCCGAAATGTCGGAAGTAGTGAGGCTCCAGCTTTATTATCTGAAAAAGTAGGGAAGGAAATAGGTTGTGATAAAGTGGTAGTACTTCATGGTGCAGTTACACATAAGGAAGACTTAGCATCAAGTCGCGAATTATACTTTATAGCAGAGAAGGTGGCTAGAGAACTTAGGAGAAGAAGGAAGGATAGAGAGAAACATGCCATTATAGATGTGCCCTGTATAATTGGTGAAAAATTTAGAATAAAAGCTCTCAGGATTGGTAAAGGGCTTCTACTCCTCGTAGCGCCTAATAGAGGAGGTATAGAAGATGTACCTTATCATTACTGGAATCTACTAAAGAAGTACACATCCATAATAAATATTGAGAATGCCATTTTAGTGGATGAGCATAATTCGATATTAGACTATGAAAAAATCAGTTATGAAGAACTTAAAGAGTTAATACCCATGGCCGTTGAGAAAATAAAAAAGGGTACTGAGGAAGAGGTGTTAATGTCAGTAATGACCAAGAAAATAAATTTAAGTAAAGAAAGTGGCATAGGCGAAGCAGGTATAGGCATTATATACTTAAAGGGTGTAATAAGTAAAAGAAGTCTAATGTTGATAATCATTGATGGAAACAATATGATTAATGAATTCCGTTACGAATTGATTAGAAGAATTAAAGAAAGAATAGATGTTGATGAAGTAGAAGTATTAACGACAGATACGCATTCTGTTAGTGGATTAAGACCTGGCGGTAGGGGATACTTAGCGATAGGTGAGAGTAAGGATCATGAAAGACTGTTCGATATCATAATCGATGTTGCAATCGAAGCTGTTTCTTCTGCTAGGAAGGTGGAATTTGAAAATGGAAGAATAATCACGAAGGCTAGAATGTATGGGGATGTGTTGGATATGCTATATGAGATTCTTGAGAAGGGATATAAGATCTTTGTAAAGAAAGTGTTCCCAAGCATACTTATTTTATTAATGTGTACATCAGTATTACTATCAGGTATAATATAGCATAATTAGATGAAGAGAGTAAATTAAAAATGTGAATATAACCATATGTTAGCTTGGTTGAAGATAGACATGTCCTTTTTACCATCGCCCGAAGAAATAAGAAGAATGAGACTTAGAATAGGACTAACTCAAAAGGAATTAGCTGAAAGAGCAGGGGTAAGTCAATCATTAATAGCTAGGATAGAGAACGGATCTGTGGATCCACGTCTCTCTACACTTAGGAGGATCCTTAAAGCTTTAGAGGAAGCCGCGAAGGATAAAGTTAAGGCAAGAGACGTAATGCATTCACCTGTAATATCAGTGGAAGTTAACGAAAACGTTGGGAAAGCTGCAGAGCTAATGTGGAAGTATGGAATTTCCCAAATACCAGTACTAAAAGATGGAAGACTTGTAGGAACAATTCTTGAGGATAGTATTGTAAGAGCTATGCTATCTAACCCGCATGAAAACGTCTCATCGTGGCCTGTTAAAAGAATAATGAACGAAGTGTTACCTATAGTCTCGCCACAGGAAGATATAGAGACCATAATGCAAATACTGACTAAAGAGCCTGCAGTACTTGTTATGAAAGCAGGAAGAATTATAGGAATAATAACTAAAAGCGACATTATAGCGTACAAGGTAGTACGTAAAGAAAGAAGTAGAAGCGCTACACTTACTTTTGAGAAACAGGTGTAGGAATTGATAACCTTAACCTATATTTCCTTAATGCGCGTGAACCGCTCTTTTCAAGATAGCCTGTAGTGGATAGCCTATGTAAATATGTTGATACAGTACTAAGCTTAGTCTTGATATTATACTCTTTAATTAGGATTTCATAGAGATCTTTACTGGTAAACCAACGCCCATCTCTAAATTTCTCAGCAATTACGTCCCATATCAACTCTTTGAGGGATACAGACTCTCTTCCACTAAGGGAGGAAGGTAACGAAGATATTGGCATTACTTGGCCATTCATAATTCTGAGTAATTCAAGTAACTGTAAAACCTTACGTTCATCAATAAAGCTTCCTTCAAGGACTACACTAATCCGCTCACCAGTAGGAAGTCTATCTTCAATTCTTACTTTAACCAAGCGCAGACACCACAGTAGATCTAAGTAGAATATCCTAATATATGGAACAGTTAAAATAAAAAGTGTAAACATGATTTAAAATAGCTAAAAAGGCTTAATTTTTACTCCTTTTTGAAAAATAAATGATATCTACTTAGAAAAGAATAAAAAATAAGAAAAAGAAAAAAGAGAAGGAAGTTCCACAGGAAATGAAGGGGTCTCTGCATTCACAAGTTGTAGAGACATATGATATAAGAAAGAAGGATCAAGATAAACAAAGGATATAAGAAGGATATTAGTTGAGAATAACTGCGAAAAGTGAATAGCTAGGGTGAAAGAGATGGCTAAATGTCCAAAATGTGGAACAAAGTTGCCAAAAATCAAAATAAGGAAGGGAAAACGCATAATAATAAAATATAGTAAATGTCCAAAATGTGGAACAGCACCTTTATGAGAGGATCCTTAATCATCATAAATTTAACGAAGAAGAGACTTCATATACACGAACTCTAGCTCCATAAAGTTTGGCTAACTCAGCAACTGCAAGAGCAGTGTTTTTCTTCTTACATTCAAAAACACTCTTCTGAACTAAAAAGCCATCATTTAAAGCATTACAAATTCTTCTTAAGTTCCTATAAAATGTTATAGAAATGCTTCTACCTTTCGATGTTGAGAAATCATAAACAACTATATATGTGGAATTTTCATGAGATGGACTACCAAATTTATCTAATAAATAGTAGGATAGAGGACGTCGCCCCATAAGATCCCCTCTAGAGGGTAGAAAGAGATAGCTTAGCTATAAAGCTATCAACTAAAATAACAGATCCTCCCACCCCTTAGCTTCCTATGGAAGAAGTCTATCTATGTTAGAGTTTAAAAGTAATATAATGGGGTATATACCCCATTCGTTTTTTCTAAGATAGGCTATATAAAGATGTATGTCGTACTTCTTAGCTTAAATTATCTATTCTAATTGATATAGATCATAATAGTAACTCTAAATATATTTCCATATGAAATGAAGGGGTTGTGTCCTAGTAGAATACGCTCAAGAATAAGTGATGCATATGCATAAGAAATTTCTCAAAGTTCGTCCTCCTTATGATCTTAAACTTACACTTAAACCAAGTTTTCTTTCTTCATTGTTTAGTACTTCACATAAAATGTGGACTAAAGTTAGAGGTTTTCTAAAGGGACTTGTATTAGTCCAGAAAGGTCCTCTAATTATTTATCAAGGAGTGCATGAAGTCCCATTAGATGTGTTAAAGTCTATCTTAGGTCTACATCTAGGTCCCTTTGAAACTTATCTCAGGTATACTAACTCCGAACTCTATCCTATATTGTTTAATCTAGCTAGTTGTTATCCTGGAGTTCGTTTACCTTTTTCAGAGAATGATTTTATATGGCTTTTTATTGCTGCAGTTCTTTCTAGGAGGACTGATTATGAGAAGAATGTTCTTAGGTGGTGTTCTCGTATTGATAAGTTAACTAAGGGTAATCCTTGGTTACTTCTTTATATTTCTCGTGATAAAATCTTAAGCTATATAGGTACAAGCTATCAGGTAAAGACCCTTTTAGATTCTCTTAGTAGCCTAAGAGAGTTGCTTGTAGAAACATTTTCTCTTTCAACTGATGACCCTTTAGAGCTTTATGAGGTTTCTAAAGATCTTTCTAAGAAGGATCCCTGGCATCTAAGGCAGTTATTACTCAAATGTAAATATGTTGGTCCTAAGGTAGCAGATTCGATAGTCATGTCTGTAACCCCTTATTCTTCCTTTGCACCTGTTGATATTCACCTCTTAAGAGTTAGCACAAGACTAGGAATCTTACCTCCTCATGTAAAACTTCCACAGAGGAATTATTGCGTATCTTACACCTGCTATACATGTCCTTATAAGGATACTTGTGCAAGAGGAATCTTGCTAGGTAAGTTAGACATGCTTTTTGGCTGGTACCAAACTTTAACATATCTTCATGGAAGAAATTACTGTAGGTCAATTCTTCCCAAATGTCATTCTTGTCCTCTTAAGGATGTTTGCCCAAAAAATAAGTGATGCATATGCATAAAAAATCTTTAGGATTCTTTTTTGCTATAGGTCATCATCTTTCTAACGACCTCATTTATGTTAGTAGTTATGTTTGAAGTATCAAAGTAGTTTATAACATCTTCTTCCACTTTCCCTTTTAAGTAATCATCAAGTAGCTTTTTGATGAAAATTTCGTGGAGTACTATTCGTAAGAATTTCCTAGGACCCTTAATGTAGATTTTATCTTTTACATAATGAAAAGTCTCATTTATGAAGTTTCTCGTAGATGACTCCTGCCATAGTTTATCGATATATTGTTCAATGATATGTAATAATGTCTTATCAATTACTAATGATCTTCTAATGATCTTCTTTCTTTCTAATGCTATTCTTCCTATCAATTTCAGTAAATCTTCATCATTAATGTTGCACGGAATTGCTATCTTGTTAGGAAAGACATAATGCTCTTCTATTCTATTATCAATGATATATGCTACTATTCCTTCCGGAATATATGCCTCATAGAGTCTTTCAACTTTGTCTAAAAGCTTCTTACTATTGTATTCCTCCTCTTTTTTGATTTTAATTTTAATTAACCTAGGAAGCCTAGTACTATACCATTCTTCCTTAAGTTTATTATGAAGCTTAAGGAGTTCCCTCTTAACGTCGTTTAAATTATGAAGATCCTCTAATCTGATAAACCTCATTCTTAAATCCCATGCTAGATATCGTCTTATGAACCTATGAGTTTCCATTTTTGATTTAAATGAAAATTTCTCAATTTCATTTAATATTTCTAAGAGATCTCGTATACTTCTAATTCCTCTATAAATTGATATTAAGATTATCAGGTCTTTAAATGCTTTGTTCCTATTATCTAATCTCGTCAGAGCATTATTCAACAAAATAAGCGGATAGCTTATTCTTACTCTTATCCTTCTCACAATTCTAATTCTATAATATGGCTCGCATTAATGCCTTCTCATCATTCTCTCAGAGTAACTCTGAGCGCTCATTGCCAATGTTTAATGATCGCAAGTCCTTAAAATTTTCTTCCCTCATTATGCTAAGGATATTTTCATGAGTGTATAGTCAATTGTGCATTGTAAGAATCTATAAGGGGGTTTTTAAACTATTCTTAAATGAATGGAGGTTCAGGTCATGTTCACTAGCTACGTAGGAAGTTTTCCTCTCGAGTACTCAAGAGGAAATTTAGAACGCATACTTAAGGATGTACTAGAGATACCAATAGACTATCCCTGCTATCCTCAATTACAAGACTTTATAGCTCAATTTCTTAATCCCCTTGTAGATTCTGGTATTCTAGAAAGAAGAAAACGAGGGTACATACTTCTTGAGGAAGTGAGCCCTAGAGTAAATGTGTTCAAAGCTGAGGAACAGGCATTATGGACCGTAGAGTACATTAGGAGGAGTCCCTTAAGAGAGAGAATTAGCGGTCTTAAAGCTTGTGTTACAGGTCCGTTCACCTTATCAACTAAAATTTACATTGATGAGCCATTGACCATGAGTAACCTTATGATAAATAGTATGGAACATATAGAAAATCTGCTACATTACTTAAGAGTCATAATAAGAGATTTATCTAATATGGGTTATGAGTACATTAACATAGACGAACCCTATCTGAGTGTAATGGTAGGTAAAAGAATGATACTTCATGGATATTCTACCGATGATATAATCGACATCTTAGATAGATTAGCTAGAACTATACCTAAAATTTCTGGTATTCATGTATGTGGGCGTCTCTCTCCTGAATTAGTTGAAATTCTCTCTCAAACTAGCTTCTTACTACTAGATCATGAGTTTGCAGATACGCCTCAAAACTTTCAAGCTTTTTCTCGTGAAGTACTTGAAGATTACGACAAGTTCATAGCTTTAGGGATACTTTCAAGTAAACGACCCGTATTAGAAACACCTAAGGAAGCCCTTAAAATCATAGAGAATGCTGTGAAGAAATATGGTGTTGAAAGAATTAGAATAATTAAACCAGACTGTGGATTCAGAGGTCTTAAAGGTGTAGTAGGGACGTCTGAGTCTGCATATGAAATAGCTATTAAAAAGCTAAAGCTACTTAACAAAATAAAGCTTCTTGCAATTAACAGATATGGAATAGATATCGAGGAATTGAGGTTAAAGTAAAGAAATATTAAAATAACCTTTAGTGAAGATAAAGTAGAGAAAAATATGAATCATAAAAGCCCCGGTTATCCCTGCGTGGGAGCCACCAAAACATTTTGGCTCCAACCGGTCGTCTAGCCCGGTCAAGGATGGCGGCCTCTCGAGCCGCAGACCCGGGTTCAAATCCCGGCCGGGGCACCACATTAAGCTCTCCCTTCTCTTTAAAAGATCTCTTTCATTATTAATTCAAGATTAAACTCATGAACCACTAATGCTAGATAGTAGGTTAATAAGCCTCTCCAATATAGTGATACTACTAGGGGACTATATGTCTAAAGCTAGATTGTTAATTATCTACTATTCAAGAACTGGTAATACTGAAAAAATGGCTAAGGCTGTCGCTGAGGGAGCTAAAGAGGTAAAGGAAGTTGAAGTTATATTGAGGAAAGTGAATAACGTTAAGGTGAATGAATTAGCAGACTATGATGGTATAGTAATTGGCTCACCAACATATTATGGTCAGATGGCATCTGAGGTTAAGAAATTCATTGATGAAAGTGTAAAAATTCATGGAAAACTTGAAGGTAAAGTAGGAGGCGCCTTTAGTTCATGTGCAGCTAGGGGAGGAGGTGCTGAAACTACTGTCCTAAGCATATTAAAAGCGATGTTAATTCATGGAATGATAATCCAAGGTAACCCAGAAGAACATCATTATGGTGTAGTCTCAGTGGGATCCCCTGATGAGGAAATACTGGATGCCTGTAGGGAACTTGGAAGGAGAGTAGCAAGCCTTGTGTTAAGGTTAAAAACTAAATGAAGAGCTATTACTAACTCTTCCCTGAAGCTAGCTTTTTCTTTATTTTCTCGTATTCCTCCTTACCTATACCTTGAACTATTTGTCTTCCATATATCGTAAGGTTAACCTCGTACCCACTAAGCTCAATCATCCAATTCTCTTTAAGTCTCTTAAAACTATTGACAAGATTCTGAAGCAATCGATCATAGAAGTAAGGCTTTGTTCCCTTAACTAACTCATTAGTTATTAACTTAGCTAGGAAAAGCTCAGGATCTTCGGAACCTCGGCTAAAATAAAGGGAGCCTCCATATTCGTACCATAGATAAGCTAATATGAATTTCTCATAAGCAGAAAGTGACTCCATGATTAAACATAATCTTAAAGGGTATAATATATCCTTTTCTCTGATTGATGCCTCTTGTCCTTACACACTTTCCAAATATAAGCTTCTATGATTAAAACTAGGCATATCTGAAGAAATGTGGTAGCGGGGGGTGGATTTGAACCACCGACCTCGGGGTCTCACAGGGTCGTCGATCCAGATCCCCTATGAGCCCCGCGGGATACCAGGCTTCCCCACCCCGCTATGAGCAGAAGAGTACCCTCACCACGCTGTCCATTATCCCATAATAGAATTAGTGACTTATATTATTTTCTTCATATTAATGGAAATAATTAAAAAATTGAAGTTACTTGGAAGCGACCTATTTTTGAAGTTTTCACTCATGATGACTCCTGGTATAGAGAGTTTTACCTATGTGGAGTCATCATGAGTGAATCCAATAAGTAAGCTAATAAAGGTTCTTTTCTCCATTTATAATGATGAATGAAGAAGAGTTCATATCTCAATTACTAAATGTAATCAAGATAATATCTGAGCACTATGAGGAGTTTCAAGTATTAGTTAAGCCTATGGGAATTGATATACGAATAGACCGCGATGAACTTGACGCTGAAGAATTACAGCTCCTTCTCAGCACAGTAAACGAAATTAACAGATTAGGTATCGAAGCTAGGTTAATTGTTAGTGCTGCTCTTGAAGATGGAGAACCTATAATTAGAGCACTCATATCAATTATTCCTAAGGCGTAAGACATGACGTATACTCTCATACGTTTTCACAGAAAAAGAGCTAAGGCCGCATTTACGAACATACTCTCGTCTTTAAGTACCGATAAATTCGATTCTGTACTCATAAAGCCAAACGTATGTGGTTTCTATCCTCCTGACTTAAATCTACTAAGAGTCCTTATTAAAGAACTATGCTCTAAGTTCAATGAAGTAATCATAGGTGAGACGCCTAGTACAATGCATAGTCCTAAAGAACGATTTGAATCTCTTGGCATACTAGATTTATCGAAGGAATTTAATAATGTGAAAGTGATCGACATGATAGAATCAGGTGTAATTGAGATTGCCATACCAAAGCACCATGCTATAAAGAAACTACCCTTACCTAAATGCCTCTTTGAAGCAGACTTTGTTATTAATCTAGCAAGGGCAGGAAGACACCCTAGTACTAAGGTAACTATTGCTCTAAAGAACCTTTTCGGCTTTGTTGCAGAGAAACGTAAATACTTCAAGTATCATATAAGAGGTATAAGTAAAGTCGTAGCTGATGTTGCCAAAGTAGTACATCCTAACCTCAATATTGTAGAGGCTAATGATCACATTCTCGTATCCGAGGATCCACTAATAGTGGATATAGTAGCTACTAAACATTATCTACATATCGATCCCCTAAGTGTACGACACTTTCAGCTAGTAGCTCTAGATAGGGGAATAAGGATAAGAGATATCCTTAACAATATCACTATAAAGGAATTATAAGGATAGAGAAAAGGATAAAGAGCAATCCATCCTAATCTTAATTCGGGATAATCCTTGTCAGAAGAAGTAATTCCTGTACATGCACAAGGCTTTTTTATAGTTAGTCCTAATGGAGTAATAACTCAGATAGTTGTATTCGATTATTTTGATCCTAAAGAGTATTACTCACGAATTCTAAGAGGAGAAGGCAGTTTAGAACAAGAGTTTCTGAAGTTAACATCCAATATGCAGATGTTTCTGGATGAGGAAAAGGTACTAATCAATGGTAAGCAAGTCAAGCCTAAAGTCACCGGAGTTGATATCTGTTTAAGAGGAGATCCTAAGAGACCCTCTGTAACTTTCTTTATAACCTTCAAGGGAAACTTTAAATTAGGGTCTAATACTTATGAGGATTACTACGAAAGTACTATAGCTGAATATGACTATGAGTTCTATTGGATTTTCTTTCCTGGAAGCTTCATAGCAGAAGTAATCGTACCTGGTGCCCATGAAGTAATAGGAGATAGGATATTAATGGTATGGGTACAGAAAGGTGAGGAAATCGAAGGATATGAGAAAATAGTATTCCGCATAGCTACCGGCTTAGAGGGATATTAAACATTAGAGTTCATACCTTAAAGCTCTTAATCTGATAAAGTTCCCATAAGGGGGGCTTCAAGGATGGGAGAGACTAAGAGAAGGATTATAACATTCAAGATAGTAATTCCCTTCAGAGATTATAAGCGTATTATAGAGATAATTAGTTACTTGAAATCCTTAGGTTGTACTCCTATCTACATAAAGCGAAGTGTACTATTTAAGGAAAGAAGAGAACTAGACCCCGTTGAAATAGTTTATAAGCTAGAATTACCTTCTGAAAAGATTAAAGAGCTAAAAAAGAAAACTGCTAAAGTATTAAGAGGTACGTTAGGCTTCTTTCTTTTATATCCTTCTTAAGATTCTAAAGATTGGTAGTGTATTTTACATATATCCAATTTTAATAGGACTTAAGTACAATACTCTTAGCGAAAAGTTTAAATACAAAACATACTCTACCTTAAACCTCAGTTGGAGGAATGAGGAAATGGAATTGGGAGTTGGTCAACTGGGAATCGCAAAGCTTTAACAAGACTACAAGCAGTTTTACTAATTGTAATTGTAGTTATAGCCTCCGCGGGAGGATATCTGGCATATCAATACTTCTGGGGTAAGTCAGAGGAGCAGGTTTTAAGGGTTGGTATAGGCATAGATCCTGATACTCTAGATCCAGCAGGACAGACTACTACGTTAATTTCTAATATAGTGCGCATGATGGTAGAACCTCTCTTTATCACAGATGTAGACGGTAAAATAAAACCCCTTCTTGCAGAGAGTTATGAGGTAAGCTCTGATGGACTAGTATATACTATCAAAATAAAGAAAGGAGTAAAATTCCATGATGGCACACCATTAACTGCCGAAGCTGTTAAATTTTCGTTAGAGAGATTACTAGATCCTAAGGTTAGAGTTCCTGGAAGGCATAACTACCTAGTTATGAAAAAAATAGAAGTCGTTGATGATTATACTGTCAGAATATACTTAAAGTATCCCTTCGCTCCCTTCATCAGCCTTTTAACAGGTACTAATACTGGAATAATGTCTCCTAATTCAGCTAAGAAATTAGGAGATAAGATAACTAAAGACCTTACAGGCTTAGGTACTGGCCCATTTAAATTCGTAGAGTGGGTTAAGGGTGATAGACTCGTCTTAGAGCGCAATGATAACTATTGGGGAGAGAAGCCTAAATTAAGGAAAATAATCTTCAAAATAGTTCCTGATGCTCATACTAGAGAGGCTATGCTACTAGCCGGTGACTTAGATATGATAGTCCTACCTCCTGCAGCTGATATACCTCAGCTAGCTAAGAACCCTGATGTAAAGCTTTGGTTCTCTAATGCTTCTAGAACAATGTTCGTAGTAATTAACACTATGTATGGCCCACTTAGGGATGTAAGAGTACGTCAAGCACTTAATTATGCAGTCGATAAAGAAGCTATTGTTAAAAAGATACTCTTCGGTCTAGGTACACCCGTAGATTCACCTTTACCTTGGTTCTTCCCAGGATACAAGTCTCTTACACCCTACAAGTACGATCCTGAAAAAGCAAAGCAACTGTTAGCTAAAGCAGGGTATCCTAATGGATTTGAAGTTACTCTCTTTAGTCCAAATGGTAGATATCTCTTCGATAAGGAAGTATCTGAAGCTATAGCCTCCTACTTAGAGAAAGTTGGTATAAAAGTTCGCATACAGATACTCGATTGGCCAACATTTGTAGCCTCTATACTTCAGCCTCCTGAGAAGGCACAATTTCAGCTTATCTTCCTAGGATGGGGTGTAGGAACACCAGATTCCCACTTCCAGTTTTATCTAAGGTTCCATTCTAAGTGCTTCACCCCCAATGGTTTCAATTTTCACTTCTATAACAATAGCGAAGTGGATAAACTACTAGATGAAGCTATGAAGACTCTAGATCCTGAAGAAAGAGAGGTTATGTACCAAAGGGTCTGCGAAATATTATGGCGTGACTGTCCCGTAATATGGCTTTACATGCAATCCTACGTTGTAGCGACTTCATCTAAAGTGAAAGACATAATAATGTATCCTTATGAGATGTTCGGGCTTCAGAAAGCGTATATAGAAGGATAGAGGGATGAAACCATGGCGTTATTAAGATACTTATTAAAACGTCTCTTCGGTCTTTTTTTAGTCGTCTTTGGGATAGTTACTATCCTCTTTTTTATACTTAATCTAACACCAGGAGATCCCGCGAGACTACTAGCTGGTTTTGAAGCTACAGAAGAGGATGTAGAGACGATTAGAAAAGCATTAGGGCTAGATAGGCCTCTTCATGAAAGATATTTACGATATATGTTAAACCTACTTCGTTTTGATCTAGGTAATTCATTAAGAACAGGCACTCCCGTTATTGAGGAAGTACTTGCTAGGCTCCCAAATACTATATTACTAGCAGTAAGTAGCATGTCTCTAGCTTTAGTTATAGGCATACCGTTAGGCATACTCGCAGCTGTTAAGAATAACTCCATAATTGACTACCTAGTTCTAATCTTTTCTATTATAGGCAATTCGATTCCTATATTCTGGCTAGGGCTTATGTTCATAGTACTCTTTAGTGTTAAACTTCATTTACTACCCGCTGGAGGCTCAGGCACTCCTCTTCATTTAATACTTCCATCAATAACTATAGCCATATATTTATCATCATACATAGTAAGATTTACCCGTGCCTCTATCTTAGAAGTATTAAACCAAGAGTTTGTCAGATACGCTTTCTCTAAGGGACTCCCAAGGAACATTGTATTATATAAGCATGTCCTTAGAAATGCCCTAATACCAGTGCTCACAATAAGTGGTTTACAATTTGGAGCACTTCTAGGAGGGGCTCCTATAACTGAGACCGTATTCGCATGGCCGGGCATAGGTAAATATATTGTAGATTCAATATTCGCTAAGGACTATCCAGCAGTGCAGGGATCTGTGTTTATATTCGCATTAGCTTATGCGCTTGTTAATCTTATAACGGATCTTCTTTACGTCATCGTTGATCCCAGAGTAAAGTTAGAAGGAGGTGAAGAAAGTGAATGAAACTTTACGCCTCCTTTTAAAGCACAAAGGAGGTTTAATCGGTCTGTGCATAGTCTTAGGTTCAGTTATTACTGCTTTATTAAGCAACTTTATAACTCCATATAATCCCTATGATGCCGACCTTAATAGAGCATTACAATCGCCAAGTATTAAATATCCTCTAGGAACTGATGAACAAGGAAGGGACATTCTTTCTAGGATCATATATGGATCTAGATTCTCTCTCTTCATAGCTTTTACAAGTGTGGCTATAGGGGCCCTTATAGGGATACCCATAGGCTTAATAAGCGGATACTATGGAGGATGGATGGACTATATAGTTCAAAGAATAACAGATATACTCCTTGCACTACCTGGTATTGTGTTAGCTTTAGCCTTAGTTGCTATATTGGGTCCAGGACTTATGAATCTGATAATAGCCATAGGAATAGGATTTATTCCTACTTATATACGATTAACCCGTGGTGTTACACTTCAGGTCAAATCTATGGAGTATATAGTTGCAGCTAAGATGCTTGGTCTTAGTAATTTTAGAATAATTTTTAGACATATACTCCCGAATATATTACCACCATTAACTGTACAACTTACTCTTCATATCGGGTCGGCTATTCTCGGTGCAGCAGGACTTGGGTTCCTAGGACTTGGAGTTCAACCTCCTCACCCAGAATGGGGAGCTATGATAGGTACTGGTAGAAGCTACATCTTTAGGGCACCTCATTTAGTTCTCTTTCCCGGTCTAGCTCTATTCCTAGTAGTTCTAGGATTTAATCTTCTAGGATCTGCCTTACAGGAGATATTAGATCCTAGGCTAAGGAGAGGATGAATATGGGAACCTTACTAGATATAAGAAATCTATACGTCTACTATAGAACTACAAGAGGTTACATCAAGGCAGTAGACGGGGTCACTTTCAAGCTTGCAGATCATGAAATTATGTCTATTGTAGGTGAGAGTGGTAGTGGTAAATCCACCTTAGCATATGCCCTTATGAGACTTCATGACCCTTCTCAAGTATATATTAGAGGCAAGGTAATATTCAATGGAACGGATTTGTTAAGCCTTAATGAAGAAGAAATGGAGAAGATAAGAGGGAGTTTAATATCGATAGTACCTCAAGATCCTAATACTGCCTTGAATCCTGTATATCCAGTAGGAGAACAAATAGCTGAATTATTCCGCTATAAACAAGATCTCTCTCCCAAGGAGGCCAAAGAAATAAGTATAAAGCTTATGCAAAGAGTAGGCATACCTGATGCAGAAAAGCGATATTACGATTATCCTCATCAGTTAAGTGGTGGTATGAAACAAAGAATAGCCATAAGCATTGCTATAGCTTTAAAACCTAAGCTTATAATCGCTGATGAACCCACCTCTGCTTTGGATGTAACTGTACAAGCAAGAATTCTAGAACTACTTCTAGAAGTAGTTAAGGAAGTGGGATCCTCCATGCTTATGATAACACATGATCTTGGAGTAGCTGCAGAGGTTTCAGATAAAATTTGCGTTATGTACGCAGGAAAAGTACTTGAGATAGCCCAAAAAGATGAAATTCTAAGAAGACCATTACACCCTTATACGAGAGCACTTTTAAATGTAGTACCCCGTTTTCATAAGAGTGAAAAGAGACTCTTCCCAATTCCAGGAAGCGTACCTAATTTATTATCCCCGCCTCCAGGTTGCCGTTTTTATCCCCGTTGTCCTTACCGTTCTAATACATGTACTAAGAAAGAGCCTAGATTAATAGAAGTCTTACAGGATCATTGGGTTGCATGTAGTATGTGGAGCAAACTAGAGGAGGTCGACTTCTAGATGAGCAACATTCTGATTGAAGCTAAAGAGATCTCAAAATATTTCCCAGTAAGAAAGGGAATTCTTGGCTTAAGAAAAATGTGGCTTAAAGCAGTAGATAATATCTCCTTAAAAATACGACGAGGTGAGACACTAGGCTTAGTAGGTGAGAGTGGTAGTGGTAAATCCACCTTAGGTAGAATTCTTGCAGGAATACTCAGGCCTACAAAGGGTACTGTTAAATTCAGAGGAATCGACCTTTATAATCATGAAGCCCGTAAAGTACGAAGAAGGATACAGTTAATATTTCAAAACCCTGATTCATCATTAAACCCACGTATGAAGGTCAGAGATGTGCTTGCTGAAGCAGTATGGGCTAGTGGTATTAATGAGAAGGATAGAATTAATGATAAAGTTATAGAATTATTAAACTATGTAGGTCTAAACTCAGAAGTTGCAGAGAGATATCCTCATCAGTTAAGTGGTGGTATGAAACAAAGAATAGCCATAGCAAGAGCTCTAGCAGTTAACCCAGAATTTGTAATAGCTGATGAAATAGTATCTTCACTTGACGTATCCATTAAAGCCCAGATACTCAATCTAATGATAGATCTTCAGGACAGATTTAATCTTACATGTCTATTTATAAGTCACGATCTTCCAGTTGTCGGCTATGTTAGTGATAGAATCATGGTAATGTATTTGGGAAAGATTATGGAGATACTCCCAGCTAAAAGAATATTTGAAGATGCCCTACATCCCTATACAAGAGCCCTTCTTACCTCAGTACCTTCTCTTTATCTGAAGAGAAAAGAGAAGGTACTCTTATCTGGAGAGATTTCCAGCCCCATCAATCTACCTCCAGGCTGTCGGTTATCAGCGCGCTGTCCTTACGCTAACAAGCGTTGTAAAAAGATAGAACCTGAATTAAAAGTTGTAGAAAATGATCACTTCGTAGCTTGTCACCTTTATTCATGAAACTAATAACGAAATACTTATAACTTATCCTTCACTATGCTTCTTGGATGATGAAACGACGGTCTCTTGAAGAGTGATGAATCTTTTCGC
>CAZFCQ010000020.1:0-33939 GCA_964517845.1 uncultured Thermoprotei archaeon | reverse complement strand
TCTCCTATTGATATTATGGCTTCTTTTGAAGTACCAGAAGGTTTTGGTGAGAAGAAGGGAGGAATAAACATTATAATGATCACAAGCATAGTAGCAATTGTAGTAGTTGCTGTGACAATCATTATTAAAAGAATACGGGGAAGAGGAAAAGTATGATAATAAGGCTCCAATTCGTAAAGTTTTTTGAGATTTTAATAATTGAGTTCTTCTTGTTTTTGATTAAAATATTTAAAGCTCATACGAGAGACTTTAACTCATGGATGTAAAAGCTAAACGTCTTATCCTGATAGGTATAGATTCACTATTGCTTGATTTTGTTGAAAAGTTTACTAGAGAGGGGCTTATGCCTAATATTAAGAGATTGATGCAAGAGGGCTCATATGGGTATGCTCTTCCTTCTATGCCTACTTTTACACCACCTAATTGGACTACGATAGTAACAGGTGCAGATCCAAGTATTCATGGGATTAAGGGATGGGTTTTTAATGCAAAAGCTTGCAAAGTGGAGTATATATGGTCTATAGCTGCTAGAGCAGGGAAGAAAGTTGTTCTACTTAGGTATCCAGGTGGTTGGCCTTCAACTCATGAGAATATCATAGCTATAAGTAATGGTGCTCCACACCATGCAGTAGGAGTCTTAGAGGAAGCTACAGCATATACGCTTGGTCGTATTTATAGATACTCTGGTGGTCTTCACGGAACTTTTGAATCCAGGGCTGTAACCTTTAGCGTTGCAAGTGGATGGAGGAATTTACCGGAGTCAAGTCTACCTCCTATGGAGGCTGAAATAAGCTTACTATCTGAGAGCGGCTTTACTCCTGTTAATTTATGGTTGTTAGTATACTCAGAAGATGGAAGAAGATATGATACTCTCGCAGTCTCGCTTACTAAGGATTTCTCTAAGGTAATCTGTAGACTTAAGGAAGGTAAATGGAGTGACTTCCTAACTCTTGAATTTGTGAAGGAAGGTAGCGTAATAAAGGGGGCGTTTAGATTTAAGCTAGTAGAACTAGCACCTGATTTATCTAAATTCTCGCTCTTTCGCACACAAATACATGCTCTCTCTGATTTCTCGGATCCACCCAATGTATGTAAGGAGCTAGTGAGACATATAGGGCCTTTTCTTGATAACCCCTCTAGATTCTGTTTAGCTCATGGATGGTATGATGTGTACTTTGAAGAGCTCAGAGAGCATGTAGGCTGGCTAGTCAGGGCTGCGAAGTACCTCAAAGAGAGGTATAAGTGGGAACTTCTCTTTACTCATTGTCAGAGTCCAGACTATGTTCAACACGAGCTTTGGGCAAATATAGACCCTGTAGCTCCAGGGTATGATCCTAATAAAGAGAAAGAATTCTGGAAGCTTGTAATTGAAGATTATCAGATAATGGACAACTTTATAGGGAAGTTAGTAGAGTTGAGCGATGAGGAAACTCTAGTAGTAGTAGTCTCAGATCATGGTCATTTTGCAAGAACTAGAGTTGTTTTCTTAGTAGACATACTTAAGGATAAAGGCTTTATTATATATGATGAAAAGGGTAGGATAGATAAGAGGAGGTCTATTATTAGAGGTTTTACTCATGACGGAATACTTCTTAATACTAAGTGGAGATACAAGGATGGAGTAATAAGTTCAAGAGAGGAGTATATAGAACTTGTAAATCAGATAATAGACGCTCTGCTCTCTATAACTGATAACAATAAGCATGTGATTTATCTAGCCATTCCAGGATGGGAAGCATATCCATTAGGATTAAGTGAGGAGGATGGGGACATAATCATTTGTCCAAGACCTGGATACTCCTTAGCTCGTAAACCTGCTAGTAAGTTATCACTTCGTGTTAAGGGATATATAGGCCTACCAGATCCAAGATATGGCATGTGGGGTGGAGCTGAAAGCATACATGAAGGGCTTCCTTCAGCAAGGCTCTCTATAGGGACTAATATGGCTATGTTCGTAATGTGTGGGCCCGGTATCAAGAGAGGATACAAATGCAGAAGGCCCATATGGCTTAAGGATGTAACACCTACTATTGCTTATCTACTAGGATTATCAATCCCTACGGGAGCTAATGGAAGGATATTGTATGAAATACTCGAATAATAAGTGTAATAAGGAAGTAGCTAAGGCAAGGACGATTATTATTGATTTTTCTTTGATTCATTCAGGAAGGATTAAGCAATCTCTAAGCGTTATATTTACCTGTAGGTGGTTTAATGAAACGAAGAGTAGCTGTCTTAGTCAGGAAGGGAAAGATAGATATAATAGAAGAGGAAGTGCCCCCTTTAGGCGATAAAGAGGTATTAATCAAGGTAAGAGCATGCGGGATTTGTACAGGAGATCTTTATGGCTTTTTAGGTTATCCCGTTTGGTTTAAGTTACCAGCACTCCTTGGTCACGAACCTTCAGGAGAAGTAATTAGAGTAGGAAGTAAAGTACAAAAGGTAATAGAAGGTGACCATGTTATAGCTTTAGGTGGTCCTGGATTTTCAGACTATATCGTTGTCAATGAAGAGTATGTAGAGCCCATATCTCGAGATATACCATTTGAATATGCCTTGGGAGAGCCTTTAGCATGTATAGTTAATGGAGTAAGAATTGCTAATCCAAAGTTCGGGGATAACGTAGCAGTAGTAGGTACAGGATTTATGGGATTATTATTAATACAAGCATTAAGTAAAATGGGGTTAGATAATCTAATAGGCATTGATGTAAAAGATTATCGCCTTAGCTTGGCTAGAGAGTACGGAGCAAATATAACCTTAAATCCAAATAGGGAAGATGTTAAAAAGGAGATCTTTAGCGTAACTAATAACGTAGGATGCGATATAGTTATAGAAGCAACTGGCAACCCAAAAGGAGTTAGCTTAGCAACAGGACTAGTAAGACGGAAAGGAAGACTTTGTATTTTTAGTTATCATCCTTACCCAGTACCAGTCAATTTTAGAGAGTGGGATGCAAAAGGGTTAGAAGTTATTATGACTTGTCCTTCTCGTGCTGAGGATATGAGAAAAAATCTGAAAATAGCATCAAAGATGTTAACTAAAGGCGTATTTGATCTTAAAAAACTCATAACTCATAAATGGAAGCTTGAAGAGATACAGGAAGCTTTTGAGTATGCTTCAAAGAAACCACAAGATTACATAAAGGGAGTAATCATACCTTAAAGTATCATAATGAAAGGTAGTACTATCGCTACTAACTTTCAATAGGATTATTTTAACTATAAGAGTGGAGCTTAATTTTTCATTCTTTTAAATTCTAAAAGTAAAGATGGGATAGATAGTAGATACGTAAAATTGAGATGTGTTATTTAGTTACTCCATGAGGTGGGTATCTTGAAGGTAGAAGTATTTGTGGACGCTACTGCTTCTCTTGGGACTCTTGATAGGAGAGTATACGGTCAGTTTATCGAACATTTAGGAAGGTGTATTTACGGTGGTATCTGGGTTGGTGAAAGATCAAAGATACCTAATATTAAAGGATTTAGAAAGGACGTTCTTGAAGCTGTTAGAGCTATAAGACCTCCTATAGTACGATGGCCTGGTGGTAATTTTGCTTCAGCTTATCATTGGGAAGATGGTATAGGGCCGAGAGAGAAGAGGCCAAGAAGGTTTGATCTTGCATGGAAAGTAGAGGAACCTAATGAATTCGGTACTGATGAGTTTATTGAATGGTGTAGACTCGTCAATACTGAACCCTTTATCGTAGTAAATGCTGGAAATGGTACTCCTGAGGAGGCAGCTAGATGGGTTGAATATTGCAATTCAAAAGGAGATACGTATTATGCTCAGTTAAGAAAGAAGTACGGTCATTCTGAACCGTATAATGTCAGGCTTTGGGGTATTGGTAATGAACTTTATGGTCGTTGGCAGGTAGGCTTCTGTATAGATGGCGAGGAATGTGCTAGGAGGACTATTGAATTTGCTAATGAGATGAAGAGGATAGATCCAGAGATTGAACTTGTTGGTGTTGGCTGTGAAGATCCTGAATGGAATTTAGACATGCTAAAAATAGCTGGAGGATATATAGATTACCTTTCTGTTCATATTTACATAAGAGGCGATAAACCTTATAGGGAATTGGTAGCCTCGCCTACAGATATTGAGGATAGATTAAAGGGAGTTTTTTATCTAATAAAAGTTGCTAGAAGAAAGTGGAAGATAAGGAAAGATATTAAAATAGCGTTTGATGAGTGGAACGTATGGAGTTCAGAGGCTACTTGCATCAAAGAAGCTATATTTACTGCTCTTGTTCTCAATTCTCTTCAAAGGCTTTGTAATGCAGTAGCCATAGCGTGCTTTGCGCAAACAGTAAACGTGTTACCACTTATAGTGACTAGGGATGATGGAAGTATGTTTGTCAATCCGCAATATCTAGTATTTAAGCTCTATAGCCAGGGTATTGGTAATGAGGTATTAAAAGTAACAGTAGATGCGCCCTCCTATTATTCTAAGGAAATAGCTAGGCCTACCTGCTTTATAGATGCATCAGCGACCATGAGGGAAGACGCAATATACATTCATGTTATTAATAGAAATGAGGAAGAGGAGGCTGAGTGTAGAATTAAATTTAGAGGCTTTATGCCAGTAGCTGCTAGACATCTCTATATCTCTGGGAGATCTATAAATGATAGAAATACGTTTGATGAGCCCAATAATGTTAGTATTGAAGAGGGTAAGGATATCAGTATTAAAGGATATGAAATTATACTAAAGCTACCGCCACATTCAGTTAATCTATTAAGCGTGAGAAGATGATAGCTTCTTTACGTTTCTCATTAAGATTAAAGTGAGTAATAGTTGCAATACTTGTATATAACTCCAGAAATTCAGCATCTGTTGAAAACCCTGTAGATCAATGATGAGTCCAGAAACAATGCTTGAGATGAAGCCACCTAGCGCTCCTGCTGAATCTATTATCCCAGTAGCGAGTGAGGAAAACTTTCGTCCTACAATGATGACTGGCATAGTAGAGATGACCTGCGATTCGAGACCATAAAGTAGGAAGCTCAAAGCTATCAGAGCTACTATTCCTATCGACCTATTGTATTCATAGTATGTAGGTAATAAAAATAGAAGAAGCGCCATGAATGGAGTTGAGAACAGTATGAATTGTGCTTTGTTGTAAGTACTTAGTTTGTCAAATAGCCAACCAAAGAATAACATACCTAAACTTCCTGATAAAGGAAATATCGTCGCTATAAATGTAGTAGAAGCAATCATTCGCTCAACACTATATAAGTATGAGGGCAAGTATATTGCCAATGCATACCTTATAGCATACATTATGAGGTATATTAAGGCTAAGATGATGACTATGCCTAAGCTCTTTCGAGACATAGAAGTTTGATTTAGACGCTCTTTTCTCTTCTCTATATATTCATCTCTTAGAGCTGGATCATTCATTATAAGGTATGATACAGCCACTGATCCTATGAATAGGAAAATAAGTCCGTTAATTATAAACCCTGATCTCCATCCATACCATTCGATTATGAACCCTGTAAATAACCACGAGATCGCATGTCCTAAGGCCCAACTAGTATTAAATATTCCATATCCCTTACCTACTTCTTCGTTATCTAGTGTGAGTGAAAGAATCTTTACTAAGGAGGGCCATCCCATAGATTGAAAGAATCCATTAAGAAGCCATAACAGTAAAAGGATTAGAAAGTTGCTACTGAGTCCAAAGAGGATTGTTATAATGCTTGATCCTATAATACCCATTAGGACTAGTTTCCATGGCTTGTACTTGACGCCAAGATATCCATTTACTATTTGGCCTAAGGAGTAAGATATGAAGAAAACTGAAACAATTAGCCCCAAATCAGTAAAGCTAATCCCTAATTCTTTATTAATAAGTGGAAGGGCAATAGAATAATTAACTCTGCATAAGTAGAATGAGGCGTAAATAATCCATGCTGTAAGTATTATACGTATGTACCTCATAAGGGTTACACCATCATAGTTTATGAGTAATCACATTAGGTAAGCATAAAGATCTTTAGCTTTTATAAGTAATCATTAAGGTCCTGACCATTAGAAGACTATGTGTAGTTACTGAGGCCTATCCCTAAAATTCGTGTTTCCTCCTTAACGCATATCCACTTAACGATTTTCTCAGGCGGCTATAATTGTCTTTCTGACAGGATTATCGATGAATCGATCAAGGAAGATAGAAATGGGAAAGTGAATAGACTTATGATTCTGATAAATAATTTCAACAAAAACAACAAACAGCCTATTAGAATAATGAGTGATATGGATAATGTTGTGGATGACTTCAAAAAATAGGAATAACACGCTCTACTACTTCCATGACTACTCTCTATATTAGTTATGGAAGTATTGTTAATAAGTCTAAGATACCTTACTTAGGCTTCTCTTCTTCAGTGAATAATTCTTCTCGTATGCTAGAAGTTATTATGAGCTTAGCTATTATTTGGATAAAGAGTAAGTCGTTATATCATATACACTATCATAGATGGATAACAACTTGGAATAAGTGATGCATATGCATTAAAAATCGAAGTCATAGAATTAGAAAAGCTCTGTATCTGCATCTTCTGAATATGTACTAATGGACATTGGTAATGGTATCAGAGAAAAGGACTAGCCTATCGCTTTCTATCTGATCTACATTTTTTATTAATACTGAAATTGCTTTGATAAATTATTAATGGTTCTTTGATGATTCTAACTTATCCCTACTATTAACGCAGGATTTAAATATTATGAGATTTTCCTTAACTTGAAGATCTGATATCATGAGTGAAATAGCTTTTCAAAAAGTATCACAAATTATGAAAACTTCTCCCTTAGTGTTTTCATCAACTGATACGGTTTCTAGTTTTATAGGAAGTCTTTATAGATTAAATTCCTATGAAGCTGTAGTAGTATTTAAGCATAAAGTGGGTCTAGTGACTGCAAGAGATGTACTCGATGCTATAAATCCAGAATGTACCCTTTTAGGGAATGTTGCAAGAAGCGTATCATCCCTTAGCAGAGAAGCCACAGTATTGGATGCTGTGAATTTCATGGTCTCTAATGGAATTAGGGCAATACCGATAATGGAAGATGGAGAGGTTATTGGTATGGTATCTTGTACTGAGGTACTCAATGCTATGATGAAGTCTTCGAGTCTCATGAATGTAATGTGTAAAGAGGTTATGAAGTCATTAGTAGCATCAGTAAATGTTAATGAAAAGATTTCAACGGCACGTAGTATCATGTATGAATATGATATAAGTAATCTACCAGTAGTAGATGAAGTAGGACGACTAATAGGCATTATAACGGCTAGGGACATAGTTTTTACATATGTACAGCCTGAGGAGAGTGTAACTCAAGGGGAGATTACTGGAGAAAGTGTTAGAATTTGGGATACTCCTGTTAAAAATCTAATGGATGTAGAGCTGTTAACTGCTAGAGGAGAAGATCCCCTTATAAGCTTGATAAAAAGCTTTAGAAGATTAAATAAAGAGATTTGCATAATCAAAAAATGTACGGAAAATTTCAATGTAATTACACCCATGGAGATAATAGCTCTTTTACTTAACTTTAAAATAGAAGAGACCGTCTACGTACGCATCTTGGGTCTACCAGATTATGGTGATTTTTTAAGCATAGCGACAGCTCAAGATAAGATCATTAGAGTACTGAGTAGAGGAGTTACTTTCCGTAAGGATATAAGAGAGGTAGTAATTGATATTAAGCGAAGGAAGCGAAGCGGAAAAAGAACTCTTTACCAAGTTGGAGCTAGGGTACATTCTTCTGCTAGGTCCCTTGTTGTAACTGCTCAGGGCTGGTATTTGGGTGAGGCTTTAGATAAGCTATGCGAAAAGCTAGATAAAGTACTAAGAAAAAGCAAGAAAAGAAAGCCTAGAATTCGAATAAGGGAAGTTTAGTTAGAAAATACATCAACTAAACTTAAAATAACCATAATTTTTCCGTCTAACTTCATTTTTCATACTGGATTATATAGTATGAGTTCTATGGTTTAAGAGAACTTTTAAGTTCTAAGGAAGTCTTTCCTAGACTGGGAAGTAACATGGTTTATAATTCTAGAGAGCGGTGTATAAGGGCCATAAAGAGGGAAGAAGTAGACATGATACCTTTGAATTTATGGATAAATGTGCCTGAACCTCTAAGTAGCTTACTAAAATGTCTTAGTTTGAAAAAGTATGAGAAGCTTCTAGCATACTTCAAAGTTGATTATAGAGGGCCACCACCAGTAACGATGGTAAGTATAAGACTTAAAGGAGGATTTAAGGAGAAGGTCTATAAAGACGATAGGGGAAGGGTTTTAAAGAGAGATATTTTTGGCGTAATATGGGCTTTCTCGAATAAAGGGGATCATAGTCTGGATGTTATACATCCTCTTAAGGAAATAGAAGTAGGAGATTATCCTTGGCCTGAGGTCGATGAAGAGAGCTTAGATGTAGTTGAGAAATATAGAAGGGAATATGAAGATTATTGTATAATGGGTTATACTCTTCAAGCCTTTGAACAATTATGTAGACTTTTCGGTTTTAGTGAATTATTTAAACGCATGCTTAAGGGTGATAAAGCTGTCGATAAAGCTCTGGATAAACTCTTTGAAATAACCTACTCTCAGACTAAGCTCTTGTTAGAAGCAGATATTGATGAAATTTATAATGGAGATGACGTAGGAGCTCAGAGTACTATGTTAATATCTCCTTCTCTGTGGAGAAGATATCTTAAGCCTAGGTACAGAAAACTAGCATGGATGATTCATAGTAAAGGCGCTATTTTTCACTTTCATAGTGATGGCTGGATTGAACCCATAATACCAGATTTAGTAGAAATAGGTGTAGATGTATTAGAGCCTTTACAGCCTGAGGCTATGGATCCAGTTAAGATCAAACATATGTATGGTGATAAGTTAAGCTTTGAAGGAGCTATAAGCATACAAAAGACATTGCCTTTTGGAACACCAGAAAGAGTTGCAGAAGAAGTTAGGACTAGGATAAGGGAGTTAGGACCAACTGGCTACATACTAAGACCTTCGCATACAATCCTGAAGGGGACTCCGTTAAGGAATATAATTATGTTGTATAAGGCGGCAAATAGATATCGAAGAGTTAAGCAATAAGTTGGGAGGATGTTATTTGTTAATAGTCCAAAGCGATGTGACTTTATGTATTACATAGTATTGCTTATGACTTACTCCTAAGGTTGTTAAAGGTTTCTCCACTAAGTGATGTAATGCCTTCTCTTACCAAGCTCTACTAGGTTATCGTTAGGTTCTACAGGTCTTATTATTACTTCAAAGTAAATGGGCTTTGGGTAGATCTCATATTTTGGTAACGTATCTGGACCACAACTGGCTCCTCCTAAGCCTCTCTGTCTATAATCTAGATGCAAGTATATATCTTCCCTTTTCTTTAATTCATGAGTATGCCTAGCGTTTGTTAAGTCGTAAGACGTAAAGTAATGAGCACTTATTTCTATAAGCGGTATACCGAGGGCTATTAGTCCTTGCCCTTTTTCATTTCTTAAGGCAACCCAGCGTACATCAGTTTTATTACCGTTTTCTTGTGGCCTTATGTAAGGAACGTACTGCTCATCTACGGTTCCTGAGTAAACATCGACCATTGCTCCCTGTTTCCTATCCTGATAGGTTTCATGAGGACCACGACCATACCAAGTAATGAAATAATACTCTCCTGGAATCTGTAACATGAGTCCCACTCTAGGTAGTGGCGGGAGTCTCTCGTCGGGATTTATCCATGAAGAGATATGTATATCTCCGTTGCCATAGAACAGTATTCGATAATATGAGTTAAATCCAGGATCTACTCCTGGTGCTGAAGAACGAAGTTGCAACTCAAGCTGAACAACTTGCGGTGATAACTGTACAACTCTTACCCATTTTACATAATGCTTTACACGATTTAAGCCAAATTTAAACCACTCATGAGCTATTCTAGCAGCATCATTATCAGTAGGAGCACGCCACACTTCAAGTAATGAAACTCCTTTAATCAAGAGCTTTCCTTTATGGATATAAGTTAAGCTAGCTTTAGCTTTGTCAAAGGTTATCGTAAAATGCTCTCCAGTTATCTTTACTTCTACACCATCCTCCTCTACTTTTAATGGGGGTATACTTTTAAGATCTATAGGTTCTGGTTCAGGTGCTTTGAATGGCAACTTGAATTGCGTCCATCCTATTTCATATCCCTTTTTAGCCCAGAGCGTATCCTTAGCTAACTTATACCTCAATATAAGCCAGTATTCTGTACCAGGCTTAAGTTCGGGTTTTTTGTAAGGTATTTTAACGACCATTGATTTGTGCGGTTCTATAGGCGGTGTTGGGATCTTTCCACTTTGTATTATTTCTCCGTCAGCCTTTAGCTCCCACCATATTTCAATAATTTCATCTAACCTTGTAAAGTCATATCTATTTACTATTCTTACTTTACCATCCTCTAGATTAACTGGCTCGGCCTCTACTGGTTGTTGTATTTTCTTACATTCCCAAACTGCAGGCTGTAAGGTGCGATCTGGCCATACAAGGCCATTGATACAGAAGTTCCCATCATTTGGTTCATCACCGAAATCTCCTCCATAGGCCCAATATTTCCTACCATTCTCCTCTTTAAGAAGCCCTTGGTCAACCCAATCCCATATAAAGCCTCCACATAATCGTTTATGCTTCCTAATAGCATCCCAATACTCCTTTAGATTACCGGTACTATTGCCCATAGAATGCGCGTACTCACACATTATGACAGGTCTATTATCCTTAAGTTCAGTCGCTAACCATACGAGGTAGTCTATTGAAGGATACATTACACTTATAATATCGATAGACTTTGGTACCACTCCTTGTGTACGGAGTACATGAGTAGCACCTTCATAATGTACTGGGCGTGTTGGATCATATCCATGGATCCAAGCTGCCATTGCTTCATGATTAAAACCGTAACCCGATTCATTGCCAAGTGACCATATTATAACAGATGGATGATTTTTATCGCGTTCGACCATTCTTATACAACGTTCCATAAAAGCGTTTAGCCATTCAATATTATTTGCAGGCTCGTTTTTCGTTATTAGTCCCGCTCTTCTTATGTTTGCTAAACCATGACATTCTATGTTTGCTTCATCAATTAGATAAATGCCATATTTATCACAAAGATAATACCAGTATGGATGATTAGGATAATGAGAAGTGCGAACAGCATTAAAGTTTAATCTTTTTAACAATATTATATCCTTAATCATTATGTCTTTTGTAATTGCATGACCTCTTATACCATCATGTTCATGTCTGTTAACTCCTTTAAGGAGTATAGGTACCCCGTTAATCAATATCTGGCCATCTTTTACCTCCACTTGTCTAAAGCCTACATGAGTACTTGCAACTTCAAGTATGTTACCTTTTTCATCTCTTAAAGTTATTAAAAGCTTGTAAAGGTACGGATCCTCAGCAGACCATTTTCTTGGCTCCTTCACCCTCTTTTTAAATGTTAGGTATATCTCTTCGCCTGGTTTTATCTCAGTGATAACCCCTTTCAGGGGTTCTTCGAATAGAGGATGCTTATTAGCGTTAAACAGCTCGATTTCAATACTGAGATTACGCCTTAATTTTTCTGAATAATTCCTCACTTTAACTAGTACTTCTAAATCAGCATCTCTATAGTTTCTATCAAAGAAGGTCTTTACGAAAAAGTCTCTTATATGAACTTCAGAAGTTAGGTATAAGTAAACGTCTCTATAAATCCCACTTAAACGCCACATGTCTTGATCCTCAAGATAACTACCATCACTCCAACGAAGAACCATGACAGCAACTAGATTGTCGCCATTACGGATATACGGGGTTACATTAAATTCTGCAGGTACTCTACTATCCTGACTATAACCAACGAAACATCCATTAATCCATAGGTAGAACGCAGAGTTTACGCCTTCAAATACGATGAAAACTTGCTTCCCTTCAAGTTGTCTAGTGTCAAATCTAAACCACTTTCTATAAAGTCCAGTAGGATTATCATCTAAAGGTACATAGGGTGGGTTAGCAGGGAAAGGATACCTAACATTAACATATATAGGCTTATCATACCCAAGTGTTTGCCAATTACTAGGTACAGGTATGAGATCCCATGAACTATCATCAAACTCGATCTCATAGAATCCCTTGGGAACTTGATTTGGATTTTTAACTAATTTAAATCTCCACTCTCCATTAAGGGAGTATTTCCAAGGAGATTCATAGAATTCACTTTTTAGCGCACTTTCCTTACTTGGATGGGGAATGAAAGAGGCATGAGGAGGCTCTCTATTAATCTCGACAATCTTAGGATTTTCCCACTCATGTAGGTATTTTCTGTCTTTATTCATAAGTCTTATTTAAGTGGAAAGTCGAAAAATAACCTTTAATGTCTAAGTTAAATAGTATATTATAGATAATCATATCTTTAGATGTGGTATTACCTAGATCATACTTTTAAGACCTAAGTACATCTCACAAAGTTCTTCGCTCGAAAGGATATCATTAGAGTTGCCTTCGGCTATACACTCTCCAGATACTAAGATGTAGGCTCTATCAGAGCATTGAAGTGTCTTAAGTGCGTTTTGTTCTGCTATTAGTATTGAGATACCTAATTCTTTTAACTCTACTAGCTTCGAAAGAATAAGGGAAGCTGCTTTAGGCGAGAGAGAAGCTGTCAGTTCGTCTAATATTAGTAGCTTAGGTCTAGACATAAGTGCTCTTCCTACAGCTAATAGTTGTCTCTCCGCCGCTGAGACTGCTTGCTCTATTTCGTCTATGTCTTTTAAGCTCAGGAAAGAGCTCGTATATACTTTCAAGATCCTCCTTTATATGTGGTTCCTTGTGTCTTATATATGCACCCATTTCTAGGTTTTCTTCAACAGTAAGACGCAGGAAAACATTATTAAGCTGAGGGACGTATCCATGCTCATTTTTACTAACTTGTCTGTACTAATTCCGGTAATCTTGATGTTTTCGTATATCACTTCTCCTGAAAAGACTTTAGCTAGACCAACTATACCTTTAATTAATGTCGATTTGCCGCTACCATTTGGTCCAAGAAGAGCGATGATTTCGCCTTTATTAACTACTATTGATACGCCTCTTACTATAGGAACGTTGCCATAGCCTACAACTAAATTCTTAGTTTTTAACATTTTCATCCTCCTAAATATATCTCCTTAACTATATCATATGATCCTCCTTTTGTTACTATTCTTCCCCTATACATGACGTAGGACCTAATCTACATTTCTTAGGAGTAAATTAGCTCTATGCTCGATTATAAAGAAAAAGTGTCAGCCCTTACAAGCTCAATCATCGTTACCTCAGCTAGCCTGGAGTCATCATCAAATAACGATCTATTCCCTACTTTAATAGTAGTTCTTTAACTTATTTTAAAAGCTATTACGATAGGTAGCTATAGCTTGATCCATAGCTCTCTTACACCGAAATCCATTTGTCCTATCCTTTCAGCTTTTGTAGGCTCTCCTGAGAGTATTTTCATTATCTGTTCATAAATATTATCCATAGCGAGTTTTCTCAATGAAAAGTTTTCGCTAAACAATTTCTCTATAGGGATGTAGACGTCTATTATATCTTGCAGTCTTTCGTAGGTTTCTTTATTTGCTGTTACTTTTACTACTGGTGCTACTACATTACCTATAGGAGTTCCAAGACCTGTTGTATATATTACTAGATGTGCACCCCCAGCAACCATTCCAGTTATGGCTAGTAGATCTTCTCCAGGAGTGTCCATAAAATAGAGTCCACCATTTCTAGGAATCTTAGTACCATAGGAAAGTATATCTTTAATTTTAATGTTTTTGTTATATCCTATCTTTGAGATAGAGCCGAGAGATTTTTCTGTTAATGTTGAAATCCCGCTTTCGATATTTCCAGGTGTGGGATCAGCTACGCCAAGGTAGTCTTGAATTCCTTCTTTCAAGACTATCATGGTCTCTAGTAATCTCTTTAGCTTTAACATAACTCTTTCATCCTTAACTCTTTCGAATAAATAGTTCTCTGCACCAAGAACTTCAGTTGTCTGAGAGAAGACTATGGTGCATTTATTGCTTATCAAGTATTCTACTACATAGCCTACTGCAGGATTAGCGAAGAGACCAGATGTAGGATCACTTGCACCGTTTCCTACACCTATTACTATCCTAGAAAGGGGGCATTTGACACGATCAATTCTTTTAGCCTCATTAAGCATTTCATTAACGAATTTAGTCCCTCGTTTTATAGATTCCCTTACACCAAATTCCTGAACATTAACCCATTTAACTTTTATACCTCGCTTTATCAGCTTGTCATATAGCCTAAAATTCATTAGATTAGCTTTTTTGTCTTCACCTTGCTTTAATGGAAGTTTGCAAAATTGCCCACAACCAAGGCTAACAAGCAAAACTCCATAAACATTTGGATGTGATGCAATTCCAGCCAAGATTTTAAATGTTATTTCATGATCAAATCCCACATGACAGCAACCAGCATCATGTAGTGCAATAACGACTCGATTTTCTTCAAAATCACCCCATCGCTCTTCAGAAAAGTAGCTCCATATTTTCATTGCAATATTGTTTACACAAAACGTAGTCGGCAGTATTAATATATGATTGCGTATTCCATATACTCGCCTTTTCTTTCTAAAATACGCTAGACATTCTTCCAATGTTACCCCCTACTCATGCTCATTATTCCCATATATATGAACTTGTAAAAGTCTTTCACTAAACTCCTGTATTTTATATTCCATCCTAATTTGTGCTTAAGATCCACTATATTTCCTAACCTGATGATCTCTCCTGCAACTATTCTCGAAGCTGCTACGCCTATCTTAGTATTATGGGGTAATCCTCTAAGTTTAGGATGTGATGGAGCAAAATTCTGTCCTATTCTGATGCTAGATCCTTTATCTATATTCACAAATGCTCTGCCTAGGATAAAGCCGTACTCTATAAGTTCATTAAAGTTAAAGTTGGAGTTTAAGATAATATTAGTTATATGGACTATCATTCCTGGTTCTATGTCGATGACAGCTATACCCATAGGATAACCAAACTTAAGTACAAATTCATCTTCTAGTATCTTACTTAAAGCTACTTTGTACCACTTTGGAATATCGTTTAGCACACACAAGCTTCCTACGACTCCCTTTCCTTCTTCAAATATTGGATAATAATTGTTCTTTTCTAAGTCGGAAAGAGCAGTACCAACGTTATCTATAGGATTTAGCTTATATATTATCTTCATCATATAGGGTCAATATCTTAATATTAATATAATAAGGTATAATGTTATAGGAAAATTGTGATAATAATAAGCCCCCGTAGCTTAGTGGTCTAGAGCGCCCGCATGGTAAGCGGGCGGTCCCGGGTTCGAATCCCGGCGGGGGCTTCATTAAGAATAAAAAGTTTTATGGTTTCACTATAACCTTGATGGGGTTTCCTATTCTCTCCATAACTACCTTAAACGCCTCTTGTATTCTGTCTAATGGAAATGTGTGCGTTATTAATGGTTTAAGCTTTACTTTACCGCTTGCAGCTAATCTTATAGCGGGTTCATAGGCATTAGCATATCTAAATACGCCTTTAATATCGAGCTCTTTGTCTATTAGTAAGGCGGGTTTAAGTGGTATTTCCTCTTCCTCGAATATGCCTATTTGTACTATGGTTCCTCCTGATCTCACTACTCTGAGAGCATTTTCAAATGCCTTAGGTGAGCCAGAGACTTCGAATACCACATCTACTCCTCTATCATCTGTTAAACTCATGATCTTTTTCATAACATCTTCCTTTGTAGCATTAACTACATAGTCAGCTCCTAGTTTTTCTGCTACTTCAAGTCTGTAGTCTAGTATATCAATAGCTATAGCTATAGCTGCTCCACTAGCCTTAGCAATTTGCATTGTTAATAGACCTACAGGACCACAACCAAAGACAGCGATTATAGAACCATCTTCTAAGTTACATCGTTGAACTCCTTGCATACCTACAGCTAATGGCTCAATTAGAGCTCCCTCTTCATAACTTAATCTCTCAGGAAGCTTATAGACAAAAGCAGAGTCTGCAGGAGCATACTCTCTAAAGGCTCCATGGTATGGGGGAGCACCATAAAACTTAACGTTCGGACATAGATTATACTTGCCTATCTTACAGAAGTAACATCTACCGCAGGGAAACCCGGGTTCTATAGCAACTCTATCGCCCCTCTTAACGTTAGTTACATTTTCACCAACCTCTACTATTTCTCCAGCACTTTCGTGACCGAGTACTAGGGGTTCTTTTACTACAAAGGTACCACACCTTCCCGTTCTATAAAAGTGAACATCTGAACCACATATTCCAACAGCACGTATCCTTACTAATACTTCATTAGGACCTATCTTAGGAATCTCCATTTGTTCTACACGGAGATCAAATGGTTTATAAAGAAGAGCAGCTTTCATGAAACCTTTCATATTACTCCACCAATATTTCTCTTAGGGGCTGAAGATCTTATAGTTATTTACATATTTTGAGGTATCTAAAAGCACTTATCGTCAATAGGAGATATACTGCTTCCTTTACAGTATAAGTCATCCTGAGGAAAATTGAAAAATACTCGATGTACTCATAAATGATATTCATAATAGGAATATTGGATTAGACCAAGCTATATTGCCTTCACTATCAATACATTCGATTCTTATGTATAATTCATTACCCTTTATCCTATAGTGAGCCTCACGTAAAAGTTCGCTTCCTCTGGCAGTAATCCTCCTTCCTCTATAACGGTCTACAATGAAGTTTATATATTTGACGGGTGAACAACGTACATAGATCTCATCTCCCTTTATATCAATGCTCTCTATTACTGGACCTGTTGATGAATAGAATAAGCCTTCCCTCAGAGCTTTTAGTATAGCACTAGGACTGAGATCTTGAACCCTAACCATAACCCACCCTCCTAAAGCGTCGGGGGGTCTATGTTCATCAAAATGCCAGTGAACGTCGTCTACGGCAAAACCATATATTTGCTTTTTCTTAGTTAAAAGATAATCCCAATGCACTGTGGAGAGGCCTTTACCTATGCTAACTAAACATGTAGTATTAAACACCTCTATTCCAAGATAGTTCCTTAAAGACTCCAGATCTCTTAATGTAAGAGAAGACCAGTATGGATGTGCTATTATAGCTTCCCCTTCATGCTCCTTGATTAGATCTATGACTTCTTGTGGATCAGTATCCCTTTTTATATTTTTAACGGGTAGTTGTTCATCTATACCTATAGCTACTATGTGGAAGGGATCTCCAAGTTCCCCACTACCAACTGCAAGTTCAACACCTCTTAATACTAAAAAATCTTCTTTGGATAAATCATCAATAGGCGCTATAACGCCATGGTCAGTTATTGCTATAAAATCATAGCCATTTCTTTCATAAAGATAAACTAATTGTTGCGGAGTTAACATTCCATCAGAGAATGTTGTATGAGAATGTAAATTGCCCTTTACCCATATGCCCTTAGCTTTAAATGGATTGGAAAACTTAATCACGCTCTTCACCTTTGATATTCTTAGGAGCAAGTTTTATTATTACTCTGATATTTCAATATAAAATCTATGGAGTCTCTAAGGAACTACATCATGCTAATACTCATGATAATAGGAGTTTTTTCGATTACTAAGAGTATGTTAGATCTCACAATACCGCTTTATGCGAGATCATTAGATATATCTGTAGAAACGATAGGATCTATTGGCTCCTCTTTTGGCTTAGGGTTACTTATTTTCGAACCTCTTTGGGGTTTCATTTCTGAGAAAGTAACAGAAAAGAAGCTACTTTTATTAGCACTTAGCTTATTCTCAACATATTCTCTTGCATACATTTGGGCTAAAGATTTCAGAAGCCTTATTGTTCTCCAGTTCATAGGAGGAATGTTACTTTCATGCTTTGGCGTTGCCTCAAGAATTCTCCTAACTAGATACTCTTCTTACCAGAACCGCGGAGAAGTCGCTGGACTATGGTGGACTATGATGCTTTTAGGACAGATATTAGGCCCTGTGATTGCAGGATTTCTAAGTGAGAAAAGAGCTTACGAGGATATCTTTACCTTAGTATCATTAATGAGTCTATTAGGCTTTTTACTCTCTTTAAAACTTGAAAAGGGGTCCTTAATAAAGCGAGAAAGAGAGAGTGAGAGGAGAGCATGGAGATTATTAATAAGGCTTTCGTTTATAACAGTATTGTATTTCTTTACGTTAGGCTTCTTTAGATATATATTTCCTATATACTTAAAGGAAGGCTGGATGAAGTTCTCTGAGGGAATTATAGGGATAGTATATGCTATTTGTGCTTTAATTCAAGGCCTAAGCCAGATTTTCTTTGGAAAGCTTTCCGATAAAGTTGGGAGAAGGACTTTCATATTTACTGGGGCTTCTCTTGCAAGTATTTCATTTTTAGGTATGGTCTTGAATTATAATGATATTCTCCTAATTCCCATAATATCTCTGTACGCTATTGGAAGCGGAATCATCGTACCCTGCTTATTGGCTATAGCTAGCGATTTAACTTCACGAAGGGGTGGAAGAATTATGGGAGTTTATGGAGCTATGGAAGATTTAGGACTTTTCTTAGGTCCATTTCTTACTGCGAGGATTTATAGCGCCTTCAATGCTCATTACGCTCTCATTTTATGTTCTTTAGTTTTGTTAGTAGATGGCTTGTTGGCTATTAAAATATTAGATAAAGAAGTCTAGGCAAGCGTATTGCCCATTGGTATATGAGTATGCTTAAATATTAATGTAATAATGCTTCAATAAGCGGTGAATTTGCCTTGAAGATTTGGCCACGATGTATTCCATGCATAATAAATGCGAGAGTTAATGAGATATTAAGATCGAATATCGACGATAATGAGAAGATTCAAGCTATAATAGAACTATTAAGATTTATCATTAAAGAAGCCAAACCAGGAACTTCTACCATATACTTAGCAAGTGAGGGATTTAGGTTAGTAAAGAAACTTACTAGAAACATCGATCCTTATAGAGAATATAAGAAAAGATCCAATGAGTTAGCATATGAGCTTCTACCAGATGTTATTAAGTACTTAGAGAGGCTAAGTGGTTATGAGAAATTTAGAGCTTTAGCACTCATTACTGTTAATGCGAATTCTCTTGATCCAGGGGTTCCACCTTTCACTCATGAAATAGAAGAGTTAAGGAAGACATTGCTTCAAGGTGACTTTGTAATAGATGAAACTAAGAAGGTTTATAGCATGTTAGATGACATAGATAAAGTAGCATTCCTACTAGACAACGCTGGAGAAGCAGTGTTTGACAAACTTCTAGTAGAGGAACTTGTAAGATATGGCATTGAAGTTATAGTGATAGCTAAAAGCGGAACTTATCAAAACGACGTAACATATGAGGAAGCGATAGAATTGGGCTTTAATGAAATAGCACATGTAGTAGGTACAGGGAGCGATTATGGAGGTCCCCTTCCCGATGCTCTATCTGAAGAAGCAAAGAGGGTTTTAAATAGCGTAGATTTGATAGTAGCAAAGGGTATGGCTAATTACGAGTCCTTCTTATATTCACCACCGCCCCGACCAGTATTTCACCTCTTTAAGGCTAAATGCGTACCAGTAGCTTCTACTCTTAATGTAGAAAAAGGAGCTAATATAGCAATACTTAGAAATCTTTAGGATAATCTTTCAGGGGGATTAGCTAAATAAGCTGAAGGATCTACCGTTATTTTATCTCTATAGTAGACTTTTCCCTTTACTCTGCATTCAGGACCTATGTATACTTCATTACCACATATTTCATTACATACTACATGCTCTAAATAGATCTTATCTCCTTCTATCCTATCAACATCAAGCATTCCTCTACTAAGGTCACCTATACGCATGATTTCTATGCCTAAAAGTTTTATTATAAACCCTTTTTGTCCTCTTTCGGCTCTTCTTATATCAATTTCATTTGCTCTTAGAGTACCCGATATTGAAGAATTACCATAGAGTCTAAGAAAGAACGACTTACAGGTTACATTTCCTAAGGCATGTATAGAGCCATAAATCTCTATTACTTCTCCAATTATATCCAGAGACGAGATACTCCCCGAGATTTGAAGAGTGGAGGCCTTTATCTCTTTTTTAGCCTTAAAGGATCCTGAAGATTTTATTTTCCTTCTTACTAAACATTCCTTATCTACTCTGAAACTTCCAGAGCTGTATAGTTCTCCTGCCTTGAGAATCCCTGAGATATACCCTGACCCTGAGACATGAATTTCTTCAACCTCTAGATCACCTTCACAAGAAAAGCTACCTGAAATGTTTAAGCTTTTTAACTTAAGGGAACCCTGGATTTTACCTGAACCAGATATGTGAAGCTCATCCTCAAGTAATTTACCACTACCTGATATCCTTATAATGGCATTATTTACCGTTATAGTACCTGATCCACTAACCTTAAATGCTAGATTTCTCTTTACCTCTTCTTCACGTTTGTTAGAACCTTCTTTACTACTCATATAAATCATCTAGTGACTTAAAGTCTTCTATTATTCGTTTAAAGAGATTTCATATTTATTCTTGATATCAAAGCTATTAATTTTGAGACAAATTTTTATCCTCTCTTATTTGAGGATAACATCTTGTCTAACGAATTTTGAGACAAATTTTGAGCCAGCATTATAAGCGTAATTCTTATGTATCATATTAAATTGAGGATTTTACTAGTGTCAAGGGAGTAAAATGGAGGTTTATATAGATGCATTTATTGAAGCCTTTGTAATGCTTTTTATAGTCTTTGATGCAATAGGTAATGCTCCTGTATTCTATGCTCTTACTAGTAGCTATACAGAAAGTGAAAAATCTAAAATCTATGCAAAATCATTATTGATAGCTACGATATTGCTAGTGAGTTTTGCATTCTTAGGTGATTCTATCTTCACTTATTTCCACATTACTCTTGATGATCTAAGAATTGCAGGAGGGATACTCTTGCTGATATTAGCTATTGAAGGAATACTTGGACGTGAGGAAGCTCAAATGATGAGAAGTGAAGATGTGGCAGTAGTACCTATGGCTACCCCGCTTCTTGCAGGACCTGGTAGTATATATACAGTAATATACCTGAACTCAGTATACGGTTCCTTGCCTACTCTCTTTGCGATAATATGCAATGCTTTATTTGCTCTCATTATCTTTAAGTATACAGACTATTTATTGAGAAAACTAGGCAATAACCTAATGATGGTTATTTCCCGCATCATGGCATTTCTCTTAGCGACATTAGCTGTAGCTATGATACGAGAGGGTGTACTAAGTGTTTTACGTAAGTTGACGTAGTAGTTAACTATTAGTGGAATACGTTTTATCACGATAGAATATGTTTAGTAACTATAAGTTAACATTAGTGTTGTTAGTGATTCTCATAACTTTAAGTACATTGGTCTTCTTTATTATAATGGAGATAAGAGACATAGCATTTATTCTTAAAAGATTAGATGAAGGTTATGCTCTCCTAGAAAGAGAGACACTGGAAGTAAAGAAGTACGCACATATATTAAGTAAATTACTTCTCGTTATGAGTAAGAGCTATATTAAGCTAAAGAGGGACTATGTACAAGTGCTTAATGAGCTATGTGAACTAAAACGAGCTAATATCACTATACCATGGTGGGAATGGAAAGATAAGGGAGATCGTATATTGATAAGAGGACTAGTACTCAATGTTGGAAGAGAGACCGCGAAGGATGTAAGATTAGTCATAAGGATTTATGATAAAGACGGAGAATTAATTGGACTGGGCGTAGCATTCCTTGGCAGTTTAAGAGGGGAAACATTAGCTATGTTCGAGCTAGAGGTAGATTATAGAGATCATTATAGCGCCTATAAAGTTAGGTTATCTTGGAGTTGGAAGTGATATTTACTAGTAAAAGTTAATGTAGGCATTTTTCAATAAAAGTAAAATGGATCGTTATGTACTTATCACGAGAAGAAGAAGCTATGCTTGATGGTGAGAGAGGAAGGGCAGCAGAGATAGCAATGAAAGTTCTTGTAAAACTTGGTGAGGCATACAATGCTGAGAGGATGATTAGAGTAAGAAGTGCACATTTAGTCTCTTGTGTCTATAATGTTGTTTATGATGCAGGTATTGATATAGGAGAAAGAATGGTGAAATTAAAAGCAAGGTTTAAGGTACCTACTACCCTTTGCACAGGCTCTGTACCTCTTGAAGAGCCTGGGATGTTTCATGTGCCTAAAGATTGGGTTGAAAAGCAGTTTAGACTTGGTAAACTCTACGAGTTAATGGGAGCTATTCCTATATGGAGTTGTATTCCCTATTGGCACGTTAATGTCCCTCGATTTGGAGAAAACATAGCCTGGGGGGAATCAAATTGTGTTTCTTATGTTAACTCAGTCATAGGCGCTAGAACAAACCGATACTCATCCTATGTGGAACTTTGTGCTGCTATAACTGGTAGAGTGCCAGAGATGGGTCTTCATGTTAGTGAGAATAGAAAAGGACAAGTTTTAGTTAAGCTCAAGGATCTTGAATTAAAAAGGTTTACTGAGAGAGATTATGGATTACTAGGCTATGCATTAGGTTTAGCTGTAGTGAACGAGATACCTGTTATTACTGGTATTCCTAAATGCGTAACGAAAAATCAGCTTAGGGTTATGGGAGCCGCTGCAGCGTCTTCTGGAGCTATAGCCTTATATCATGTCGTAGGAGTTACTCCTGAAGCACACACTTTAGAGAGAGCTTTTCATAATGATAAGCCTGAAGAAAAAATAGAAATAGGTAAGAGAGAACTTAAGGAGGCATATGATGAGCTATGTACAGCTACTGAAGAAAATGTAGATTTAGTAGCCTTAGGATGCCCTCATTATTCTATAGAACAAATAGCCAAAGTCGCTTCATTATTAGAAGGGAAGAAAGTTCACCCTAATACTGAGTTATGGATATTCACAGACGTTATTAGTGCCTATCTAGCAAAAAGAATGGGATATTATGATATCATAAAGGTTGCTGGAGGTAAAGTTATGATAGGTTCTTGTGCTATGAATGGCCCCACTTTTGTATGCGGATTTAAGACTGTAGTAACTGACTCTGCTAAGACTGCCCACTATGTACCTATGCAAGCTAAGGCCGGTGCCTTTTACACAGATTTAAAAGAATGTATAGAAATCGCGATAAGGGGTAAGTTGAGGTGATAAGAATGAGAAAGTTAAGGTTTCGATGTAGACCCTTAGTCAGGGGTGTAGCAAAAGGGGAAGCTCTAGTTTCCTCGCAACCCTTTGGCTTTTGGGGAGAGGTAGATCCTTACACAGGCTATGTCATAGATGTTCATCATGAGTGGTATGGGAAAAATATTGCTGGTAAGGTCTTAGTATTTCCCAAAGGTCGTGGATCTACAGGTAGTGGTGGTATCCTTGTACAAGCTTTCACTTGTGGAAAAGCGCCTATAGCTATAGTAAATATTGAAACAGATTTCATAATACTCTCAGGACCTCTTTTTATAGCAGAGTTTTATGGAAAGTATATTCCCGTAGTAGACAAACCTGAAAAAGACCCTATAAAGGTAATTAGTACAGGGGACATAGTCTTAGTTGATGGTGACCGCGGAATAGTAGAAGTAATTAAAAAAGGGTAAGGAGATTTTACAATTCCAACTTTACCTTATATTCCTCTATTTTATCTTCTCTAACCTTGATGCCTAGTCCTGGCTTATCGGGTACTTTTACTCTTGGTCCTTCTATCTCAAGATCTTCAACTAGTAGATCAGCTAGGAATTGTGGGCCATTAGTATCAACTGGAGCGGCTATTTTCATAGTAGAATATAAGTGTATTGAAGCGGAAAAACCTACACCACTTTCTGTCATACCACTTCCAAAACAGTCTATACCAGCTGCTTCAGCTACATGGTATATTTTAAGAGAATTTCTTATTCCTGATTTAGCTACCTTGAACACTAAGAGATCGAGTGCCTCCATCGAAATTAACTTTAATAGATCGTAATGTGAGAATAAAGATTCATCAACAGCTATAGGAATAGGGCTTATTCGCACTATTCTACGTAGACCATGAAAATCTGTAGTGGGGACTGGCTGTTCGATACATACTATATTGTTGATATCCTTGATCTTATTTAGTAGCTGTACTATACGAAAGCTACTATATGCTTGGTTTGCATCTAACCATATTTGACATTCATCACCTACAGCCTCTTTAAGTGCAATTACACACCTGTAATCCTCTTCTACGTCTCCCATGATCTTAAGCTTAAAGCATTTAAAGCCTTTAGCTTTCATCTCTTTTGCATATTCACCTATAGTTTCAGGGTCTCCAGAAATTAAGGCAGACATTTCAACATAATCACTAAGCTTACCGCCTATCAGCCTATGTAGAGGTAAGCCTGTAAGTTTTCCTACTAGATCATGGAGAGCTATATCTATAGCAGATTTGGCAAAAGGTTGTCCTGAACTTACAACAGGTGTAAGTGTCTTATCCATTTCCTCATGTATTCTTATTATATCGTAAGGCTCCTTGCCTATTAATACGGGAGCTAGATACTTCTTTATAGAAGTATACACAGATTCCATAGTTTCATACATCCAAGTATGCATAGGGCGTGCTTCTCCCCAACCAATTTCACCGTCACTTGTGATTACCTTAATGTATATGTGTTCTCCTGGTTGTCCAGGACGCCCTACATAACCTCTAGATATCTTAAATGGTCTCACATAAGGTATCCTTAGTGGTATAACTTCTACTTCCTTTATTATAGGCATGAAATCACCTAATCAAGAATTATAGTAACTTATCTTTAAGGTATTTTAACTCGTGCGGCAATCCTATCTCAGGATCTGGCAGCTCTTCTGGATGCCACCATTTCTCGTATTCAACCACAATGAAACCATCAAATCTCACCTCTTTAATTAGTTTAATTACGTCATCTATTGGAACATCTCCCTTCCCTAAGAGAGTATATCTTAGCTTATCATTTAGCTTCTTGAAGTCATGAAATTGGATAGCTATTATGGAATCCTTAGGTATTAATTCCCCTTCTTTAGCTGGATTTAGGCCTAACCTAAATATATTAGCTGGATCAAATACTATCTTAAGATTATCTGAATTTACCTCCTCTAACACTCTATTACATGTTTCAGCATTCCAGACTAGTTCTCCATGGGTCTCAATTCCTATGTAAACACCCTTATCCTCGGCTTCGGAACAAGCTCTTTTACAGCATTCTATGAATCGAGTCATATTCTCTTCGCTTCGTTCATAGGTTCCTGGGAATATTCTGACATATATTCCCTCTAAATCTAAAGCTAAATCAATATGGGCACTCAGCTCTTTAAGTTCTCTTTCTCTAATTTTATAATTAGGACTTACAAAGCCCCTACCTATGTAGCTATATATACCAAAAAATTCTATCTCGTAAGATTTAGCATACTCTAACAGTTGCTTTCTTCGTTCTTTAGAAGCATCTATATAAATGTGGCCATCTCTATGAACTCTTATATCTACACCATCAAAGCCTACTCTCTTTGAAATCTCTATAGCCTCTTCGGCTGTGTATCCTGGGAATGCAAGAGTAAAGACGGAAAATTTCACCTTGATCCCCCTATGCTAGTACCTTAAGCTTTTCAGGTATAATCCTATTTAGCGGCTCTTTACCTGAGAAGAAGCGTTTGAAGTCTTCTACTATGACTCCGAATAAAGTACTCCATCGCTCATCAGAGCCACCCCCTATATGAGGTGTTAGGAAGACATTATCTAACTCATATAGTGGGCTGTTTTTAGGTAAAGGTTCACGCTCAAATACGTCTAGTGCTGCTCCAGCAATCCATTTCTCTTTTAATGCTTTAATAAGCGCCTCCTCATCAATAATAGCACCCCTAGCAGTATTAATTAAATACGCTGTAGGCTTCATCATCTTTAATTCACGTTCACCAAGCATGTGTCTCGTTTCCTCTGTAAGTGCTGCATGTATGCTTACGATATCGGATTCACTTAGTACACTCTCTAAAGTTGCTTTTTCCACGCCGTACTCTTTGAAGACTTTAGAAGGTACATAAGGATCATATACTAGTATGCGTACCTTAAATGGTTTCAATAAGGGTACTAGTTCGCGAGCTACGGCTCCAAAACCTACAAGTCCTACGGTCTTACCTCTTAAGTCCCATGTTCTAATATTCCTTTCTCTCTTATAACTCCAATTGCGTTGTTTCATAGCAAATATATGCTGGGGTATAGCTCTTAGACAGTTAAGTATCATAGCAAGAGTGAATTCAGCAACAGCTACTGCAATGGCAGAAGCTGCATTTACAACTACTATGCCTCTTTTAAAGACATCATTAGTAACGTAAGGTTTTACGCTTCCTGCAGCATGACCGATTATCTTTAGTTTATTAGCCTTATCTAGAACTTTTCTTGTGAACCTAGGAGAGCCCCAGCTTATTATGCAACCATCGATATCACGTATCATTTCAGCTAGTTCATCCTCAGTTAGATTTCTATCATAAGGGTTAAATACTACCTCAGCAAAAGACTTGAGTTTTTCTTCATCCTCAGGTCTTGAGATTCTCTTATAGAGTCGTTTAGGAATAGTAACTAAAACTTTAACTTTCTTCACCCTTAAACACACCTCCTTATACCCTTAACGGATACTTTATTTAGGAGAACTTTTAACTTTGTATGAAATAGGAATAGTGTAGATTTAATCTACTTCAACCCAGTTAGGTTGAGAAACGAAATTACCACCTCCATAGAATGTCTGATTGAAAAGTCTTCTAATGGGCTTGTAGACCTTGCCCTTTATTCTCTCAGCTTGAGTATATATCGTTAAGTAATGTTCATCCCATACTAGGACTTCATCTCTTGGATCATTTCCTACATCCCATACGAATACCTTAGCACCCCACTTACTTCTACTATGACTATCCGGAAACTTGACTAATAGATTACCGTAACAGTCGTAGAGACCCTTAGAGGATGCTAGGAGCTCCGTTCCATCGCCTATCCAATTAACAGGCACCCAACCAAAGACTTTATTGAATGCTGCAAAGATTAATTCTCCCTTTAAGTTAAATAGGAATTGATTAAGACCACCTCCGTATGTCTGTGCACATATTAATGGTTCATTAATATTCGGATCAAAATGGCCTAGAGATAGTACTTGAGCATGTCCTAGATGATGTTCTTTAAGTATATCGCCTGTTAATGCATCTAGAAAGTAGAAGCCGCCCTCTTGATAAGCTAAGGCGAGAATTAATCTATCTCCATATTTATACGCAACAGCACTATCGCAGTGATCATAGATGTCTATTTGCCATAGAACTTTACCATTATCATCTAATAATGCATCTCCTACAAACACTTCATCCCGACCATCATCATCAAAGTCATAAACTAAGGGGGAATGAATGAGCTTTCCACTATAGTCCCATAATTCCTCAAGATCTCCAGTATAAGCCCACACATTATTATAGCGATCCTTTAGTATGAAATCTCTTGGTTTTCCTAAACCTCTTAAATCACAGAAAACAATACAATCACCTGTTATTCTCTCAAATAAAGTTTCTGGACCTTCGCAATAACCTCCACCTTCACGTGATTTGGGAGTTGGCTTGCTTTTAAGGACTTTCCCGGTCTCACCATCTATAATTAATATATCGAAGTTCATACAGCAAAGGACTTCGTCTTTACCATCATCATTTATATCTATGATACCTACTGGTAGATCAGAGGTAACTTCATAATTAGCGATATTTGGTGTTCCTTTCTGCCATAAAACATTACCATGAATATCTATAGCAGTGAGGCAGGTTATATGCTTGTATATATCTCCAGGACCTATCCTCTCATTCTGAGCGAAGACAAATTCAGGCTTACCATCACCATTTAAATCGCCTATTCTGATGAGTTTTCCAGCATATTCTCCTAAAGGTATCCTCGCATAAATGGTTGCCTTAGGTATATTCTTAAATGGAGATGGGTGAGACTCTAATATGACACTCTTGGGTACACCTCTTCTGAGCTTTAAACTCCTAATATAGACCTCTCCTCTACCGTTTCCTCTTATTAGAAGGCTAAGATACTTTGTGCCTTTAGGTGGCTTGAAGAAGCTATAAACTCTCTTCCATTCGCATGAACCAGAGAGGCCTATATCACCACATCGCCATGCACCTAAATCAGTACGAAAGAATGGTTCACCTGGGTCTCCGAAGGTCCATTTATCAAACTTAACTCTAAGCGGTCGTAGCTCTTCATCGAGAGCTATAACTTTTACTAATACAAAGCTAGAGTTTAATCTACTAAATCTAAATGATCTATCACTGAACATGTGTTTAACCTCTAGCTCAAGTACATAATACTCATTCTCATTGGCTCTTAGTAAGGGCTTATACCTTAACTCCCATGGACCCTTATAGCTAAGTATCTTAATACCGCCTTCATTTTCATTTAATCCTAGACTTAAAGAGCCCTCTTCCTTAAAGCTACAAGTCCAATAAAGAAAGCCTTCCTTAAAGTTCAGATTAGGGAGTTTTTCGGGTACTTCAAACACGAGGTCATGACGAGTCATATCAATCCCAAAAAATAGTTAATTAGAAACTTATTGAATTTTATAGACTCGTTAGTCTGGATATCACAAATGTACAAAAATCTTAGGAAGTTAAAAGCCTCCTGAGAGTATGCTAATTATCTTGCTTAAAATTCCTATTTTAGCTAGAATTATTACTATTACTATTATAACCACTATAATCCCTACTGTCATCCATGGACTCCACCACCCGCCTTTCTCGGCAAAGCCCTTAGGTACCTTATAGCTAATCGCAATATCTGAAAATGAGATTATGTAACTTCCCCAACTTCTCCATCCTGTTGAGTTCCCAAGTATTTCTACTACTACGCTTTCGTTTGGTTTGATTGTATGTACTCCTGAACTTAGAATTAGATATTCACCGGTATCAAGATTTGTTGTGCTATTATCTATCTCTATTATGGTACTTTTTAGTACGAAGATTATGGCTTTAGTTGGAACGTAGATTTTAGCCTCTTGATTAGGACGTATACCGATAAAGGTGATATCGTCTCCTAAGTATTCTAAAGACTTACCACCATATGTACTTCCTGCTAAGACTGTTATATTGCCAGTACTTTTGATAATGAAAAAGCCTTCTGACTTCTTAGGTGAGAAGAGCCAGAAGGTGTTTTTATTTACATCCTCTAATGAGAATTTCTTATTACCTATAGTGTTAAGCTTTGTATCATAAATTGAGACAAGACAAGGCTGAGTTGGTACTATTAAGATTAGGGGCTTTGATCCTGGTATAGAGGTACTTGAGTGTACAGGGACAAAGAATACTTTACCTACAAATCCGCCTTCTAAAGAGGGTATTGCCATGAAACTAGCGGGAGCTAAAGACATCACAAGCACATCACTACTAGAGTTGATGAAGAAAAGTATTGAATTACCAAGACCTCTTGCTCTACTACCTTTCTTAATCCTACACCATAATCTGTATGTTGCTACTCCATACTTATCTAGGTTATTCTCTACTCGCCATCCGCCTGAAGAATCCTTTACCTCGATTAATGTATTTTCTTTTAATGAGAATATGATTAAGTTAGAAAATGACTTCCCTGACGTTAAAGCTATATCAGGTATTGTCGTAGGGATAAGTACGAATTCTTTTCCTCTAAATCCGCCTTTAATAGAAGGATAGAAAGAGCTAGTACCTAAATTATGATATTGACTGCCTCCCTGGAGGTAAAGTAGTATTCTATAGTTAGAAGTTACCTTAAAGAATTTATTACAAGGGACAAAGATCGTACGCTTCTCTAATTTACCTATTTTGAAAGATGCAAAGAGCCTATTAGATGGTAGTTCCCATATATTGACTTCAGTATTATTATGTAAGCCTATTACGTCTAATAATGCTACATTATTAGGAGGAGCTATAGTTATACGAGTACCGTTTACTATTTCATCTAAAACGGTCATATTTGAAGATGCAGGAACATAAAAGTAGTAAGTATCAGCACGAATTTCAGCAGGTAGAGTATAAAGTGTAATTACCACTAAAGCTAAGCTTATGATGAAGCCTCGCATTTCACTCACGCTCTCGCTAATGTAAAGTACTCTAGGAACATTATAAAAGTATATGATGGCTACTTACACATAAGGGAGAGTGATTATATGCTTTCAAAGAAAATATTAGAACTTCCTGAGTCAGCTACCCTTAAAGCTTCAGAGAAGGCTAGAGAATTGATGGCCAAGGGTATAAAAGTGCTCAGATTTGACATTGGGGAACCCGGATTTAATACTCCTAAGCACATAATAGAGGCAGCCTATGAAGCATTGAAGAAAGGTATGACACATTACACCTCAAGTAGGGGTATACCAGAGCTTAAAAGAGCGATATCTGAGAAGTATAGAAACGAATATAAAGTCGATATTGATCCCAATAAGAATATAATAATAACACCCGGCTCTAAGTATGCAATATATGCTACATTAGAGTCCATAATTAACCCAGGAGATGAGGTATTAATCTTAGCTCCATGCTGGGTTAGTTATGAAGGTATAGTAAAGCTTGTAGGTGGCAAACCAAGATTCATAGCTTCAACAAGAGACTATAGGCCAGATATAGAAGCTATAAATGAGGCTATAAGTAAACGTACTAAAGCTATAATAATTAATTCCCCAAATAACCCCACCGGAGTAGTCTTTACTGAGAAAGAGCTTAAGAGTATAGCAGAAGTAGCTATCGAGAATAACCTAATCCTAATCTCTGACGAAATCTACGAAGAGATATTATTTGAAGGTAAACACACTTGTATATTAGAATTGTTAGATTTAGATGCAGGTTGTGTGGTGATAAACGGATTCTCAAAAGCTTATGCTATGACAGGATGGAGGCTAGGGTACATATTAGGAAGTAAAAAATTGATTGGAGCCATCAATAAGATAATGCAACAAACTGTATCATGCGTACCGCCTTTCATCCAGTGGGCAGGATATGTGGCTCTTACCTCTCTAGATTCAAAGGATTTCATAAAAAGCATGGTTCTAGAGTTAAAGAGGAGGAGAGATCTGCTTTATGCTGGATTAAAGAGTATAAATGGCATTAGAGTAGTGAAACCCAATGGAGCGTTTTATTTCTTCCCTGAGATAGAAGAGCCTAACATTTCTTCAGAAGATATAGTGAACTATTTGCTTGAAGAATACGCTGTAGTTGCAGTTCCAGGAAAGCATTTTGGAGGATATGATCACTGCATTAGGTTTTCATTTGGTGCTACAGGGGTTAGTGAAATAAAGGAACTTATTGCACGACTTAGAAAAGCCTTGGAGGAATTAAGGATACGATGTGGAATGTAGGGATGATGATACTAAAATTTATATTAAGGAAGTAAGGTAATTTATCATGCCGCTATGAGCGCCCCGTAAGGGGTGTCGAGGAATAGCGGAGTCGGCCCCCCTAGTCTTTCATTTCTTTCATCGAGTCCTTTGTGCTAGTTTATAAAGCTTTTTATGTATTCCTAGAGTTCATTATATGTACATACATCAATCTTCTGGATAATAACACAGGTGATGATATGAAAGCTGCATTATTATATGGACCTTATGATATTAGAGTAGAGAACGTATCCATGCCTTCTGTTTCTAAGAATGAAGTACTGGTAAGAGTGAAGGTTGCAGGAATATGTGGAACAGACCTTCACTCTTATAGAGGAAAACATCCATTCCTAAAGCCTCCAAGGATTTTAGGTCATGAATTCTCTGGCGAAATATTCGAAGTGGGAGACGAGGTAAAAGAATTCAAAGAGAACGAAAAAGTCATCGTAGAACCAATAATACCATGCGGAAAGTGTGATATGTGTAATTTAGGCATGTATAACGTATGTAGAAATCTTAAGGTATTAGGTGTTCATGTAGATGGCGCATTTGCAGAATACGTTAAAGTACCAGAAGAGAGACTTTACAGATTGCCAGAGAGCTTATCATATGAGGAAGGTGCTTTAATAGAACCATTAGCTGTAGCCGTTCATGTCGTTAGAAGAGGAGGAGTAAAAATCGGTGATGAAGTAGCTATACTTGGTGCAGGACCTATTGGGTTATTGATAGCTCAAGTGTCAAAATGTGCTGGTGCTAGTAGGGTTTTCATTACAGACATACTCGATTATAGATTAGAACTAGCAGAGAAATTAGGGGTAGATATTACTATTAATGCTATGAAAGAGGATCCTGTTAAGAGAATATTAGAGGAGACTAATGGTAAGGGAGTAGATATCGCTATTGAAGCAGCAGGCGCCCCTTCAACACCAGCACAAGCATTAAAAATGACTAAACCTTTAGGAAGAGTTGTTATAGTAGGTTTCTTTGAGACCTCAGAGATAAAAGTGAACCTATTGGACATTGTAGCTAAAGAGTTACATATAGTAGGGTCTAGACTTTATAGAAATGATTTCGATACTGCTATAAATCTACTAAGCAAAGGAAAAATCAATGTAACAAGCTTAATATCACATAAGTTACCTCTCGAGGAAATTAAGAGAGCCTTTGAAATGCTTGATAAAAAGGTTAATAATCCAGTTAAAGTATTACTAATGATTGGTTAGTGTCCATTATTTTTCATACTCATACGTTATGATGAAGCTGAGCTAAGCCGAGGAAACCTATGAGGAAGTTTACAAGGGCTGAATATTCATCAGGATCTTTCCCTTTTTAATAACTAAATTTAAGCTATAATAAAAGCTAGACTGATTAAGATAAAAATGAGGGGATTCTCATTGCTATCTTAAACCTGCTTAGTTTATCTAATCAGAGCGAAGCTAATATTTCTTTTACATACTGTATATCTCTCTTAGTCTGCTCTATTATCTTTTCTAGGGGCATATGGTATTCGCTATGAAGTGATATAGGACCATTAAAACCTATTTGCTTTAGGATTTTGAACACTTCCTTCCAAGGTACTAAGCCCTCTCCTAAAGGAACAGTACGAGCTCTCCAAGTATTATCTACTTTAAACCATGCAAAATCCTTAACCGCTACCATACGAATCTTATCACTTAATATGTCCATGCCCATTAACCATCCAGCCAATCCTCCTTCAACAACCATATGTCCTGGATCAATATAAGCTCCAACTAGATCAGGATTGAAGTCTCTAAGGATTAACCATACTATGGTAGGTTCTGCCGTTAAGAACATGCCAGAGTGTATGTGAATAGCAGCTGTTATATTATATTTCTTGCTTAATTCCTGAATTCCTTTAAGCTGTTCACGGACTTCGTTTATTTGACTCCATAGAGAGCCAAAGCCTTTATATCTCCAATAGCCTAATTTTAGGTACTTTACACCACATTCAGCAGCTACTCGAAAAGTTTCCTTAGCATAAGGTTCATTAGCACTTGTTATAGCTGTAGTTATCATGGGTACAGATAAACCCTCAGATTTTAGGATATCGATAGCCTGCGGTAGCTTTTCTTCTACTTCCTTAGGCTTTATATATCCATTTGGTCTAACAGTTAGATCTACACCATCAAATCCCATATCGGCTGCTAAACTTGCAAACTCATTTAAGGGCATGCTCTGAAACATTTTAGCAAAAATTAGTAACTGCATAGATGATCACCAATTAGTTGAAGACTTTATACGTTCAACTAATTCCATAGTTTTAACTGCATCTTTAAAGTTTGTCTCAGGTTCTCTATCCTCCCTTATACAATCTATGAAATGTCTACTTTCTTGAAAATATCCATAGAGAATATGGAAGTCCCTGCATCCATGCACAAGGTCTAGATTCCTTATAATCTCTATCTTACTATATGGCTTATCATCTCTTAAAATGTAAGCTTCCTGCTTTTCAGGGGGCTCTAGAGGAGCGTTTATAAATGCGTATAT
>CAZFCQ010000019.1:0-34884 GCA_964517845.1 uncultured Thermoprotei archaeon | reverse complement strand
AAGAAGCATCCTTGAATCCCCTTCGTTACTTTAAGAAGCTCAGGGGATTGCCCTTCTACAGTCTAAGAATTGGTGATTATAGAGTTCTAGTCTCCTTAGACCATAGCAGACGAACCTTGGTTGTCTTAGTGGTAGAGCATAGGAGAAGAGCATATAGGAGGGCTAGAACTAAATAAGCGCCACTTCATAATACAGCCCGTCATTGAAAGTGCAGATCAGTATAAAAGCTCTTGTAACTCCACATCTCCACACATTAATAGCCTTTACGAAAACCAGTAACAGTTCAATGAGCTAATCACGCCTAAAAGAGCGAGCGAAAGGCGGGCCATGCTGACCACACGGTCTAGATAGGACGTATCAGGGCTTAGCTGGCTGAAGGCATTTTGGAGTGCTGATATGAGATAACCAAGGAATATAGCTATCATGATAATCCAGCTAATGAAGTGGGTGAATGAAGGTATCCAAGCATGTGTACCTATATCCTGACCTAATAGAGGAGATGAACCGAGAAGCACGATCCAGTCCCAAGGATTAGGAACTTCTCCGAAGCTATGGAGGATGCTCTGAGGAAGTGGGTCGCTTGAATCAGAAGGAATGAAGACAGGCTCAGAAAAACGATGGAAGAAATGGGATTCAATGGAGCCTATATTGTTCCTAATTAAACTAGCTATTGTAGACAAGGTCTTCTAGCCCTCAATTATTATATCAGTTAACGCCATTAAGAGCTAATAAGTGCCCTGCAACGCAGAGACTGTTAATTTTAGGCCTCTTCTTCATAAAGGAGATTGGAGCCTAGTTTACCAACTATAGAGCGGTATAATGAAACATTCTTTAGGGTAGCTAGACGTTGGCTTCCTCAGGCCAGGGATGTTGATGTGTTAGTACTTACGGATGAGCTAAAGCTAGTACGTGCAGAGGATCCAATACCATATAGGCCACCTTCAGACTCATGATGAGGTGCTTTTGAAATCTATGAGAGAGTAACCAAGAAGCGAAGGAGGAAAAATGAGAAGTTTTTTAGAAAGCTCTTAGCTAAGAGAGTACTCAGAGGTGTTTTAGTCATAGGAGACTTTTTCGTTAAAGCATTGCTTGATATTTCCTCATTTAGGTTTAGGATTACACCTCCAGTAGAGATCTAGGCTCTAAAGGCTAGTGCGCTCAAGAGCTGGCTACATTCAAGGTAGACTCAGATTATGTCGAGCTTTAGCCTCAGCTTCTCGCCTTAGTACTCTTTTTTATGCTACCCAAAATGGCTCTCCTCTCTAGGACCGCATGGCATTCCTTGTGACCTTATATAAAATGAGGAGATGTAGTATACAAGAAAGGCTAAAGAAGGCAGGAAAATGACCCAAGTAGTTAGAGAAAGGCCTTAGCTGTGTTTTAAGACGAACTATTAATTCTTAGAAAGCTTAAATATATTCAACAAGCCTTCTCTGAGATAGGTACTCTCTAATCCTCTTATTCGCTAACTCGACGTATACTTCATTTATATCGATACCTACAAAGTGCCTTCCTGTCATTAATGCAGCTATTGCTGTAGTTCCGCTACCGATGAAAGGATCCAGTACTACATCACCCTTGAATGTGTATAACTGGATGCACCTATATGGGAGCTCTATTGGAAATGGTGCAGGATGTCCTATTTTCCTCGCAGACTCCGGCGGAAACTTCCAGACGCTTCTAGTGAACTCTATGAACTCATCTCTGCTTATAGTATCTGCTTTTCCGAACTTTCTTTCCCTTCTAAAGCTACCTTTCGATGCTACTATTATGTACTCGTGAACATCTCTGAGCACAGGATTACTAGCTGACTGAAAAGATCCCCAGGCACAGTTACTACCAGCAACTTGGTCTCCCTTATACCAGATTATGATCCCCCTCATCAAGAAGCCTATTTTCTCAAATCTTTCTATTAAGTAAGCATGTAATGGCACATAGGGTCTTCTACCTAAGTCGGCCATATTAAAACATATCCTACCTCCCCAAACAAGAACTCTGTAAATTTCTCTCATGACCTCTTCTATGAAATCTAGATATTCGCCAAGAGAGAGATCTTCATCATATTCTTTGCCAACATTATAAGGGGGAGAAGTGACCATTAAGTGTATACAGTTATCGGGTAGTTTCTTGAGGGCCTCTCGTGCATTACCGAGCACTACTTTATCCAAGAACTCCGAGGGCACGGGATTCTCTACTAGATCCTTAGGTTTAGGTTTTGGCAACTTCATGTCTTTATACAACTTTCTAGAATAAAAGAAGGAAGAGTCATGAGATTCTCTACTCGAAACTCCGAATGAACTTGTTCTTGTACTCTTCCTCTTAGCCACACTCATCACCTATAGCTTCACATTATACGGACTTATACCATGATCGTGATATATGTAAAGAGCTATTGGCCTCATAAGAGCCTATCTCTGTACTTATAGGGATCTCAATTTAGCTGATATCTTGGATTTAAGGGAGACTCCTAGAGTTTATGTCTTATATCTCAAGGCTGATGGTAATATGAGACCACTTTACGTAGGTAGGAACCCTCATTCTACTACAGCTAGATGGGTTTCGATAATATTTATAGCTCATTAAAACTTTATGGGACATATGCTTTCCTTACGCTTGTAGTTGTCATGCTTTCCTCAAGGAGGTGCAATAATGTTAGTAAGTAAAAAAGCTCTGGTTTCAGTGAGTCTCTAAATTTCTTAGTTGTAAGCATTCATGATTATTCATGTAAACGAAAATATGCTATGTGAGTTACATTAAGGTTATTCTCAGACTCTAGTGGAGTCTTTTGATTAGTCCTGCTTTAGTAAGTATATTCACGATTTTGATTAACGGTTTTATGTCTAACTTTATTCCGTAGTCTTCTTCTATCATCTGTTTTAGTTGTTGGATGCTTATTGGTTCATGCATGTATAATGGGATTAGGCTTGTAATTAGAGTTCTTAGGAACTTCTCTCTTCTAATTAGGCGTGATAATTCGTGGTATGTTTTCAAATCAAGGCTTCTGATGAGGATTCTCCTTGTTATTACTCCTTTTGGTCCTTGGTATGCATATTTTTCTTCATTTTGGGATGGCCTTCGATTCTTGTATTTCTCTTGTTTTGTCAGTATTTCGGTTGTTTTATTACGTATGAAATCTAGAATTTTACTCCCTACGGCCTTCATTAGGTAATTATGTCTACGCTGGTAGACTTCTTCGTGTGTTAATGATAGTTCTTGTCCTATGTACTCGTAGAGGTATGCTTTAAGAAGCATTTTTATTTCGTTTTCAAATCCTTGTTTTGAGAGTGTATAAGCGGCAGTGCCTACTGACAGTGCTACAATCTTGGCTAGCTGGGGATCAAACTTATCTATGGTATCTTGATCTGTATGGTAGAACTTGTCAGGCCATTGGTTAATCATTATTGAAGGTATGCCGAACTGGAGATATATGTCATGGTCGCTTCCAGACTCGTAAGGTATTGCATCAAATCTATAGCTTAAAGAATTTCTTGATGACGCAACGGTTTCGTTTCTCATTAATGCACGTTTTAATGTAAGGTAAAATATCCCTTCATATGGATGGAAGTATCTTGGAGGTGGTCTAACGAAACCTAATGTAGAGGCTGTTAATTCCTGCTTTTCGCCTATCATATCTAGGTTAACGCATAATATAATCTTGTGTTTATTCTCGGAAAGGTAGGCTAATGATCCTGTGTATTCAGGGAACCAGAGGAATCTTATAGTATGTTTGTCAGGAATTGAGAGCTGTCGGCTTTTTATAGCTCTTGCTAGAGCTAAGGCTAGTTCTATGAGGGATGCTGCCCCGCTTACGTTATCGTTGACTGTTCTGGCTGGATGGCAATAATGTGCGCATAAATGGAGCTCGTCTTCTCCTTTGCCTATCTTGGTGCTGACTACGGGTATTTTGGCTTGTTTTCTATATCGTGCTTTGATATTTATTCTAACTACTGGTACTATGCCGTTTTCAATCATACTAATTAACCTCTTAGCGTTCTTTCTTGAGATGGCTAAGATGGGTACTTTGGCTTCCTTAGCTTCTTGTTGGGTGAGCAATAGTCCCATATAGGGTACTGCATCATAAGGTCCGCTTTCCCTGTATACTAATATACCTGAGGCTCCTTTAGCTGTGGCCTGTTTGTATATGAGATAGGCATCCCCGTATGTTAGTATGATCTTACCTTCGATATCTATTCTCTCGTAATTTGAGGGGTCATTACCGTTGCCTATGTAAATAACTTCTGCTTCTACTTCTCCTCCTGGGCTATGAGCTACAATAAGGGTTTTGGAATCTTTAAAGCTATGAAGGAGTTCTTCATGAGGTTTGATTAGTCTTAACTCTCCGTCCTCTACCTGCCACCCTATTATGGACCCAAAGGACTCTTGTACTTTTCTATAATCATACCATCTAATCTCAGTTTCTAAGTAATTTTCATTCTCAAGAATAGATGCAATGTATTCCCCAGCTTTCTCTAGTTCTTGAGTTCCCTGGATTCTGTGGAATCGGCTTAGATCGCTTGCTAGATCCATCAACTCCTGTATTGAGAAATATTCATCTAAGGTGTAATACACTTTAATGATGTCTTGCATGGAATAGAGTACGTTCGACTAGCATAAATAGTCTATGATATAATACTTCGCTTACTTTCAGGAAGTCTGTTGAACGAAGAGTACTAAGGAGGTGATTTTTAGAAGCGTAATCTAAGGATACTTCAATTAGTTGAATGTAATATTTATTTTTGGAGAAGTCCTAGTAGTCAGTTACTCATTTTATGTCCTTAACCTGGTTAATGACTTACGTTAGGTAGTATGATTAGGTTTTAAGTTCATTGACATAGCTATGGGCTTAAATCCTATTCTATCAAGTGCTGTTCTGACCCATAATGCTTTTTTCTTTACTTTGCAAGTGAAGCTTATTAGTTTAAAAAGATCACTTTTTATAGTCTTCACTAATGTATAAGAGAGTATTGCTGATGCTTTATCTTTGAATTCTGGTATTAATGAGAAGACTGATATCTTATAGGTTTCTTCAGCGAGTTCTCCGATGAGTTCTACTTCTCTAGCTATCTTACAGACAGAAACTAAGCCTATGAGACCTTGTCCAATATGTATGGACAGAATTCTATTTTTACATGATCTTCGTCTATAACATTTGACTCTAGTAGACTACTTGGGATATCTACTGTATGCTTAACTACCATATTATTTATATCTTCATTTCTTGTTTTGGGACTTCGGCCTCTCTAACGTAGTTATCAATTTATTATAATATATTCTGTGTATTTTGAAACCGTTTTAAGATATAGACTGATAGCTTCGATAGCGCTTACTGGAACTGTGAAATGAATATTCTCTACTCCGTAATTTTTCAAGTCCTCTAGGCATTTACTTAGAAGCAATTTGCCGTAGCCTCTTCCTATGAGTTTAGGATTGAGAGTTAGTATATCAATTGAGGCATTATTTGCCGAAGATTTTTGATAAGATGACTACGACGACTTTATCATATTGGATGAGGACTAAGTTAGCGGGAGTGCCTATATAACTTGATATGATATTCTCATCTAAGGCTACATTAAAAGCTAGACCAAGGTATTCATTGATAAGCTTCTTTACATGTTCAATATGCACTCTTTAAGGGTATCCAGATGCATCTTAGTCGCCACATGGGTATATATTTCGATTTTCCACAAATGTTCTATGCATTAAATAGATTGATTAAACTTCTCAGTTATCTTCATAATTCTTGTTCATACCACTAAATTGATGCTGTAAGAGTACTACTTCATAATAACAAGTACCTAATTATGAAGTGTCTATTATGATAATCATTAGCCTTGGGCTTCTATAGCTCAATTAGCTATAGTTTAATTATGGGGTTAAAATCTTAGAGAGGTCAATATCTTTCATGGTACTATATTCGTTATTTCTTAAGTAGCTCCTCGAGGAATAAGACGTTCAGCTTTTTAAGCTTATTAAGTATTGGTAGCATTTCCTTTTCGGCTTTCTTAAATAAAGCTGATCCATGTATTTTTCTGGCAGTAGCTATTACGAAGCAATCTGGTAAGGCTATCTTAAGTTTTTTCTTGAGTTCTCCTGCATATAGGGCAATATCTTTGTCTATATTTACGATGTTAGCCCTTGATACTAGCCACATGATGAATTTCTTAGCTTCGCTATTAGGATCCTCCAGATTTGCAGCGCGGTATATTCTCATCGCAATATAGAGCACTTCAGATAGTGTAATGCTGTTGATGAATAGCTCTCTCTGTCCTTTAACTGCTTCTTTGAATATCTCTTCTAATAACTGCCTGTAGGGAGAGGATAGGACTATGTACTCAATGAGTGCGCTTGTATCAAGTACTAATTTGGGTTGTAAGCTCATCTAGTCTCTCCTCCCATTCTCTTTTCTCTTCCTCGACGATTTTCTTTATTGTATCTGTATCTACGTCTACCACTTTTGGCTTTAAAGGTCTTAATATTATAGCATCGCCCTTTACCTCTACTAGGACTTCACTATTCTCCTCTATGCCAACTCTCGTTCGGAGAGCCTTGGGCAATATTAGTATGCCTTTTTTACGAACTCTTAACACTATATCCATGGTTCAACTCCTATGTACTATTTTAAATACGACTCTATTAAAGCTAGCTTAGTAGATATGTTAACTTATAATCTAGAAGTTTAACCTAGAGGATAGGTTAGTATTCTTATATAGGGTTAACTAGTAATACACAAAGGAGGTATCTAGAGCGCATTTGAATCTTATTCACATTATTTAAGGAGTTAAGCTTATACTTAGGAAGTAAGCTTCTTTTCTCTATGGCTATTAGGATTAAAAGAGGACTTTCTATTGGGAGCAAAACTTCTTCTACTGATCTGGATCATGTTTCTGCTCGATTTTCTTGAGACCTATGTAGAAGAAGTTCAACTAACATTAATTATTGGGTCAACAGGGGAGAAGAATTCATTCTGCTAATGATTAAAGCTGAATCTGAGGGGCGCATACGTATTAAATACAGCTTTTCTGAGGGGATAAAAGTCTCTACTGGGCTTTATGAAAGGGATCTTGGAATAGCTATAGCTCTAATAGCAACAGTTACTATGATTCTGGTTATTTTAAGAGGAGAGAGGATAGTAGGACTATAATGGGAAGTTAGAGGTTGCCCATTTAATAGTCCTCTTTCTCAGAAACATAAGGAGCTGAAATATCCGATTTTACTAGTAAGCTTTTTTCGTGAGCTATGTTGTACATTATCTTACAGACTTTAAACTCTTATCCATTAAGATTCCTTCTCCTAGGGGACATTTTAAGAAATAATATTGCATTCATGGGATCGAATAAGCAAACCTTAATACCTTAATGGGAGGATTAGTAGTAAATGGTGACGTAATGACTCCCTCTGAGACTCAAACTTCCTACTATCTGCCGTCAAATGTTAGAAAGAGAGAAATATACCATAAGGACTGGATAGATTTTAATAAAAATGGAATTATGGATCCTTATGAAGATCCGAAGCTTCCGATTGATAAAAGAGTCGAAGATCTACTTTCTAGAATGACTTTAGAAGAGAAAGTAGCTCAATTAAGATCTTCAAGATTTTGCACTAAAATATGTAATGTAGGTAACTTAACTCATGTTACTAGAGGATTAGCTCCTAAGGAGGGAGCTACTAGGGCCAATGAGCTTCAAATTCAAGCTATAGAAGATACACGATTAGGGATACCTGTTATAATTCATGATGAGTGCCTTCATGGTTGTATGGCTAAGTTCTCTACCTCTTTCCCTCAAGCTATAGCTTTAGCTGCAACATGGGATTCAGAGTTAGTTTATAAGGTTGCTAAGGCTATAGCTAAGGAGACTAGAGCGAGAGGGATACATCAGTGCCTTTCGCCTGTGGTTAATATAGTAAGGGACGTGAGGGCAGGGCGCACAGAAGAAAGTTTTGGTGAAGACCCTTATCTAACGTCAGTAATGGCGACTGTGTACTGTAAGGCCTTCAGAGAAGAAGGGATAATAGCCACTCCTAAGCATTTTGTAGCAAACTTTGTAGGCGATGGTGGAAGAGATAGTAATGAAATTCACTTTTCTGAGCGGATTCTTAGGGAGATATATTTCCCTGGATTTAAAGCGGCTATCAAAGCAGGAGCACTTTCAGTTATGGCTGCGTATAATTCCCTTGATGGGATTCCATGTTCCTGTAATAAATGGCTTCTTACTGAAGTTCTAAGATGGGAATGGGGATTTGAAGGCTTTGTGGTATCCGATTACAATTCTGTAAGCGGGATTCTCTATAAGCACCACGTTACTGATAAGTTAGAAGAGGCTGCGAAACTTGCTCTTGAAGCTGGCCTCGAAGTAGAGTTCCCGGAGGTCTATATCTATGGAGATCCACTCATCAAAGCTATTAAAGAAGGAATGATTCCTGAGGAGGTATTGAATGAAGCTGTTCGTAGAGTTTTAAGAGCTAAATTCTTAATTGGACTTTTTGATAATCCTTTTGTTGATCCAGAGAAGGCAGATAAAATATGTGGATGTGAGGAGCACGTTAGGTTAGCGCTTCAAGCTGCTAGAGAGGCTATAGTCCTATTAAAGAATGAAGGAAACCTATTACCTCTTAATAGAGAGAAGATCAAATCAATAGCTATAATAGGACCGCTTTCAGATGAATTAAGGCTAGGAGGCTATAGTGGTATTCCTAAGAGGACAGTGTCGCCATTAGAGGGAATTAAAGAAAAAGTATCCAGTATGAATATTAAGGTTTATCACGCTAAAGGTTGTCCAGCTGACATTGATATACATTTACCCATTTCCTCTAGATATTTAAGGCCTCCTGATGGCGAACCAGGTCAATATGGATTGAAAGCTGAATATTTTGATAATCCTGACTTAGCAGGAGAACCAGTTATTACTAGAATTGATTGGAGAATGAGATTTGATTGGGGTTATGGCTCACCTCATCCTAAACTTCCCAAGGATGGATTCTCTGTTCGATGGACTGGTAAGATAGTACCACCAGAGACTGGAACATATGAATTATGCTTGATAACAAGTGGAGGAGGGGCTAGATTATGGCTTGATGGTAAGTTATTAGTTGATACATGGGAAGAAATCTTACCCTCTCCAAAGACTGTAAAAGTAATGCTTGAAGCGGGAAAGGAATACAGCCTTAAGATGGAATATCATAAGATTAGTGGTTATGCTTCACTAAGACTCAGCTGGGACTTTGGAGATGTAACTGAAAATATTCGTAAGGCCGTTGAAATTGCAAAGGAAGCGGAAGTTGCCGTGATATTTGTTGGTATAGAGGAAGGAGAGGGAAGAGATAGAGCTATTCTTAGGCTCCCGCGACCTCAAGAAAGATTAATAGAAGAAGTGCTTAAAGTTAATAATCGAGTTATCGTAGTGCTTATGACTGGAAGTGCTGTAGTAGGTGAATGGATATACAAGGTTCCTGCATTAATTCAGGCATGGTATCCTGGTCAAGAAGGAGGAAGGGCTATAGCTGAAGTACTTTTTGGAGAATATAATCCAGGGGGAAGATTGCCCTTTACATGGCCTCTTCATGAAGGACAATTACCATTATACTACAATTACAAACCATCAGGGAGAATATATGATTATGTCAATATGCCTGCTATCCCATTATTCCCCTTCGGTCATGGACTTAGTTATACTAAATTCAAGTATACCAATCTTAAAATTGAAGTAGATGATAAAACATGGAATATCAGAGTCAACGTAGATATAGAAAATATAGGTGATAGAGAGGGAGATGAAGTAGTCCAACTTTATATACGTGATGTAATAGCAAGTATTGCTAGACCATTTAAAGAATTAAGAGGATTCAAGAGAATTTCACTTAAGCCTGGTGAGAAAAGCACAGTAACCTTTATCCTAACTCCAGATGATTTAGCGATGTTTAATTCAGAAATGAGGAGGGAAGTAGAGCCAGGGGTATTCGAAATTATGATAGGGAGTTCTTCAGAGGATATAAGACTTAGAGGAGAAATATACATAAAGGAACCCATTAGAAGTAAACTTGAATGTAATATAACAGCGGACAAGAGAGAGATAAAACCAGGGGAACCTCTTAGAGTAAAAGTTAAGGTTAAGAATATAGGCTTGATCTCCGATCTAGTCCCAGTAAGATTACTAGTAGATGGAAAGGATATAGAAGTACATCGTATAGACTTATCACCTGGTGAAGAGCGAGAAGTAGAATTTATAGTACAACTATTCAAGAAAGGAGAACACGAAATTACCGTAGGCCTCCCTGAGCCTAGGGTTTCTACTAAAGTTAAGATTAAAGGTTAAAAATCCCGACTTTTCTGAATACCACTTTTTACGTACCTCTGATAATTGCTCCTAAACTTCGAAGAAGGTAATCTAGCAAGCTTAATAGTTGATAGGATATCATTAAAAGCTGCTAGATTACATAATTAAGGGAAAGGCGATTAAACCATGTCGTCATCGCTATTCCATCTCTTCCTCTTTATCATAGCTACCTTTAGCATATCATCATCATCGATATTGGTATTATTATCAGGAGCGTCAGCGATAGCTTGTGCTTTTTGGAGATTATTAATATCAACATTTATGTTATTCTTATTTTCTGAATTTTTTAAAGTTAAAATTAAGCTAGGTAATGTTCGTCATCTCATTTTATTTATAATCTCAGGAATGACTTTAGGAATCCATTTTGTATTATGGATGGATTCGCTTTTTAGAGTACCAGTAGCGATAAGTACAACGATTGTAGTAGCATATCCTATACATGCATTATTAATTGAGCATTTATTGTTGAAGGAGAAGATTAAAAAAGTAAAGATCTTTGGACTTACATTAGGATTCATTGGTATATTAATTTATTTTCATGACTCAATAATCCTTAAGATCCTAGATCCTATTGGGGTCTTAGAAAGTTTCATTGCTTCTCTTTTGGCAGCCATATACTTTTATGTAGGAAGCATTGCTAGGAAAGTGCTTGATATCTATAGCTATACGATTCCAACATACCTTTTCGGCTCTATCACAGTGTTATTCTATAGTTATTTAGCAAATGATAACATTCTTAGCTATCCATTAACTTCTTGGTTATGGTTCATGGCATTAGCGTTAATACCCATGATAGGAGGACATACAGTAATGAATTACTTACTTAAATACTATAGAAGCTCAACAGTAACCTCAATAGCTTTCTTAGAACCAATAGGTGCTTCAGTACTAGCTTACGTTATTTTAGGTCAATTACCGAAGATAGAGCACCTACTGGTAGTTCCCTTAATATTATTTGGAGTTTTACTTACAATTCTCTCAGAGGAGGGGCCTTCTTAACTGATAGTGTAAAGAGAATATCTGTAGGGAGCAGGCTGTAAAAGAAGTGAACTTAAGATTTAGAGATCATAGTGTGAAGGTACAAACCCTTTCACTTTAGCTCTATATATGTTGATTACCTTGTTTATGAGTTCATCTTCTTCATTAGGAATCTTCATGAGTCCTTTAATTAGCATATTTAGATACCTTAGTTCAGGAGGGTCAAGTTTAAGCTTTTTACGCTCATAAGCATCCTTTATAGAATTTAAGGCTTTAAGTCCAGCCTCTATAGTTCTCTTATATGGCTCTTTATGAACTATAATAGATTTAGCTATAGACCATGCTATATCAGGAGATAGGATGAAGGCCTGAGGATCGCTGAACTTATCAGAGGCTATGAAAAGATCTCTTAATATCCTCTCTCTTCCGGTCTTAAGAGCAGTATTCATTAGCTTAGTATCATAATATAATATCTCTAATGCAACTTGGGGTGCTGAACCACTAAAGAGTTGTATATTCTCTACTTGTTCATTAGACCAAAGATCGCAAGTTGCTGCAGCGATATTACCTACTAAGCTACTATGAGCCATAGCACTAGTCTTTCCTTCCATGGATATGGGATAGCCAGTTATAGCCTTAATTATTACATTTTCATAGGCACAGTCTTTTCCAGGACCTAAGGCGCCGTTTTCATAAGCTATTAGAGTTCTAGGGGTGCTCATTGCTCTAATTATTGCAGCTAAGACGTGAGAGAGACATCTTTTGACTTTTCCTCCTGCAAGAATCATTGCTGTATTAGCAAAGCCACATGCTGTATCACTACCAGGTATGACGTTATTTCTCCTAGCTATGCTAGTTATCTCTCTCCATAACTTATTCATGTCAATAGGGGCTAAGATGCCTAGAGAGAATACTATGCCTTCGATATCTCCTCTTACTAGAGCATAATCGAATACTTCTTTACCGCCTATAGATTCTATGGATACTACATCAGCTCCTGCTTTACATACTATTTCAAAGGTTTCCATCATGATATTGAAGGCTTCGTCGAATTCAATACCTCTGAGTCTTCTTACATCAGCAGGGGTTACCCTTAGGGCAAGTTTTATGCCGTAGTTCTTATAGTACCTTTCAAGGATATTCTTCTGTTTATTGATTATTTCCTCGGCTAATTTTGGTTTAAGGGTTATGAAAAAACTTAGCTCAGTATCTAATTGAAGAGATGAAATCCCTAAGTTAACTGCCCTATCCAGAATTTCCTTAGTTAAGGATACGTATTCTCTTACTACTCTATCTTCCTTTTCATGCTCTCTATAAGGCCAGTACTTGACTTCTGGTACGACTTCATTGTTTCCAATTGTGAGATCGAACCCATATCTGAGGATACTCTTTGCTCTGCCGAATACTATTTCATCATGACTTCTATAAGCTAAAGTGTTAAACATTATGATTACCTCATAATTTAGTTTACGGTAATATTGTATATGTAGCTGTGAAGTAGATCATTAAAAAGGTTAATCAATTGTTATTGATAATGTAGATTGTCTTGATTTTTAAAGAAGTATGACGTATTCATTAATAATATATCGAAAAGTCTTCTTATCATGGATAGATATCATTTTAGTATATAGTGGGTTTTGTGAGAATTTGGCGTATTTTCAATGGTACTTCCTCGAACTTAAGTCTAGCTAGTAAGAAGCTTAACGCAGATTCAGCACCTTGATTATAATTTAGGCCATGAGGAGTTATACCATCATAACATCCACCGCTTTCTTCATCGTACAATTTCACTCTAATAGAATTTCTACCTAGGTACCACTCCATAGCAATTCGGGCTATTTCTATATATTCCTGTCTACCTGTAACTTTAAATCCTGTTATTGCAGCTTCAACCATAGATCCAGCTTCTACAGGTTGTTGGTCATAGAGCGATCTAGGTCCATTGCGTATGTACCAGCCTCTATTACCTATAGGCCAGAATATTCCTTTGATTATAGTTACCTTACAAAGGAATTCAAATGTCTCCGTAGCTACCTCTAGGAAACGTCTTTCTTTTATTATGTCGTATGCTAAGAATAATGCCTGAGGTAGTCTTGCGTTTTCATAAGTGAGTATATTTTCAAACCATTTCCAGGACTTATCGGATATGTTATCATATAACTCTACAAGTTTCCATGCCAATCTTTTGATTATCTCAAGAATTCTTTCCTCTTTGGTAGTGAAGAAGAATTCATAGAGGCCCATGATTGTAAATGCCATACCTCTAGGAGCTTGTAAGTTGTTTACAGCATTGAGAGAACTATTAATGAGCTCTCTTGCTGGTAATCTTAACTTATCAGGCATTTTAGAGGAATACAAGGAAGCGCAACCCCATATCGCTCTACCATAGCTTTCGTCGCTTATATCCCACCTATGTTGTCTATCGTAGCTTAGTTTATTATAAAAGAGTCCATCGCTTCTATGCATGTAATAGAGGAAGCTTAAGTAAGTTCTAGCTAATCGAGTTATGCTTTCTATAGGATGCATATTATAGTACTTAGACACTACTACAAGTGCCCGAGCATTATCGTCTGTGGAATAGCCTTCTTTTCTATCTGGTACGAAATACTTAGCATGCTGTAATAGTCCTGTATCATCGGTGAACTCCTTAAGATACTTTAGCGTAAGTGGGGGTAACATAGCTCCCCTCCCCCACGTATTCATTTTCGAGTGTTAAGTTAGCTAGCAACTTTAATAGTTGATCAGAGACAACGTCCCATCTGAGCCTTAACCCATATTTAAGAGCATTATACTCAATTTGAGCCTTAAGTTTTGGATTTTTAGCAAGTTTGATTATGGCTTCTGCTATAGAATTGGGATCTTTGAACTTACACAATATGCCTCGTCCATTCGAGAGCATTTCCCTAGCATATATAAATGGTGTAGCTACTATAGCCTTTCCATAGCTTAATGCGTATGATAAGGTGCCACTAGAAACTTGCATTTCATCTATGTATGGCAAAACAACCACATCACTAGCGATTATATATTTGACATAATCTTCTTTCGTCAAGAACTTATTTATAAAGATTACCCTTTCTTCTACATTTAGCTTGTAGGATAGCTTCATTAGTTTTTCACGATGAATATCTCCACGCATCATTCTTAGCTTAGGATGAGTTTCACCTACTACTAAATATAAAACATTATCTACATGCTTAGCTATCTTAGGTAAGGCACTAATAGCAAACTTTACTCCTTTATTAGGACCTAATAAGCCTATAGTTAACATTACAAAATTATTATTAATTCCGAGTTCTTTCCGGATTTCATCCCGTCTACCTACATAAATGGTCTTCACACCGTGAGGTACAATATATATCTTATCTCCTTCATATGCATTGTAATACTTTCTTAATATTCTGAGGGAACTACGACTCATTATAGTTATAAGGGCGCTAAGCCTTAGTATTCGTTCCGTGATACTTCTCATATAATCGTTAGGAGGAGGAACTACTGTATGAAGCGTTGTTATTATAGGCACTCTTACCCTTTTCATGAGATCTATTAAATAGCTACCACACTCACCACCAAAGATCCCATACTCATGTTGAATAATTAATACATCAATGTCCATATCGTTAATATGTTCAGCTGCTTCTAAGTAATCCTTTATCTCATCTCGTCTTATGACAAAGCTTACTATATTAGGATAAGTAAGCTTCTCTATGCCTTGATCTACTGCTATAACATGGACTTCAACTCCTCTACTTTGCAAACTTTGAGCTAACTCACTAGCATATTCAGCTATACCACATTTAGCAGGGTAATATGTACTAAGTATACATACTTTCATGACATAGATCACCTTTATGAGTGTTAAAAGTAACCTTGATGTAAGCGCTATGAATGGTTAAATAGTGAACGTGGAAGTAACGACCTCCCTTTCCTATAGAATCTCTCCTTAATAAATTTTTAGGTATTTAAGATAAAAACTTTCATTAAGCTAGGAGGAGAAACTTATTCAATGATACTTTAAAGTACAAGATAGCATCATTCTAATATTTGATATATCGACTGTGGTTATTATCAAGAGGTGCTTTCAGGAAGCTAACGCTCCTAGGAGCAATGTTTCTCTAATCATAGAACTTTATTTGATTTAAGAATTTGTTAAATTAAGCTATTCCTTCTTTGAAGAGTTTACCTATGACCCCTGGTAAGATTATCGAGGACAATATAGCCAATATTATTGAAAGTATAAGTAGCAGTTTAGTATTCAACATATTACTGCGAATGATTAATATAAAACACGATAGGATAACGAATTGAAAAGGAATAAGAATCATGAAATAACAGGCCATATTCATGTAGAGTTTTATAATTTCCTTAGGATTTTCTCTCGTTAATTTTACATTTTTAAGCCTCTTCTCTCTTTCCCATTTATTTATTCTAATAAAAACTCTAGTATTTCCGAGAGCTTCTTTAACCCACTCTCTATTCATTATACGTCTCTTTTTGATCCTTTTATTATCCCTGAAGTTTAAGGCTAAATTCTGCACTTGAGAATTAAGGCAAGCACTTTCTTTAAATATTCCCTATGTATAATACACCTCTTCAGTACAGGTTTTATCTTCTATATATTCTATAGACGGTATCAAAAGAGAACTGATGGCAATTATCTTACGGACTTCAAATATATGCGCCAAGTGATGAAAATCTCACTTAGCCGTACTTCTCTTGATATAGCTCTATGTAGGTACTCATAGAATATTTTGAAAATATCACTTTAATGAGTACCGAATTATAATGAGAAAAACTGACATGATTTGCTTTAGAGTAAAATAAATCATCCTAGCAATTTTATATCTATTTAGGAGAGATAACTATGAATGATAGAGAGCGTTTTCAAGCTTGGATGCATTATAGAGATGCGGACAGAGCACCATTTTATGAGTGGCTTGGTTATTGGAGTGAAACTATCAACAGGTGGCGAGCAGAAGGCCTACCTATAGGCGTGAGTGTGAACGACTATTTTAATTTTGATAAAAAGGAAGCTATTCCTATTGATTTAGGTCCCATACCTAGGTTCATAAGAAGGACTTTGGAAGAAAATGAAAGATACGAGATCTTCATAGATTGGAGTGGCATTACGATGAAAAGGCTTAAGACCTCAACTTCAATGCCTCTCTTTATAGACTTCCCAGTCAAGAATAAAAAAGATTGGGAAGTAATTAAAGAGAGGTTTAATCCGGATGATGTAAGAAGATTACCGTTAACATGGAGTAGAGAGCTTTTTGAATATTACTCGACTACTGATAGAGTCGTTTACTTGTCTTTAACAGGTTTCTTCGGTTATGCAAGAAACTTAATGGGTTTGAATAGATTGTTAGTTGCTTTCTATCGTGAACCTGATTTAGTAGCTGACATAATGGATTTCTGGGCAGAGTTTCTACTAAAGATACTAGAGAAAGTACTGAATAACATTAAGCCCGATTATGTTACTATATGGGAGGATATGTGTTATAGAAGTGGTCCACTTATTTCGCCTAAGCTTTTTGAGGAGTTCATGCTCCCTAATTATAAGAAAGTTACTAGCTTTATTCGGAGTAAGGGTGTGGATATAATAATGGTAGATACTGATGGGAACCACATTCCTATAACAGATCTCTTCATAGAGGGAGGGGTTAATTGTTTATATCCTCTTGAGGTTGCAGCGGGGGTTAATGCAGTAAAACTTAGAGAAGAATACGGTAGAAAGCTATTGCTAATAGGAAATGTAGACAAACGGGCACTTATATTAGGTAATAAAGCTGTAGATAGGGAAATCGAGAGAATAAAACCATTACTCGAAGAAAAAGGTTACATAGTAAGTGTAGACCACTGTGTTCCGGCGGATGTATCATTCCAGAATTACATGTATTATATTAAGCGAGTAAAGAAAATGATTCAAGAGGTTTGAGACCTAGAATTTCTTATGACAAAGTACTATGGTTCATTTAATTTTGATTAGATTAGTCATGTCATATTATTTTTCATATGTAAAAACAAAAAATTTATAAAGAGTGACTTTTCTAAAGTTAGGCAGGTGAGGTTAATGAAACCGGGACGAAGAAAGTACTAATTACTGCACTTATCGTAATAGTGATAGCCGTTGCTGCAACATATTACTTCTTCTTTGGAAAAGGAGAAAAAGAGCAAACTCTCATAATAGCTGTTCCTGAGGAAATAGAAAGTACAGACATACAGCAGGTTTCATGGGAGAATATAGTTCATGATGCGATATTTCAACCCCTTGTTAGGTTCGATATGGATTGTAAGACTATAGTGCCTGACTTAGCTGTTCGATATGAAGTTTCAGGTAAGAATCTAACGTTTTATCTTCCAGAAGGAGTCAAATTCTCTTCAGGCAATCCGATAACTGCAGATATAATCAAGCGTTCTATAGAGCGCTATCGAAGATTAAGCATATATGCTGAGGACTATGCAGTAGTCGAGGATATCGTAGTTGTAAACGATTATACAATAACCCTTGTTTGCAAGGAACCTCCTGCTTACTTATGGGCTGTATTAACAACTATTTATGGTGCACCAGTTGATGTAAAAACGGCAGAGAAAATCGGTGATGAGGCTTTTGGATTAAAAGCTGTGGGTAGTGGACCCTTTAAGGTAGTAAAGTGGGTACAAGGATCTCATATAGAATTTGAGCGTAATGATAATTATAAAACTAACCTACCCTTCGTCAAGAATCATGGGCCACCTAAGATCAAGAAGCTTGTAGTTAGATTTATTCCTGAAGATTTGACTAGAATAAGCGAGCTAGAAGCAGGTAAGGTACATATAGTTATTGGAGTTCCTACTGAGGCTATAAAACGTCTTGAAAAGAACCCAGATATAAAGCTGTACTATACCTTAACTCCTGGAATTGATTATATAATGATAAACTGTAAAAGAGCTCCCCTTAATGATGTAAATGTAAGGAAAGCAATATCATTGGCTATTAATCGCTCAGAGCTAGTTAAGGCATTAGAAGATACTGCAGTACCTTACTTCAGTCTCCTCTCACCAACTCAAATATGCTATAATGAGACTTTAGAAAAATACTATGAAAAAGTGTATAGTTATAATCCACAAAAGGCATCAAAGATACTTGAGAGCTTAGGATGGAAGGATACCGATGGGGATGGAATCCTTGATAAGGATGGTAAGCCATTTACAGTAACGTTATTAGTGCCAGTAGATCGCCCAGTATTAAGAAAAGTAGCTCCACTTATACAAGCCCAATTATCTAAAATAGGCATTAAGGTAGAGTTACAAGAGTTTGAGTATAGATACATCAGAGATAAGACTAGAAACTGGGACTTCGATCTTGCATTAAGAGCATATGTATGGAGTGATCCAGACATATTATTCTACATATTTCATAGCGTTGAGAACTATACATGGAGCGATCCAGAAGTTGATGAATTACTCGAAGAAGCTCGTACAATAATGGATATGACAGAGAGAACTGAAGTGTATTCACGTATTCAAACTAAAATATTAGATGACTGTGCTGTGGTGCCACTCTTCGTTACTAAGTCTTATATTGCTGCAAGGAAGGAGGTTAAAGGATTAATAGTACACCCTATGTACGGTGAGCTATTCCTTAATGATGTAGAGCTTTCAGGGTGAATGAAAATGTATAACTCGTTAATCAAGTATATAGTCAAGAAAGCACTCTTAGGGATACCAACTATCTTACTTGTTTCCCTTCTTCTTTTTCTTATAATGCACTCTATTCCAGGGGATCCTATCAAGTTAATAGCTGGTGAAAGGGTAGATCCTAGTAGGGTTGAAGAGTTAAGACGTATTTGGGGGCTTGATAAGCCTCTTTACATTCAGTATTTTTATTGGTTAGTACGTTTGCTTCAAGGAGATTTTGGAGTATCAATAGTTACTAAGCAGAAGGTCTCATATCTAATATTATCGCGTTTACCTTATACTATCGAGCTTACACTCACTTCTCTTTTGATTTCTTATTTAATAGGAGTACCTACAGGGATTATAGCTTCGCTTAGTAGAGGAAGTAAATTAGATTTTGCCCTCATGTCGATGGTTGCTTTCTTTATGTCATTACCTAATTACTGGTTAGGTTTAATGTTAATGTTACTTTTTGGTCTTTACTTAGGTTTACTTCCTATCTCTGGATATAGTGGTCCTGAGTCATTGATCTTACCTGTTATAACACTTGCACTACGCCCTATAGCAATGATAGCAAGGCTAGTAAGATCGGAAATGCTTGAAGTTTTAAGTGAGGATTATATAAGAACAGCATGGGCTAAGGGACTTCCTGAACGTCTTGTTATATTTAGGCATGCACTAAGGAATTCACTAATACCGGTAGTTGTTATGTTCTTCTTAGATCTTCCTTGGTTGATAGGTGGTTCTGTTGTCATAGAAACTGTATTTGCTTGGCCAGGCATGGGAAGATTATTATATAGGTCTATAATTGTACAGGATTATCCAGTAGTCCAAGGCATAATCTTGATCATAGGAGTTCTGACTGTGATTTCAAACATAATAGGCGATATAGTTTCAGCTGTTTTAGATCCGCGTATACGTATTGGAGGAGGAGAAGGTGAGTAAAGTCTTCGATACTCAAAGGATTAGTCAATCTGCATACAAGTTATATCAAAATAAGGCTGCATTTTCAGGGCTAGTGATAATACTGATAATAACTTTAATAGCTATATTCGCGCCATGGATAGCTCCTCACCATTATGCAGAAGTGAATTTAAATAGAAGACTTGAGCCTCCTTCTCTAGAATATCCATTTGGTACAGATTTCTTAGGGAGATGTATATTCAGTAGAGTTATATATGGAGCTCAAATAGCATTAAGTGTAGGAGTCCTAGTAGTAGTTATAGAAGCTGGTATAGGCGTTACCTTAGGACTATTAGCTGGATATTATGGAGGGATAGTAGATAGGTTAATTACCACGCTAACAGATACAATATGGGCCTTACCTCCACTTGTGCTAGCATTAGGAGTTGTTACTATTTTAGGACCAGGATTAATAAACGTTGTAGTTGCAGTAGCGATTGTAAGTTGGGCGCCATTTACTAGGATAACAAGAGCTAAGGTACAATCCTTAAGATCGAGAGAATTTATAGAGGCGGCGGTAGCCATTGGTGAAAGTGATTTTAGCATAATCTTACGCTATATAATACCCAATATAGTACCATCAATAATTGTTTTAGCAACATTAACTCTTCCATCAGCTATCTTATCAACGACCGCTTTAAGTTTCCTAGGACTAGGGGCACAACCACCAACACCAGATTGGGGAGCTATACTCTCAGAGGGAAGGGATTACTTAAGGATAGCACCATGGATTTCAACATTCCCAGGGCTTGCTATAATGATAACAGTTCTCGGTTTTAATCTCCTTGGAGATGGGCTTAGAGACATATTAGATCCTAGGCTTAAAATATAAGGTGATACTAATGGTAAGAGAATTACTCAAGGTTGAAAACTTGAAAACTTATTTCTTTACTGAAGAAGGAGTAGTTAAAGCTGTTGATGGAGTTACCTTTGATATTAAAAGGGGAGAGATATTCTGTCTAGTAGGAGAAACTGGATGTGGTAAAAGTGTAACCGCACTTTCTATAATGAGACTAGTAAGACCTCCTGGAAAGATTGTAGATGGTAAGATAATCTTTGAAGGTAAAGATCTATTAAAGTTAAATGAAGAGGAGATGCGCGAAATAAGAGGGAAGAGAATTGCCATGATATTCCAAAACCCGTTAACGTCTTTAAATCCAGTATTTACAATAGGATTTCAAGTAGGAGAACCACTAGAAGTACATGAAAAGTTATCTAGTAATAAGATACGTAAGATTGTAATTAATTTACTTAGAAGAGTTAGGATACCTGATCCTGAGATAAGAGTTAATGCTTATCCTCATCAATTAAGCGGAGGTATGAGACAACGTTCTATGATTGCTATGATGATTTCCTGTAAGCCTTCTTTATTGATAGCAGATGAACCAACTACAGCTCTTGATGTAACTATACAGGCTCAAATCTTAAAGTTGATAATAGAATTAAAGGATGAATTAGGATCAGCGATATTATTAATAACACATGACTTTGGAGTTGTTGCTGAAGTAGGAGACAGAGTAGGTGTTATGTATCTTGGTAACTTAGTTGAGTTAGGTAATGTAGAGGACTTATTTAGAGAACCAATGCACCCTTATACTAGGGGATTACTTAATGCACTTCCATTAAAGTTAAAGAGAAAGAGTATGTTAGAAACCATACCTGGAAGTTTATCAAGTCCAATTAATCCTCCACCAGGTTGCAAGTTTCACCCTCGTTGTAAATATGCAATGCCAGTATGCTCTAAGCTACCTCCTCCTCAGGTATATGTAGGAAATGATAGGTGGGTTGCATGTCATCTTTACAATTAGAAGACTCCGAAAGATTACTCATCATAAAGAACTTAAAGAAATACTTTCCTATCGGCTTTTCATTATTTGGAAAAGTTAGGTACATTCGTGCTGTTGATGACGTCTCCTTTGAGATAAAAAAAGGTGAAACTTTAGGACTTGTAGGCGAATCGGGATGCGGAAAGACAACCTTAGGTCGTTGTATACTTAGATTGATAGAGCCTACCTCGGGAAGGATTATTTTTAAGGGAATAGACTTGCTTAAAGTAAATCGTCGTCAACTAAGAACATTAAGGAAATACATGAATATAGTATTTCAAGATCCTTTCTCCTCGCTTAATCCAAGAATGACTATAAGAGAGATCCTGATGAGACCACTTAGGATTCATAAAATAGCTAAGGGAAATAAGGCTTTAGAGATAGTAATCGAAACCTTAGAGAAAGTTGGCTTAAGTAGTGAACATCTCAATAGGTATCCTCATGAGCTTTCAGGTGGGCAACAACAGAGGGTAGCCATAGCCCGTGCTATAATCGCTAATCCTGAATTCATAGTGTTAGATGAGCCTACTTCCTCATTAGACGTCTCTGTTCAGGCCCAAATTCTAAATCTACTTAATGAGTTACAAAGAGATCTTGACTTAACATACCTTTTTATTTCTCATAACTTACTTGTTGTAAGACATATGAGCGATAGGATAGCGGTGATGTACTTAGGAAGAATAGTGGAGTTAGCAGATGCTGATGAGATATTTATGAAGCCAATGCATCCTTATACTGCATCTTTACTATCATCAATTCCGATTCCGAATCCAGATATAAGAAGTAAAAAAGCAAGAATTCTACTAAAAGGAGAGCCTCCTAGTCCTTTAAACCCTCCAAGTGGATGTCCTTTTCATACACGATGTATCTTCTCCTCTGTGGAATGTACTAAAGAGAAACCTTCCTTAGTGGAAATGAAAAAAGGACATTGGGTAGCATGTCATAGAGCTGATGAAATAAAGTTAAGCTCTTTTGAGGAATTATTCGTCGTCCTTAATAATAGCAAGTTCACCCTCGAATATGAGAAGTAATTATCAACTATTTAATGGAGTAAACTGGGAAGTCTGTACTATTAATGGAAGAAAGTTCCTCATAACGATACTAAGATCTTTAGGTACACATCATTGGGTAGTTCTTAATAACAATATCCAGTCTCCTTGTCCTGGAGGTTTTAAAACTGCAAATTTAGCAGAGAGAATCCCTCCTTCAATCTTCTCTCCTGTACGTGGGTTTATCCATATTACTTTGAGAGGTAATTTTAGTTGACTTAAATTTAATTTAAGATCTTGCTCTTTAGGCGTGTATATGATAGCTAATCTTCTATTCTCACTTCGCGCGGCTCCTATAAAGAGTCTTATGTCCTTCATGCCTGGTTGTTCGATTAAAAATTTAGGATCAGGGAGCAGTTCCCACCAAGGTATACTTAGAAATATTTTCTTGAGTATACTCATTTGTTTCGCTCCAGGAAGCTTTAGAGCCTCTCTCCAAGGTATGGCCGTACCAGCTCTAGGATGATTTATAGGCTCCTCAGGTTTCCTGGCCCAATACCATATCCCATTAGTCCCATAAGATACTCCAGCTGGAGGTGCTACTAGCAGGCTCCAATAAGCAGCTCGGCGAACCATATATGCTGTTATAGGTTTATATATTCGATATGCTAAATGAGCTTCATAGTTAGGTTCCAAGTTAATTATAGGCCTAGGTGGTTTTAAACGCCAGTCCTTACTTGGGGGTCCAAGACAAAGCCACTCTAGGTCTTCTTCGCTAACTCCGTGTCCACTTTGGTAGCCAACTATATTATACCATTCTTCATTAATGAATTCATGTAAAATCCAGTGCTTACCCATAGGATGTATCGTTACTAGTTGCTTATTCCTACCAAGAAATAGCTTCTTACCTATCCATTTCCACCTTTCTGCCTTCTTCCCTCTGTAATCACCATCTCCAGCCAGTATCCACACTACTATATAAGCTCCATATCTAGCTATCAGATAACGTGCTAATAAGAGAGCTTCCTCGTTAGTAAGATTAGATCCTGGACTTATATCATCTGGAAATGCCCAAAGTAGTACAGGAGCTGCAACTAGGCCATATTTATTTATCATAGCAAATTTAGGATCAATTCGTTTAAAGAAGTCCACATTTAATTTTTCGATTTTATCTCTTCCTTCATAAGCTCTTTCTCCCTTAATATCGCAGGGTCCTCCACGCCAGTGTGTCATTACAAACTGAATGACTGTAAAGCCTTGTTCTTTTCTAAATTGTAGATATTCTTTCCACTCATCAACAGTAGCTCTAATTATGCCATTCCATGCAGTATCGGCGAGCCAGAAGAAGGGAGTTCCATCTAGATGCATTAAATATCTGCGATTATTTGACAGTACTAAAGGCCCATGCACATATAAAGGGTTGTTACCCTCATAGGGAATGCATTCAAAATGTCCTTTCTTATCATGAAGCCCGTCATCTTGAGTGTTAGAACAAACAGTCCTATACTCCCAAATACCGATCTCATTAGGCATAAATCTCGTTCGCCATACTGATCCTCCATCCCAAAAAGCTTCAATAGTAACTTCTCTACCGCTAGGTGACTTAAGAATAAGGTTCAATGTTACATCTCGTAAAGGATCCTTATAGTCATATTGACTTTTAAACTCAACTTCAAATACTTTCCACTTAGGTACCCTCATCATAAACTTCTCCTCAGATATTCTTAACCGAAATGAACTAAAATAAGAGGAGGATTAAATAGGATAAACATATTCTATGAAGACTTCTTCAGGTTTCGTTAACTTATATTAAGTAGATAATATCATCCGTAATGCCACAAATGCTAGAAGTACTGCAAACAGACGTGAGATGGTGCTACTCCTTAATTTAACAGCTATTCTAGTTCCGATATGAGAACCTAACATAACAGAGGGGACTAGAGTTAAACCAATTAGGTAGTTTACATTACCCATAATGAAGTGAGATGAAGATCCAACTAGAGACGTTAAAACAATCATAAAAGCAGATGTAGCTATAGCATTATGCATGGGTATGCTTAGTATTAGTTTCATTATTGGCACCTTTACTACACCACCGCCAATTCCTAATAGTCCACTAAGAAATCCTGCTACAAAACCCAAACCAATTAAAGTCATTACATAAGAGAGATTCTCGAAATTATAGGATGGTGTGTTGCTTGTTCTATTATGCTCTTGAGATTCTCTGAGCTTAGGTTTACTCCTAGCACCTCGCCACATTCTAAAAGCAGTATAAAAGAGTACTAAAGAGAAGAATATCTTAAGCCAGTAGGAAGGTAGTATGTCTGAGGTATGTGCACCCATAAATGCGCCTATAGTACTTCCGCACTCAAAAATTAATGCTAATTTCCATAATATAAGCCTCTTTCTAAAGTAAGATAGCGCAGCAGATGATGATAAAAAGAATATCACAAAAAGACTTGTTCCTACAGCTTTATGCATATCAAGCCCTAGGATCATGTGAAGCATAGGCACTAGAAATACTCCACCTCCTATGCCTAGAATGGCAGCTATTATGCCTATGAGTATCCCTAAGACTATTGATTCGAATAGTACCAACATGATAGTCCCCTTAATCCAAGGGGAAGTAATTTCCCTAGCTTTCTTTAAAAGCTTTAATGAAAGAATAAGTCCTCTCCTTAGTTAGCGATATAGCTAACTGTGTCCTTCATAAATATAGGGAACTTAGAGTTATTACATGATGAAAGAGCGAGATTGTCTATATCTCTATGTACTTATCTATGAATTTTTTGTACCATTTTTCGTATTCCTCTTGAGTGGTTATGTGTATTTCAAAGGGAGAGATAGGATCTCTTAAAATTTTGTTCTTAATTTCATTTATAATGGCAGCTCTCTCTAGGGGGGTTAGTTGTTTACTAGTTATTATTAATAAGTCTATATCGCTTAAGGCAGGATTATGAGTGCCTCTTGCAAGCGAACCGAAGATTATGACCCTAATAGGGCCTAATGTCTTTTCTACTTCAGCTTTTATCTTTTTACAGTACTTGACATAGTTCTTAAAGTATTTGCTTCTAGCTCTAAGTCGATTAATGAAGTAGTCTACTGCTGAAGGCATTTCTTGATAACCTCCTTGAATTCTTCTGCTAGCTTATACATTGCCTCTATTACCTGTTTATCAAATTTTCTTGGTAGGTATCTTGAGCTTATATAAGCATCCTCAATTGAACTTATCTCTAGAGCTCTCTTTTCATAAAAGCTAAGTAGTTCCTTACATAGTCTTCCAGCATCTTTGAAAAGTTCTGAAAGTGAATGAGTTCGTGGATAATAGCCTATCGATTTTGCAAGTAAGTATTTTAGATATAGCTGCATGAATTGCTCTATGCAGAAAGCCGCTAAATTATAGAAGCCTCTAGATATATTATACTTAGCATTATCGTAGAATTCTTCAGCTCTTTCTCTTAGGTATTCGACCTCTGGCATATTGCTGTTCCTAAGTACTTTATAATACTCAGGAATTGATTTAAGTTGATTGCTTATCAATAACTAATTACATTACTGTTCATTTTTACTTCTTGATAATCTCATAGTAATGTAGTATTCATTTAAGGTAACTTAACATAGTCGCTAGAGAAGTAAAAAGTTTCTTATATAGAATAATCAAGGAGGTAGTTACTGAACTATCTTTATGTCCCCATTGAGTTTGTATGCTATTGCCCTTCCAACTTCTCTGTATTCATTACCATGAGAGACTATTGTTTTAGCCTTATCTAGGTTTAAGCATCTTCTCTCAGAGTCAAAGTACTCCTCATTAACATGAGTTACGAGTACTTCTCCTATGAAAAGTGTGTGATCCCCTGTACTCATCTTAGCTACTACTTTGCACTCCATATTAGCGACACACTCCTTTATAAGGGGAGCTTTAACCTTCTTAGCAGGAAGTGGAGTTAGTCCGAAAGTCTTAAATTTATCTATATTACGTCCACTTACTCTACCACATTTATGCACCTTATCCACTATCTCTTTAGTTGGGATGGCGAGGACGAACTCGCCACTATCTTCAATTAACTTATGAGAATATCTCGTAGGTGCAACACTTATGGCTACCATAGGTGGCCACTTAGAAGTTTTCATAACCCATCCTAAGGTTATTATATTAGGCTTTCCTTCACGATCAACACAGGTCGCAAAGACTACTGTCGTTGGGAAAAGTAAGTACCTCCGATCAACCTCCTTCATTAATATGCCCCTTGCTTATCTTTAAAGTTAATGTGCTAATATACTTTATTTAGTCGTTCCTCTATCCTAAAAGCGCCTAAAGATCTTCATCTTCATGGTTATGAGGGGCGTACTATCCCACTATTCATTTATAAGCAGAAAGGGACTCTGCAAGCACCCCTAAATTGATTTGCTATAGGAGGCTCAGTTCTCTTAAGGCTCATCATTTGTTTTCAGATACTGGCGATCTCATCCTACGAGAGTAATAGCTATGTAGTTCCCTATAAATTAATGCTTAAATTTCAAAAATAACCTAAATCTAGATACTGGATGACAATGAGGGTATGTATAGTAGGATGTGGGGGAATAGCGAATCTACATGCTCGTGATGTAGTTAGACTGAGGAAGGAAGGATATGACATAGAGGTTCCCTACTTGATTGATATAAGGAAAGAAAATGCAATGAAGATAAAGAGTAAGTGGGGATTTGAGACCTCTCAAATACTTAGTGATTACAAAGAAATTATTGGTAAGGTTGATGCTGCTATTATATGTACTCCTCATACAGTCCACTATCAACAGGTTCTAGATTTCATAAGAGGAGGAGTACATGTCTTAGTTGAAAAACCCATGGTCTGTAAGTTAGAGCATGCTGTTACGTTAATTGAGGAAGCTAAGAGGAATAAGGTGGTACTTGAAGTAGCATATCAAAGGCATTTTCAACCTACTTTTATTGCAGCTAAAAATTTTATATCGAAAGGTGGATTAGGAGATATAAAGGTAATCTCACTTATACTAGGTCAGGACTGGTACCTACCTACTAGGGGGACTTGGCGACAGACGTTAAAGCTAGGTGGTGGAGGAGAGCTTTTAGATTCTGGAAGTCATTTAATAGATGTAGCATTTTGGACTACTAGTTTAAAGCCTTTAGAAGTTTATGCTACAATTGATAAATATGATACTGAAGTTGATATAAATACTGGACTAACAGCTAGGCTTAACAATGGAGCTATAATGAATTTTACAGTAGCTGGTGACGATCCAGGATGGATGGAAATAGAAATTTTCTGGGGAAATAAGGGTAGGTTGACAATAGTACCACCCAGAGTTACATTTGTAAGTAAGGAAAGAAGAGGAGAGCAACAATTAGATACCGTGAGTATGAGGCCTTCGAGACCATTATTTAACTTCGTAGATACAATATTAGGAAAAGATGAGAATAGAAGTCCTCCAATAGGAGCCCTTTATGTGATTGCTCTTACAGAGGCAGCCTATGAGTCCGTGAAATTAAGAAGGCCGGTAACTATCGAGGAGCTATGTGAAAGGAAGAATATTGATTATAAGAAATTTTTCTAATTTACTTTGTCATTATTATTTTATTTAGCTGCTAGTCATAAAACTTTAATATAAGCTTGTAAATGAAGTAAACTGCTTTCAATAGGCACTTGCTCTCCTTGTTCGAAAGTAGTTCAAGTCCTTATAGGAGGGATGAAGCTATGACTAAAATATTAGGTATAAATGGGGCTTCAAGGTCTTATGGTCTTACTTATACGTTACTTCGTACTGCTCTTAAAGGGGCTGAAGAGGAAGGTGCAGAGATTGAAATCATCAACTTAATCGAGTATGATATCAAGCCATGTATGGGATGTCTCTGTGATCAACAAGATGCATGCAGATATCCATGCCTTATAGAGGACGATATGAGGAAGTTATATGATAAAGTATTAGAAGCCGATGGGATAATCTTCTCTACTCCAATATACTGGTTTTCACCTTCAGGAATAATGAAGAATTTCATAGATAGACTAACTGCATTGGAGAATATGATAGTTATAGAGGGAAGGAGTTGGCTTGAGGGTAAGATAGCGGGTATAATAGCAGTAGGAAACGATCAAGGGGCTGTACAAGCTATATCAACGTTGATGACAACATTAGTTTCCATGGGTTTCATGATTCCTCCTTTTGCTATGGCGTACTACGTAGGAGAATGCAGAGAGCCATCGTATGATTCCCTAATGGACGCTTATAACTTAGGTAGGAATGTATCAATGCTTACAAAGCTGCTGAAAGATAAGAAGATTATATGGTATAGGACCCTTAGTAGAAGAGAAATGGAAGCTCTCATGCATGAAGTAGGCGAAGAGATTAAGAGAAATAGAGATAGAGAATGGATAGTAAGAAAATCCATCATAGAGAGATTCATGACAAAGATGAAATCTTCAGTATCTTTGAAATGACTAGAAATTCTATTTTATCTTATTTTGGGGGTCTATGTGTTTAGCATATTCTTCTGCTCTTTTTTGTTTGATTTTAGCTAATTCGTGAATTAATGTGAGAGCTTTTTTACTTAATGGTTTTATTTTTATGTAGTGAGCTTTAAATGCATGCTCTAAAAGTTCCTTTCCTCGCTGACTCCATACTAAGACTGTAGACCAACCTTGAGGGGATCCTATGCTTCCAACAGAGATGTCAGATAATGGAGATACAAATTCAGGGCATAGTTTACATACAGGTAATACATAATCAGAGAGCGATTTTAAGGAGATACTTTGTTTTACCCCTTCTCTTGTGTATGCAATAAGAGAGCCTTTACGTATTGCTAGTTTATTTACGTTAAATAAAGATAAGCCTAGTTTATCTCTTATTATACTTTTAAGTATCTTTGGATGAAAGTTCTCGAAACAAAATAGGCTAATTATAATGCGCGGTTTTTCTATAAGGCTAGGGAAACGCTTTCTTATTAAATTTAAGGCCCTTATATGACAGGGCAAACCTACAATACCAAGAGAATTACAGCTTCTTTTTACTTCTTTAATTAATGAGAGAATAGGGGAGTAAGCATATTTAGATCCAGCTGCTTTGATTATCTCTTCTAGAGAGGTAGCAAGAGTGGGTACAGGTATTACGTTCTCTTTAGCTTTAGTTACTAATGCACAGTCTATGATATTCATGTTTAAAGCTGCGGATAATAGAGAAGTAACGACTCCTCCATCTTGTGAATTCCTTAGTATTGTAGATGAGGTGGATCTAGCACTATAAGCGGCTATAGGTGTTAGTTGTAAAGAAGAAGGGATAATTGTTGAGGGGCAAACTTGAATGCAAAGACCACAATTTTTGCATTTATTATATGAAATATATATGTCATCATATAATTCAATTGCATTATGGGGGCATATAGAGATGCATGCTCCACAAAGAGAACATAATCCCCTTGAGATTATTTTGATACAGGAATATTCTCTACTATTCATAGTCACTGTTCCTTGATGAATTATAACCTAAGTACTTTAAAAATAAGCTAATTGGGTTATGTTATTAGAGCTTTTGAGGCTTTAAATATACGTAAAGCCCTCGTGATTCAATGACATCGACTATGTCCTTATTGCATAATTCATAAATTAGATCTTGGATGAGATAATCGGGTAACTTAAGTTTTAATACAAGTTCGTCTATTCGGGCTATACCTTCTTTGCGTAAAGCTGTTACAATCATACCTAAAAGCTTCTTTCTGTTTCTATATCCCTTTATATTATTAACAGCAACTATTGCTAGAATTGTGGTGAGGGAGCATACTACTGCTAAGGTTACTACGTCGAAAAGGACAAATGGTATGAATCCAATTCCAAGGCCTAAACCTATTAGGGAATTAATAGCGCGTATTTTTAATCTAATCGTCTGTACATCTCCCGTAGAGTAAGCGTAAAGGGACCATATCCAAGCTATTAACAGGATAGTCTTACCTATACTATATGGAGCAAGGATCAATATTTCCCGCCAGGTAAAGATGAAGTTAGGAAGTACTAACGGTAAAGCGAAGAAGAATGGGAAGAGAAATCCACCTAAAGCTAACGTTATAGCAGTACCCCACATATCATTCTCATCCATGTATGATGTTAATATAGCATTAACTACCTCAATTATTATACCAGCTATTACATACATGTAAGCACTTGAAAAGGGCATGTATTATCACACTTTTTAAGTATGGCTTTAGTCTTATTTAAGATTACCTACATTCATATTACAATTTAGAAAAATCATTAAAAGGTTACAAGTTCTTCAGCACTTCTAGTTATAATTGTCGTAGGATCTTCTAACGATCTAAGTTTAGCTTCTACGTCCATATGATATTTAAAGGGCGCATCGATTATTTTGAGAACTAAGTCTGCTAAGTGCTTCATATCGGTTATATGAAAGAAGGGGAAACCTTTTTCTATTAGATAATCCATTACATGAAGGCGCCTAGGAAAGAAGGATATTGCAGGAGTTCCTAAAAGAGCGGCTTCTGTAGCCATAGTTTCACCTCCGGTTATAACTGCTATTGCGTATTTCAATAAGGGTAAGCTGTCTACGGCAGTATCAGGAATAATGACTCGTTCTGAGGGAAAACTAGCCAAGAATTTTCTTTGATCTGGATATCTAGGAAAAGCAACTATCTTTACGTTAGTATTATCTAATACCTCTTTTATCAATGTGTCTACTCTAGTGGGCTTCTCATACTTGGCAAAGTAGTAAGAGGCCTTCTTCTCTTCAGGCCTGATTACTATGTACTCATAAGGTTTTATATTTAGAGCTTTTAAGTTAGTGGGGGATAGGTGCGATGACTTTATCCACATTACTTCAAAAAGGCCATCGAACTGTACAATTTTTTCAGGATTTGTAGCGTAACTGTAGGCTTCTTTAGGAGTACATTTAGGTATTATGATTAAGTCGGCTAGAGGCATAGTAAGTTTATTAACATATATAGAATGAGGAGAATCACTTAATACTATAATAGGAATCTTTAGCCTGAATGCTACTCTAACTGCTTCAGGAGATGTTAAAGATATGTGCAGGTGGGGCTTTCCTTCTTTTTCCCATATATTGACAAAGAACATTTCCCTCTCTAAGCCGGCACGAATTTTATCCTCTAAAGTCTCACCGTATCTTCCAAAAATGAGAGGAGAAGATCCTTTTAATCTTAAAAGAGAGACTAAATAGTCATAGTTACGGCAAGTTATAACTACTTCATGATTCCTCTTTAAGAATTCTTTTTCTAAATGATGCATAATTAAAGCCTGTTTACTTGTGAGAGCATCAAGCCAAATTTTCATTGAAGCACCTTAGATTGATATTGGGTAAGAGGTTTTTATATGAGTTGTTAATTCACCATTTAAAATAACAAATACCTATTTGTTTATAAGTGGGTATTAAATATAACGTATTTCTCCCAGATAAGGGACTTAATCGAATGAGCTTATTACTAAAGAGAAGGAGTGCAATAAGAAGAGTGAATTCATTAAGGAGCATTTTATATAGGATAAATCTTTGGGATAATAATGAAGAACTAAAGTTAAAGGTGATAAGGAGAGCTTGTTCAATAGCTGTAAGATATAAGAAGAAGCCTAGGAGTATGCTTCATCTAGCTCTCGCAAGTCTGATTATAGCTTCTCGGGAATTGGGAATAACGCTTGATATAAAGGAGTTATTAGAGGGAGTCAAAAAGTTAGGAGAGAGTGTAGAACTTTCTAGTATATTACGAATTGTGCACGATATAGGAGAGGAGAAAAAATTGAAAGGATATCATTCAGATCAAACTAAACGTATAATTATGAAGATAATATTGTCCACTAGAGGAATAAATGATAGAGAAAGATTATCTTTGATAAGAGAGAGTCTAAAGGAAAGTATGCAACCATATCTTACAGGACTGAGACCAGCTAGTAGAGCGTTATTAGCTTTTTTAGTCTCTATTAAAAGAATGAACTTGGATATAGATTTAGATGTACATAAGCTATCTGAGATAACGGGCTTATCTGAGGTAACCATTTATAAAGCTATAAAGAAGGCTGAGATAATATCAAGGGGAAGATAAAGGTTTTCTAACGATTTAAATTAACTGAAGAAAATAATATTAGAAGCTTAACTTCATGAGCTTAATTATCCTTTATCGTTCTTTCATAGTGTATAAATGAAGTATAGCGGTCAATAGTAATGTGAGAGCAGCTCCTAAGTAGATTTTCTGAAATTCAATTTTTACCCTTAATAAGTAGGCTATAAGTGGGCCAATAGCTAGTCCTAGATCCATCCAATTGACATAAAGGCTAATTATGAGTTCACGTGCTTTATCTTGAGAAGCTGCTAGATCGGCTACTTCAGTAGCAAGTACTACCTCTAAGAAATTCGATAGTATGAAAGTTAATGATATTATCAATATTGCTAATATAGAGTGCGTTAAACTGAGAAGTGTCATGCTTAAAATCATGCCAAAAAATGAGAATAAGGAAGCACGGTAACGTCCAAGAATATCTGATAGAAAACCTGCTAAAGGGCTTACCAACATTTTACTCATTAATCTCGTTGAAGCTAGAAGACCACTTAATGTTGCGATGCCTAAGGCTATTCCCAAAAACTCTATTTCTTCTCCTACAAGCTCTTGTAGATAAAGAGGTATAGTCGAGGGTTCGGGTCTGGATGTTACTTTTTAATCACATTTGAATGCTTTGATTACTTTCTTCATCCCCTCATTCTTGGTTCTCTCGCTCTGTTGGACTTCATCCTTCACAGCAGGAGTACTTAGGGGAGAAACCTTATCCTGTTTAAAGCCCTCTCACTATACCTCCATCTCTTTGGGTACTTCTTTTGAATCTCCTCTGCTCTAGCTCTCTTGCTTAGTGCATCAATAAACCTTGTCCTATACCTATTAACGCTAGATCCATCATATACGACAGTATGTCTAAGGTTCACATCAAGTGCTACTGCATCTCTAGGAGTATATGGTCTATATCTTACTTCAAACACAATACTAGCATAAAGTACACCACTACTGTACTTTAGGTGAACTTCCCTCCACTTCAAACCTTTGAACTTCTCGATATACTCTCTCCTGTGTATTAATCTTAATGTGTATCACCTATCTCTGAGAACCACTCTTACAACATGGTTATCCATATCTACCCTAGCATCTTGGTAGTCGAGTCTAGCGGTCATCTTCTTTACAGCTGATTTAGAACCATTATTTTCCTTAGCCGATTTCACTAAGGCTAGTGCTGTTGAATAGATGTTCCTAGCTACGTGTGCTCTAAAACCGTAGCTTCTAAGTATTGGGTAGAATAGCTGGTGTACTTAACTCTTCTTTGGAATTCTATCCAGCTCCCAGAGAGCGTCTATTACTTTCTGAAGAGTGTACCTGTGGATAGCTAAATCCCACAATAACTCATTAGTATCTCCATTAACAGCTTCTACCCTAGCTTTTAATGTCTTGTAGTATGTCCCCTCAGGCATCACCCGAGCTAGACGGGTGATAGACGCCCTCATCATGATTCTTCCTCGTTTCCTTTTTGAGATCTCAGAAATGAGTATGCATCCAGGCAATCTAAGGAATGACCAAACTATACCCCATATTATCCTAGCAATAAGGAAAGGAAGAAATCCATAAATCATTCCATAACTCAATGTTATAATAGATCCTATAGAAATAGCCATGATTAAAGGTAGTCTAATGCTATATTTACCATAAATATAGCCGGCCCATGTATTTGAGAAGAAGCGTACTATCCTATTCACACTCAGGAGGACTCCTACAGACGGTAAATTGAGTCCTAATGATTTAAATTCTAATGGAAGGGCTATGTACAGAAAAGAGTCACCAAGAAGTGAACAGGCAACTATTATTGCGATAAGTAGTATATATCTGAACGTCGATGACGAATTTACAGTATGCATAGTCATATCCTAGTCCTTCGTGTCCTATTTAAGTTTTGAAGAAAACAAGCGAAGGCATTAGTAATTTCTCTTTTTCTGTAATTATCAGGAAAACTTGCTACTTTAAGTCTTCATTTAAGGTATATATTAAAGGAGCTTATCAAATATATGTAGTGGATGATGTAGGGTGCAAACACTGATATAATGATGATTGCGTCCTTCGCTGATGCAAATTTGTGA
>CAZFCQ010000018.1:0-38814 GCA_964517845.1 uncultured Thermoprotei archaeon | reverse complement strand
TAAGCTTCTCTGTAGGGTGGGCTTGTGTTTATAGGCGTTTGTGGGTTGATATTGAACTAATGCCCTTCCCACACGCACAAGGCTGGATTATAGGTCAGTTGGCAGCTGGGCAGAATAGTAAAGCTAGACGATATACGTTAATGGTGGGAGTGTTCTTTGGTCTGCTCTTCTTAATACCTTACTATGTGTTTACTGCTTACCCTGGGTTCCCAGACTTATACGGCTGGCTAACATCACCGTATTTTGTAGGTTGGGCTGTTGGTAGCTTCCTTGTACATGAAGCATATCCATCGTTAAGGCCCATAATTTTAGGTCCATTAACCATACAGACTTGCCCTGCCCATTATGCTTTCCTCTTCCTAGCCCCCCTAGATACATTATTCTCAATGACTTTCGTCTCTGTGGTTATATGGTGGCTACTACCGCAGATCCTCTACTACTTTGGTTATTATAGTGGAATTACTACAGCAAATGTATGGAGTAAAGCTGATCTAATACGTAGATACGATCCCTTAAAGGTACAGGCGGTATTTGTTGGGATGGCAGCAGGCTGTGTGGTATTCTACGTATTCCTGCATTATCGTTATTTCGTTGATACTATTAGATCTGCTGTAAGTGGAAAAGCTCCTGAGGGAGAAATATCTTATAGGTGGGCGTACTTATTAATACTCATTGGCTTCATAGGTTTAGTAGCGATATTCTCAATGAATAATGTTAGACCATGGGTAGCTACGTGGGCTGTTGTAGTCATCTGGATTCAGATAACTTTAACTGCTCAAGCTAGGGCATATTCTTCAGTAGCCCCATGGTTAAGAGGTAGGGCTTTCTTTAAGTGGATCTGGGGAGAGACTATGCAGCCAGCACCTTATTGTACAGCAGAGCAATTATGGTTAAATAGCTATATGAATAGATGGGCTACTGGTTTAGATACTTTTGGTCCCCATCTAGCCCCTATAGCTGGTGCTCTTGATGCATTCGTTGTGGGAAAAATGGCAGGATTAGACAATAATACGACCCTTAAAGTTGTATTAATTACAGCAGTTCTTTCTACTATCATAGTCGTACCATTGACTATATACGAGCTTTACTACTTTGGGTGGATGGCTTTACCAGTATGTAAGGAGTGGGATTACATGTGGGACGGTGATGCTGGGGCATATAATAATTGGCCTGCTAGTCCACCATGGTACCCGCAGGCAATTTCAGGTTTTGTTCTAGCCTTAGTCCTTACATTCATGAGGATGAGGTATGCCTGGTGGCCTCTAGAACCATTTGGCTTTGTAGTAGGGCTTAATGAGTTTTATCTTTGGCATCTAGGGAGCCTTACTGCACCAATAGTATGGATCGTTAAATATGTGCTCCTCAGAATTGGAGGGAGGAGAATTTACGAGGAGTATATAGTTCCAGTATGTATAGGGGTGATAACGGGATTAACCCTAGGCATATTAATAATAAGCGGTATAGCAACGTTCAGATGGTTCTCCCCAAGCATATAAGCTTTAACATTACCTTTATTTTTTAAAGCACCATTTCTCGGATGCCTCATAGATTATATTTATATACATTAAAGCCTATTTCAAATCATACTTCTACTACTTTGAGTGGATATGGCAATAAGTATAGCAGTTATAGCTATTGTCATAGTTATTGCTTCTCTTAGGGTTTTTCCGAAGAAAGATAAGACCTTCATAAAAGAAGAGATAATGATAGATAAGTTCTCAGTATCCTTAGAGTAGACATATATCACTAAACTTATTTTCTTAAATGGACTTGACAGCATGAAGTGGTAATAGGTAAGTGAAATATAGACCCAGCTCAGAATCACTAGTATTGACAATTATAAAGCAATTTTCTAGGCGGGTAGATGAACTGAGCAACGAAGTTGAGCACTTGAGAGCAGATATTAGAGTGCTCCGTGCAGATATAGAGGACTTGCGTAGTAATATCGCTACCCTATCAAGGCTTGTATCAGAGCTCATAGCCAATAGGAGGTGTAGTAGGCTTAGGCTCTTTAGGTAAACTCTGAATATTCGGTGTTTTTCTACCTTCTAGCTACTAAACTAACCCTAGCCCTTTTATAGTGTCTAGTCTTCTTTAGTGGGCAGTTTTCAGGAGTACGCTCTGTGATTGAGGAGTCGCTGTAGGTGCAGTATTCCTTGCTGTACTGATCCCTCACCATGTGAGGGCATGTATGCCACCTAGGCATGTTGTGAGCATCTTTATGCTAATGGATTAAGCTTTATGGTACTCAACTTAACGATGGTGGGGCTCGATATCGCTTAACGGTCGTCATGCATCTTCTGGAATATAAATGAAATGCTTTTCGGTTTCCCACTTGGTCTTATAATATCTATGACTAGGTGTACTTTACTAATATGCCTAGGAATGCTCAGAATAGTTAGTCTTGAGATGATTAGTAGTGTTATCTTGAGCATTAATATGATTGATTCTAATATCATGCTTATTTATCCTTCTTTTCGATTTTCTGAACTTTTCTTTTAGTTCTTTGTCATGCTCTTGCTTTTGCTTTTTTAGTCTCGTAATAAGCATCTCCTTTGAGGGGTTTTATTTTGATGACTTTCTTCTTTCGTTTTTTATCGTTTCTGAAGAACGCATCATGGATTAGGATTGCTAGTATGAGTTTCCACATGCTACTTATCCTCTCCTTCTAGTCTATCTATTAGTTTTCTGATTTCTTCTTTATGGTTTTCTATGTTGGTTAGGATTTCTGGTAGTTTATCAAAGTTTTGGTCATAATGGGCTTCTAAGTATACTACTATATCGTCTTGGTCGATGAAAAACTTAAAGGAACTACGTTGAATAGTGAATGGATGGTCTCTAACTATTGACTCTATAAAGCTAGAAAGATACGAGAATATGTTTAATGTCGAGGGTATTTTCTTTCTCTTTGCTTTTTGGAATTAGTTTAACTTAAAGTGGGGACTATGCGAGGTTTATTAATGTGATGACTGTTCTTCGTGGAACGATTATTGTAAGTAGCTATAAGAAGCTCATAGAGAATATGAATCTTGGAAAATGTCTTGAGCTCTGATTAAGATTAATGGTCTCTTATTATGGTGATCGGTGATTATTCCTCTTTAGTAGTTTTATGTTGTCTGAGCCTTAGCTAGCCTGTGGTTGATATAGTGTTGAGGGGAGTAGGCGTAGGGATTGTGATGAGAAAGAGGGCGATATATTTCACTTTTTGGCTTTTCTCATTAGTATGTTTAGTTTCTTTAGGAAGTTTTCGGGGTTTTCTGGGCTTAGCATATACTGTACTCCTTTCTTGGTTCTTAATAGTATGGTGTTGTCTCTGTTTGTTACGTATAGCCAGACTTTTCCGATGTCTTTGAGGTAGAATAGTCCGAAGAAGCCGTATAAGCCTCCACTAGCGCATAGTCTGATTCCTTTCCAGGTCCATTTTATTCTTCTAGCTTCAATTATTTCTTCGTATGGTATTTCGAAGCTTCTAAGATGTCTTTTGACGATTACTCCTTTAAGGGAGAGTTCGAAGCTTTGGGGTGAGAATAGGTAAGTCCCTAGGAGTATTCCTATTGTTAATGTGGTAGTCATGGCGATTAGGAAGGAAGCGAGGAGGGGGTGGGGGATTTGGGTTAGGGCTACATAGATGATGAAAATGTTTAATGCTATTAGTCCTATTCCGGATGCTATGGTTATGGATTTGACTAAGGGGTCGTATTTCGTATCTGATTTATATAGTGTTGTTGAGTAAGAGATGTTTAGGGGAAGTCCTCCAGGAGGGATTCTACAAAAGCTAGTGATTTCGTTCATGTTTTATGCCTCCAGAAGTTTTTTAAAGAATATTTTAGCGAGTTGGGAGGGTTCTATATTCTTCTCTTTTGGTAGTGTGATGCCTCTTTCCTTGGCTTCTTCTAATAATAAATTTTTGCAGTCGTTGCGTAGGGGGCATTCTTTGCAGTTTCCTTCATGTTTGAACCATATTTGTATTCCGTTTTTGGCTGAGAATATTATGTATACGTCAACTTTAAGCCAGGGGCTCCATCCTATGAGGAGTCCTTTTTCTATGTCTATGTTTTTGATCTCTATTTTAGCGGCTGTGGCTGTGGAGACTAGGGCTTTGTAGATTTTTGCTTCTATGATTCGTAGGCTTTTGTGAACGGCTTGTCTTGATATTCCAAGTCTAGTGGCTATTTCACTTATTCTTAAGCCGCTTCTTTTTAATCGCCATAACGCTATTTGTTTAGTGGTGAGGGGCATCATTTTGTCATCCTATGTCAACCTATAGTGGTTTACATATATTAGTCTTTCTATTGAAGATATGATGTTTGTAAGGCAAAACTGGTGGGAACTGATGCTGTTTGATAAAAGGGAGATGTTGAGTTTAAATGTGCTTTAATTTCATGGAGGATAATGATATAGGGAGTTGCATACATTATATCTAGCTCTTAGGAATAGTTGTTTCGTGTTTATCTCTTTTAGCGGGATATTTTGGTTCTCGTTGGAGAATTCATACCTTAGGATGTGGGAGTATATGTATTGGTCTTGGTGATTGTCTTTAGAAGATTCTCTTGAGGGGTGTTTTGTCGAAGTCTTTATCGTTTGATATTATTTTTATTGCTTTTTTCTTTGTTGCTATGGCTAGGTGTAGGGAGTCTTCGTAGTCTAGGTTGTATTTTTGCATTAATTCTAGAGCTTTGATGTGGTCTCTTCTTTCGAGTGGGATTATTTCTAGTCCTGTTAGGCTGGTTGTTGCGTTAACGATTATTTTAATCAGTTCTTTGTCTTTGAGAGTTCTTCCTGTTAGACTGGCTAATATTATTGCTATTTCGTAGAGTGTTAGTGCTGAAGTTATGTATTCGCCATGGCTTCCATGTTCAATTTTTCTTATCCATTCTTTGGCTATTTCACCGTATTTAGGATGTTTTGCTAGCCAATAGACGAAGATGTTAACGTCTACGTACTTCTTTTCCACCATTCCTGAATCGCCTTGACTAGAAATTCATCAAGATCTTGAGGCCATTTTTTAACATCAATAATTCCATAGTAGCTATCTGCAATGTCTCTTAAGGGTTCTAAGACGATCTTACCGTCGATTACTTCAATTCTTAATAGTGTTTTCTCTCTTATTCCCATAACTTCTCGTATATTCTTTGGAATTAATACGCGTCCCTTCTTATCGACTCTTATGATTGCCTTCATTTTCCCACTAAAGGAAAATATCCCACACTATTATATAAACCCACTTATGCATAGTCAATGGGATGGTGAAAGTCTTAAGTGCTTATCTGGTAGGGAGCTAAGCTTTGTGGGTGTACTATCTATTAGTTCTTTGAAGGCTCTAGTGAGGGTAGTTCTCTTGTGAAGTTGTATGTGTTTATAGGTTCTTTTATACCGATTAGTTTGAAGATTCTGTCGTTTTTTCTCTTTCTTGTGAGGTTAAATAGTAGCTTTTTTGTTCTGTTTTTGTATTGGATTATTAGTCCTGGTTTTCCGTTTTCGTGGATTTCGGTGATGGTTGGGTGTTTTTCTTTTATTTTAGCGGGATGTAGTACTATTATGAATATGATCTTGTCTGTTTTTTGTGTTGGTGTGATTTCTAATACGTTTAGTTTCTTGGTTCTGCCGCCTTCTCTTTCACCTGTTTGTTCGTAGATTCTATATTCGAATTCGTGTGGTTGTATTATATATATTCTTAGGCTTACGTCGTTGTTGGTTAGGGTGAGTGTGTTTTGTTCTGTTTTCTGTAGTGTGCCTTTATAGTGGAGTAGCCATTTGGGTGTTAGTGGTTTGGTGGTTTGGATTTCGTCGATTATTATGAAAGTGTCTGGTTTGAGGTATATGATATGGCGGAGGAACTTTTTTAGTCCGATGGTGTCTGGGTATATGTTGTAGGCGTCTCCGATTATGTAGTCGAAGATTGGATTACTTTCTGCTCTGATTATGGCGCTTATTCTTTTATCTTTAATGACTTCGTTTCCTTTGAACCACATGCTTCCTTCGCCTAGTTGTCCTATTTCTTTTCCGTTGATTTCGAAGACTATTGTGTTGTGTTGACTTGTTTTCTTGCTGAGGTATCCGTCGTCTACTATTAGCCATTTGCCATAAGCAATGAGTATGAAGTGGTTTACGTCAGGGTGTACGTGCCCTCCTCCTGGGTCGTAGTTGAATTTCTTGAGGGCATTATGTCCTATGAAGGGACCACATTTGAAGACGAATAATATGTTTTCCTCTTTCCAGCTGTCGCGTATTACGACTATGTCTAGGTCGTCGAAATGTTTCATGGTTGATAGGTTGTAGGGGGGAGTTGCTGGGACTGACGGGTCATACCATATTAGGTTTAGCCAGCCAGATACTGGGTTGACCATTCCTGTTCTAGATAGCTCGTATGCTAGCCATTGTGCGTAGCTATTCCTATACTCGGCTGCTAATTTTCTCAGGATGTAGTCTGGTCCGTACCAGTCTCTCATTGGGCAATCTGCTATGTTTACTATGGTCATTGAGTTTTTCCACATACTCCTGGGTAGGCTCATGTACAGTCTGTAGTAGGCTGTCTTTTTAAGCCATGTATTGTTGAAAAGATCGCACTCGAGTAACTCTCTGGCTAGATCGAGGTACTTTAATAGATATTCCATTCCGTAGCTCCAGTAACTAACTCCTTCGTGTGAGGCACCGTCGGTTCCTAGAGAGTCTAATATTTTGAGAAACTTTGAATGAGCTTGGTTTATCCATATTTCTGCATCTGGGATTTCTCCATATAGGGCAAAGCCTGCGGTGGCTAAGCTACACATATCGACCCATAGATGGTTTTGTAGATATGCATCATGCCACCACATAGTCTTGTATTTCTTAGTTTTAATTGATGCTAGGAACATTAGTCTGGCTTCATGAGCCAGTCTTGTCCTTATCATTGCTTTTTCTTTCAGGGTGAGGTCATGGTAGAGCCAGTCGTATGCAAGTGAGATTCCGTATAAGAGGTGTGCTTTGGCTAGGTCTGGGTATGGTCCCCATTTTGGTAGGTTGATGGCGTAGAAGATCCATTCTTTAGCTTTCTTAAGGTATATTTCATTCTGAGTCATGAGGTAACAGAAGGCGAAATGAGGTATCATGTTTCCGATAGCTCGTTGCCATAGCATTTCCTCAGGATCGTGGTAATAGACATCTTGTGGTGACTTGTTTAACCATTTATCTACCCAAGTTTTTTCCCTTATCCATAATTCCCAGTAGAGACCTTTTATCAACTTGCGTAATTTGGTTATCTTCTCTTTAGTGAGATAAAGCCTAGGGTGGGTGCTATTCATCTTTAGGAGAGGAGCTGGGATCTTCTTAAATTTTAAATTGGCTCCATATTTAATGACGTCTAGATAAAGAGGGTCCTCCGTGATCTCACCTTCTTTTTTCTTAGACTCATGCAGGTATTGATTATCTATTGTGATAATGATTATAGTGCTAGTTATAATTAATACTGCAAGTGCTAGAGGTATGCTTCTCTTAATACTTCTATTATTCATGGCTATTTTTCGTGATAAATTATCTAGGGTGCTGATATATGAGCCTTATAGGAAACTAGGAACTTAGCATAGTCGCTAATATAGAGAAAGAGATTTATGAAAAACTCTGAATATTCAGGGCTTTTTTGCTTTTTGAAGCGGTATAGTAAAAAATAAAAGTGAAAATAAATCATATATTATTTAATATTTATATTTAAGGTAGAAATGATATGATACGTGTATATACTATTATACTCGTAATATTAGTATTTCTAACTGGTATAGTCCCTCTTATAGTGGCCGCAAAGGCTGCTTCCATCCTTGGCTTAAGATATAGTTTGCCATCTGGAGAGGTAGATATAGATCAAGACTTTGCAAGCTACCTATATGCTGTTGCTAGGGATGTGGTATTAGCTAATCTCTGAGTCTGTGATCATGAAGCTATAATAGGACAGCTTTCTGATGATCAAGTATTCGGTAAAAGATGGTACTTTACGGTGATGGTACACTCAAGCTTCCGTAAGAGGTGATAATCGTGCATGTAAAGATACCTAATAATATTATTTATATTAGTAGGAGCTACTATTACACCTCTTCTTTCAGCCTATGGAATACCGGATTTTAAGCTCTGGAAGGATAAGGCTTTCGATGCTGTAGAGAAGCTTTTCAGAATAGATACGAGCTCTCTAATACAAGATGGAACATCGACCAACACCTTTATAGATGTGAAGAGAGGAAGCAAAATCAATATATACGATGAGTATATGGATAGAGTGCTCTACTACCTCTACATCTCCGTAGGTAAAGGTCCTTTACCTCTACTTTCCAATACATCCTATGATGATGTCTATACCGTTGAAGGGTTTAAGAGGCAAGTAACACTTTTCATAAAGAGGTATAAAAGATACTTCAATCTCTCAGCTCCCTTCTACGACGCCATAGTTGAGGCTGTTAATAAACTACAATCTCTCAGAAGGCGTCAAGTAGTTAGAGAGGGTAATGTAATCGTCGAAGTTTGTGTAAATGAGATAAGTGTAGATGTGTATTGTCAACTCTCTATCAAAAACACTACGACGCCTATCCTCTTTAGCTTATGCCTACCTAATATAGAGAGGTTAAGAGAGGGAAAATGGACTCGCATAAGCTTCATGGATAAGTTCAGGTTTACTAAGATAGCCAACAGTAAAATAGCTCTCACTAAAGATGAAGCGATAAATATGGCTGTGAAGTGCATGGAGGACTACTTCAAGAAGCACATCCAGATGAGCTATGTGGAAGGGATTTAGATAAGCTGGTTCATGAAGTGAGAGCTGAGGTGAATTATGGTGAGAGGGGAAGCGGTGTGTTAGCTCCTGTATGGCGAGTCTGGATATACTTTAATGAGACATTACCTAATGGTGTTTATGGTTTCTCAGCCTCCTTCTGGGCTGATACTGGTGAGCTGTAGGGCTCAGGTCCTATAGGTGTTTATAAAGGCTCAGACGTATTAAGATCTGAGTCTTCAGGAGAAGAGTTCCAGCTGACTATGTTTAGAAGGGGCTTTGGTCTTGCTCTATCACTTATAGTGTTATTGTTTATAGGACTCTACGTCGTAATAAGAAGGATGTTCTAAGTGATTATGATAAGATAAATATTCTTATTGCTTTCATTATCTTTGTCTCTTCCTTTGCATTATGAGAAAGTCTGGGCTTTATCTCCTTGTCGATATATAGCGCTCTTAAAAGTTATGATTAAATAATTGTGTTCTTCTTTGCATATATTGTGGTGATGATATGAATGCGTCAGCTATCGCTCTACACACGTATTTCCTCGAGCGTCTAATAATATCAGTAGCTTTTCTAATTCCACTCTTGATAACTTGGTGGCTTAGAAATACTCGTTTGAAGGGGAAATCCAGCTCGTTAGACTATATACTAATTGGCTTTTCCATAGGCTTCTTAGCCAATATTATTGGAGGCTTTATAGGAGCGTATATCTGCCAATTACCATTACTTCCATTACGGCTACACCGAGAGGGTGTGCCCATTCATCTTATGGCCTATACGGTATTCTTATACAGCACTATATTCAAGATTGTGTACATAACTTCGCTCTTTGTTTCACTCTTGCTTGTAGAATATGGGATCTATAAATTAGTATCGAGAAATCAGTGATACGATATTTGAATAGAGAATCGCATTAAGTGGTAATCTAATATCTCTAATGACGATTGAGTGTACTTGTTGTAGATGTAAAACTTTATTTACTCTTTGAATAATCCCTTACAGTGAATGCCATGAAGTAGGGTTTAAGATTTATTGTAAATGTTTTCTTCATAGCTATTGTTACTACTGTGATCTATGTGCCTATGATGGAATTGCTCAGAGGTGCGGTGAAGTTGTTTAGCATAGGGCTATGTTTGTTTAGCTATGTGTATCATTTATAATTATTCTGAGGCTTAGGGAAGTTAGAGCTAGATATAATATTACTCAGGAGGAGCTTATAAAGGCTGTTGGTGTCTAGACTATAATTGCTATAGAGAGGGGGAAGTATTTGCCTTCGCTAAGATTAGCGTTGAAGATAGCGAGGTATTTTAGATTGAGAGTTAAAGATATTTTCAGCTTGAGGATGATTCTATTTGAGGTATTTGGAATTCATATGAGCTATAATGGTTTGGTGGGTTTATGGGGTCTGTGATACGTTTCGAGGATGTTTGGAAGCAGTTTGGTAATTTAATAGTGCTTAAGGAAGTTAGCTTTAGTGTGAATAATGGGGAAATAGCTGTACTATTGGGACCTAATGGTAGTGGTAAGTCAACTCTCTTTAAGATGACGCTTGGACTAGTTAAGCCAGATAGTGGACGGGTTTTTGTTGAGGATATTAATGTCTTATTGGATCCTATTGAGGCTCGGAGGAGGGTAGGTTATATGCCTGAAGATCTCATAGTGTATGAGTCTCTTAAGATAAACGAGTATCTAGAGTTCATATCGTCTATATATGGTGTCAAAGTAGATGTTGATATGGTCGAGAAAGTTATAGATCTTCTTGGTTTAGGGAAGCATTTGGGTAAGCTTATAGGCGAACTTAGTCATGGTACTAAGAGAAAAGTTCTTTTAGCTGCTCTAATGCTTCGTGAGCCTAGAGTTCTTGTATTAGATGAAGTTTTCTCGGGACTTGATCCTTCATCTGCTAGGATTGTGAAAACTTGGATTAGGGAATTGGTTAAGCGTGGAGCTGGAGCGTTAATTTCGACACATATTCTTCCGATAGCTGAGGCGATTGCTGATAGGGTTCTTATAATACATCAAGGTAGGATAGTTTCAGAGGGTAAGCCTAATGAATTAAAGGAAATCTTTAGGGTAAAAGAACTTGAGGATGTCTTTCTTCAGGTAACAGGCTACAGTTCTGAGATTGAAGGGATTATTAAGGCGCTTTATGAGTAGTTGGTGATTATGTGCAATTAGAAAAGAAGCTTGCAAGGATCTTAGCTAAGGAGATAGCGTATAGGTCGTATAGGCGGTATGGTACTCAGGGACTTCCTTTAGGGAGAATGTCTCAGGCTGGTAGGAGAGAACCTTCTATACTATGGTCAAATGGTTTAATGGCAATAATAATGTCGTTTTCATCTATTTTCATGGGTGCGTTGCCTTTGTTGAGAGCAGGTGATCTTGACTCAAATCTCATGTTTGTAATATCCTCTTCAGTAATGCTCTTTTTTGAGGCTATTATGACGATCACTATAGTAACAAGCTTTACATCGGTTTTTATGAGTGAGCAAGTAATGGACTTATTAAGCACATTGCCGCTTACGGAGCGAGTTATTTTTAGGACATACTTTAGGACTCTTCTTCTTTATTGGGGCGGTCTAGCTCCTGTTTTTGCTTTTATTCCAGGTGCTATTCTAGGATTTGTGGCTGCATCTCGAGGACTTGTAATGCTATCCCTTCCTATACTTCTTATCGTTGTAGGCTTATTGATTCTAATATTCAGTTATTCTCTGGGAATTGCACTTGGCTCTTATGCTAGAAAGGTGAAAAGGAGGGCTTTCCTGAGGGCTCTGTCAACTATGGGCTGGCTAGCGACTTTTGCTTTCTTTTACTCTTGGAACTATATTAGTGGGTATATTGTAAGAAGCATTAATACTGAAGTGGTGTTATGGGCATCGCTAATTCCATTTATCGGAATGCTTTTCAGCTTTAAGAGTAACATCGCTTTATTAACATCAACTATTGAAACAGTTATTATTTTGGTAATAGCCTTAAGGTGGGCTTCTTTGAGGCTAAAAGTTGTCATGGGGCTAATAGAGCTAGCTCCGATAGCATCAGTTAGAGTATCTGCAAGAGAGGAAGTAGAAGTAAAGACGCTGAAGTTCAAGGTAAAGCCAGTCCCATTACAGCTTATTATTAAAGACTTAATGTTACTGGGAAGAGAGCCACGCCGTTTAGCGAGTATTCTTTACTTCATCATTATCCCATTTTTTATGCTTTTGCCATCGTTAATTATGAAGTCCGGGCCTGATAGTGACTTCTTCGCCGGTGGAGTAATAACAATATTGTCTATATTAATGTTGTCAACTCTACCAGGAGCGGCTGTGGATATACTGTATTACGTTGAGGGAAAAGCTGCTGAAGCACTATATTATATGCCTATTTCAAGGAGGAATTTGGCTCTCTACAAGGCTATAGCCGTAGTTCCATTTTCTACTCTTTCATCATTAACGCTTGGAATAATGCTTGCATATATCTATAGGAGCGCTCTACTGGGTATTCTAATATTTCTAATGACACTTATATCTTCTCCTCTCATGGCCCTTTTCTTTTCCTCAATAACAGTGCGCATGTTGCCTGAAAGCCCCTCAGCGTGGAGTGAAGCATCTATTTCACGCGGAGCGCTAGCTATAATCAAAATCATAGTAACCATTGGAATCTTCTCCTCAGCTATCATAGCTTCAATAATTCTAATACCACTACTAGGAGAACTCGCTCTCCTAGTCATCTTACTAACTTACCTGGTGGTAACTTCAGTACTAGGACTACTAGTTTACTTTAATATACCTAAGAACAAGCCAGTCTAATTTTATAGGAAATTAATAAATTAACGAGTTCATTACTCACTTAGACATTAAGAAGTTCTAATGTCAAACTAATAGGAGTACACTTGTACTGTAGGGTTTATTGAAGAGATTAAAGCCTAGAGGTGTTTTTTGAAAAGGGAAAAGGAGAACCTTATAGAGGATGAGCGAAGTTCTAAGTGTCCTAATATCGCAATACAGACTATCAGAAACTCAACACCTAGAGCACTCTACTCTATTAGGATGTTCTCTACGGACTATCAGGACTTAGTTAGAGGTAGACTAGTATAGCAATTACATGCAATCTCTATAGAATTGAAGAATGTAGAACTAGTTTATAGTAAATGCTTTCAACATATATTCGCTAACTGTTATAGCTATCATTTAGGTCCCTTTAATAATAAGCATCGTGCTTTAGGTGAATTATTACGCTCGGGTTTTCCATGCGAGTAATAGAAATCTCTGATTGGATAAGTTATGGCAAGCCTGGAGGCCCAATAGCTCGGGGGCTAACAGTAAATTTCATTGAAGTACAACCCTATCTAATGGGTTACTAACTAAACTGTGCCTTCAACTTAAATCCAAGCCATCATAAGTGAATTATTAGAATATTACTTAAAGAGATTGGAATCTTGGATAAAAACCCTGAATATTCGGGGTTTTTCGGTCTATGGGCTGTTAAGGAAATTTTAGAACATTTAATTAATCAGAATGAAAATAAGCTATTTGTCTATCCAGATTGGTGATGACCATGCCATCTGACCGTTTACTTGGGTCGCTCTAAGATAATAGTAGTTTCTTCCATCCCTTAGATTCCTATCCGTGAATTTAATCTTCACATGATATGCCTCTTGAGGAATAGCTCTATGAATCTTTACTTTCCAAGCATGGTGCCAATAAACATCCGGATTTTCTACATCCTCTGGAGAGAGGTTAAACTGCTGTGAAATCATTTTCATAGCTTCCTCCTTAAGGGCTATGATCCTACCCTGCTTTAAGAGGCTCTCTAGTGCAAATTTATGAACCTTACGGTCTATCTCGATATTGATCTCACCTTTTAAAGGAGATTCCACCTCAAAGATTATACCCTGAATAGATTTAGGCTTGGTAGTGAAAATCCACTCACATGAATTCTTTGAAGTGGAGATTATCTTCTGCCCAAAGTCTGTAAAGCAGGGCTCTATTGATATCAATTTACCATCAACTACCTCTATAGACATCCTCCAGACCTTAGGCGTGAGGGCTTTAATCCCGAAACGTCTTTGAGGACCCCAACCACATTCTATTCTTATCTTAGCACGTATAACATCCTTATAGGTAGGTAATTGCCATCTTCCTTGATGACAGTAAGTATATACTACTTTACCGTTCTTTATAATTTCTACCTTGTCGATTATGTGACAACCAATGACCTCTGCTTTTACTTCAACTGGATCTCCTTGGTATCTAATGAGTTCTCCCATCATGTAGTCATTTATAGAGAATTTCAACTTTATTCTATCACCGGTAACGCCATAAATACGCCTCTTCATAAATGCATCCCAAATAGACTCTCTGGTGAGATTCTCAGCATATACGGCCATTAAGCCATTACCCCATACTCCAGCGAAGTCCCGATGATTATCGCCTGAGGCTGTTATTCCAAGCCTATACCCTCTCTCTAACCCTTCTAGAATTGTTCCACCAGATGTTCTTGGACCCATATCCATGTTTTTATTTAAGGTAAAGGGTGTATCACAACCCTCTGAAGAGCCATGTGCAGAGTATATTTCTACAAAAGGAGAGAGATCATCATCATGAAAATTCCAATCTTTACCTCTTTCCCCAACTTGATATGCTGTATGATGAGGGATAGCAATACCTTCATTTTCTCTGAGATTATCGTATAACTCGGGTAAGGTCTCTGATGCATCTAAAGGCATATAATCCTTCAAATAGTATACGTTATGATCTCCATATCTCCTTCTATTACCGTGCCACTCGTACCCTAGAAATGTTATAAAGGTACCTGGAGAATTCATCTTAGCTATAGCTTCTTGAATTAGCACCCACTCATCGAGAAACTTATCTCTATGACCACAAGACTCTATTATGAGGCCATTCTTCTCATACCATATAAATGGATAATAAGCTATTGGAAGAAAGTCTAGATGAGCCTTAGCTGCTTCAAAAATTCTCTCAAGCCTCTCCCAGGTCAATTCAGGATACCAGATATCCTTTCCGTGTACATTAAGATGACCATCTCCCCAATATAGTTTATACTTCCCCCATTTGTAGATCATATATTATCTGCACCCCAAAACTCCGTGTCACGATTTAATAGGAGTAAAGAGTAAAAAGCTTAATCATAATCAGGCTTAGAAATTACAAGGATAGAGAGTTTTTAAGTAGGAGGCCCTTTAAGGAAGTATCTATAATCTGCGATGATTATCAATATTAAAGTTACTCTCCTTTAGGAGCTATGATAAAAAATATATAGGTGTAAATGAACCCTAATACCCGCTCTTGGCTGACTCAAGTTACTATGCTTGCATATCTGTTATTTAAGGTGATAGAATCCCCCCTAGTGATGATTAGGATAATTAAGAAAGTTTTCTCGCCTTTTGCTAAGGTTTTAAAATCGATGTATTATAAGCTACATATAGCATATTATGAACTATTGGCTTATGCCGAATCTTTAGTTGTTATGTGGATGATAAGGAGGCATGATCATGGAAACATAATGTTAGAGTATGCAGATTGTGATCAGGTAATAAAGCTTCTCTTAAGTAGGGGAGCAAGAATTTTGGTTATTTATTATTCAGGTGATGAGTTCGCATCTCCTCAGGAGACAACGGTTATGATATGGGATGATAAGCTAATTGAGTTTACGTTTATCTTCTCTGAGATTAAGTGTGAGAATGATGTTAAATGGGGTATTGCAAGTCGTATAAGGATAATCTAAGGTAGCCCGAATAAGTTCTTCGCGATCTAAGGAAATTTCGTCTCCTTTGTAGTTTCAATAATGTTTTATCGACGTCTATTTATACGTCTTTAAGAATTCTATACTCACGAGGGCATTAACTTGTCGTTACCTAAGGAATGGGTAGAGAAAGCTGATGTCTTCTTAAAAGATGCTGAAAGGCACTTAAAGGAAGGACATTACTGGCTTTCTTGTTTTGATTCCCAGCAAGCTGCTGAGCTTTATCTTAAGGCATTACTAGTGGCATTAACCGGCCTACATCCCTTTACGCATGATTTAGTAGAGCTTCTTACCTCCCTTAAAGAGTTAGGGTTAGAAGTTCCTCCAGAGCTTTATACTTATGCTGATGCTCTAACACCTCACTATACCATGTCTAGATATCCTGGTAAGAAACCTTTAAAATACAATAAGGGATTAGCTGAAAGGTGTTTAAAATATGCATATTCCATCATCGAATGGGTTAAGAAGCAGACTTCTTAGATATCTAGCAAGAAGGCAGTTAGCTAAAGAAGAACTCTTCCAGAACTATATTAAGCTATTAATAAGAAAGATTTCTAGATCAACTATACTAATATTCGGATCTAGGGCTAGAGGAGACTTTGTTCCATATAGTGATTACGATGTGGCAGTAATACTTACATTTATTAATGATAAGTTAGAGTTGATCGAAAAGCTAAGAAGACTTAAACCTAAAGGACTAGATCTAGATCTCATAGTATTGTCCATCAATGACCTTAGAGATCCTATTGTAAAATCCATGCTAAGTGACAGCAAGATACTCTATGATGGTCTAGGACTTAAATCTGAATTAAGACATTTAGGCTTAATTAGAGATAGCTATAATGATATTCGCACCTAGCTACACTTACGTTTACCTCTCTCATACCCGGCTGGGCGTAAGGTCTTAAGTGTGAACTATAGTGAACTTCCTTAGTAAGTTTATGAATTTCAAGATTTTATCAAGTTGAGGTTCTGGTAACTTGTTGTTATAATTATCGTAACTTATATAGACTCTTTTAGGTTCTATCCTTCTTAAAGCCCTTGTGAATTCCTTTAAGTCAAAGTCGAGGATGGGTTCTATGACTATTACCTTATGAGACTAATTAAGCTCAGTCATTACTCTTATTCGTTCACTAGGATTCGGCGCTCTTGATATTTGCTCATATCCTTCATCTTTATTAGTTTCTATGGTTGCGTCTTACATCCAGTAATTGGATTTCATGATATTCATGTTTCATATAATGTTAATTAATGAGCTTAGATCTCGTGATACTTTCTAGTTTAAAAGTGAAACTTCTTAAATCTTTGAGAAATAAATACTGAAGATCGACTTAAGCTCTTTATAGTTCAAGAAAGCTCGAGGATAAAGGATGAACTATCATAAGACATTACCTGGAAGGAATTTAGTGTAATGTTAATAAATGAGACACTTGATAGGGCACTTTTCCAGATAGTTGGATCGTTCTTTGTTAACTTTTAAAAACTATAGTTAGAAATTAATGGTATTAGAGAGGTGAAATGCATGGATCTTGATGTTATAAAGTCGATACCTTTGATTGATGTACATACCCATGTAAACTTCAAAGAGCCTACGGCTAAGGATCCAAGTCAGATACTATTGTACCATTATATAGCTACTGAACTTAGATCCATAGGAGTTCCTGTGGAGGAGATCAGAGAGAAAAGCAAAGATCCGGTTAAAGACTTATTACCTTACTTTAAGTATATCAGAAATACTGCCACATATTGGTGTCTTCGCCAGATACTCTCTGACCTATATGAATTCCACGAAGATCCTAGTCCTGAGAACTGGGAAAGACTTAAAGAACTTATAATTGACAGAGCTAAGAGCAAAGATTGGGTTAGTGAATTATTAAGAAATAAGTTAAATGTTGAAAGAATCTTCCTAACCATTAATCCGCTTGAAGAACCTAAACTAGATTTTGATAGAAGACTATATGTAGCTTCTTTAAGACTAGATCCGCTAGTAGGAGGACTATCCAAGGAGACTATTACCCAACTAGAAAAAATCTCTGGCGAGGAGGCAAGTAGTCTTGAAGGGTTCTATGAATGTATCCTTAAGTGTTTTAAGAGATTACGAGATTTAACTGCTACTGCGGCTATAGCATTTCAAAGTCCTGAAGTCTACACACTTGTTAATCAGAATTTAGGTAAGGAATCTTATGAAAAGCTATATCGAGGACGACCGCTCTTCGAGAGAGATGTAGGAATTCTGAGATCTATTGCTTTTAGTATCATATTGGACGTATGTAGAGAGTTAAAGCTTCCAGTGCAGATAATGTTAGGCGTCGTACGTGACCTACCTGGAGCTTCACCTCCAGACTATGCAATTGCCTTTAAGCAAGAGGGTTTATTAGAATTATGTAGATTCTTCGGCGCCTATGATGATGTTGCTTTTCATCTAATTTCTGCATACAGATTCCAGTCTCATGAATTAACTATCATAGCTAAGAACTATCCAAATGTTTACCTAACAGGATATTGGTGGTATTGCTTCTATCCTGAGAGCATAGCGGGACACCTGCTTGAGAGACTACAGTTAATACCAATGAGTAAGATATGTGGTTTCTTTAGCGATGCATATGTATTGGAATGGATATATGGCAAGTCAGCTTTAGTACGTAAGATAACATATGAAGCCTTAAGGTTCATGGTGCGCAGAGGCTTCTATTCTAAAGAGTTAGCTGAGGACATAGCTAAAGCTATATTCTTAGAAAACCCGAAGAAGCTCTTTAATCTCTAATTTTCTTATTTATTCGCTTAGTATGATGCTAGAAGTATTACAAGAACACTTAATCCCTAGTAATATAATGAGGCTCTCACATTTCTTAATCTTGACTTTAGTCGTAACTCCCGTATTTAAGGACTAGCTCTATGACACGTTTATACTTCTGAAAGCTAACATTCTTGGGTACTGAATGGTCAGAATGGTATATATAGCCTCCCCCTTCTTTAGCTATACTAATCTTCCTCTTTATCTCCTCTTCTATAGGTCTAGGATCGTCAAGGCTCATGAGTCTAACATCTATGCCACCCATAAATGATATTTTATCTCCGTACTTTTCCTTAAGCTCTACTAAATCCATACCTGCTTTGACCTCTAGAGGTTGCAAGACATCAAATCCCTCTTCTATAAAATATGGTATTAGGTCTTTCACTCTACCGCAACTATGAAGGAATACGTACATGCCTTTAGACTTAAAGAACCTGCATAATTCTTTAAATACTGGGTGTAGTTGTTCTTCAAAGTACTTTGGTGAGAAGAAAAGTCCATTTCTATATCCTAGATCACAATAGAGGAAGGCTCCATCAAACTTAAACCCACCTTTGAGCATGATGTCGCACATTTTCATTACAAGCTTAGCATCAGTCCAATACATATCTACTACCCAATCAGGATCCTTGATGACAGCCATGAGTAGCTTGTCGGTCTTAACATAATTCTGAATCTTATCAAAGCCTACAGCCGCACCATACATTATAAATCTTCCACGACTTCTCTCACGATAATATCGATTTAATCCTGTAACCCAGTCTACTCTTTTTTCACTAGGCTTGAGTCGAATCTTGATTCTTTCCCAATCTTCTTTTGATTTACATGGCCAATCAATAATTTCAGGGGTAGTAGAATAATCCTTATGATTCCTTCTAACGCTACCAAAGCTTGTTCTCTCAATTATGTATTCATTGTCTTCATATAATACTTCAATAGGAAACTGTGGTGACGTATCTGCACTGAATATAGCTATCTCATAGCCGAAGAAGTCTGCAGGAGAAACGCCTGAAGGAAGCCCCTCTTTTCTCCATCTATCCACAGTAGCAGCCCAGGGAGTATCATGAATAGGTATGCGATCTAAGCGATCTTCTTTATGCTCTAGGGCGTATTTTACTCTATCGCGTGGAGTTAGCTTAGACATGACTCCTCAAGTCATATTTGTTGAAGGATGGCTTATTTAAGCTATGAGAGTGAGCAGGAATTATACTCCTAGTTTCCAGATGACTCTATATACATTCTGAAACTTTAGCTTGCTAGAAACTCCTCGGCTAATGTTTTACATTTAATCTCTTTTAGGACTAAGGATATATTGATAAAGGTAGTTAATATTAACTATAATGTAACTAGGAATTTAAGGGAATAGAAATCTTATATGTTTAGGTGTGTTCATGAGTAGGCGTGCTCCTTATGGTAAGAGGCTTGAGGACTGTCTTGAGGCTATATATGTCCTTCAGAAGGAAAAGGGAGTAGTTAGAGTTAGGGATTTAGCCGCTATGCTTCATGTTAAACCTTCGACGGTTGTGGGATTTTTAGATAGGCTCGTTAAGGAAGAGTATATAGAGTATGAGAAGAGAGAATTTATTAGGCTGACGCAAAAAGGGGAAGAGGTAGCCTCTAGGATTTATGAGGATCACATAAAGTTGAGAGAGTTCTTGAGGAAAGTGTTAATGTTGCCAGATGATATTGCTGAGGAGGATGCTTGTTATATCGAGCATGGAATTCATAAGGAGACTATGAGTAGGATAGGGTTATTTTTAGATTTCATTGATAGGCATATCGAGAAGCAAGGTTTTATGAATTTTCTAGAGAGGCTTAGATATTTCTACGAGTATAGAGAACTTCCTGAAGAATGCAAGAAAAGGTTACGCCTAGGATAAGATTCTATTTTTCTAGGCTTATTAGTGCACATCCATCATTCTGTAGTCCCTGTAGTCTATATTCCTATCATTTATGTGCAATGGCACATAAATAAGCTTAAATATTAGGTATAGCTAATTCTGTTAGGTATTACTAACAGAGGGCAGATGATGAGGAAAGACTCAAAAGATGCTAAAGTAGGGAAGAGAAAGGCGGGACTCATTAGGCTTTCAGATGCTGAAATTGGAAAGACGTATATTGTCGTGAAAATAGAAGGTAGGGGCTTCATAAAGAAGAGATTACTGGATATGGGGATATTGCCGGGCTTAGCGGTTAGGGTTATTCGGGTTGCACCATTACGTGATCCTATAGAGATTTCTGCAAGGGGCATACCTGTTAGTGTTAGGAAGTCTGAGGCAAGATATGTGGTAGTCAAAGAGGTGAACAACATTTGATGCCCCTAGCGTTTGCGCAAGAAGGGGCTATAGTTCGTGTTCTCCAAATAAGAGCTGGGAGAGGGCTAGCTCGTAGACTAAGAGAACTTGGTATCTTTGAGAATCAGCTTTTAAGAGTAGTGAAATCTCGTGGTCCTGGTCCTACTATAGTGGAAATCCTAAGCAGTAATGCTAATCAAAGGTGCTTTACGTATACGTTTACCTCCTGTCCTTATCGTCGCATCGGAGGTAGAGTTCTTTTAGGTTTTGGGATTTCTATGAAGATATTTGTCGAGGAGGTGAGGAATGCATGAGCGTAGTAAATGATGTTAAGTTAGAACGTACGAAAATAGCCCTTGCTGGCATTCCCAATGTAGGCAAATCGCTTATATTTAATCGGCTAACAGGTGGTCGAGCTTGGGTAGGTAATTGGCCAGGTGTGACCGTAGAGAAGAAAGTAGGTAGATTAAAGATCAAGGATAATGAACTAGAAGTTATTGATCTTCCAGGTATCTATAGTTTAACTGCATATAGTATTGATGAACTAATAGCTAGGAATTTCATAGTTGAAGAAAGACCAGATGTAGTAGTCTGTATATTGAATGCTGCTAATCTCGAGAGAAGTCTCTACTTAGCAATTTCCCTTCTTGAGTTAGGTGCCAACCTTGTCTTAGATCTAAATATGATTGATATTGCCGAGAATGAAGGATATGAGATCGACTATAAGAAACTGCAATCAACTCTAAAAATACCTGTAGTACCGACCATTGCTACTGAGGGATATGGCATTAATGAGCTTAAAGAAGCCATCTTAAGCGCTACGAGGAAAAGATATATCAACATTGAGGTGGTAAATTATGGAATTGACGTAGAAAAAGAGATAAAGCGATTGAAATCCCTATTAAATGAATTAGCGCCTAAGTTATGCCAGAAATATCCGCCCAGATGGGTTGCGATAAAACTCCTTGAAGGAGATGAGGACATACTCTCTAAGGTTAGCAAATTACCTTATGGCTCAAAGATATTGAGAGAAGTAGAAAAATCGAAGTCGCTCCTTGAAGAGAAAGTAGAGGATCTAGAATCCTACATTACGGAATGCCGATATAGAAAGGCTCTCGAGATAGCACAACAAGTTCTTAGGCGTGTTAAAGAGCCTGAGGTTACAATAACAGATCTCTTAGACTTCGTGCTTACGCATAGAGTCCTTGGAATGCCTATTGCTCTATCCATAATGTATCTCCTCTTCAGGTTTTCTTTCGAGGTCTCAACGCCTTTAGTGGATATGATAGATATCTCCATGAATACTTGGCTTCATGATTGGCTTTTAGGTCTTTCAATTCTTCCTGAATTTTTGAGGTCATTCCTTGCAGATGGTATTATAACAGGAATAGGAAGTGTATTAGTCTTCCTTCCTGTGATTGCACTTTTCTTCCTAGGTTTTGCATTACTTGAGGATGTAGGCTATATGGCCCGAATGGCCTTCATAGTCGATAAGATATTTCATAAATTCGATCTTCCTGGAAAAGCTGTGATACCATTGATTATAGGCTTTGGTTGTAATGTGCCAGCTGTAATGGCTACTAGAACAATAGAAGACGAAAATGAGAGAAAAGTAGCCGCCTTAATAGCTCCTCTATCATCATGTAATGCTAGGTTACCAGTTTACATAGTTATAGCTAGTGCAGTGCTAAAAGCTTATGCAGGAGCTACTATCTTGAGCTTATATGCATTAGGTATTCTTTTAGCACTAGTCATGGGTTGGTTCTTTAGAAAGGTCGTATTTAAGGGACCAAGTACGGGCTTTATATTAGAGTTACCACCTTATTTACTTCCTAGGTTTGGCAACGTACTTCTTAAAACATGGGAAAGAACTAAGAGATTTCTCTTTAAAGCTGGTACGGTAATATTACTTGGCGTGATAGTAGTATGGATTCTATCTGTTTCAGGCCCAAAGGGATACTTAGGACCAGAAGCACTAGAAAATCCAGAGATACTTGAACAAAGTTGGGTGGGTGTTTTAGGTCATGCATTAGCGTCAATATTTGCGCCTATAGGATGGGATTGGAGAGCTTGTGCAGCTCTACTTTTTGGCTTTATAGCTAAGGAGACTGTTGTAGGAACAATGGGTGTGCTCTACGGCGTTAGCGAAGAAAGAATTACAGAAGCTGTGATGCAAAGTTTCACATCATTAACAGGTTACGCTTATATGGCTTTTGTCCTGACGTATGTGCCTTGTCTCGCTACAATAGCTATGATACGTAATGAACTAGGATTGAAATATGCTCTTCTTGCATTAGTCTATGAGGTTATTTTGGCATATCTTATTGCACTAAGCATCGTAGGAATAGGTCACTTAATAGGTCTTAGGTGATGACGTATGTTCATTAAGAGATCTCGTATTACGCTAGTAATTATTTTGACATCATTAATAATAGGGATAGCTTATACAGTATCTGGCTTCATATCACTATACAATTGGTTAATAGTAGTCTTCGCATTAAAAGGTACAATAGAGAGTATGTTAGAGGAATACATCCCAGGTGATCTAGGAACATCCTTAATATTATCATCTATAGGACTTACATTACTAGCAGCAGTATATTATACACTAAAGCGAAGCATTACTAAAAGCTTTTCATGTCTAATTGTAGGTAGTACATTAGCAATAGCCGCTATGTTTATACAACTACTAACGGTAATAGCAGGCCTTGTAGACGCCTTAATCGCGGGAGACGTTGTTAATGTTAAGAGCATAATATTAGGAATTCTTAGAATTGATGGTTTCCTAGGCTACATAACGATCCCTCTCTTCATAGTAAGCTTATGGCTTTATAAGAAAGGATCTAGAGCTAAGTAGTAACGAGAAAGAGAGCTACTTTTTATCTTAACCTTTGTAATTTTGATTATCCTTCAGCTCTTTTACCTAGCAAGTAACATATTCCTGCTATTACCCAACAGATTATAGTGCTTAGGGGTGTAAAGCTACAATGTGCATAATATCCTAATAGACATGGCTTAGATGCTGGTGCAGGTATTAAAGTTGATATACCTAATATGACGAATACGATTATTAAGATCCAATAGCTCTTCTTCATCTTTTACTCACCTTTCATTAATTTATACGAAGACACGAGTTAATTTTCTATGTTTTTAAGGTATTTATTTCTTATCGAAAGTTAGAAATTTTCGTTTTAAGTACGATCATTTTTTTGTAATGAGTTTTTGATAGGAGGTTATATCTGTAAATTCTTAATCCGTTTTATTGAACCTTTACCCACGTGATCCTCATTTATAGTCTTAAGTAAAGCTTGAATCTCAATACTCTTCTAGATAACTATAAACTTGCTAGCCTTTTCTACAATGGTCTTGACAATAATCATAACTAGCTGAATGATGCTAGATCTTTTTAATAAAATTATGAGCTAGTCTAGTTAAAGTTAGGTTAAGAGATATGTCTAGTCCTTTTAGGGTATATCGTGTAATACACGTTCTTCCCTTGTAGATACTCTACGCCGTCTGTTCCAGTATATGGCTATAGGCGAGAGCGCTCTATCGCAAAGTTCAGGTAATGTAGCAGGGAGCGGCTGTCCTAGAAGTGCTTCAATTTTCCTTTTTAATTGCGCGGCTATATCGGGATACTCGTCTACTACATTATTTTTCTCTTCAGGGTCGCTTGGAAGATAATATAACTCTCCTTTATCCTCTTGGTCTATCGTAACTATATAATTCCACTCATCAGTCCTTACAGAAGCCCTTCCACCAGCTGGTCCTATTCTCCAACCTGCCCATCCTGTAATTATATAGTCTCGAATTTTCTCCTTTTCTCCCATAACAAGTGGCCATACAGATTCTCCATCGACTTCAGGACAGGGTATTTCAAGTAGATCCAGAACTGTAGGGAAGAAATCATGGCTCTGTACGAAGGCTCTTATTACCTTATTCTTAGGCCCTTCAGGATGACGGATGAGCCAAATTATTCTAGTATTAAATGGGTGTAATTCTCTAGGCCCCTTTCCAAATCGAGTATGATCCATTAGTTCTGTACCATGATCACTAACTATCATGACGATAGTGTTATCCCATAATCCAAGATCTCCTATCTTTTCGAGAAAGAATCCTAACCATTTATCAACCAATGTAACTTCACCAAAGTAAAGGGCTTTTACACGTTCAATCTCTTTAGATGTAGCGTCTTTAGGTGGTCGACCAAGAATATACTCTATCCCTTCATAATCTGGACAGTACATATCAGCATATTCACTAGGTGGATCCCAAGGTTCATGAGGATCAAAACTGTCAACCCATAAGAAGAATGGTTGATTTTCCAAGCTATACTCAAGCCACTCAGCCGCTTTCATGAAAACCTTAGCACAGAAATAATCCTCCTCGCTCTTCCTATCCATAGTATTCAATAGATATTGTACTAATACTGGTGGAGGGTTTAGAGGATCTCTTACATACTTAGCAAGTCTCTCCTTAACCATGTTTAAGCTTCCAGGACGCCAGTTGTCAGACTCCTGTCCACGTATGAATTCATATGATACAAATCCTCTTGTAAAGTTTAAGGTTGGCTTAAAAAGATGATAAGTATCAGATATAAGTCCTGTGTAGTAACCATGTTGTAATAGAATCTCAGCCAATGTATCCTGGTCTGGCGGGATCTTATGCCAGCCAGCAGCATGATGCCAGAGACCTCTACGATCGAAGTTGTATCTCCAAGGAAAAGAGCGTCGACCTGTGAAAAGAGTACGTCTCATCTGCAAAGTTGGTTGAGCCTCGCCAAAGGCTCTCTCAAAGATGACGCATTCTCTCATAAACTTATCTAAGTTAGGGGTTTTAACGAAGCCAAACTTCTTGTTAGGGCCTATTAGATCCGCTCTAAAGGTATCTAAGCATATACATATCAAATTTAACTTCTTCATACAGGATCACTAGCCTTTACTTGATTGCACAAGATATTAATGATTTACCATGCATATTTTTAACCTAGACTTCAGTGGTTTTGCTCTCGTGAGAGACTACACGCTACTCCCATTTTATAGGCTTATTAGGACTCGCTATGATATTAATACTACATGATTAAGAGAACAGTCATTATAGGACTGGATTCCTTCTCATATAAATGGCTTAAGTCTCTTTTCTCGAGGAATTGTTTACCTAGTCTTAAAAAGCTAGTCGACGAAGGAAGTTTTGCTCTTCTTAAAACACCTATTGTAGGTGCTACTCCTCATAATTGGGCTACAATATCCACAGGAACTACATTTACTCATCATGGTTGTTATTGATGGGCACGAGCTCCTGGTTTCAAAAGCCGCTATATGGTTTTTCTTCTACTACTCTAATTGCAGAGCCGGTATGGGCTGTTATAAGTAGAATGGGTATCAAAAGTATACTTATTGACGTACCATAATCATATCCAATTCGTTGGAAAAATGTGGTACATATAGGCGAAGATGGACGACCAGATAGTAGTTTTAGATATACACAGGTATCCAAAGGATATCTAAGTGAAGATATCTACGAAGAATACATGAAAAGAACTCAATTAGCCGCAGATCCATTACCAGACTATTATAAAAATATTGCTAAAGCTCACTTAGTGAAGATAAGTTATAAAGAAAGCTAGCAACTGGGAAGGAATACAGTGTGACGGTTTCTTTGAGGCCGAAATATCTATCCACAATCAAAGATAGGGATGTACTCCGGTTGTGAGGAGAAAGGAAAGCTAATTAATACCTAATTATCTATTAATTAAACCTCTTGAACGTCTAGTTGAGCTTTATTCAGATAAAAAATTCAGCTAAGCTTGGAGAGTCTAAGCTTGGGTTCTTGGAGTGATTGGATTTTATATGAATTTAATGTAGAAGGTCAGATTATAAAGACTTACTTTAGGTTTAAGTTAATTAAATTAAGCGAGGACGGTAGAGGCCTTTTAGGGGATCATTGGGAATAGATTATTTATAAAACCTCTGAATATTCAGGGTTTTTCACATGTGACAACATTGACAGTTTGATGAATATTTCCATGTTTTAGCTTTCGTCTAGAGTAGTCACGTTGATAGTGCTTTTCTTAACACATACCTCAAACATGAGGATACGCGCTCTATTTTAAATAAGGTAGATAACAGTAACTCTTATTAATGTATGACATTTTAATTGATCTCATGCCCTTTTTCAGAAGTAAAAAGCTTCCCTATCCTAAGGTAGAATTAAATGGTCAGGAATATTATGTCGTTACACCTTCTGTAGCACGAGACTTAGACGATATAGATGTATGTGTTGAAGGAGTTATTAAAGATAAGCCTAGGGTAGAGTATTATTCCGCAGGATGGCCTTGGAGCTTTGAGAGAGTTATCGAAGAGAACCATGGTCATAGAACTGTATTTAAGCTTAACGATGATTTACTTGTAGTCATAAAGGGTATAGTTTTAGTTAGAGCAGGGGAGAAAGTTAAAATTTATGGGAAAGCTAAAAGAGGCGTGCTTAACGCTAAGGTTGTAATAGGTGAGCTGGCTGAATACTATTCATGAGGTGGGTTTTCCTTATGTTGATAGGCCTGCTTGTGCATGGCTTATAAAGAGATTCATAGATCCTGAGGTTGAATTCATTTTTATTAACTGGCTGAAGAGAAATTAAAGCCTGAATATGGGACTCCCCTTGATATTAAAGGTGTAGAACTTGGGCACCGTAATAGTAAATGTGCTTTTGAAGTCATAGTTGAGAAGTATGGAATCAATGGTCCATATGTGCATAAAATCGCTGAGGTTGTTCATACTATTGATATTGAAGGGGCTCTAGATAAGGTACCATCTGAAGCTAAAGGAATAAAAGCACTATTAACTGGTTTACGCTTTATGACTGCTGACGATTATGAGACTCCTGATATTAGGATGAAAGTTTGGAAAGCATTTTATACGTATTTTAAATTTTAAAATTAAAGACTTAGAGATGAGGTATGCTAGCGAATTAAGAGGTATGAATAGGATGGAAAGATTAAGGTTTTTAAGAAAGATTGCTAAGGAGCATTAGGGTGTTTTATATGCGTGTCTCTAGGGCTTTCATTATACTATCCATATCCGGGTTATTAGCGATCTTAAGTTCGACTATGTCAAAATCACCAACACTCCCACTATTTGCAGAACACTTGGGTGTGAGTAAAGGAGAGCTCGGTTTTATTGCAGCAGCATCGACTATAACAGGAATAATAGTAAATATTACTGCTGGCGCACTTTCAGATATCTACGGTAGAAAGCGTTTATTATTAGCTTCAGGCTTTTTCTTTGCGTCATCGCCTTTCTTATACTTATTAGTGACCGATGCGTGGCAATTAGCACTAATAAGAGCATATCATGGAATCGCAACAGCTACATTCACCCCTGTAGCAATAGCAGCTGTTGCAGATATGTATAGATCTAAGCGTGGAGAGATGATGGGGTTATTCTCCTCAGCTACTATGGTGGGAAGGTTACTCGCACCTACTATTGCAGGAGGAATACTAAGCTTAGCAGGTTTTAAGGAAGCATATCTTGTATGTGGAATAGCAGGAGTAGCCGCATTTATCGCGCTTTTTAACCTGCCTGAGTTCGAACAAGAAAGAAAGTACGAAAGTAAGAGTGTTCATAAGATCTCATCAATAATTTCAAGAGGAAATATACTTATCGCGAGTAGTATCATGGCTGTAACGTACTTTGCAATGCAAAGTTTAGAAACTTTTCTACCATTATATATGGAGACATTAGAAATGATGCCATGGCTTATTGGATTAACCTTTACAATCCAGCTACTAGTTATAACAATCTTAAAGCCGTATGCTGGAAGAATATCAGATAAAGTTGGCAGGATTAAAACGATCACCGTTGGATTAACTATTTCATCACTTGGGATTATTGGAATAATATTCTCAAGAAATCCTATATTACTCATATCCTCCGTAGCGATATTCGCTGTAGGCGTAGCTTTCATTACTGCTTCAACTCCACCACTAGTTTCAGAATTAGTTAGTGAAGAAGAGCATGGAATGGCGATAGGTGCAATGGAGACAATAAAGGATATTGGACAAGCATCAGGTCCTATAGTTACTGGTATAATACTATCGTACATGCCTTTTGAAAGCGCTCTTTTACTAATATCCGCTCTATTAATATTGACTTTGCCTATAGTGAACTTGAAGTTAAGACGAGTATGATAGCTTATTTGGATAGTTTTTTAGTTCCTTTTCCATTTTTTGTCTAATCTTAATGTAGTACGTTTCTGAAATTCCTCCTGCTTTATAGAGCTCTTCAAGCTCTAATAAGTCGTCTCCTTAGGAGTTTCTCTTTAGGAAGAGTCTTTCCTTTTAAGTTAAGCTCCTCAGGTTTTAAGTCGTTATAAAGCCAATCATACGCTATAGCTAACCTTCTACAGATATCACCAGTCATGAGGTCTGCTTGAACGCCAGGTCCCTCATAAGCAGGATCTATCCATCTACCCCATTTCAAAACCGTCCTTATAACTGCTCTTGCTCTTTCTAGAAAATCCTTTCTACCAGTAAGGAGATGCGCGAGCACACATTGCTCTCTTTGAACTGAGGCATCTTTTGCACCTCGAAGATATCTAGCCCATCCTGAGCTTCTAGGTGCTGGTAGCTCACTATTTATGTACCTGTTACATCGAGTTATTAACTTAGCATACAACTCTCTAGTTATATTGTCTTTTTGTATCTTCTCTTTTATAATAGAGAGATCCCTCTTTGTAAAAAAGAGCCGTGGATGTCTACTTATCTTGTACGAAGGGGCGCTCCTAGAGCTTAAACGATTACTTGAATTCCTAAAGATACTTAGTACTGAATGCGGTGATATTGATAGTATTATTATAGCTATTAGAGTTAAGGCTGCCAATAGCCTCGCATTTCTAATCTCCTTAAATTACACTATTTTAAGGTTTGAGCATTTCTCTTTAACCTAATTTGATAGTAGATTAAAGGTACTAGATTCGAACAAACTATTAATAATCTACTGAACAGTTCAGATCTTCACTTAGGCTTTTTTCCATTCAGAAAAGTAAGTAATATATTCGGAATATATACATACTATTAAGGGCTAGCGAAATGAAACATAGTGTTCCAGAAGACATGATGAAGTTAATTAAAGCTAATGAGAAGGTATTATGGACTGGAAAACCTGAGTTTAAACCCTTTACATTAAGAAGTATAGCTAGTACATTTATTCCGCTAATATCCTTAATATGGTTCGCCTCCTTCTTTATCTACTTTCACATTCCATTGATTATCCCTACAATATTATTTATAATATTCTTCTTTGGCATATTGATCTTTGCTATCTTTTCCTCCTCACTTTATCCACTCTTATTATGGAGGAACCTCTACTATGCTATCACAGATAGAAGGGTAATAGTACGTAAGGGTGTTATAGGCATAGATTACGATGTACTTAACTTAGACTATATCCAGCAGATAAATGTTGATAGAGGAGTATGGGACAAAATTTACGATACAGGTACACTAGTGATACGAGCCGTAGGAGTAACGCCTGTTAGGTTCCTCTCTATTAAGAGACCATTTAAAGTTTATGAAATACTCAACACTGCTGTTAGAAAATATGTAGAAGATAAGAGAAAACTCTAAGCAAAATCTAGTTAGGCTCAATACGCCGCTTCTAATGCTTAATCGTATCACTTACTTCCCTTAGGTACTTTATGTAAAAGGGTAGAACGCTAATAACAGATATAAGCTCAGGAATGGCTGCCCCTCTTGGAAGACCGTACTTAAAATGTAATGCCCATGCTGTAACTCCGATCAGTACTGATATCATCGGCCATATGGTCTTTCTTATAATAATGTATGTAATTAGGAACATAAACAAAAACAGAAAGAATAATAAGGACACCCAAAAATGAAGATGCATGAACCGATCATACACTTCGTTAAATAATCCTACTAATATGAGACTATATCCCAAAATTATAAGCTCATATGCTATTATTCTATTATGTTTAGAGATATATGCTGTAGCATGTATGCCCATGATGAAGCCTCCTAAACTAAGTCCTAGGTTAAATATAGGTGCTACGTTGCTTCTAAGGGTATGTCCTAAGTCACTTAATGCATTATTAATTAAATTAAACCAGGGTGATAACATGATGGCGACTGTTATCGATATTAGTGGTATAAGGAAAGCTAATATGCCTAAGAATATACACATTTTTCGAGAATTCTCGATCATCTTCATGAGTTACCCATGGAATGTATTATGAAATCATCCCTTTAAATCTACAATATATGGTCTTAGAGCCTTGATGAATTTGAAATTGATAATTAACAATTTTAATGAAATTATTAAGCTTTAATTCATCATTTATATAGATGGTGCAAGGACATGAATGAATCTAATGAAGTATACTTAGCTACATTCACTCTTTTCTTCACTCCTGAAGCTGATATACTAATGCCACGCTTTACAGGGAATATCGTTCTTTCAAGCCTTCTTGTTTTAATATCTAAAGTTGATGCTAAATTAGCTAAGAGATTGCATGCATCAAAGGAAGTGAAACCCTACTCATGTACACCTATATATCCTAAAAGTGGAGAGTTTAGACTCCCTCCAAAGAGATCTGTAACTCATTTAAGACGCTCTAAAGTATATCAAGTTAGAATGGCTCTCATTACTGATACCCTTATAGAGAAGTTCATGAAAGCTATAACTAATGAAGCAAGTAAGGAATGGGCGCTTAAATTCATGGGAGTGCGCTGTCCAATAATTAATGTTAGTGCTCATATTAGAGCTTTTGATGAAATTAAGCCTAAATTCCTAAGTGAACTCGTTAAAGTAAGGTTTCTAACTCCCACTAGATTTGCTGTCAAGAGTACCGTGCGAAGGCCAAGACCTAAATTCAGACTATTCCCTATCCCTGAAAATCTCTTCCATAGTCTAGTTCATCACTGGAATTATTTCGCCCCTGAGAATCTTAAAATAAATGAAAGTCAACTTTACGAATACGTATTAAACTATGTAGTAGAGGATGATTATAAGATTCATAGAGAAAGTGTTGAAATAGGAAAAGGTAGGAAGGCTATCGGCTTCATTGGTTACTGTACATACCGTTTTGATATGCTTGAACACCCTATGTTTAAAACTTGTATGAAGCTTCTAAGTTATGGTGAGCTTATAAATGTCGGTAATGCTAAGTCTATGGGTTTAGGAGTAATACGAGTTGAAAAGTTCATAAAATGATGAGATGAAAGTCTCTTAATCTTAACTTTAAAACGTATTTTAAAATCGAGAGGCACTTAGACACTAGACTTCTATCATTTTATCGATAAACCTTGTGTACCACGAGAACAGCTTAGAAGTATTTATCATGTGTACCTCTATTGGGTACTCAAAAAACTTCATTATAATTTTAGCTTTTAATTTAGTCATCTCCTCCTTTGATATACCGTCAATAACTACAAGGATATCTATATCACTCATTGCTGTATACTTACCTTTAAGAGCTGATCCAAAGAAATAAACTTTAGCATCAGGATATATGTCCCTAACAAAACGGGCTATTCTCTTAACTATCTTAATACTTTCCTTTAAGGCGATTAACCTTCTAAACCCCTCCTCTATATAGATACTAAATTCTCTCGACAAGCCTTCTAAACACCTCCTTTACAAACCTTAGCATGACTCTTACTTCTACTTCCTCATATCTCCTCGGTAAATATCTAGCTCCTATATAAGCATCCTCTATTTTAGTTAACATTATTATGTTTTCCTCTTTTATGAGTAGATTCTTCACATAAGGCTCAAGCCTACTTAGCTCTCTTATCAAGGTCATTATAGAGTGCGTTCTTGGGTAAGTACCTGTTTTTATTAATAATTTATATTTAAGGATTAATTCGCAGTACTGCTCTATATTGAAAGCAGCCAAATCATAGACCTTATCTTCAATCAACCTTTCAGCATTTTTAAGAAATGCATTAGCTCTTTCTCTTATGATCTCAGCTTCTTCAAGAGACATCACTTAATATTTCTAAATTGATCTCTAAAAACTTTCAGAGCTCTCGTTTAATTGAAAACGTTACTTTCATTATCGATCATACACTACTAACTTCACCAATATGTCTCTTGTCTCTAGTACTCTCCTTAGCTTATTATGATGAAGCATTAACGCTCGTTTTACAAATCTAGGATATCTTACAAATTCATTCTCTTTAATTAAGTAAACCGAAGAGCCTCCTTTCTGTAGCCTGCTAATATACTCATGCAAAGTTTTTCTTATAGCATATTGTGCTTTAATATGCCATGTCTGACAGCAATCTAACCCAGGATGAGAATATTTAGTCCAAACTCCATCTTTACAAAGTGTCATTTCTCTCCCGAATTGAAGAGTAAGATCTTTTAATCTTCTATACATATTCTTACGCCAATCTAGACCTGGGCGTAACAATCCACCCTGTTTAGGGCTGAAGGTATACGGTTCCCATCTATATTTGCTAAAGTACTCTGAAAAGGTAATGCCTATGGCTTTAGCTATCTTTTCTAACCCGCTTACAGTCTCTCTTATAGGTTCAACTATTATTCCTAAGCTCCCATGGTTTAAAGCCTCTTTAGCTGCATCTAACTGTTGCATCTCAATTCCTGGGATTAATGGCTGTATTCGAGTGACTACAGGGATATCATGCTCTCTAAGTTCTTCAATGACTTTAAGTCTTTTGCGTGGATCTGGAGCTTTAGGCTCTAGTTCCTTCGAAAGGTGTTGATCCACTGTCGTGAGGCTTATTTGTACCAAGGCAAGTCCTTTATCTGTAAGTGCTAATAATTTATCGATCCACGGACTTTCTACTAATAATGTAGACTTAGTGTTTATAACGAGAGGTATTTCACACTTAATAGCTTCTTGCATAATTTCCAAGGATATCTGCTGTTTTCTCTCAAGATGTTCTTGAAATGGTTCAATAAGTGTTGAAAGCCGGAAATAAGGAGGGGGAAGATCTAGCTTATATAACTTAAAAGCTAATTTTCTCCATGCCTTTAATATTGTTCTCTTATTCACTATGATACCTGACCTATACCATCTAGCGTAGCAGTATATACATCCATATGAGCAAATGGTATATGGTTCTATTCTGAAAATAGAGTAACATAAACTACTAATCCAAATACTCGGTGCTATAGCAAAGAATCTCCAATCAAGTCTCATATCTTATTTCGATAGGTATAATGTGGATTATATTAATGTTTAGGAAATCTATGAGTTACCTAAAGGCTCTATTCTAAGCTTATATGGTGCTAAGGTAACTTTACGGCTTAGGCGTTATAATGCGGATCGTGCTAATATATTACTCTAAAACAAGGTAAAACTCGAGCTATTGCTCAACACATCTACGAGATTATTAAATCCTTAGGATATGATATTGAGATCTATGAGTTAAGAGCTAAGCAAGAATACGCGCCCTATTTTCTACATCTCAATCCACGGTTAATTTATGATACATTAATCAAAGATAAAGTGGATATCGAAGACATAGGAATAGATGTCAGTAAGTACGATTATCTAATACTTGGATCTCCTATATGGTATAATACCATTGTACCCATAGTTAAGGCATTCATAGAGCAATTCAAGGGAAAAAGAATAAAGACTATATACTTCACAACATCTGATCTATCTGCTAACTATTCATTAAAATTTAAGGAAGAGCTTGAAAAGCTAGGGTATAAGGTACTTCTACACTTTAACGTTATTAGAGGTAAGTTAAGACAGGAGGATAAAGAAAACTCATAGAGTATTTAAGAACCAAGGGCTCTAAAGAACGTAATGAATGAGTAGTGTAGCATAATATGCTGATATACTTTAATTAGGGAAATCGAACCTTACCTCGAAGGCGTTTCCATACTTTTTTCAGAATTAATGATATCATGGCTAATATAGCTATGATCAGTGTAATTATTGTTATAGTTGATATACCTTTGCTCTCTTCTTTAATATTTTGCAGTGCCTGATCTGCTAATATTAATGCTTTATCATAATAGCCAGCTTCATAGGCTTCTAAAGCTTGGTTAAGCTTAGCTTTATTCACATTAGGTTTTTGAGAGACTTTATTTAGAACATTATAAGCTGTTTCAGCCACGTAAGCTGTCTCCAAAAGCTCTAAGGCTTTCATTAATTTTGCTAACGAATTAGTGGACTTCCATTCTTCTAAGAGATTAGAGACTTCAGAGACTATCTTTTTCGCACCAGTGCTTTTGAAGTGTACATCTAAGAGGCTATGTAATAATTTAAAGACCTTACTCTTAATTTGCTCTCTATGTATAGATTGCCTAGTTATGTACACTAAATGAGGAACATCTTCAAGTACTCTAAATGTTAATATCCCATTATCAGATGTTCGTATATTCCTAAGCGAGATACCATCATAAACTATGTACGTTGTTTGGGGCTCTAGACCTGTGATTATATTTAAACCACCCTTGGGTGTCACATAGGCTATTTCCTGTGCTGGATATGTATTGACTTGAAAGACCGTAGTGATGTTGGATATCTGAAGTACAACATATCCTGGACCTCTAAACCAGCTATAAGAGGGGAGCTCATTATCAGGTGGTGAGATTGGGTATAATATATGGGCGAATATATCTGTATTGGACTTTGTTCTAGGCGATACTTCAACTCTCCAAGCACCAGGCTCATTATAAGGTCTTATATACCCTGTTATTGGATAATTCTTACCATTTACATAAAACTCCTTACCTGAGCCTCCAACAAGTGTTATCGTGTAATTATACCAAAAGGCTGTGATAGAGAATAACTTACCTTTTACATTATTAACTGGATTTGTATTCTCAACTACTACAAGCCATTTATCGATTTCAGGTTTCTTTACAGTATGAAGCAACCATGTCTTCTTAAACTCTGGCTTTGTAGAAACTACTCTATCAAATACGAATATGTACTTGTTTTTGACTATAAGGAATTCTCTCTGGAAAAGTTTAAGCTTAGACTGGCTATAAGCCTTTGTAGCATCTCCAAGGGCATAGACATATTCTTTGCATACTTCAAGCTTCTTCATATCTCCGGTTTCCCAACGCTCTCTATTGGATAACCACTCCTCTAAGCTTCTAGCGGTAGGTCCATAACCTACTATACGCTGACCACCATCATTAGACTCTACAGCATGATGGAACTTCTCATTGGGATCAAAAATTACTACCGTATTATGAGCTATGGTTCTATGATAATAGTTCCTTACATGACTTGTTCCATCATAGTATCCGCTATCTATAGCGAGTTGAGCACCCTTAAATATTACAAAGCTATTTTGATCATAATGGTCATGATAATCGTAGTGATCCCCACACTTAAAACTAATCCACAAATCATGCGGATTCCAGCCAGATCTATGTACCAAAAGTCCTAGGCTAGGGAAAAAAGCTGTTTTGGGGAGTAGTTCTACAGGCCTCTCTGGAATACTTGGATCATACCATAGTATGGCTTGCCACATATTACGTGGATACATACCTGCTCCATTTCTTAGTTTATGGTTCACAAACCATTGAGCATAGGGATTGTGATACTCTGATGCAATCTTAGCCATCCAACTAAATGTTGGCTCCTCAAGGGCATCTTTCCACAAATGAGGACGATTACAATCACACATTCTATTCCATGTATCATCCGGTAATGTATTATGTATCGTAAAGTATGCTATATTCTCAAACCATCGTTCTTCTTGGAATAAATCTGTCCCTGTAGCCGTTTTCCAGGCCTCCATGAAGTATAACATATCCATGATTGGATATCGCATATACTCATAGCCTTCATGCCAACATCCATTGTGATATCTGAATATTGGTATTGAGTAATTTAGATGTCTGCTTAGAGCGAACTCTAGGTGCTTCTTTGCATTGGGGTGTTCCCAATACATAGCTAGGCCAGCTAAAAATATACCTGTTACAGGTGTATGATAATGATTATTAAATGGCTGAGGGCGTCTAACATAAGAATTTGTTTCTAATTTAGAAGCGTAAGCATCCATAACCTGTAGCACTTTTTCTCTAAGATCCGAGCTTAGAGCATCGTGCAACCAATCATAAGCTATAGCTAGCCCTCTAAGGTGCCATCCATCATATCGTTCCCAATCTCTAACTTTTCCTGGCTCTCTTTTCAGAAGTTCCTGCAGCAAACTTATAGCTTTATTGAGATATTTGTCTCCGGCACCTACAATATACATAAAAGCATAAGATATTAGGTAATTCCACGGGGCGGGTAGATTCGAGTAACTAGTATCCATTCTACGATCTAGCTCAGCTTTGATCCTATCAAAGAAGATCCTATGTGTAGTATGACACCTCCTAATAATTATAGGAAGAGTTTCTTTAGTTATAAAGATCCTCGGGTGATCCCTTCTGACATTATAATCTAAAGCTATACCTCCTTTAGAGCTCGTAGAGGAACTACACCTCCCCATAGATAACTGATAAATTATAAGTATAGATATCAATGTGACAGCTATCCTAAGCTTCCACACATAATTAATAAATTGAAATATGACTTAAACTTTAATGATTTGTTTAATTACAAAACTCGCTCACTACGGTTAATAACGAGTGCTTAGGTGGAATAAATGGTAGAGTCTGAAAGACGATGGCTAGTAGTCCTAGATTGTGACAAGACTATGTGGGATCATCCTGATGCGACATCGCTTAATCCCCCATTCAGTAAACTCTCAGATGATGAAATAATAGACTCATCAAGTGATAGAGTTAGATTGAATAGAGGGTTATTACGCTTCCTTAGGTATCTAAAACTTAAGGGGCATTTGATAGCTATAGCTAGCTGGAATGAACCGTATAACGTCATTGAGTTACTCAAGCTATTTAACTTAAAGGAATACTTTGATGAAATAGTCGTAGAGCCCCATCCAAATAAAGACATTATGATAGAGAAAATACTAAAGAAACTGAAAGCTAGACCACAGAACGTAATTTTCATAGATGATAATCCTGTAATGCATAGACTTGTAAAGAAGAAGTTTCCTAGCGTAATCAGTGTTGAGTATAGTAAGGACTTAAAGGATTTCGAGGAAGCACTAAACTACTTTTCTAATATATTAGGCACTCCTCCTGAGGCATACATATCATTCTCAGATCTTCACACTCAAAGTACAGATTTCATTAAGCGTTACATAGAGATAGTGAGAGAATGCGGACTTAACACCTTACCAGAACCAAACCTAACTAATAACAATCTGCATGAACTACTACCTAACGAGTTCTTCAGAAAACACTTACAAATGTTAGACAATGCAGATTTACTCATAGCCGATGTAAGTTCACCTAGTCATAAGGTTGGAATGGAAATAATGTACGCATATATGAAAAACAAGAAGATATTCGTTACTTACTCAAGGGATTCCAAAGTATCGTCTATGATACGAGGCATGCCAAGGATTCATATAGTTAAGTATGATACTATAAGTGAGCTGAAGAATGCACTATGGAAAGAGCTACATAAGTCTCTTAGATTAAGTGAATTCCCAGATACAGCCTAGCAATATCTAAGTAAGAATCTCCCATAATGCTACAAGGAGTAAAAGATAAAGTCGTATACTTTTAGAACATAATCTCATGAAAGATCTTGAGGTAATTCCAGTAGAATCTAAAGAGAGATGGCGTGTTATATACAAAGAGAATGAGAAATGGCAATGCGGCATCTATATACCTGAGAATAAATCTTTAAATGAAATAAAGTTCGTAGAACGTCATAATGCACCAGAACTCTTCATGCTTATAAAAGGGAACGTTACTCTAGTTATAGTAGACGAAGAGGGAAATCTTAAGGAAATACCTATGAAGCCAGAAGAAATTTACATCATAGCTACTTGGCATAATGCATACAGACCCAATGGCAAAGAGGGAATAGTCTTAGTAATAGAAAGACCTGATATAAAGACGGAATACATGTCACTTAAGAGATAGTGATTTCTAGAATCAGAACGTGGTAAATATAAGCTAAGTAATAAGGGAGTCTCTCCTATCTACCACTATTTAATATTTTAGGAGAAACGAAGAATAGTTAGATAATGGTGACTATTCACTATATAAGGAGAAGTTAGCTAGTTTCATGAATTGATTTTTATCTTATCTATAAGTGTTATATAGAGTAAGGTGAGAGAGTGAGTAAGCCTAATGTAGTGTTGATAGTAATGGATACTCAAAGGGCGGATAACCTTTCATGTTATGGCTATCATAAGGAAACCA
>CAZFCQ010000017.1:0-41356 GCA_964517845.1 uncultured Thermoprotei archaeon | reverse complement strand
CTCAGGAAGAGCATGTATATTATGGCTATATTCCAATATCTCGGGATATGGGTGCTGTAGATGAACTCATTAGTGGAAAAGTATATACTTATGAAGTCCCGCCATCCTCAGCCTTACTAGATATAATTGCTATTTATGATAATACAAACGTTGAAGTCTACGATATCTCAGCTATGAAGCTATTAGATTCTTTTAGCTTAAACAAATTTGAGCTGAAAACTATTCCTCTACTGTATGGGACGTTCTTCAAAGTAGTTACTAATAAGAGAGTTCTTGTTCATATCTGTGGTGGATATTCATATTGTGGGGTGAATAATCGAAGAGAGGTTTTAGGCGATGGTGGATTTTACCCTTCTTTAGAGGGAGGATTCCGTGGTAGTGAATTTATATTTCTTCCAGAAACAGTATCTGATTCTTTTGAAACCGTTCATCGAGGCTCTAACTTAATAATGATAGGTTTAACTAATTCAAAGTATAGCATTACAGATTCTTCAGGGACAACTTCTTTAAAAGGAGAGGTAAGTCAACGTAAGTATAAGGAGTATTTTCTTGCTTGTCGTATATTTCATGGAGCTCCAGCATGGGGTGCAGGCAATTCTATGATTTTTTCATTAAAGAGTGATGGTGACGTTTTTATTGCCTCAGGTACAACGGCATCTTTCATGGTTGTTCCTTCTATCACAGGTGGCTTCTTTGGTAAGTTATTTCTATTTCCGGTTTACATATCGATAACTGACTTTAAAACGACTGGTGCAATAATGATAGTACCAATAGAGCCTTGTAAAGTAAGCATTTATGACGCAGAGAATATGAAGCTTTTAGCTGAGAGAGAGTTTAGTACTAAGGACATAGAGAAGGATGTATATTGGTTCTATACTCTGGGTCATGTCAAGAAATTGTTATTTATAAAAAGCACAGGTAAAATAGTAGTGTTTGCTGGTTCAACTGTAGGAGAAGAAACTCCAGAGAATTTCGGTGATGATGTAACCTTTTTAGGTATAAAAGCAGGAGAGAAAGGCAAATTCTATGTACCTGAAGTAGCTATTATATTTGCTCCTGAGGATTGTACAATAACTTTAGATGGAAAAGAGATACGACTTAGGAAGGACGGGTATATGCTTATTGATAAAGGAGTCCATAGGATAAGCACTGATAAGTTGGTTATAATTGAGATCCTCTCAGGAGCAGGGGTTATACGTGGATACGAAGAATGTCAGTTAATTAGAGGATGGGGTGCTTGGGGAAGTTACTTAATTGAGTCATTAGATGTGATCAAGAAGTACGAAGTACCTAAGGATATAGAAAAGGGAATTACAAATGCTACAGACATGAAGTGGTATTACCTCTCATCTCTACTCATTGCAATTGGTGCTGCCATCTCAGTATTGTTCTACAGAAGAAGAAAAGGAAAGTAGTTTAAAAATTAGGACAAGGAATGTATTAAATATGCAAAGATTTTTCTACTAACTTGCTAAAGCTAACCATTACTTATCCGTATATCCCTCATATTGATTAAATTTTTCTTAGAAAGTAATGATAAAAGTGAAAAATATTCAATATTTTTGATAGAAAATTACTTCACTAGACTTTCCTTCGGAGTAGATATCTATCGTACACCAGTTCAACGTAATTATCTCTCTTTCGGAATTTTACTGGTACTTTTAATCCAAGCCTTGAGGTAAAGAAGAGAGCCTCGTCCTCTCCAAGTCTCTCTGGTATTAAGGGAATTTCTGAAACCCTATATTTACCTTTCATGACTAAATAGAGAACTCCTCCCCGTCTTTCTACGTAAATTCTCATGGTTGATTTATACGTCTCATAAATTCCGCAAAGTTCATCTAAGAGCCTATCATGTCTTAGAGGTTCAACATCTTTATCAGGATCTCTACCTAGGGCAAGAGCTAAGGCATACATACCAATAAAAGATAGAGGGTAGCCGCTAGCATTTGCTAGAATTACTACTCCGAGTTTTTTCTCTGGTAAATAGCCTACATAAGCTGTCGATACCAATACTGAACCACTATGGTGAATAAGCTTATATCCTAGAAAGTTGGGGATTACAGACCAACCGAGAGCATAGCCTTCACTTGGGAAGTAACTGTATTTATAAATGATTCGAGGCTTTTCCATTTCTTCTAGCGTTTTTGAGGAAACGAGCTCTACACTATTAAAGCGTCCTCTATTAAGGTACATTACTATATAATTCGCTAAATCTAATGTATTACTTAATAGACCCCCATCAGAGGTTATTCCAAAAGGATATGTTGACTTTATCCATTTTCCTTCTCTGTCTATTACATAAGGTGTAGCTTTATCGATATCCTTTTCAAGTTCTTCTCTACTAAAGAAGGATCTCTCCATTTTTAGAGGTTTTAATATATTTCTTTTTACGTAGTCCTCGTATCTAATGCCACTTACTTTCTCTATTATATGCCCAAGTATTACGTAGCCTTCATTAAGGTAATAGAATTCTTTGCCAGGTTTAGATATAACCCAATCTTCTGCATCCGACATAAAAGGTAAGACATCTTTATGACTCGCTATAGGTACCCAGGTCGCGTAGTCACCTACTATACTGCTTATGAATGCTTCTGCGTAGGCTAAAGCAGGTATTCCTGATGAGTGTGTAAGTAAATGCCATATACGGATCTCTTCACCAAAGGGCCTAATTTCTAGAGGTATGAATTTCTCGATAGGATCTTCGAGACTTAGTACTCCCTTTTCAACAAGTTGCATTATAGAGAGAGCTGTGAACGATTTTGTAACAGAGCCTATACCGTAGATAGTTCTAGGTGTTGCAGGTAAACCATATTCTATATCCCTGAAGCCAAATCCATTTGCATAAATAATCTCGTTACCTGAGACTATAGCTATGCTAAGACCAGGCAGTCTCGTCTTAGACATTTTCTCTAGTATGAAACTTTCAAGCTTTGACCACATACGAATCCCAAAAAGATAGATTTTAGCAGAGTATTATTAAGCTATTATGAGTTAAAGATCTGATTGAAGGACTTCCATTAAATGTTGATATTTTTATATAATGAATGGTTAATGGACTTTAATGCATCTGCTTTTAATACTCTAAAGTCTTACTCGCTGGTGATCTCATTACTGCATAGGATTTCTAAAATAGAAAAAGCTAATCATATGCTTTAGACTAACTTTAAATATATAAGACTTAAGATTATTAGGGGCTTAATATGGATGCGTTAGGTTATCATTATATAGTAGAAGCTTCAGGATGCAATCCAAGCATCTTAGGTGATCCTATTAGGTTAAGGAGGATTCTCCTTACAGCTGCTAAAATAGGGAAGATGGAAGTAAGAACAACACACTTCTATAAGTTTTCACCAAAAGGAGTGAGTGGGATGATAGTAGTAACAGGTTCTCATATCTCAATTCATACTTGGCCTGAAAATCAATATGCTGCTATTGATGTATACATTTGTGGTACAAGATCCTATCCTGAAAAAGCAATAGAGTATGTACTTGAGGCTCTTGAAGCTACGTATGCGCATATTACGGAGATTGAAAGAGGCATAAAAGATAATGATGTATATACTCATGCAATCCTCACATGGGACGAAGTATTCGAAAAAGATGAGAATCCTGATAAAAGAACTTAGTGAAATGTTATGCATATTAGCGGAATTTAATGGCATTCGAGTACTTTCTAATATAGAGTTAAAGGTGCTATAGATGATGAGAAGGATAGCTATAGCAACTAAGAAAGTCGTAGGAAGAAGCGTTAGTTATCTAAAGAAAGCAGCGCCTATATCAGTGGGCTTAATATCTAAGATAAAATATGTTAAGACATATGCTAAAGCAGGTATGATTGATGCACTTTATGCGATACCATATAAAGATGCCTGTTCTCAGACACTATTCGTTAACTCTAACAAATGGGACTATCTTATAATACTAGATGCATGTAGGTATGATACCTTTGAAAAGTATGTTTGGAAGTACTTAGATGGTAAGCTATTAAGAGCATGGAGCCCTGGAGGTTATACTGTTAAGTGGTTTAGAAGGACATGGACAAAAATATATAAAGATGTTGTCTATATATCCTCAGTTCCTTTTATTAAGAGAAAGGATATTAAGATACGAAGGAAGTTTCTTAGAATCGTAGATGCATGGGATATAGGTTGGGATGAAAAAGTCTATACTGTACCTCCCTGGAATATGAATAAGATTGTCTTGCAAGAGATCAAATTTACGAAGATAAGGAGGAAACTTGGTAAATATCCTTCAAGAGTAAGATTTGTAATACATTATGTTCAACCTCATGCGCCTTATTTGGCAGGCCCTATTAATTTTAGTAAATTATATGAATTATATCTAGGTGAGATTAAAGATAAGGTAGGAATAGTACCTGAGCATGCCATTTTACTTCATTTATTCAACGTACTTAAAGATACTAAGAAAGTCAATGAAGCTTTGCGTAGGGAATATGAGGAGAATTTAAAACTCGTCCTGAAATTCGTCGCTGAGATAATACCCTATTTACAAGGAAAAATAGTAATAACTTCTGATCATGGTGAACTGCTTGGAGAATATGGTCTATATTTTCATCCAATTGATGCACTCATTCCAGAATTAAGATGTGTTCCGTTATTCATAGTTAAGTAGTACTATTGATAGATACTCTATTCCTTGAAGTGAATAATAGAAGCTCGCTTAAAGAGTAATTCCTTAATGAGATAAGAAAAATTGCTAAAGTGTTTTAGAAATAATAAAGTTTTACACCTATACGCTTTCTTCGAATTCGATGTTAAAAGTTTCCCAGTCGATTTTTGCAGAGACTTCTATTTTGTGTAGGCCAGGCTTTATCTCTCCGTCATGTTTAATCTCAACTAACACCTCATCGCCATAATATGCCGTCACATAATTTAAGGATTTAGCAGGTTTAGGAGGTTTATCACCTATTTTAAAGGTAGTTTTATCTGTCACATCTTTACCATCTACTAGAACTCTGATATCAGAGACCGAGGCTGAGCCGCTTCCTAGATAATTAATTAGTTTAAATTGAAGATGGTCTGCAACACCATCATTATCTTTGTCTACATTTTTTAAACTTCCCTTTACATAAGATATCGACATAGAGAGCTCCCTTTACTTTATCTTGCTCTAAACATATTAAACATTTCTTCATCATGTAGAAATCTTCATCATGGTTACGAGGATCATAACTTAAATATTAAGAATTGATAACCAGTAATAGGTCTGGTATTATGATTAAGTGGAATGAGAGAGCTTTCGTTTATCTCACTTATCTCAGTGATGTCAAAGTCTCGAGTAAAGGCGAAATAGCGTATGTTATGACTAAGGCAAATATAGAGAAAAACAAGTATGAGAATACGATAGTGATTGAGAGAAGGGACGGTAGTAGAAGGTTTATTGAAGATGCAACCATGCCTAGATTTGATCCCTCTGGAAATAAGCTGATTTTTGCTAGAGTAAACGAGCAAGAAAAGAAGACCATTCTTTTCTTAATGGATTTAAGAAGTATGACTTCTAAAAAGATTGGTGAATTTAAGTATCTCAAAGACATCTTATGGGGGAATGATGATAGACGTATTCTCATAATAAGAGGGAAGCGTAGTGAGGATGAAGATTTAATATTTGAAGATAATGTGCCAGCATGGTTTGACAACATGGGTTTCCTTGGTAGAGAAAGGACGCTCATTCAGGTATACGATACTGAAGGGGAGGAAGTAATAGATGAGATAGAGGTAGAGAAGTTTTCTAAAGCTATATGGCATAATGAAAAGATAGTCTATTCAGTTCCTAATAAAGAGAATCCCTTAATGCTTTATGATATCTATATATACGATGGCAGCTCCTCAGATAAAATTCTAGAAAAGATAGGAGCTAAGGCGGTAGATTCTAATGGAAGAGAGATACTTCTAGAGGGTAGACTAAGACGGAAATATCTAATGGAGCATGACTACCTTTATTTATATAAAGATGGGGATATAGTGCCCCTTACTGAGGAATTGAAATACGAGACCATTAATGGGCGATTAGATAGTGATAGTGTTTATTTTAGAATATTAAGTGAAGGCAAAATTATGCTAGGAAGCATAAAGAATAGTGAATATAATGTATTAGTTGACGAGAAGGCATGCATTACAGCATATGACGTAAAAAATGGCATAGTGGCTTTTATAATGACTACGGATACTTCGCCTGGAGAGATTTACGTCTTTAATGGTAAGCTACAGCAGGTAACTCGCTATAATTCAGAAGTACTGAAAAAGCTTAACGTAAAGCCTCATAGGCATTTTAAATATAGAAGTTTTGATGGAATGGAGATAGATGGGTGGTATATTAAGCCAGAAATAAATGGGAGTGAAAAAGCGCCAGTTATAGTATTTGTACATGGTGGACCAAAGGGCATGTATGGTTATCGCTTCAACTATAATATGCAATTATTAGCTAGTAAAGGCTTTTATGTAGTATTCGTAAATCCACGAGGAAGTGGAGGATACTCTGAGGAGTTTGCATTAAAAGTTCTAGGCAGAACGGGATTAGAGGACTTTAAAGATATAATGTATGGTCTACAGTGGCTATTAAAGAATGAACCTCAAGCAGATGGAGAACGTGTAGGGATAACAGGTATTAGCTATGGAGGGTTTATGACTAATTGGGCTATAACACATTCAGACGTATTCAAAGCAGCAGTTAGCGAAAATGGAATTTCTTACTGGTTAACAAGCTATGCCTATTCTGATATAGGGTTATGGTTTGATAGAGAGTTAATAGGTGAGGAGCCTCTAGTGAATGAGAATTATAAGAAGCTAAGTCCTCTCTTCTATGCTGAAAACGTTAAGGCATCTGTTCTATTGATACACAGTCTCGAGGATTATAGGTGTCCATTAGATCAATCGTTAATGTTTTATCATGTGCTTAAAGCTTTAGGTAAGGAAGCTTACATAGCCATATTTAAGAGGGGAGCCCATGGGCATAGTATACACGGCAAACCAAGACATAGAATGAAAAGATATAAGCTAATAATGGAGTTCTTCATCAGTAAACTACAGAAAGGAGAGAAAGAGTTTAAAATCGAGAAAATACTTAAGGAGGATAACGAATAGGTAGAAACTTTCATTATTACTTTATAATTTTCTTCTTTAGGATATGCTGAGGATTGCCTATCTGTATTATTCTTCCTTCATCTAAGACTACGACCTTATTAGCAATTGTTAATGTTAAGAAAATATCGTGAGTTACTATTACAACTATTTTATTCTTCATACTTCTAATCAGCTCTATTATACGTTCACGTTTAGACATATGCAGATGAGATAGTGGTTCATCAAGAAATAGATATTCAGGATCTATGACTAACGCTCTAGCTAGGGCTACTAATTGTTTTTCACCAATAGAAAGGTCGCTAGCTCTTTTATTAAGTAGGTTAACTATATTAAGGTACCTCGCTATCTCATGTACCTTTTTACTTGCCTCTCGCTTATCATAACCTCTAATTGTTAGACCATAGGCGATGTTTTCCTCTACCCTACCTTTTAAAAGTATAGGTTTTTCATGTAGATAGACTATTTTTCTCCTATATTCTAATCTTCTCTGTTCGCTTAATCTCCAATACGGGGTGTTATCGATAATAACTTCACCTTTTGTAGGTCTGTAGATACATGAAGCAACTTTCAGTAGAGTTGTCTTTCCGCTACCGTTAGGGCCCATTATTACAGTTACCCCTCTCTCGAATGAAATGTTAATGTCCTTAAGGACGTATCTATTATCTACATAGCTGAACCAAACATTCCTTAGCTCGATCACTTAAATCTCCCTCTGATTACTCTAACACTTAAGACTATAGAGAGAATTACTACGAACAGTAATCCACCAAGAATCATAGCTACTTCGAATTCTCCTTTTTCAACTTCTAAAGCTATAGCAGTAGTAAGCACTCTAGTGTAACCCTTGATATTCCCGCCAATAGTCAATGCTACTCCCAATTCTCCTATAGCCCTACCAAATCCTATTAATGATGATGAAAGTAAGTCATTAAGGACTTCTCTTACAATAAGCATATAGGCTTGCCCTTTTGTAGCACCAAGGGACATAGCTAACTCCCAATAGTCACTAAGTGCTTTAATGAAGATTTCATACATTAATGATACTAGCAAGGGAGTAATAAGTACAGCTTGTCCTATGATAATTGCTTGAGGAGTATATAATAATCCTAAAGAACCTAAGGGACCACTACGACTCAAAAGCATGTATAGTAGAAGGCCTACCAGTACTGTAGGAAGGGCAAAAAGGGCATTAAACATACTAATAATTGCATCTCTAATATCACTCTTCATAGTTGCTATCTTGATTGAAATAGGTATGCTCCAAGTTAAGGCCAAGGCTGTTGCGAAAGAGGATATGTAAAGAGAGCGTAGAGTAATTTCATAAACTTCATTATACAATACGCAACACCTTTAGTATTCTGTTAATTTCTTCCAATATACTTTAAGCTCATCCTCTTTGCCCTTAGCTGGATAAAATAGAGATTGGCCGAACTCTTCTTTGCCATACTTTCCTATAACCTCTTGCCCTTTATCTGAAATAACAAACTCAAGGAATAGTTTAGCTAAATCATAATTAGTATTATACTTACGAGGATTTACAATATATGCACTATAAATGTTCATTAGCTCTTTACTCCCGCTAATTAGTAGCTCAAGTTCGCCTAGTCTATCTTCATTTTTAAGTTTGAGGAAAGTCCCTATATCGCTTAATGTGTATGCTTCTTTCTCATTAGCTATTAATAGTGTCTTAGACATGCCTGTACCTGACTCTATGTACCATTCTAGCCCCTTAGGGTTAAGCCCAGTTTTCCTCCATATGGCGAGCTCTCTTATATGGGTACCAGAATTATCGCCCCGACTAATAAAGAATGCTCTTCCTTCTTCACCTGCTTGATATATCCTCTTAAAAGCTTCAATAGGATTCGATAGGTCTCTAATCTTAGCTGGATCATCCTTAGGGCCTACGATAACGAAGTAGTTATAAGCGATTATATGGCCCTCAACGAGTACTTCTTCGTTAATAAACTTTTGTTCAAGAGAGGGAGCATGAACGAATACCATATCAACATCACCTTTAGATGCGAGCTCTAATGCCGCACCGCTTCCTACGGCGATAAACTGTATTACTATATTAGGATGTTGTTTTCTGAACTCCTCGGCTAATCTTTCAAGCAAACCTGTAGCATATAGACTTGTTGTAGTTGAAACTCGTATTGTCTTATTATTGAGGAACTCGTATAACTGAGTTATAGTGACTACAATTACGATGACTATGAGTAAAGCTATTACAACGACTTTCATTTTCATTAAGCATTCCCTACCAGGACTAACATTATCTCTAAGTGGTTAATTTAAGGATTATGAGACATGAGTGAAGCGGTAGTTCTTTAGGAACGCTTTGGTTAATAAATGATGATATTTTCTTTCTTAGGAAGATGGGCATAGCAGATTTAGAATATAAATGTGTTTTAGCTCTTCGTTTCAGCTGCGCATCGCCTGTTCACATATGTTCTTAAAGGCATATTACTGTGATCATCTCCTCTTTCATGCATAGAGGAAAGAGTTAAAATGATAGGTTAGAGAAAAGCAGCTATATTAATAATCTTAGGATCGTACTAGGAGGGCAGTATTATGGAACGTGCTCGTAGGAGCTTTACTTTTAGGTCCGTAATAATTGGATTGTTTTTTGCTATATTAGGTACTTGTGTTAATACATATCTAGGTATAAACTTTGGTATGGGAATAGGATTAAGTGTAATAGCAATTTTAATTTCATACTTTCTTTTCAGTAAAGCAGAAGAGCAAGTATCGCTTAAAGAGATATCGATAGTTTATTTAATTAGTACTAGCTCTCTTCAGGCTTACTGGGTTTTAGGAACTGCAATCTTTATGACTGAATACTTCAAAGATGTAAGCTTTCCAGGATGGCTTCTTCCTCCTAACGAAGTCGTATACGCTAAGTCTTTAGATTTACATTACTGGATACTCCCTATTTTCACGTTATTCTGCTTAGAATTAATATCAACTGGTTTAGGCTTGATTATAAGCCTTGTTCTGGGAGAAGATCTCGCTTCAGAGGAAAGAATGGTGTTTCCTAATATTGCTATGTCTGCATCTCTCATAAAAGCATGTACAAGGGGTGGTGAGACGGTCAGATTAGTAACGATAACTATGATCCTAGGCTCTTGTATAACATTATTCCTTCGTTTAATATCGCTAATCACAGGTAAAGAAACGACATTAATTAACCTCTCACCTTATCTACCGTACGGTTCGGTATTACTCATTTCTTTGAATTTGGGATTCATAGCTTTAGGGTATATTCTGAGTGCGGAGGTATCATTAAGCCTTCTAGCTTCAGGTTTGTTTCTCTATCTACTTCTCTTACCTTTCTTGTGTTTGAAGGGTATAGTAATGTACTCTCAGGATATAAATCAGCTTTATAACTCACTTCTTTTCAACTTTTCTATATCCCCTGCACTTGGTATGTTACTTTTGGGAGGTATTTCTTTATCCATCTTAAATATGGTAAAGGAGAAAATTTTGAGAAAGGAAGAGGAGAAGGCAACGAGAAAAGGCCTTATAGAGTTATATAAGGTGTTATGGGAAAGGATATTAGTTAATAAGTATCTACGTTACCTTGTTTTTGCCTTACTTGCTCTTACACTTATTTTGGCTTATATATTGAATCCTCTAGACCCATTCCCACGATATGTTTCTCCCCTTTTTGTACTCTATGCTGCTCTCTTAGCTAGCTTTCTAGAATTCATAATCTTAACTCGAATGGCAGGTGAGACGGGTATGACTATGGGAGTTCTTGGTATTATGTTATACGACGTACCGATTTTAGTAAGCGGATACCGTGGATACACAGCGTATATGGCTCTAAGTTACTTTAAACCTTCGCCATGGACTGGGCCTAGTGTAGTTGGTTTGATAAAGTACAGCGATCTGTTGGGTATTGATTATAGAGATATAATTAAGGGTAAGCTACTAGGTTGGGTGCCTACGTTTCTGCTTAGCGCTCTATTAACTCTTTTACTTTGGAAAAATCTAGGCTTTGCTACTTCTGAGATGCCTTCTTTAGGTCTAATTCAAGCAGCTTTATATATACGTATGCTTGCGACTGGTAGTTTAACTGGAGGTGGCTTACTAGATGTACGCTTATTTATGATGGGAGGTTTATTAGGAGCATTATTAGAAGTAGTGACTCCTATATCACTAACAGGGCTTGCTATGGGCCTTCTTCTCCCACCACAGTATATGATACCTATTGGAATAGGTGGGTTTCTAAGACTGTATACGGATAGAGTGTATGGACGGGGATATTTTAGAGAAAGAGGCCTACTCATAGCTACAGGTTTTATGGCCAGTTCTATGGTTGTTGAAATATTAGTTCTTCTACTTACCTCTCTATTCAAGTAATATACTCTTAGTAAATGTACGTTCCACAAAGGTGATGTTACATGACGGTATTCCTATGCCAACCTTTGAGTTCCTTTCTTGAATATAACGATATCCTTCTGATGAGCGTATATTTAGGCGAGATTCCTGCTAGGATACTTAAGCATAATCGAAATTTCTTAATTGATTTTTAAGGTAACTATATAGTGAGAAGGAACTTCCTTTCTAACTTTATTCGCGCTCTTTTTTAATTAAAAAGGGCTATAATCTGCAGGATAATATAAGTATATGTGAGATGAATATCGATCGAGGTGTCTAGTCATGATGAAGGATAGAGAAAGGGCTTTTGTTCTAGGAAAAGCTGTAGATGGACCTATATCTAGACATATAAATAGGCGTATTTCAACAAGGATAACAATGTTCATAGTGTCAAAGGGATTACCTCTAACTCCAGATATAGTATCTTTAATTGCATTCTTACTTGCAATTGTTTCAGGTCTAGCTTTCGTTAATGGTCTATTAATTCTTGGTGGAATCTTAGCCCAAGTTTCTTCGATAATTGACGGGGTTGATGGGGAACTTGCTAGAGCGAAGGGATTGACTTCTAAAAGAGGAGGATTCTTAGATACAATGCTTGATAGATGTGCAGATATAGCGATATGTTTAGGTATGGCTATTTACTTAATTGTTGAAGGTAGTATGGATATAACGGGATATGTCATCACATTCCTAGCAGTCACGGGTAGTATATTACCTTCATACCTTACTGCTGAAGCTAAAGCACGTAACATAAACGTAGATGCACTTGTACCTTCATATAGGCCTCCTGCTTCTAGAGATGTTAGACTATTCATATTGTTTCTAGGAGGCATAACAGGATTGCTTCTTCCGAGCTTAGCATTAGTAGCTTTTATAACGTATTTAAACACTATAATTAAGGTAATCTTCATCTATATTAGATTGAAGGAGTGAACTACTATTAGATCACTCTAGAGGAGGAAACATTTTTAATACTTTATCTAGATGTTTAAAATTCTCCTTTCTTAAGGGGTATTTTCCTACCTTCTTAGCATACTCTACTTCGTATTTAAGTTGCTCTGGAGGTACACCAGTATATGTCTCACCACCATTATCGAATATGTAGCCTCCACCCGGAGCAGCATAGTATATGCATTTCTCTACTTCGAATTCTATCTTCTCATGAGAGTTACTCAATAGTACTCTCCAATTAGCATTTCCTTTGAATATTATCTTCCCTTTAAAGGCACTAGAGATGATCCTTATGTCGTTTTCAACGCCAACGTCTGCTTCATTAAGGCGATAAGTATTAACCAAGATATCGGTAATATGATCCATATGAGAATCCATATGAAGTGCACGATACCTTTTTCCAAAGAGATCATAAAGTCTTGAATTATAAGGTACTACGAATTTTTCGTATGATCGTCTACTTAAGTAGCCAGCATGGTCATCAGCTAGCCCTAGTCCACTAGGTTCCGCTCCTGTAATTTCATAGTAAAATTCTTGTAGTAGTATAAACGTTCTTTCTAATTTCCTAAAAAGCTTGTGCATTTCATTTGGATACTTATAGATCCAGGTATAGAGTCTCTCTGGACCCATTAGTGAACCAGCGGCCGATATAGGAGGATGTATTTGTAGTCTTCCGCCAATAGGAAGGTTACCATAATTCTCTTTAACAAGTTTTTTATATCTTTCAAGCTTCTCATAGTACGCTTTAATACCCTTGTGAGTATGAGGATCAGGAATTTCAAGGTTATCGATATCCTCTAACGTCTTTATACAAGGTACTATCCAGGGGCTTTGCCAAGGATTTTTCTCATCAGGCATTACAATATTGCAGTTGAACACTATTCCCTCCGCTGTGCTACCAATATCAAGCCATACACCTATGCTAACCATATCATCTTTTAGCCATCTTAGCCTCCATTTAATACCCTTTATCTGTACATCAAGCATAACTCCTAGATTATTATAATAATCTGCAAGAGTATAGCCAAAGATTTTAGCATAGTAGGGACCACCTAAGCTTATGATGATAGGGACTCTATCGGGTTCATCAAACTCCTTTACTTTCTCTAGTCTTTTTCTATTCTCCTCAATTAGCTTCATATAGTGGTTCAGATTTAAGGGCTCCACAACAATACCCTGGAGATATCAGTTAATTTAGCTTAATATAAGATTTTATAGTAATTTAAAATTCATGAAGAAGTCAATGATATAGTAAAGGAACGGGAAGAGATATAATTACTATTAATAAATAGTAAATACTGAGGTCAGTAAGAATTTTAGAAGCATAGAGGGAGCATTATGGTTAAAGTTAAGATTGCCGTCATAGGTGCGGGAAGTATTGCTTGGTCTGCAACTTTAATTCGTGACCTTTGCTTAACTAAAAGCCTATGGGGTAGCACTATAGTGCTTATGGATATAAACAAGGAGCGCTTAGACCTTATTTATACCTTTGCTAAGAGGTATTCCTCCGAAGTTAAGGCAGATTTAAATTTTGAAAAAACTATGGATAGAAGAGAAGCAATAAAAGAGGCTGACTTTGTAATAAATACTGCTATGGCCGGAGGACACCAATATTATGAGAAAATGAGGGCTATTTCAGAGAAGTATGGGTATTATAGAGGGATTAATAGTGTGGAGTGGAATATGGTTTCAGACTATCATACTATTTGGGGCTACTATCAGTTTAAACTTATGATGGATATAGCTAGAGATATTGAAGAGTTGAGTCCTGATGCATGGCTTCTTCTACTTGCGAATCCAGTCTTTGAAGGTACAACTCTCATATCTAGAGAGACGAAGGTAAAAGTAATAGGTCTATGCCATGGGCATTTAGGTTATATAGAAATATCGAAGGTTTTAGGCCTAGATTTAGAGCATGTAGAAGCTGAAGCAATAGGTTTTAACCACGTCATATGGATGACTAAATTTAAGTATAAAGGAGAAGATGCTTATCCACTACTAGACGAATGGATCGATAAGAAAGCAGAGGAATACTGGAGAGTATGGTACCAGAAGCAAACTAATCCTTTTGATATACAAATGTCACCAGCAGCTATTGACATGTATAAGAGGTATGGTCTCTTCCCAGTAGGAGATACTGTAAGGGGCGGTACATGGAAATATCATTGGAATTTAGAGATTAAAAAGAAATGGTTTGGGCCTACAGGTGGTCCAGACTCAGAGATAGGATGGAGACTCTATCTAGAAGGACATGAAAAGAGAATTAATGCTATAGCTAAAGCCATTCAAGATCAGACAGTTCCTTTAACAAAGCTCTTCCCGCCTAGAAGAAGCCATGAATCTGTCGTACCGATAATGGATTCTATAGCTAATGATAGGAAAGGAGTGTATCAAGTTAACATACTAAATAAGGGGGTAATTAGTGGTATTCCTGATAATGTAGCCGTAGAGGTACCAGCTGAGGTAGATAGTAAAGGAGTTCATAGGATCCCCGTTGAAGGCTTACCGAAGCGCATAATGAAGTATGTGATATATCCAAGAATGTTAAGAATGGAGTGGGCACTTGAAGCTTTCCTGGAGGGAGGAAGAGATCTACTATTTGACTGGTTAATAGTAGATCCTAGAACGAAATCTAGCGAACAGGTAGAAAAGACTATAGATGCTATACTATCCTTACCAGGTAATGAGGAAATGGCTAGACACTTCAAGTGAGTAGTTGAGTACAAGGATAAATAGCATTATCCTTTTAAGGAAGAGTTATTTAAATAGTAGTCTTAGGCGATCTAGACAAATTCGACTTCATTAATTAAACATACACTCTGGGAAAGTGTAATTAACTGTAAACAAGAGGTGAGTGATTTGTATGTAATAGTGGGCAATCTCACTATAGATTATATAAACGGTCTAAAGCGTCCTGGTGGACCTGGATATTATTCAGGAATCGCATTAGCTCTATTAGGAGAGCCTGTTACTATAGTAGGATATGCAGGTAGAACTTATCCACTAGAAGTACTTAAGGAGCTTGAGATGTTAGGCATAAACTTAGAGATGATTCTAATGGAGGGAGATCCTACAGTATTTGAACTACACTATGAAGAAGGAGCGCGTAGAGTTAAGCTCATCTCACGTAGTCCATCTATAAATATGTCAAATCTTAAGCGGTTAAATTCAAAGGTAAAAGGGATACTCATTAACCCAGTTGCAGGAGAAATACCAATAAGAGAGATAAGAATAGCTAGAGAAATTGCTAAGGTAATGGCTATTGATGCACAAGGATTTATTCGTACAATAAATGAGGAAGGAGAGGTATCATATTATTGGAGTAAAGAGTTGATCGATAATATCTCAATAGCAGATATAATCCATGCTGATGAGGAAGAGATAAAGTTCTTAGGAAGCTCATTAGAGGCTACCAAGAAGCTTTCTAAACGAGTGAGGATTGTTAGTATAACAATGGGTCATTTAGGTAGCTTATTAGCATTTAATAACTCAATATACAAAGTAGAGGTACCTATGGTTTATAAAGGAGATGAAACTGGTGCTGGTGATGTATATGTAGCAGTACTTATGTCATATCTTGCAAAGGGCTACACCCCTATAGAAGCGGCCAAGTTCGCCACAGTAGCAGCAGGTCTTAAGGTAAAACACTCACTTTCAACTATTAGATGGTATACTAGGGAGGAAATAGAGGAGCTTTCTGAGCAAGTTAAGGTACGTAAAATAGGTACAATTTAGAGCAGAGCATCAAGCCATTTAAGAGCTAATTATGTAACTTTAACTACATAAGAGCGGATTCTGTTTCTTGAAGATATGCCTTAGGTGAAATACAGAATAATCTTATGAATATCTTCCTGAAGATAGCATTATTGATTAATTTATAGAAATTACCCTCTATGAGAATTTTACCTTTATGAAGGACTATAATCTCATCCATTTTTGTGAGGGCAGGAGGTCTTGCTCCTATTACTATAATTGCAGTATCCTTTAGGCACTTGGATAGTTTATCCAGCATTCTTACTTCAGCCTCAGGATCTAATGAATTAAGAATATTATCGAGTATAATTACACTAGGTTCCTCCAATATTGCTCTAGCAAGGAGAATTTTGTATTTATCAGACTCTAATAATCGTTCATTATCTATGGTAGCACTAAGTCCTTTAGGATATTTTTTATAGTTGAACTCAATTGAGTCTAGAAGCAATTCTACCCTCTCTCTAGAGATCTCTCGCCTTAGTGTTACATTATCTAATAACAATCCGGGAATAATTGGATCACTGCTGGATAATAGAACAACTCCTTCTCTTAATATTTCAGAATTGTTAATTGGTTTATTATTGACAAGAATGACACCAGATGAGGGCTGAATCATGCCTGCGATAATCTTAGCTAAAGTAGATTTACCTGATTCGGTAACGCCTATAATTGCTATTCTTTTTCCTTTTCTAATTCTAATATTAACTGAGTCAAGGATCTTTCTTTCATGAAGCATGAGTGTTACATCTTTAAGGGCTACTTCTTCTACTTTAGACATCTTCGCGTGTCTTAGGCTTTCTGCAGATATTGAAAGGACTTCGTCGATTCTTGACAGAACAGGAGGGAGCTGGCTCGCTATGCTAAACTGTCTTAAAAACCAAATTGTAGCCCAGTAGAGTGGAGAAGCTAACATTACAATAGCTATGACGATGCCTACAGTTAGCATTCCTTTAGAAGCTAAGTATGAACCTAGTATTAGAGTAACAACAGGACCAGCATAGCCTACAAGATTGTTTAATAACCAATAGATTCGCTCGTATTTTACTATAAGCGTGATAGCGTTACGCCATTTCTGTACAACATTTTTAAATGATAAATGATAGTGCTTTTCAACACGAAAATTTCTTATCACACTAATACCTTCGACTATAGTGCGCATGCTTTCGGTCATATCACTGTACAACTCTCTCTCATAACCTCGAGCCTTAGGTGCCTTAGTGATATACCATAAATATGCTATGATGTTCAATGGTAAGAATGCTATTGCTACTAGTGTAAGTTCGAAACTCATATAGAGCATAGTTGAAATATTGGCTATTATTCTAGAAAGATGAAGTATTATGGAAGGAATTATCGATATGATGTTATAAACTGCAAATTCTAAGTCAGAGAAGAGTCTGGTTATTAGAGAGCCCATATCGATTTTATCACTATCACTAGATGATACTATCTTATCCATCATAGAGGAGCGTAACTCGCTCACTATGTAATAGGCCTTTTTCCATAAGAGTAGATTTGAAAAGTAGTCTATTATCATTATAGTGGAGATTAAGATAGAGAGCATTAACGTATAGTAAAGTAAATTCTTCACTTCCCCAGATATAACGTCATCAACCACATGTTGAAATACTATACCTTGAAATGAGTATAGTAAAGACTGTAAAATCCACGATATAGTTACAGTAATTAATACTCCACTTGATATAGGCCATATATACTTCTTTGTAAACTTGACTATGTTCATCACATAATCAGCATGTAGACTTTATACCTTTCCCCTAGGAAGGGAGCTACTTATAAAGGTTTTGTTATATAAGGAGTAAACATTAAAGGAGAATCTTTATGAGGATTATTTTACCTAAGACTAGGTAATTTTTATGAAGTTATACTACTTCTTTTAAAGCATTATAGAAGTTTACACTATACTTAAGCTTACCTAGTGTTGATATGTAGGCACCTACTGGACCATAGAAATCTCTAAGCATTAATAGGATCCTAGCATAATCTCTCGCTAATTCATTTACTCCTACATGTATGCTCTTGAAGGGTAGTTTCATTATTTTAGATATACGGCTTAGGACAGTAGGTTCTTGAAGTAAAAAGGCAACGAATATTGGTTTGATTACGTTACGCTCTTTTAGGTATTTAAGTATATTCATGATTCTCCTTTCATCGAATATAATCTGAGTTACGAAAAACTCTGCTCCAGCGTTGAGTTTTCTAATAATTCTTTTAATCTCAATATTAAGGGGTATATAAGGATTGATACCAGCACCAATATGAAACTCTAATTTAACTCCTAATTCTCGGCCTAGCTCATCTATTCCATAGTCTGACATTAGTCTTGCTAGGTATATTAGTCTAGTAGAATCAAGATCGAAGACTGGAAGTGCATACCTCTCTGGACCTAATAATATATGATCACCTGTGAGAGCTAAAATATGCTCAGCCTTAGCTAAGTGGAGACCTAATAGTCTAGATTTAATAGCAAGCCTATTTATATCACGACACGTTATATGTACGACAACCTCCTTATCTACATGATTTTTAAGATAAAATGTGAATACATTAGGGTCTATATGTAATCTTGCTAATGGATTATCTGGCACGCTAATAGCATTAGCAGGAATGCTCTCCAATAAGTTTCTATATTTTGATATTACCTTAAATGTAGGCGGAGCTTCTATAATCCAGGTAGGTTGCTCATAAGTGACTAGAAGTAGCTTTGTAAAGAAAGCTCTCTCTTCTATATGTTTTTTAATTATAAAGCCAGGATCAAATATGGGCTCTTCTGAAAGAGATGCAAACCAAGGACATTTAAACTTGCCTATTTCACAGTTACCATTAGATTGCATTCCTCCACAAGGTCCATTAAGCATTCTTTTAGGACAAAGTGACTTTTTTATAGACATTTTTAAATCACCTCAGTCATTAGGTATCCAGAGTACTTAAGTATTAAGTACAAATGTAGCTCAAGGATGAAAGCGACTAAGATCATAAAGAATCTTTCAGTGGCTGCTAGAGGCATAGCAATTAGGTATATTTTAGCTAACTCGTCAGGGCCTACATGTCCGAATATATACCTAAATATTATTATAGCTTCTAGACTTCCTAGGAAGTGATCTGCAAGGATACCTGAAGTGCTGCTAGTGAGAATATATAGAAGAGTAAAGGGCTTTCTATGATTTATATACCACCTGCATCTCCTAGTAATAGTGCTTATGATTATCAGCACCATTGCTAAAATATACGGTATTGTAAATAAGAAAGCCTTTCTACCTACATCTGTTGTAAACCAGGCTATGAATAAAGAGATGTATATTAGTAGTGTGTAAGTCCAGGCTGGGAGATTAAGGATTTTTCTCTTATCTAAGACTAATGACGATACTAATGCGCTTAAAGGTGCACAGAACATGGTTGCTATGCTAAAGACATTATATCTTGAAGGCATAAGGAACATAGCCATTAGTGTTCCTATTAGAATAGACAATGGAGCCAGTAATGGACCTAGTATGAGACCGTATACAGGTGATAGAGCTATGGCAAGCTTTATTTTAGCTCCCGAAAATCCATAGACTGGTATGCCCTTTATAAATTTCAATGCTATCATATAGAGAGAGGCAAAAACCGCTATGGATGCTAAAATATAGCTCTTTCTGTACGTAATAGTTTTCATCATTACGGTATTTAGTCGATTATAATATTTCATTTATGTTTTTCGTTTTATTTGCTCATTATCACACAACTTTGCTTATCAAGGTGTATATTTTATAGGATGGAAACTCTTATAATGAGATAATCCTCCTTTATGGAATGGTAGATTATTATGGATGAAGAACTTAATCGCATCCTTGATTTAGTTAAGAAGCATAATATATGGAGAAAAGTTGAATGTATAAATTTGATAGCCTCAGAGAATATCACATCGCCTCTTGTAGATGTGGTATATTTATCTGATGCTATGCACAGGTATGCTGAAGGATTACCTTATAAGAGATTTTATCAAGGAACGAAGTACATAGATGAGATTGAAGTTCTAGCTTCTAGTCTCTTTGCAAGCTTATTAGAAGCTAAATATGCTGACTTAAGACCTCTTTCAGGTACTCTCGCTAATGCAAGTACCTTTGCCGCTTTAGCAGAATTCGGAGATGCGGCAGCTATATTTCCTCTTCCTGGAGGAGGTCATGTAAGCCACTCAGAATATGGGATTTTAGGTAAGTTAGGTATTAAACCATATCCATTACCCATTATTGAAGAGGAAATGAATATAGATATAGACAAAGCCATAAAGCTAATAAGATTAATAAAGCCAAAGTTTGTCACTCTTGGAGCTACTGTTATACTCTTTCCTCATCCTGTAAAAGAGTTGAGTCTTGTAACAAGAGAAGTAGATGCAAAGCTAATATTCGATGCTGCACATGTCTTAGGCTTAATAATGGGAGGAGTCTATCCTAATCCATTAAAAGAGGGAGCAGATATATTAACTACCTCTACTCATAAGACGTTTCCTGGCCCTCAGGGTGGAGCTATAGCAACAAATGATGAGGGGCTTTTTAAAAAGGTAAGAAGGATCGTATTTCCTGTTTTCGTTTCTAACCACCATCTTCATAGACTTGCAGCTATAGCTGTCACAGCATTAGAAATGAAGTATTTTGGTAAGAGATATGCTGAACAAATCATCAAGAATGCTAAGAAGTTAGCTGAAGAGCTTTATAATGGAGGTTTTAAGGTCCTCTGTGCTGATAAGGGATTTACTCAAACTCACCAAGTTGTAGTTGATGTAAGGGAGGAAGGAGGAGGGAAGAAGTGTGCTGAAGTACTTGAGGAGGCTAATATAATAGTTAATAAGAATATGTTACCTTGGGATAAACCTAGTGATGTACATAATCCTTCAGGGATTAGAATAGGCGTACAGGAAGTTACCCGGTTAGGTATGAAAGAGGAAGATATGGTAGAAATTGCTCGCTTCATATATCGTTTACTTAAAAGAAAGGAAGATCCAGTTACCGTCAGGAAAGATGTTATAGAGTTTAGAAAGAGCTTCACTAAGGTTCATTATACATTTGAAGTAGACATTAAGAAAACGTTTAATGAACTTTACTTCAGTCTTATCTAGTGCAGCTTTTCTCTGACTTTTTTCACTGCAATAACCATATTCTTTAATTTAGCAAGTGCTATTTCCCTTGGGAGCCTCTTTAGGCCACAATCAGGCTTGATATAGAGCCTTTCAGGTGGAACTACCTCTAATCCCTTCATTATACCATCAATTATCTCTTCTATACATTCTACTTTAGTTGAATGTACATCAATTACTCCTAGACCTAATTCTCTATCATAGGAGTATTCTTTTAGTATCGAGAGTATACGGTAATTACTATTCTTCATCTCTAAATCGAATTGATCTACTGGAAAGTCTAATACCTCAGGAAAGAGCCGCTCCAATTTACCATAACATATGTGAATTATGCGTTTAACATTAACACCTTGGAAAATTATCCTTATGGCTTCTTTCGCTAGTTCTATATCATCCTTATTAATATGTGTGGAGAGAGCGGGTTCGTCTATTTGTATATACATGGCTCCTGCAACTATTAAGCTCTCTACTTCTTTTCTTAGAGCTTTAGCTAAATCGAGTATTGCTTCATTTTTATCTCCATAATATTCATCAAAGCTCCAGTCGTACATAGTATAGGGACCTGTTAGGGTCGCTTTAATAGGCCTACCTTCAGAGATTGTAGATGCAAACTTCCAATCTTTAACAGTAATTTCATGAGTCCAGTTAATAGGCCCAATTATTACAGGCTTTCTATAATAAACATTATCGAACACTCTAACCCAACCACTTAGTTCGAAGCCTTCGAGTTGTTCGGCAAAGAAAACTGCCATGTCCTCTCGGCGTTGTTCACCATCGGATATTATGTCTACTCCAGCTTCTAAGTAATCTCTTATGACTTTCCGTATAGCCTCTCGTATTAGATTTTCGAGTTCTTCGTCTTTATACCCCGCTTTCTTTAGTTTAAGCGCTTTTCTAGCTTCAGGAAAACGAGGATAGCTACCCACTACTGTTGTAGGGAGTTTACTAGGTAGGGTATACTTCATGCCTATTTCTCACCTCTTATAAGCTGTAGAATCTCTCCTAGAGCTTCTATCTTAGGTTTCGCATTTTCGAAGGGTATGTAATCTAACCAAGTATTTGTAGAAAATACTACTGTCTTAGCATGTATTTCATCTAAGAGATTGTGAATATTATTGACTACTACCTTAGTATTCTCTACTCTTATATTCCTACCGTCGATTAATCCTAAACTAAGCAAATCTCCTTTAAAGCCATACTCTCTTAGAGTATGAAATGCACTTTTAGAGGTAGAAACCATATCCACATGTAATCCAGCTTTTATGTCTAATAACAGTTGATAGCTTTGATCATCTAGATTAAAGTAGGTTGCAATTAGAACCTTATCTCTTGGTATGGCAGTAAGTGAAATTAGCTCATTTACAAGGTCAACACCCCATGCCTTATTCTCAGGGGATATTTCAGTATCTACTAATGAAGGTTCATCTATTTGAAGGAAGTCTACAAGATAAGCGAGTTCCTTAGCCTCACTAGCTAAGGCATTTAATAAGTCTTCTACTAGCATTTCCTTAGAGCCGTAATATTCATTCCTTGATAACTGTATAAATGTAAAGGGGCCAGGAATTACCAATTTTTTAAGTTTAGAAGTATTCCCTGCGAGGCTAATAGCTTCATTAACCACTATAGACTTAGTTCTTTTAATTTTATCTACAATTATAGGAACACGATAATAGAAATTGTTATCAAAGAATCTTAATAAGCCATTAAGTTTAATACCATCGAGTTCCTTTGCAAATGGTCTTAGGAGATCATCCCATAATAATAGACCACTAGATATTATGCTAAGTCCAGCATTTTCCTGTATTTTAATTATAGCATTTAAAGACTCAACATAGATATCGTCTAGCTCCTTCTTACTAATCTCTCCTTTATTATACATGTCTATAGCCTTTCTAAGTTTTGGAGGTCTCGGATAGCTACCACATATGCCTGCATGAAACTTCATCTTGGGTCAAAAGGAGTTTTTATCCTAGGGAAAATAAATAAGTGTTACTTACATGTACTGAATTAAATATCCTTGTAATTACCTTAAAGGAGTTATGAGATAAAAATGAGTAGTGATAGTATTCTTAGCCTCCTGAGCTTAAAGTTATTTTTAAACTAAAGCTCTCCTAAAACGCTTCTTATGTATTCTAAGGATTTCCTTATTGATGGAACAGGATTATCTGGCTCTAATTCGTACTCTAAGATAATGATTGCCCTTTCTAAAACTCCAGTTTCCTTTACTACTCTAAAGAACTCCTTAAAGTCGAGAATGCCTTGACCTACTATCACATCTTCTTTCTGCTCATTAATGTCTTTAATATGTACTCCATGAAGTCTTGACCCTAGAGCTTTAGCTGCTTCGACTATGTCATCGCCTGCTCTAACTAGGTGTCCTGTATCAAGACACATACCTATCAGTTCACTGTATTTTTCTATAGCTTGCAATACGTCTTTAAATCGAGCGTATCTATGACCTGGACCATGATTATGTATAGCTACCTTCACTTCATATTCTTGAACAAGTTCATTTATCATAGGTAAGGCCTTAGGTTCTGGATCTGCTGTTAATACCTCTATTCCTACTTCCTTTGCAAATCTAAAGAGGTTCTCTAAGTTCTCTTTTTCGGGTGGCATACGGTTAACTCCATGTGCTATAACCTTTACGCCATATTTTCTTTCGAGTTCCTTTATTGTATCAACTTTATCTAGGGTTGGAGGTAAATGTCCTGGAAAGGCTTCAATGTACTTTAGCCCTAATTCTGACGATATTCTTAATGCTTCTTCAAAAGGAAACTTACGTAACGAATAACTTTGTATTCCTAACTTCATAGGAGATCCCGTATACTACTAGAGTCGCTAAGCATATTTAGTATTTTTCATGAAACGACCTAGCGTGAGTTAAGTTCATTAAAAAGTGCTAATCTTAAGAACTATATAAAGCATAGTCTCTATCTTTGTAAGGAGTGGTCATTATTATATCGTAGAAGCTATAGAGTAGTTATGATAAGTAGTATGCTTGATCTAGGACATGTTGGTAAAAATGAGACCTACACAGTAAGAGGATAGCTACATTCTAAGATTACTCAATATTAAATGATTTTTAATCAATGATCCTTTTAAAGATGTACAATAAGTGCGATTAATAAGGCTTTTTTCTAACTCTTAATTAGTGGGAATTATGCCTAGGGAGTTGGTGTTGCTAGAACCTAGAAGACCTGTTATAAGAGAGTATAGGGAGAGGCCCTTAAGGCCGAACGAAATTAAAATAAAGAGCGTATTCTCTGCTGAGAAACATGGTACTACATTAGTCTTCTATAGGGGTATTTCGCCATTTGAAGAAAAGTACTATGACCCTAGGTTAGGTTTGTTCATTAAAAAGAAGGTAAAGAGAAGCATATACCCTATGCCGCTTGGTAATATGACTGTAGGTAAAGTCATTGAGGTTGGAGAGAAGGTTGAGAAGTTTAAAGTAGGAGATAGAGTCTTTGGCTATCTTCCTATTAGAGAGGTTCATATAGTTCCTGAAGATAGAGTATGGTTAGCTCCCCCTGAATTGAGTAATGAAGAATTAGTCTGTATCGACCCTGCTGTAGTTGCGTTAATGGCAGTAAGGGAAGGACATATAAGGTTAGGGGAACTAGTAGCAATTTTTGGTCTAGGTGCTATAGGGCTAATGGCTGTTCAAATGGCTAAACTCTCAGGTGCTTTGTTCATAGTAGGAATAGAGCCTATAAAGAGACGACGAGAACTAGCTGAGAAGTATGGAGCCGATATTACATTAGATCCATATAAATGTGATATAGGATTAGAGATAAAGAAGTTAACTAGTGGAGGCGTAGATGTCTCTCTAGAAATTAGTGGTTCCTACCAAGCACTTCATCAAGCAATACGTGCTACTCGTTATGGTGGAAGGATAGTACCTGTATCCTGGTATCATGGAGAGGCAAGAGGATTATTTCTCGGAGAAGAGTTTCATTTTAATCGGCAAGTAATAATATCAGGAGCTCGTGTAGAGAGTGAGCCTTATCGAGAGTATCCCTTGTGGGATAGGAGTAGGGTTTATGATACAGTTATTGAGCTCTTTAAGAAGAAGGTCTTAACTGTTAAAGGCTTACTTTCGCCTATTGTTAGGTTTGATGAGGTTATTGAAGCATATAAATTAATAGATGAGCATCCAGAGGCGGTAATTAAGTTAGGTATACGGTACGAGTAAACAACATATCCAACTCTCTTAAAGTACCATAGTTCTTACTTTATTTCCACCCAATTAATTTTTATTATTTCATGAATTATCTTTCTCAGAGTACTCTCCGTTATATCTTGTCTATGCTCTATGTAGTACTGATTCTGATCATCAGATTTATCAAAGAAGGTATGACCTTCTTCATCCACAATTACCTTACCAGGACCAATAAGTATAAACCATTCATTCCATTTAGGATGAACTAATAGTGTAGCATAAGGATCCCAAGACGGTCTATTGAATTTGGAATCTCCTAAGTATTCCCACTGTGCTCTTATGGGATAATCTTTTGGTGCTTCTATGAAGACGTCTCCTGTTAGGGTCTTGTAAGGCACTCTAAAGTCTACAACTATAGTGGGTACAGACTTTGGAAAGTTAGCAAAAACATACTTAGCAGACTTTATATCACTAACTACATTATACTCTCGGTGTTCTGTTACGTGGAAGTCTCCTGCCATTGCTATGTATTTGGATACCTTTTTCTTAACTAATTCTACACCTGAAAGTTCACTTATTTCATCTGGTGTACTTTTGAGCAGATCTGCTATATTGATAAGCGGTCCAGCAGATATTATTATAACAGAGTTATCAGGGGCTTTGGTTAGGAGTTCTCTATAGAGTTTAATGACATCCTTACAATCATACCAAGTAATATTCGCACCAAATCTATCATAACTTGCTTTAGCATGATTAGGGCTTCTATCAGGATTCTCTTTGCTTCTTACTCCAATAGGGATTACTCTTTTTAATACGTACCTTATAGCATTATCTACAGCAATTGGACCCCAGTAGCTATTGTCAGATAGGCCTATACCATAAAGCTGTATATAGTTGAGCTTATCAAGGCTTAGAAGTACGGCTAAGCCTACTGTACCATCAAAGTCGCCTGCTAAGTCATTATCATATATAATAAGTGGCTTAGTCATGAACTATCACCTTTTCGTAGATACTACTTCATAGACATTAATATCTAAGTATCATTTTGAAATTTTCAATGGCTAGGAACATCAGACCTTTAGTAATGATGATGAGGTGGCACTTGATATCAAGTATGTTTATCATTAGGGCTTAAGAGGGAGACAATACATTAATAAATGATGTTTCACTATAAGAGAGCGAGGAAATGAGTAAATGGTCGATGCTAAATTCTTTGGATACGCTTTTACCATTGTTGGGTTCATAATACTAATCCATGCGGCATATATTACTCTCTCATGCTTTTATGGCTACAGTACTGGAATTACCTCTCCTAGTGGAATAGAAGGAGTACTCTCAGGAACTCTTCAGTGGCTTATGAATTTAGTTGTAAAACTTGCTTTCTTAGGCATTTATGTATGGATTGGATCAATTTTAATATCAAGAGGCATAGTAGCTATACGTCAGCCTTCCATTACTACTGAGAGTAAAAGAGAAAAGAAAGTACAGAAGAGCGGTGATGAGGAATCCCAGCATTAAGAATTATACGCTTAGGAATAACATTAGTATTTATTCTTCTAATTTTCTATGCTATCATGCCGCTTATACAATTCAGTCTTGATGTTTTAAATAATCCTGAAGCTCTCAGTTTTAAGTTCTCAGTAATAGATTTTGATGTTAGAGAAGGGATTGTGAAGATAAATGTTACTACATCATATAGGGGAAGGATCACGCTTAAGGACTTTAAAATAGTAGTCATGAACAAAACATTAGATTTTGGTGATTTAAGACCCGGAAGTGATGTATCTAGAATTCTGTCAGTGAGTATGAGGGATGTTAAGAGGTTACTTAGTAAAGGACTGACTCTTGAATTTAGTATTAACGGACTATACTATGTAACAATTACATTACCAGGAGGGAAGTATAGTGAATGATGATAATAGAAAGAAGCTAATTTGGAGAATAGCTTCTGGGATACTAAGTGGAGTAATAATGGGAATCGTATATTGTGTAATTTCTGTAATCTTACCATATTTTATTAGAAACGCATTATCAATGAGGTATGAAGAGTTATTTAGATTCCCTTATGAAGAGCCTATGTTTATACTCTTTACTATGATGTTTATAGCTCTCGGTATTGCAATAACGATCTTTCAGAAGCATCCTATTTCTGTCTCACTTAGATTAGTGATGCTTATCTTAACTATATACCTAATAGTTGAGGGCATGAATTGGGGGATAATAAAGACTCAGGTTATATATGGAAACCAGTATGCGGTTATCAGTATTGATGTAAGCTTATTGATGTACATGTTGATTATTTTAATATTAATAATATGTATATTTTCCTTAATTGAAGGATTTACTAGGAGCACGACTGAGAATTAGAGGGTTATTTCTTAGTGTATGTAATTGACGCTTAGGTAGAAGTTGGAGTAATCTTGATCACGAATTTTTCTGCTAAGTTTATTTTAACGTAGTAATTATGATTATAAATAGGAAGATAACATAGCTTAGGTGATGAGAAGTTGGTGTATAAGGTTATCTTGAATGAGGGATGGAGATTAGGTAAGTTCGAAAAAGACGGTGAAAAGAAGGGAGCGTATAAGCCCGAGTATGATGATAGTAGTTGGTTAAGGGTTAATGTTCCTAGCGAAGTTCATTTAGAGCTATTAAGGAATGGTTTAATAGAGGATCCGTTTTATTACATGAATCTTGATAAATACTTGTGGATCCCTGCTCATGAGTGGTGGTATAGACTAAGGTTTAAGCTTCCTTCCAGTATTGCCTTTTCTAAAGCCTTTTTAGTGTTTCATGGGCTTGACACACTTGCAACGGTATGGCTTAATGGAAAGAAAGTTGGGTCTTTTAAGAATATGTTTAGAAGGTATGAACTTGACATAACGGATGAAATTTTAAGGGAAGGAGAGAATGTATTAGCTGTTAGACTAGCCTCTATATTGGAGTGTTCTTCAAAGAGTATAGAATTTAAGGATTGGTCAGAGTGGAGAGCTAAGGAGTGGTTAGGCTTTCGCCCAAAGTTTAGAAAAGCTCAAATGAGCTTTGGATGGGATATAGCTCCTAAGCTTCTCACTGTGGGTATATGGAAGGATGTTGAACTAATATTAGTAAGGAACGCTATGATAGAGGATGTTCACATTATAACTAAAGTTATTGGAGAGGGTAAAGAGGCTGAAGTTAACGCCGTCATACAGATAGCAAGCTATATGCCTGGGAAAGAGTTACATGTTATTAGTAGCATCTTAGATGGTGATAATCTTATTGCCAAGAGCAAGAAAGTTATTAAAACTGAGAGAGGCCTTCAGGAAGTAGTTTTTAAATTTAAAATCAGTAATCCTAAGTTATGGTGGCCTTGGGATGTTGGAGAGCCCTACTTATATTTGTTCAAGGTAAACTTATATTGTGATAATGAACTTGAAGATTCGCGTAGTATTAAGTTTGGTATCCGGGAAGTAAAGCTCCTCACAAGAGGTTCTAGTGGGGGTAATACTTTTAGATTTCTTATAAATGGTAAGCCTATTTATGTTAGAGGGATCAATTGGACACCGCCAGATGCGATATTCGTACGTATAAGTAAAGAGAGGTATGAAGAATTGTTGAGAAAAGTTAAGGACATGAATGCTAATATGTTACGCGTTTGGGGAGGAGGTATTTATCCGCATGAAGTATTTTACAATTTATGCGATAAAATGGGTATAATGATATGGCAGGACTTCATGTTTGCATGCGCATACTACCCAAAAGATGAAGAATTTTTAAGCGAGGCTAGAGAGGAAGCTACTGATGTAGTTAAGAGATTACGTAATCATCCCTCAATAGTACTATGGTGTGGAGATAATGAATGCGATGCTATGTTTCATCCAGAGGGACATCCTCTAAATAGGAAGGTCTTAAAAGAGGTTTGTGAAAAATTAGATCCCACTAGACCGTACTGGCCTTCAAGTCCTTGTGGTGGAGAAAAACCTAACTCGCCATATGAGGGGGATACACACATATGGCATCATGGAGAATATTATAGATCAAGTGTTTATGAAAAGGAGTTGGGAATGGCTCTTTTTATAAGCGAGATAGGACATCTTTCTTGTCCTGATAGGAAGACCTTGGAAAGTTACATACCTAAGGAGAAATTATGGCCACCTAATGAGAGCTATCGTTTTGGATACCATCCTTGGAGTCTTAGACGATTAAAGAGACTTGAAAGAGCAATGAAAGTATATTGGGATGAAATACCCGACGTCCTTGATGAGTATATTCGTGTTGCTCAGTTACTTCAAGCGGAAGCTTACAAATATTGGGTAGAGAAGTGTAGGAGAAGGAAATTTAGTAATAGCGGTATAGTGCTCTGGAATGTAACAGATTGCTGGCCACAATGTTCAGATTCCATTATCGACTACTATGGAAGGCCTAAATTAGCATACTATTATGTTAAAGTAGCATTCTCTCCTATCCTTATCTCTGCAGAAAAAAGAAGAGAGGAGATAGTGTTATGGGTCATTAATGATACGTTAAATAGCTTTAATGGACTTTTGAGGATAATTCACTATGAATATCCTGCCAAAATTATGAGTGTTCATGAAGAAAGGGTAAAGATTCCAGCGAATTCTTCAAGAATAATTAAACGTTTACCAATAGCTGAATTAATGATTAATGATGAAGGAAAAGAATACCTCCTTATAGAACTACTAGGTAAGAACAAGACTATTTTAGCAAGGAATATCCTCTTCTTCACAGAGACAAAGAACTTAAAATTCCCTCCAGAGAAACTTATAATCAATATTACTAGATAAAAGGATCTATTTTTAGTTATAATATCTCTGATAGGTTTCTATGTCTTTTTAATAAAGTTTAACAAAAATATAACTTTATTAGAGCTTTGAGCTATATGGTTATGCTTATTTTCCGAATGATGATTTTAAAAAGAGTAGGGAAAAGTAGAAATTCCTAGGTAGCTTAGCTGAGGAGGGCGAAGGGTATGTGTAGGATGATAGGGATGATATCTGTGAAACCTACAAACCTTTTTAGATATTTAGTTCAAGATGAATGTTCATTGCTAATTCAAGCGGAAAAGGGAGAGCAAAGTGATGGATGGGGGATAGGATATTATGAGCAGAATGAGTTAAGGGTTTTCAAAAGTCCTAACTCTGCCTATAAAGAGAAAGAGCTCTTTAGGAAGCTTAGCAGACAAATATCTTCCAATATAATAATAGCTCATGTAAGAAAAGCTAGCAATCCTAGAGGCTTACCGAAGAGTATGTTAATCGCAATAGAGAATACACAACCTTTCTACTACGAGAACTATCTATTTGTCCATAATGGAACGGTATACTATCCAGACGAGGTTTTAAAACGATTAGGAGATTACAAATCATTAGTAAAAGGATTGAATGATAGTGAGATATACTTCGCATATCTCATTAAGGAATTAAAAGCTCAAAGAGACTTTGTTAAAGCCATAAAGTCAGTTAAAGAAGGATTATGGCATATACTTAGAGAGATTAGAGGGCAACGCGATACTCCTTATAGTAGCCTTAATGCGATTTTCAGTGATGGACAAAAGCTTTATGCTATTACACATTACCTTAAGGGAAAAGAATTAAAGTCCATTTGCTATAAGGATACACCCTATTTCAGAATGACATATTACTGTGATGATGAGAAGCTAATAGTAGCCTCAGAACGAACTAACAGAGATAGTAATTGGAGAATAATGGAGAATAATGATATATTAATAGCGGAAATTCATGATGGAAGAATTAAGTATCAAATTCTAAAGTTAGAGTAATTTCTCTCTCAACTAAGGGAAAAGCCTTTTGGTAATTATAGCGCAAAGACTGATAAGACTTTAGATTTCTTCATGATCAATACTCTTGAACTTAGTAGCGTATTCCGGATGCTTTTTGAACCAATGTCTAGCATAACTACAATGGACTTTAATCTTTCTTATTTCACTACTTATAGCGTAATTTACTGCTTCTTGCATCAATTTAGATGCTAGACCTCTTCCCCTGTAGGCAGGAAGAGTGAAAGTAGAAACTATATACATAATATCCTTTTCGATATTATAGCGTAAGCTAGAGGCTATCTTATCATTTACTTTAATAAAGAACAAGTTATCATTGCGCTTTACCTCTATCTTCTCCATACCAGGCATCTCTTATAGATCTTACAGATTATGATAATTGAATGGATATTAAACGTTTAAGTGTATCTCGACTATTCTGGGGAAAGAAAAACCACTCTAAGGGCTATAGCTTATTTATGATAAGGATACGCTATTTTTAGCTTCGTTAGACGAAATGGAGTTTATGATCTCTATATTCATTAAAGCTAGGAGTGTTGCGAGGTAATTCATTTAGTATTCAAAGTAATAAAGGAGTAGAAGGAAATATTGCTAGAGAAGCTCATAGAGAGGTTAAGGTAAATGAATAGAAGGGCACTTTTAATATGCATTGATGGATGTGGAATAGAATATCTGCAGTTTGCAACGTTTCTCAAACGTATTATTAGGGACGGATATTTCGTTAAGGGTAGTGCTATGGTACCATCTGTGACTAATGTTAATAATGTTTCTATTATAACAGGAGTCTATCCTGAAAGACACGGAATAACTAGTAACTACTACTATGATAGGAAAACTGGAAGGGAAATCTACATGGAATCTCCAGATTTTATTAGGGCTGTGACTATATTTGAGATATGTAAGAAGATGGGTTTAAGAAGTGCACTTTTAACATCTAAGGATAAACTGAGATCCCTACTGGATAAAGGAGCTACAATATCTATCTCAGCAGAAAAACCCCCGGAGTGGATTATTAAGAAGGTAGGATCTCCTCCCCCCATATATTCAATAGATGTGAATATATGGCTCTTTAAGGTAGCTAAGGAGATAATCCTAAAGGAAGATCCTCATTTGATATATATAGTAACTACAGATTATGCAATGCACAAATATGCTCCTGAACATGAAGAATCTAAGCGACATATTAGAGGTATAGATCAGGCTATCCAAGAGCTAGTAGAACTATATGAGTTAAAAGGAAGAGAACTACTTCTTTGTGTTACAGCAGATCATGGTATGTCTAATAAAGAAAAAGTTGTTAATCTTGAACTAATCCTAAAAGAGCATAATATACATTCAAAGATGAACCCAATCATTGCAGATCGTTATGTAGTCCATCATAGTAACTTAGGTGGGGCCGTTTATATATATTTGAAGGAACATAAATTCGTTCATAAGGCTATAGATATACTCGAAGAGATTGAAGGTGTTGAAGTAGTACTCTCTAGGAGGCAAGCGGCAAAGCTTTTTCACTTAGATGAAGAGCGTATAGGAGACATATTAGTTTTGGGAGAGAAAAATTACGTATTTGGTTTAGTCGACCAAGAAGTAGTTAAGGTATCTTTGAGGTCGCATGGCTCTCTTCATGAAGTAGAAGTCCCTATTATAATGAATAGGAAAATATCCGAATTAGAGAAGCTCCCTTCAGAAAATAAGGACTTAGCTCCATTGGTTATGGATTGGCTAAGGAGAAAATCGAATTAAAAAAGTAAATGAAAAGACTCTTTTCATCTAAACCCTGATAAATATCTAGCTTCGGCTTTAAACATTTCATCAACCATGTTACGAATTTCGTCTATGGATAGTATAGAACTCGTTAAAGGATCTACTAGTAAAGCCTGGAAGACTAGTTCTTTACTTTTCTCTATAGCTGCTTTAACGGTTAGCTCTTGAACACTTATGCACATTCTATTTAAGGCAGCGCATTGTGGTGGTAGTTCACCAATGTAACATGGATGTATACCTGTCTTATCGATAAAACAAGGTACTTCAACTACACATCCATATGGTAGATTAGTTATAAGGCCATCGTTCTTGACATTACCATATATTAAGCTAGGCTCACCGGTTTCAAGAGAGTTTATTATTTGCATGCAGTATTCTCTACTTCTTCTAAGAGGTAGTTGTATAGGTCTTTCCTCTTCTAGAAATTTAAGAATGCGCTCAACTCGCTTTTTCATCTTTTCTCTTCTTACTTCAAGATCTTTAATTCGATCACAAGCTCTTACAAGTCTATATCGCTTGAGGAGTTCAGGCCTTTTTCTAAAATAAGGCACATATTCAGACAAATGCCTACTTGATTCACTTACGTAGTAACCGAATGCTTTAAATATCTCAACTCTAACAAGATCATTACCAGCGGGATGTTTTTCAGGATTAGTGTATAGAGTTGGATCGTTTAATTTTTCTCTTAGTAATGGGTAAGCATCTTTCCCACGCCACATGAATTTTAGAAACCAGGCCATATGGTTTATACCAGCGGCTAAGTAGGATATCTCCTCTATAGGTGCACCTATGTATTCAGCTAATGTTGCAGCGGTGTTAGGGATGCTATGGCATAGCCCTATACAGTTTATTTTAGTATAGTCGTTTACAGACCAACAGAGCATGGCTAATGGATTAGTATAATTTATTAGTAGGGCATCTGAACATAGTTCTTCCATGTCCTTACATATATCGAGAATAACAGATATCCCGCGTAGACCATAAAAAACTCCGCCAGGTCCAAGGGTGTCTCCTACAGCTTGGTCTATTCCATATTTTGCAGGTATCTCTAAATCTAGCTTACTAGCCTCTACACCTCCAGCTCTAAATGTGGTTATAACATAGTTGGCGTCCTTAAGAGCTTCTCGACGATCAGTAGTCGCTTCAATTTTAGTCTTAAAGCCAAACTTGTCTATTACTTTCTTCGATAAAATAGTTACTAACTTTAAACGCTCACGATCTATGTCCATTAGGCTTATAGTTGTAGAGTCTCTTAACTCAGGATAAGCCAGCAGATCAGCTATTAGACGCAAGCCAAAGACATAGCTACCAGCACCTATTAGGGTTATTTTAATATCATGTGCCATATACAGACACCAGTGAGTTTCTCTAAGGAGGTATTGGCTTTAAAAGTGTACATGATGATAGTTTGTGACATCGATTATTAAATATATTAGATAATGATTTAAAACGAACTCCTTAAGTATTGTATAGGGTGTTTGATGATTTATGAACATTATGGAGTATCTTTGTAGAGAAGCTAGGAAGATAACTAAATCGTCATTAAGTGATTTAAGAGACAAAGAATACTGGCTTAAATCTAAGCCTAAGAGGTGGAAAGCATTCGTGGATATGCTAGGCCTAACAGAATATCTTAGCAAAGAAAGAGGCACTATCGAATACAAAGTGACTGGTGTTATAGAACGTGATGGATACAGAATTGAAAAGTTATACTTCCAGAGTCTTCCAGGTCTCTATGTTACAGGAAACCTCTATGTTCCAGAGGACATTAAGGGAATTAAACCTGCTGTACTTTATTTATGTGGTCATTCTTTTAATCAGAAATTCCACTACCAGGTTCATGGCCATAAATTTGCTCAGTTGGGATTTGTGACTTTAGTGATAGAGACTATTCAAAAAGGAGAAATACGTGGACATCATCATGGTACATATCATTATGGATGGTTTAATTGGTACAGCTTAGGATATACTCCAGCTGGTGTAGAGGTATGGAATGCTATAAGGGCTCTAGATCTCTTACAATCATTACCATATGTTGATTCAGAGAAGATAGGAGTAACAGGGATTTCAGGTGGAGGAGCTATGAGTTGGTTTACAGCGGCAGTGGACGAAAGAATCAAAGCTGTAGCTCCTGTATGTGCTACAGGAACTATAGAATCTCATGTATGTAAACGCACTGTAGATCATCATTGCGACTGTATGTTCTGGATAAACAATTACATGTGGGATCTAACAGATGTGGGTGCCTTAATAGCACCTAGACCGTTATTAATAGCTTCGGCTATTAGAGATTGGATCTATGATATAGAATCTGTCAGGTTAATATATCATAAACTTAAGAAACTTTATGAGCTTTTAGGTGTCCCTGAGAACATAGTTCTAGTAGAGACTCCTGGAGGACACTCATACCATAAGAAATCAAGATGTATGATATTTCAATGGTTTCTTAGACACCTTAAAGGGACTGAAATACCATTAGAAGAGGTTAGTAATATTGATGATAAACCAATAGATAAGGAGCCATTAGAGAGGCTAAAAGTCTTTAGTAAGGGAATACCATCTGATGAAAGAGTAACTACAGTACAAGAGTGGTTCATAAGACCTGCAAAACCCCCTGAGATTAATAGTATAAAGGAGTTCAAGAATTATAAACAAGAGCTTATTAGGAGGCTTTATGAGAAAACGTTTTACTTCTTCCCTAGAGAGCCTTGTAATTTAAATGTAGAGGTTGAACTTATTCAAGAGTCAAATACATGGCTTGGCTATAGAGTAAGATTTACACCTGAGGAGGGCTGGAGCCTTCATATGCAGGTTCTTAGACCTAAAGGAGTTAAGGAGCCTATACCTGCAGTCATATTCCTAGCCAGATCTGCTAGGAATCTTCTCTTTGGAGATGACCTCTTACATGGTCTTAATCAGCAATGGGCTAGGGTCTTTGTAGAAGTTAGAGGCATTGGGGAAACATCATGGTCTCCTGAAATACAATGGTTTATAAGAAGAGCTTCTATGCTTACAGGGCGAACTATAGCTAGTATGAGAGTTTATGACACACTTAGAGCATTAGAAGCATTAACATTTCTAGGATGGATTAATAAGGATAAAGTAGTGTTAATGGCTAGTGGTGAAATGGCTGTTGTAGCATTATATGCTACTTTACTTAAAGGAGATTTATCTGCAGTAATATTACATAATCCTCCACCTACACATAATATCCCCTCAAATCCTGATGGAACAGGAATGAGTATAGAGATGTTAAACGTACTAAGGTATACCGACCTACCTTATGTAGCAGGACTATTATGGCCTACAGAACTAGTATTTTTAGGGCCAAGGCCCGAGACATATTCATGGGCTGAGGAGTTGTATATTAAACTTGGACCACCAGGAGTTGTGAAGCATATCAAAACATTAGCTGAGTGGAGCCTCGGATCACCTGAAGTATACGAATAATATGGTATAAAGATGAAGTGAAGCTACTTATTGATTTGGAGCATATTGCTACCTAAATATTCCTTTGATATATTTACTAATTCTTTATACACTTCTTTAGGTAGTGGAATTCCTTCTCTTATTCTTTCTTCATAAAACTTTGCTTCTCTTTCACCTGGTAGAATTAGCTCCTGTCCTTTCCGCCCCTTGATATCCTTAAGCATTTTTATGTAATGTTTAACTTCTTCGTAGTACTCCTTTATATCTTTGAAGGCATCTATCCTGAAAGTAATTAACGTAAAACCTCCTTGTGTGAATAATGTCCTTGGTAATTTTAAACCAACATTACCGCCCATAACAATTCCGCAGAGAATATCTATGGCAAGAGCAATATCTAAGCCTTTATAGCTTCCTATAGGAAGTAAAAAACCTTCAAGTGCCTCATCAGGATCTGTAGTTAATTCTCCACTTTTATTTATCGCCCAACCTAGGGGTATACTTTTTCCTTCCTTTTTGTATGCGAGTATCTTTCCTGCTGAAACCACACTCATAGCCCCATCATATATCAATGGAAAAGATGGAGTAGGGAAACCTATTGCTAAGGGATTTGTTCCTACAATTCCCTTAGTGAAACCCTTCAATGAGACTCTAGGTGAGGAATTCGCCATACATATACCAATCATGTCCTGTTTTATAACTTCTAATATATAATACGATAACATACCTATATGCCAGTGATTTCTAGTCCCTACAAGAGCTACTTTGTTCTCTTTAGCCTTTTCAATAGCTAGTCTTGTAGCCTCATATGCTACTATATGACCAAGTCCTCTGTCTCCATCTAAAATGGCATATGTAGGGCCATTAGAGATAGCCTTTATTTTTGGTTGTGGGTTTATTAATCCATCTTTAATGCCATTTAGATATACTCTTACTCTAATAATGCCATGGGAATCAACTCCTCGAAGGTTAGCTGTAACTAAATGGTTAGCTATTATCTTTGCATGATCGTCATTCATTCCTACACTTTTAAATACCTTAAAAACGAAACTCTCTAAGAGTTCAGCAGAGACTTTAATCATCATGAGACCTTCACCTTAAATTAAATTCACATTATCTTAATCTATTCTCTATAAGTTATACTCCTAACTTCCTTTAACTCCCTTATGTAGGCATTTCTGAGCATTGAGTAATCATGAGCTAAAGCGATAAACTTAAAGCCTTCAGCTATCCTCATTTTAGCCTCTTTTGCACTCATTGTAAATATTCCAGCTACAACGTTTAATTCTTCACATGCTCTAAGTACCTTATTTAAGGCATTTTTAAACTTAGGAGAATTAAATTGCCTAAAGATTCCTAAAGAAGCTGACAAATCATTAGGACCTATGAAGGCAATATCAATACCTTTAACTGATAATATTTCGTAGATATCGTCTAAGGCTTTTTGGGTCTCTATTTGTATTGCGATTATTAAGTCTTCTTTCTCGAATTTATGAAAATAGTTAACTACATCTAAGGATCCGTAAAATGTAGCTCTACGGGGACCTACTCCCCTTACTCCATGGGGAGGATAGTGACAAGCTTTGACAGCTTTCTTAGCCTCCTCTTTACTATTAACCCAAGGAATTAAAATACCTTTAAATCCTAAATCTAGTGCTCGTTTAATGATTACTGGATCATTCCAAGGTACTCTAACGAAAGGAGTAATGTCACTCCCCTTAAGAGCAGGTAACATTATTTGTAAAGTCGATATGTCTAGGGGGGCATGTTCCATATCAAAGAGTAACCAATCAAATGGTAAAGTAGCCAATACTTCAACTATGTCTGGATGGCCTATAGTTACCCAGGCACCAATGACGGGGCGTCCTTCTTTAAGTAATTCCTTAACCTTATTAGCCACGATACTTCACCTAAGATTAACATAAATGAAATAGAGATACTTAAAGGCGAAGCCTCTTAAGTATGGTTTATATATAAATCACGATACGTAAGAGGGTTATTCAATAGAAGGTTTCTCTAAGCACGAAAGTGTTATAGAGTAGACTCTTAAAATAAAACAAGCGCTTAACATACCTAGCGAGAGAATAAAAACAAAACTTACGTGGGTATTCTCTCTTTGATAGGCATCCTTTGATTAATCTTTTTGATGAAGCCTAGTAATTGCTCATAAGCTAAGATCCTTGCAATATTCTTGGAACCTAATGGTGCTGGCTTTTTCATGAAGAAAGCGTTTATTTCATAAATTGTTCCTGTTAGACCAGCATCAAGAGCTAGTTTTCCTAATCTCGCTAGATCGACCATTAGGCCGGCTAAAGCAGGACTATCATTAATTCTCATATTTACTATAATCTCATCAATTGCTTCATTGAACGACTCATACACTATGTGCATTGCAACAAATTTCTTGTCTCCTAGGGGTTCTAAGTAGCCAGTAGGCTTTATGAAGTGGGGTGCATCATAACCTAAAATATCCATTACTATACTGCTTTTAGTTATCTTTTTGGCTTTGTTCCGCTTCTCATTTAATAGTGCTAAGAAGTCAGTATTACCACCTATATTGAACTGAGCAATTGAGTATACTTTTCTATTTCTTTCTCTAAGATGCTCTAATATGTCTGCAGTTAATGGTGTAGCTCCAGTAGCACCGTCATCTCCAAGAACTATGGCTCCTATTTTTTCAGCAGCAGATACTATCGCTGGGCTATTAGCAACTGGTGTTGGTATGAGGTTTATATAAGCTACTGGTTTTACCTCCTCAGCGTATCTGAGGGCCAGATATGCATAGATTTGTGAAGGTGATGCTTTACCTTTAAGAACATCCTCTTCATAGCTTCTCCAGTCTCTGTATATTTTTCCTTCTTGGGTAGTTGTAACATCCATAATAACATCAGGATTGGTCATTTCTATTACTTTATACACGGAATCTAGGGAATCCTTGTAATCTTTATATTCATAAATTGGAAAGAGATCTTTAACGAACTCCCCACCAAGGCCTGGATATACTTTTATATTTTTTAATGATTGTGGTACATTTTTCATACCATAGATGAGTCTTGCTACATCATATATCGAGCTATTTACTTTTCTTGAGTCTACATCGATAGCACCCACTAGTTGGATTTCATCGATGCTTATACCTAGGTCTACATCTGCTAACGGTACTCCATGAGGCTTTATTTCACCTTTCTTTATCCTTTCAAGCCCTACACTAAAGGTAGTTCCAACCATCCCTAGGCCTAGTATTATTACCCTAATCATACTATCACCTAAATCTGGGTTGTTTGGTTCGCGAGAATTGAGATGTAATTTAACTTTGAAAGAAATTGTACTGTTAGGGAACTGGTAGTATTTTATCTATAGGGATATATGAATATTTCGTACTATAGATTATCATGGGCAAAGCAAACCGTGTCCTTGTTTAGATTTGATAAGGATTTGAATTAATCAATATTCATGTATACTATGTAACCGATCTAGTATCATAGAACTAAGTGTACATTCATTTGTACATGGTAAGTATGATAATGGCTTGAGTAGAGTCTAGAGGGCATAGTAAAATAGCATATATTATGTGTTATAGAGGTACTACGTGTTCATAGGCTATATTTATTACTTTCCTAAGGAGTTCACCAGCTTTAGTTTTAGCTTTACGTACATCTTCTATAGTATCTATGTCTATCCATGGAAGGCCGTTTATATCAGATATGACTACTTTTTTACCTTGGGTGATGGAGTATCTTATAAGTGAAGATAGCTTTATAACGTGATTATGTTCAGCGTACTCATAGTATATATCGTATAAGTCTCTCTTCATTATAAAGAGGCCTATATCAATATGACTAAATTCTGTTATATTCTTACCAATATCTTGGACAACTTCATTGTGAGCTAGAATTTTAGTAGCTTCATTGATGTTTACGTAACGTGGATTTGAGTCGGCTCCAACGATAATGTCGGCTTCGTTAATATCCTTGTGAAGGAGGATATTAGGTATCGTTGGATCATATATATGATCGGACATTGTAAGAAAGAAAGTACTACTCTCAATACACTCCATTCCAAGAATAAGACTATAGCCATTATCACGTTCAGGGGCTTTATTTTCTATTAATTGAACATCAGCGGGTAATTTTTTAACTAAGCGTGATATAGGTCTTAAAGATCGGGGATTAACAACTATATAGAGGTGCTTAATACCTATGTTGAGTAAGGGGACGATGCTGTAGATTATGAGAGGAATATTGGATATTTTAACTAGGGGTTTGGGTAGGTTACCTACATCACGACTTATCCTAGTTCCCAGTCCCGCCGCTAGAATTATTGCATCTTTAATAAGCATAGAAAACGCCTAATAGATGGATACCCCCTCTAGGGTTTAAAATTTTTCTTAAGTGGTATTAATAAGATCTACTGGCTTGGAGTTCGAGCTTTCTAAATCTATGAAAGAGATCTAGGAATCTAAGTATTGTATGAGTATATGTTATGAGTATAAGTAAGGCTAATGTCTCTATGTATAAGCCAAGTACGCTTCCTAAGAATATAACGAAGAGTCTAATGTCCCTCGATGCTATATGAGGTATCTTAGTAATTGAAGCGATCTCTTTACTACAATAGGCTTTAAATGCTACATGTACATATGTGCAGAGGAAAGTACCAGCTAAGGCTAAGATTCCTAAAAGGTATATAAAGGATGTATTCCCATAATACTGGGCTGTAAAGTAAGTAAGACTAATTATAACGGAGAAGTCTACAAATCTATCAAGTACAGTATCGAGATATCCTCCACTTTTAGTACGTACATTACGAATTCTAGCGAGTTCACCGTCTACACCATCAAGTATAGAAGATAATTGAGCAAGAATTCCACCTATCATTGGAAA
>CAZFCQ010000016.1:30291-44725 GCA_964517845.1 uncultured Thermoprotei archaeon | reverse complement strand
TTAGATGGGTGTCCATGGGCAGTGTTTTCTGTAGCCGCATGCTATGCATTTGGGTATTTGTGGTCTTATGAGGGGTTCTTTTTCGGTTGTTATTATTTGTCTTATTTGGTTTATTGCTTTTATTACGTGGTTTTTCATTGTTTGGTTTATGTTGATTTTTGTTAGTTTGTTGTCTTGGTGGTAGTATATGTATCCTTTTGTTACGATGGTGTTGTATGTGTCGTCTATTATTATTGCGTAGGCTACTAGTTGGTATTTGTGGTGGGGGTGTGGTTTTCCTTTTTGGGTTTTTGTTAGTTTGTATTCTATGGGTGTGTATTTGTTTTGGTTGATTATGAGGCAGTCTAGGATTCCTGTTAGTTTGTGTTTGTGTGAGGTTATTTTTATTCTGAAGAGTTTTGTTGTGTTTTTGGTTGTTTTTATGTGTTTTAGGATTGTTTTTCTTCTTTTTTCTAGTTTTGATAGTTCTTGGTGTGCTTCTTTTCCTTGGAGTTGGTATTCTTTGGTGGGTTCGTGTATGCCTAGGATGTGGTTTATGTAGGGGATTGCTTTGCAGTAGAAGTATTGTTTTATGTCTGTTACTGTTAGCCATGGTTCTTGTGTTGTTTTATACAAGGATTATTTCCTCCTTTGTTATTGGTTTTGTGTTTACTGTTGGGGTTCCTATTTCTTCTTTTCTGTGGTAGCATTGTGGGCATAGTGGGTAGAATTGGATGTTTGCTCGTTGTTGTTTTATTAGTCTTTTTAGTTTTGCTTTGAGGTCTTTTAGGGTTTCTTTTCTGAGTGTTCCTAGGAAGGCGCTTTTTTGGACTCTTGTTAGTCCGTAGGCTGTTAGTGTGTCTGCTACTTTTTGTCTGAGTTTGTCGTCTGTGATGTCGTATATTATGAGGACTTTCATGTTACCATCTTTCTATGTATGGTTTGTATTCTGGTATTTCGTTTCGTAGGTATTTTGCTAGTTCTCTTGCTTTTCTTTTTATGATGATTCTGAGTTCTAGTTTTTGGTCTTTGTATCTTGTCTTGGTGTTGATTCTTTTGTGGACTTCGGCTACTATTTTGGCTCTTAGTTCTTTGTCTAGTCTGTTTTCGTCTATGTGTTGTTTTAGTGATGGGCCTTCTCTTGTTGTGAGGCTTATTAGTGTTCTGTCTATTATGGGTTGTCTGAATTGTTCCATGAAGTCTAGTACTAGTGAGGGTCTTCCGCTTCTGTCTATGTGTAGGTAGCCTGCGAATGGGTCTAGTCCTACTAGTGTTAGGGCTTTCCAGCATGCTCCTTTTAATATTCCGTATCCGTAGTTTAGCATCATGTTGAATATGTCGTTTCCTTCTTGGTTTCTTGCGTAGAATTCTAGTTCGGGAGGTAGTATTCTGACTATTGCTTGCCAGTAGGTTTTTGCGGCTTCTGCTTCCATGTTTATTAGGGTTTGTCTTATGTTGTCTATTTTTGGTGCTTTGATTAGGGTTAGTTTTTCGGCTATGCGTTCTATTTCTATTGCTGATTTGGTGAGGTATTCTTTGATTTCTAGGTTTGTTCTATTTCTTGCGAGGTATTTGAGTAATCCTGCTTGGTTTCTCATTTTTGCGTATGCTAATGATCTTGCTATTTGGGCTCCTCTTTGGTCTAGGTAGGCTAGATATTGTTCTCTCTTTGTGATTATTGTTCTTATGTGGTTTGGGGATTCTAGTTTTCCGATGATGTCTCCTCTATGATCCATGAAGAATAGGTCTATTCCTGCTCTCATTATTGCTCTTACTGATTTTGATGTTACTGCTACTCCGCTTGTTAGTACCCATATCTCTTCTACGGAGGAGATAGGCACTTCAATCAGTTTCTTTTTCTTTTTGGTGACTAGTAGGAGGCCTTTTCTGTATCTTAATGTTATTCCGTAATCTTTAAGGATTAGTGTGCTCATTTGCTGATCCCTCGGCAGTACGGGAAGAATGGGCAGGAGGTATGACATTTTCTTGGTGTACCGGGGTCTTTTTCATTGATTATTAGTGCCATTGCTTTGTCTCTTAGTTCTAGGAATTCTTTTCTGTATTCATCTGCTATTAGGATTGGTTTTGCTTTTACTATTGGTATTGGTGAGGTGTTTATATGCATGTAGAGGAGGAGTGCGAAATCTACTGGTAGGTTGGATTCGCTTTCAAGTGCTAAGGCATATCCTGCTAGAGCTAGTTTGTGGAAGTATTCTTCTCGTCCGGTTTTTATTTCTATTAGTATATTTCCAGGGTCTACAGCGTCTATGGATAACCTATTGCTTAGACCTATCCTTGAACCATCTATGATTCTTTCTGAAATATACGTTGTAGTGAGGTTGGCTATGGTGTCGGGGTTGACTTTGGAGTACTTTGATAGTATTGCGTCGTATTTTGATGCTATTTGTAATGAGATGAATTTCCATAGGCTAATGGCTTTATTGTATATTTTGGCTATTTCTTTATTGGTATCTGTTATAGATGAGGTCTGAGTTAGTTCTTTAAGTATTTTTGTGATGGTGTTAGTTCCTTTCTCTAGGAGTTCTATGAAGAGATCAGCTCCGGCTTTGACTTGCTCATTATATATTAGTCTTTTTGCGAGGAGTGTAACGTACTTTATTATTTCATGGTATATTTTTCCTTCGATCATTGCTATGGAGGGGGTGGGGGTTATTCTTTCTACTCTTTTTAGGTAGATGTCACGCATTGTTGGACAATAGCGGTAAGCTATTTCGCTCACGCTTAAGTGTAATGATGTTGATGGAGGTTCAACTGGTGGTTCGTACCAATGCCATCCTCTTAGTCTTTCATCTATTTCGCCGTATTTTGAAAGTTTGTATCTTAGGAATGTGAGTGCTTTATTCATTTCTTCATAGGAGAGTATCATGTCTCTGCTCTCCTATGCCTTCTGAGCTTCTTCTTGTTCTTATTTTCATTAGTAGAGGAAATCTAAGGCATATACTGGTTATAGTTGCTATTCCTCTAGGGAGGAGGGGTAGTTTTTGTAATAGTTCTTTTGCTGTAGTTTCGAGGAGAGGCTGTACGAAGTTTAGGTCTGTTGTGCAGTCTAGTCTGAGGAAGATTTTTGTTCCACATTGGCTAAAGATGTCTTTATCGAGTCCTACTATTCTTTGACTTGCTATGCATAGTCCTATCTTGAACTTCCTACCTTCTCTTGCTATTGTTGATAATACTTTTTTAGAGTACGTTTCTTTATCTTGTGGAGCGAAGCGATGGCCTTCATCAACTATAATCATTAATGGAGGTATCTTTCCCTCTTTTCTTGCTTGGAATATTTTCTTTAGTATTATGGCTATAAGCACTCTTTTTGCTCTTTCATTCATTTCTCCGCTTAGGTTTATTATTGTTGCTGTTGATGGTTTTATTATCTTCTCTGGCTTAAATCCTGGTCCCAATATTTGGAGTTCTTCTAATACTGCTAGTCGCCTTTTAACTGCAAGTAGGGTGCTTTGAACGAATCTATATTCGTAGGCTATTTTCTCAATTGCTAGATAAAGATCGTCTATTGTTGCATTTTCTCCTTTTTCACTTATCATTTTCTTGTATGCTAGATAGATTAGATCGGATTGTATATCTGTCATATTACATATTTCTGCTAATGCTTCTGGGTCTATGTCGCTGAGTTTCACTGTGAGTGTACTTTCTCCGTGTTTTGTCTCTCGGGATATTATGTATCTGTGTATCTTGTATGGTTTAGGAGCTAATCCTTGTTCTCTGAGTTGTTTCTCTTTGATGAGATTTGGTTTTGCTAAGCTTGAGTATTCGTTATGAGGATCTACTATTAGTACAGGGTATCCTTTATCGAGTAGCTCTTCAGTTAATATGCTACAGAAATAGGATTTCCCACTTCCTGTTGTTCCTAGAACTATTACATGGTGGCTTAGGAGCATTTCTGGATCGAGTTTTATCTTTATAGCACTATGGTTCCATAAGTAGCCTAAATAGAGACCTCTTTTTGATATGCCTAAGGATTTTTCGAGGGTTGTCTTTGTTGCTTTATATACCTTTGATCCTGGCTCTGGGGGTATACAGGGTGGTAAGAACTCCTTTTCGCTTAATATTCCTAGAATATTAACTTTGGAGATTCTCCATCTTCCTTGGTTTACGTTAAATCTGTACTCTACTGGGATATTCAGGAGTAGGCGATCTGCAAGGAACTTAGGATTTGAGTAGTACTCATTGTATATGTATATCTCTGATATTTTACCTAGTACTGTACCCTTTTCTACTGGTACCTCTATGAAATCTCCTACTTCTATATCAACGTCCTCATCTACTTGGAAGTAAAAGGTAAGATGAGTGGGTTCCTTTTCAGCAATAACTATCCCAAGCTTTTGAGGAGCACTATCTTTAAGCTCTAGATCTCTTATCTTGGATTTCATAATCTCCCTCGCGCATAGTCCTTTATTTGCTCTATAAACTTGACACAAGCGTGTCTTAATGCGACCTCTACATGGCGTTTAATTACGTTTATGAAGGTATCACACCTTAATTTAGCTTCGAAAATTACACTTAGATTGTACTCTGTTTTCTTCTTTTTAAAGGGTGAGGGGGTTATAAGGGGGAGTGCTGTAGAGAGTATCTTTCTTTGAACTTCAATGGGGTCTTTGTTAGTTATGAATTCAAACTTTATGATCTCTCCTTTTGCGTTTAAGTAGAACTCATAGTAATTCTCGATGTCTTTACCTCGCTCTCTCTCGACTAACATAGGAGATGTAAAATCTCCGTCTTTGAGTATTGCTTTTAAAAATATGTAATCATTTACTGTTGCTCCTCTGAGCTTTAGTTTATCTTCGAGTATATTGAAAAACCGCATATCTCTAGGGGAGCTTGTAACTCCGACTATTAGTGCATCTTTCTTTGAGGCGATATTTAATAGCGTTCTGAAGCTGTTAGATATTTTATCATGTATACGTGCTAGTTTTCTACACTCTTTGGCGAGGATAAATCCATGAGGTATTAGAGAACCTTTGGTAAAGAGAATCCATGCGTCTGTATTATTGAGAAGATCTATGCAAGCATTATAACGCTGTAACTCTTTTAATAGTCTTGAAGCTATTTTCCTACCAAAAATTAGTAATTCGGGGTACTCGGTACTTAGTTCGTAGAAGAGTTCATTTTCTTGATAAGGTTCTTTCTCAGCATACTGCTCTATTCTTGGTCTTAAGAAGATCTGAGACTTTGAGAGCATGTCCCACTCATAGCTAGAATATACTGCGCATGCAGCAATGTAAGATATAGATAGTGGAAATAGATCGCTAATGACGTAGTTTGATAGTAAATAATCTGACGCTTCACCTCCTATGCTTACATTATGTAAATAGAGTGGCTTACACGATTCTTTGTCTTGAATAATCTTCTCGCCTTTGATTATATCGGATACGTTTAATTCCTTAGGGCTGGTTGTGAGTAGTAGCTCTCTTATCTCCTTGGCTTTAGATACATGTACACCTAGTTTTTGGAGTATTCTTGAAACTTTCTTTGTAATTCCGAATTCCTCAGCCACATCTAATGTTGATTTAGGTATTAGCTCATCCATGGATAAAGTAAGTAATGTGTCTTTTTCTAGTGCCCTAGCAATTTCATGAACTGACTCTTTTATTACTCTATAAGCACCAGCTCCTTCGTACTTTAAAAATCCTAAAGTCTCAAGGTCGTTTAAGTAATCTCTTGTGACTCTCTCCGTTATATCTAATCGCTCAGCTACATCCTTAACTCTAATTACTCCTTTTTTGGCTTGGATTTCGATGCAAACTTGTAATACCACTAGGAGCCTATCTCTGTATGTTGCAACAGTTCTTACCACTCCCCCACCCTCATTATATAGAGGTAAACATCCGAGTATATAAATTTAATGGAAATAGGACTCCTAATAGGTAGAGAGAGTGAACCGAAAGTAATACTTTAAAAAGCGTAAGTATTAAAAGGAAATAAACTTCCAAATAATGACGTGATGAAAATCGAATATCATAAATCGTCATTAGTTATTTTCTATTCGTTCATTTTCATTTATGATCTTTCTAAAGAAAGTATGATACGCTCTTATGAAGGGCACGATATTCAGGATGTAGTGGAGGATTATAGGGACTAGTAGGCTTTTTGTTTCTATCATAGCATAAGAATACATTATGCCATTAATGAAGCTCATTAAACTCCAAATGATTCCTGTATAAATATGTGCAATAGAGAAGAGAAGTGATGATATAAGTATTGAGACTGTAAACCCTAAGGAGCTAAGTTCCATCAGTATGAAGCCTCTATAAAATGCCTCTTCGCAAATGACCCAGAGAGCTAATGTTGTCATTTCTTTAGGGCCTATGCCAGACTTCCATGATTTGACTTTCTTTATTGCATGTCTCTCTTTAACGATCTTAATAGCTGACCATATTACTATAGTGTTGAATATTATGGTGAGAGGTAGTAATATGGCTGTTAAAAGTATTCCTTTGATGATATTTGGAAGTGAATATCCTAGGTTGGTAGGAGATGAGCCGAGGCTTATCGTTAGTAAGAGGGGGACTATTACTCTTATGAGTAGATTTAGAATTAGGTAGGCGTATTCTTTGTTGATATACAATCGTGTATTAAGTAGGCTTGCTATTCGATCTCTCCATATGGAGCAGAAAAGCTGATGAAAAACTGAATATGCTAGTACGATGGTGGCTTGTAGATGATTAGAGGAAAATGAAGTTGGTAAGTATAAGATGTACATTTTTGATGTGCTCGTGTTTATGCTGGATTAAGCTTATTTTGGGGCTAAGTTTGAGTATGTTTTCTAGCTTAGTGGTTTGTCTTCTGGTAGTTGTACAGAAAGTTTCTCTATCTTAGTTATTTCGCCTATTTCTGCCTTATCGCTTATGTCTGCTTTTTCTACGTATTTGACTATGTCCACTTCTGCATCTCTTTCAATTGTGATGGTTCTTCCTTCTGCATATCTTACTTCAGCGCGTCTTCTTATATCTATCTCATCGCCTATGATTTTCTCTACTTCCGCTTCTCTATCAATGATTACTCTTTTTCCTATGATTTCGCCTATTACTTTAGATTTTCTATGGATGTATGCTTCCTTTGCTTCTATTTTTTCAACTCTAGCTTTTCCGCTTAGGTAGATTCTATCTGCGTGTATGCTCTTTGTTTTTATGGATCCGGATACTTCCATGTCGCTACATTTGACTGAGTTGCTAACGCTAATGCTTCCGGATATTTCTATTTCTTTGCTTTCAAGATCGCCGTCTATTGACGCACTTCCTGATACTTTTAAGGTTTTTGCTTTTAAATTGCCTCTAATGGCTCCTGAACCACTAATGCGTAACTCATTGCCTTCTGCGTTACCATCTATTTTTATTGATCCACTTACATCTATCCTTCCGAACTTAATAGGGCCTCTTATTCTTACTGCGCCTCCTACGGATAATTCCTCTATTTCTTGCATTACTCTTTACCATGGTTATTATAGGTGTTAACCTTTATATTATGAACTCACAAATTGTGAGTTCGTGAGAAAGTATAGATGTTTACATGATATAATCGAGTCGTTACTTAAGGCGTTACTTCTTGGGGAGAAGGGGATTACTGAACTCTGTCTCTCTGCTAATATTCCAGTTGATAGGGGGAGAAGAATTATTGAGTATCTGATTAACTATGGGCTTATTTTTAAGTATGAGAAAGATGGTAAGGTTTACTATAAGATTGGTGAAAGAGGGTATGAGTGGTTAGGTATTTATCGAAAGCTTAAGGAGTTACTTCCTTTAGTCTAAACTGTTAAAGGGAAGCTTTAGGGTTCTTTATGAAATTCAGTAATTCTAAGCTAAGTCTAATATCTAGTTAGTAATCAAATACGGGAAAGTTGACCTTCATAGAACTGGGAGGGATTTAAACAGAATTACGTGGAATCGTATTATTTTTTCCTTGAGAAATCCCCCGAATTTTCGGTGTTTTTATCAATATGAATTATAGGTAAGCTTTAGCGGAGGAGAAAGGGAATATAGAGACTCTTCTCTCTCTACTTGTAATCGTAGCTTCATACTTTTCTGCAAAAACACCGAAAATTCAGAGTTTTTCTATTTAAGTGCGTGGTAGTGTTTCTTCATGCTTATTTCATTATTCCTGACTATAGTACTTTCGATGTCTTCGTCGAAGGTGGCTATGTTCTTTATGTCATGGATTCTGCATGTGGACATTATCAGGGAATTATTCGGTAATAGTCTATGCTCGACTACATATTCTATGAGTTCATTGACATCTATGTTAGTTGGTAAATGCTAGAATCTCATGAATGGGGGATCTTAGGATATGGCATCCTAAGATATGAAGATATAATGCATATAATAGCCTAGGGGAGATAGCTTATTAATAGCTAGTAGTATATGTTCGAGGACTTAAACAAGCTATAAGTTAATATTCTTAATGATTTTTATTTGGATTGGCTTAGGAATATTACGTCTATTCCTCTTTTACTAAGTAGTTCCTTCATTTTTTCATGATCTTCATCGAAGGTTAGAAGTTTGGCAGGGGGGTTTGTACTAAGTGCTATGAGTAGATCCATGTCTGGTAGGGATAATCCTTTTAGGAGGGCTTCTGCTTTTACTTCTGCTGCTCTTTTAATGGCTTCTTCGTCTAGTTCGTTAATGGTGAGCCATGCTAATAGGTCATTTATCCATAGTCTTTCTCTCATGTCTCCTTTCTTTAACCATAAATAATAGGCGCCTACTAGGAGTTCATACTTGGATAGGGGTGATATGAGTATGTCTTCTGCTTCTTTGCTCTCTTTGCGCAGGATTTCTTTTGCTTTGTTATTGCCTCTTCTTAGCTCGAGTATGAAGGAGGTATCTAGGATAAGTTTCAATATCTCACCTTGAAGGTATTCCTGATGGCTTTAACTATTTCTTCGAGCTCTTCTACTCCTTCGGGTCTTCTGGAGCATGTTTCAATGACTTTTTCAATTCTTCGACTTATATCGCGTCTTATTAGTTCGTCAATTACTTGGGAGAATGTTCTATTTCCTTTGATGGCGACTAGCTTTCTATATACTTCGTCACTTATGGTTATAGTTTTCATGTTTGATGCATTAAACACGATGATATATAAGTTTTTCTTAACTTTATTGGTATGAGGTTAATTCTTGTGTATGTGATGAGAAGATAGCTAGATGGTTGTCCGTGGGCAGTACCCTCTATAGCTGCATATTATGTACTTGGGCATTTGTGGTCTTATGAGTAGGTTTTTAGTGTATCTTTTAATATGGTATGTTATACTACATTGTGAGGGATTCAAGTGGGGGATCGCGTTCGTGAGGTATTGTTAATAGGCCTTGATGGTGCGATGTATTACTTTATCAAGCGGTTTGCTGGGGAGGGGTTGTTGCCTAATCTTGAGTCGTTGATGAGTGATGGCGTTATGGCGGAAGTGCTACCCTGTCCTCCGACGGATACTCCGACTAATTGGACTACGATTGCTACGGGGGCGTCTACTAGGCTGCATGGTGTTACGAGCTTCTATATTCATATTCCTGGGGAGCCTTTTGAGGTTGGGCAGAGAGAGAGGTCTAGGGGGCAACTTACGAGGTATTGTAAGGCTGAGTATTTGTGGGATGTCGCTGATAGGTATGGAATATCGTCTTTGGTGCTTAATTATCCTGCGTGTTGGCCTGGTAATATGAAGTATGGCTATGTGTGTCTCTATACATGGCCTATGCCGGAGTCTGTTCCAAGGGTGGTGTGTGGGTCTAGAGAATATACGGTTACTCTTGGAACTAAGGGGGTTAGGTTGCTTGAAGGGGGTAAACTGGGTCTATCAAGTGTTAGGCCTGTAATGGTGTTTCAGGTATGTATTGAAGGCGGTCTTATAGAGGAGCCGGCTTTAATGGAGTTTTATGCTGTGGATCCAGATGGTTCTGGATATAGAATTGCTATCCCTAGGGATAATGACTTTGAAATAGTTGATATTGGGAAGTGGAGTAATTGGATTGCTATTAAGTTGAAGATAAGTAAGGATATCGAGTGGGGTGTTAAGACTAAGGGAGGTCTTTTCAAATGTCTCTTTAAGGTTAAACCTGTTAAGCAGTTGGAGGATGGTATTAAATTCATCAGAAGTGAAGTATTCGCGGTTGAGGGATGGACTGATCCCAGTGGAAAGGAGGAAGAACTCTTAAGGCATACGCACTATTTGGGAGATGAAGAAGCAGTATTAGGGCCTAGGAGGAAATTAGAGTATGATATCTTCGGTGAGGAAGCTAACTTTCTAATTAGGCAAAGGCTTCAAGCGTTAAGATTAGTTAGGATGGCTTCGTTCTTTAAGGAGAGGATTAATTGGAGGATATGCTTTCTTCACTACCACATAATGGATAGTGTTAATCATAGGTTTTTAGGGTACTTGTGTAAGGACTTTCCATTTTACGATGAGGATAAAGCGGAATTTGCTTGGAAATTCTATGAAGAATCATATAAGATAGTAGATTACTTCATAGGATTACTTCTAGAGAAGTGTGCGAGGCAAGATACGTTGGTGATAGTAGTCTCAGATCATGCTGCAGTACCCGCATGGAGAACTATAAATATACGTAAAATCTTCATAAACGAAGGACTACTCAAATACGAACGTACTTCTAAAGGGGATTATCTAGTCAACTGGAAGGAGACTAAAGCTTTTCCTTGGATAGAACCTCTAATGGTGTGGGTAAATCTAAAGGGAAGAGATCCTCAAGGGATAGTTCCTCTAAAGGATTATGAAGAAATAAGAGAACAAGTGATCGATATACTCCAGAACTTAAAAGATCCTGAAAATGGCAATAGGATGACTACTATGGTGCTTACTAGGGAAGAATCTGTTAATATCGGGATGGGGGATGAACGAACGGGAGATGTGATATATTTCCTAAGGCCTCCCTATACTATCTGGTGTGGACCTATTGAAGACCTTCTTACATGCATGGCAACTGAAAGGCATCTAAATGAAGACTGGATTGTGAGAGATCAGTCAAGGGTGACTGGGATACATGGTTATTATCTTCCTAATGAAAGAGTAGGTGATTTTTCTAATGCTGCAGTTCTAATCATGAAGGGACCAGGTATCAAGAAGGGAGTTGAGTTGAAGAAACCTATAAGATTGACTGATATTGCTCCGACGATTGCTCACTTGCTAAGGATACCACCACCAAAAGATAGTGATGGGAGGGTAATATATGAGGCACTAGAATAGCTTTGAAAAATCTGCTAAGGGTTTTATGAGTGATAGCTTTTTCTCTAGGTCATCTCATTCGATTCTTCGGCTTTAAGTCTTCTTATTGCTCTTCTTGTAATGTTGATAGTTTTTGTGCTCTAGATTAAGCCTGAGAGGGAATTGTTTGATTTGATGAGGAAAGGTTAGGTAAGTCTTAAAAGTTTTCAAGGATAATTTTGATTATGAGGAGAGGAGATGGTTAGTATGAATAGTATTGATGAAATAGTTTCTAAGATGACTTTAGAGGAAAAGGCCATGTTCGTTGTAGGGAAAGGCGTACTTGGTCGATTTGGAAATCCTCCTTCTCGAGTTCCAGGTGCTGCGGGTGAGACGCGAGCGATAGAGCGGCTTGGGATACCGTCAGCGGTTTTTGCAGATGGACCTGCTGGTCTTAGGATAAATCCGATAAGGGAGGGGGATGAAAGGACTTATTATGCTACAGCGTTTCCTGTTGCGGTTATGCTTGCTTCTACTTGGAATAGAGAGGTCTTAGAAGCTGTGGGGAGAGCTGTTGGGGAGGAAGTAAGGGAGTATGGTGTGGATATACTTCTTGCACCTGCAATGAATATTCATAGAAATCCTCTATGTGGTAGAAATTTTGAGTATTATTCAGAGGATCCTCTTCTCTCTGGTGAGATGGCTGCTGCTTTTGTAAGGGGTGTTCAATCGCAAGGAGTAGGCGCTTGTTTAAAGCATTTTGTTGCTAATAATCAGGAGACAAATCGTAGGATTATTGATACGATTGTTTCAGAAAGGGCGTTAAGGGAGATTTACCTTAGAGGTTTTGAGATTGCCATTAAGAAGTCAAAACCGTGGGCAGTGATGAGTGCTTATAATAAGTTAAATGGGAAATACTGTTCGCAAAGTGAGTGGCTTCTTACGAAGGTTTTAAGAGAAGATTGGGGATTTGAAGGATTTGTTATGACAGATTGGTTTGCAGGAGACGATCCAGTAGAGCAAATGAAGGCAGGGAATGATATGATTATGCCTGGGAAGGCTCATCAAATTGATCCCAAAAGGAAGGATGAAGTAGAAGAGATAGTAAATGCTGTTAGAGAGGGAAGGCTTAGTGAGGAGGTTCTTGATAGGAATGTAAAGAATATATTAAGGGTGCTTATTAATTCACCATCTTTTAAAGGATATAAGTATTCCAATAAGCCAGACCTTGAGGCTCATGCAAAGGTTGCTTATGAGGCAGGTATAGAGGGTGTTGTTCTTCTTAAGAATGAAGAAGTCTTGCCTATAAGTGAGGATACGAAGATTGCTTTGTTTGGGACTGGTCAAATAGAAACTATTAAGGGTGGAACAGGAAGTGGTGATACTCATCCAAGGTATGTAATCTCTATACTTGATGGTATGAGGGAGAGAGGTCTTAAAATTGATGAAGAGCTAGCGAGAATTTATACTGATTATGTAAGTAAGATGAGAGAAAAGGAAGAATATAAGATAAGAAGGAGGTTCATGCCAAAGCTTCCTGAAGACTTCTTAGAGGAGAAAGAGTTAGAAAAGTTTGCAGAGAGAGATGATGTTGCAATTATTGTGATAACTAGGATTTCTGGTGAAGGTTACGATAGGAAGCCAGTAAAGGGAGATTTCTACTTAAGCGATGATGAATATAGTCTTATAAGGAAAGTATCTCAAGTCTTCCACAAGTATGATAAGAAAGTCGTAGTGATACTAAATATAGGCTCTCCAATTGAAGTTGTTAGTTGGAGAGACTTAGTAGATGGTATTCTCTTAGTATGGCAAGCAGGGCAGGAGACAGGAAGGATAGTTGCAGATACTATCATTGGAAAGGTTAATCCATCAGGTAAGCTACCAGTTACTTTTCCGAAGGATTATTCGGATGTTCCCTCTTGGAATTTCCCTGGTGAACCAAAGGATGACCCACAGAGAGTAGTATACGATGAGGGAATATATGTTGGTTATAGGTACTATGATACGTTTGGAGTAGAGCCTGCTTATGAGTTCGGCTTTGGACTTTCTTATACAACATTTGAATACAAGAACCTTAAAGTGGAAATGATGGATAATTCATTAAAGGTATCATTCGAGATTACAAATACTGGAAAGTTTCCTGGAAAAGAAGTTGCTCAGGTTTATATAAGAGCGCCAAAGGGGAAGTTAGATAAACCATTTCAAGAATTAAAAGGATTCCATAAGACGAGGTTATTAAATCCTGGTGAGACTGAGAGAGTGGAGATAGAGATTGACTTAAAATCTATCGCAAGTTATGATGGTGAAATGTGGCTTATTGAGAAGGGCGAATATGAAGTAAGAGTAGGTGCTTCCTCAAGGGATATCAGGCTTATAGGCAAGTTTACAATCTATGAAGAGAAAAGATATAGTCCATAACTCCCTCCTACACTAATGCATGAATAACTAATTGTACAAGCTGGAATTGCTAAGTCTAGTAAGCTTGAACCTTACCTATTTTTCTTCAGTAGAAGGAACGTAGTTAGTTCCAAAAACACCGAATATTCAGGAGATAATTTAAGTAAGGCTATCTATGAGTACGTTTGTTTTATTGTGTATCTTTAAAGAATAAGGAATGAGGGGGCTCTAGGTACGAGCTAACTTATTGGTATTCTTTTTAGATCTGGAATTTTATCGAATGCTTTATCGTCTGATATTATGATTTTATCTAGGGTTAGTGCTGAGGCTGCTATCAGGCTGTCGAAGTAGCTTAGGTTGTATTTTTCTTCTAATTCTGATTGTTTGATTAGTGTATTGATGTTTAATGTCTGTACAACTTTGATTCTTCTAGTTTTAAGTATCTGTTTTAGTGCTGTTAGGGCTAATGCTACTTCTTTGGGGCTTCTTCCTCTGGCTCTGAGTACTATCTGGAATTCTAATATAGCTGTGTCGGGTATTTTTAGGCCTTTAGTTAGTATACGTTTACCTTCTAGTGCTTTCCTATGTTTCTTGTCTCTGGGATTTAGGGCGAGGAGGAGTTCTGTGTCAGCTACCGGCATTTTTCTTCAGCCATTTTTCTGCTCTTTTTTCATCGATTTCTTCGATATATTCTTCGCCTATGATATCGGCTAGTATTTTAAAAGGATCTTCTGTTTTCTCTATTAGTATACGTTTACCTTCTAGGCGGACTTTAAGGATATCGCCTTCTTTTATCTTCATAGCTTTTCTGACTTCTGAGGGTATTACGATAACATATTTCTTTCCAACTTTCACGTAATATTCTGACACTTACATATCACCA
>CAZFCQ010000016.1:0-30191 GCA_964517845.1 uncultured Thermoprotei archaeon | reverse complement strand
AGATCCTGATTTATTTCCTTGTTAGTAGATTTATCATCTGTTTTATTATGTCTATAAGTGTATGCCCAGTATTTGAGTATATGAAGAGGAAGTATGCAAGTGTGGTAGTTATTCCAAGGATCCAGAATGTGTTGTTTATGATGGGGTTGTTTGATTTAAAGAGTTTTAAGCTTACTTTCTTCTTGAGAATTGGCCATAGGGGTGGGAATGGGGTATGAGTAGGAAGGTCTCCTAATATATGTATCCATGTTGCTGAGAATCCTGCTACGAAGCCAGTGTACTGATCTAGTGGCTTGTAAAGGTGTGCTGTGAAGAGACCGAGGATTATGGATGATAGTATGTTATGAGTGTATTTCCTATGCGTTAGTTCTAGCTTTATGTCTATGTCAGGAAGTGTGGCTAACCCTGCTGTGAGTAAGGCTAAAACTATATGGTTTGGCGATTTTAATTTGAATATAGAGAGTAAGCTAAAAGTTATGAGTAATGCCATTCCTAGGTGTCCTTTGGCGTGCATGGTTGATTGCCTTTGATTTCCTCTTATTCTTGGTTTAGTAATAGGCTATCATGGTTATTTTTGTTCCTTTTTGTTGAGTTTTGATTCTTATTGTGGGTGCGGGATTTTCTATAGTGATTTTTGTTGGGGTTGTGGTTTCCGGAAGTGTGGTAGTTATGTATTCTTGGTCTAGTGCCTCTTCTATGGAGCTAGCTTCATTTACTTGAATTTTTGTTGTATTTTTGATTCCTGTTATGAGGAGAACTACTTTCGTAGCTTGTTGAATGTAATACCACTTGCTTGTTTGTCCTCTTTGCGGGGATATTATCGTGTCTTTTAGTGTGTTGTAGGTTTTTGGGTTGAAGATGTCCGTGTTATTGAGATATACTGCATGTATTTCGTGCCGATAGCCTTCTCTACCTGTGTCTGGTCTTGAGCTCCAAGTGTCTCTGAAGCATGCTACTAAGAGCTTTGGTTTTCCATCGGGATATACAGTGTAATGTGGGTGTCCTATTTGGACGTAGTGTGAGTGGAATGGTAGGATAGATTGTAGATATGCTACTAGGAATCCTATGTTGAATTCTATACCTGGTTTTTTATGGTGACCGAAGTCTATTGTTGGTGGACCTAATGCTATTTTTACTTTCCATTGGGCGAATTCATCACTTTCATAAAGTAGGGCTATTCTGGGTAATAGTGTTATATCGCATACATCATTTGCCCAACCATGTTGAAAGGCATATTCTCTGTCTAATATTAGAGAGACTTTCTCTGGAGAGTCTATATTGTCAAAGTATCCAAGTTTGACTAAGGGTCCTTTTGGTATAGTTGTTAGTGCTTGATGTTCTCTTCCATAGGCTCCTATTGGAGCTAAGGGAAATCCGTGGTCTCCAGAGTTCGAGTATACTTTTCTGTAAGATTTGAGATTCCAGTCTTCGTCGAAGTAGAGTACGTAGGTGTGCTTACCTATTGATAATGTGAGGATGTATTCTCTTCTTGTGGCATTAAATATTCCGCGTATTGCACTAAGATGGGCATCACGTTTTAGAGGTACTAGGATAGGGGTTCCTTTGAAGGAAGGGGCTTCTATGTGTGAGTCGCGTTGTACTAGTCTTTTCGCATTGTTTAAGTCTATTGTGAGGTCTTTTTCTATTGGTGCTACCCATACTTCTCTTAGTGCCTGTGCTGGTTCTTTTTCGCCTAAGAATAGTATGTAGTAACACGGTTCAAATGGGTTGTACACTATACATGGGCTTCCTACATTTCCTCTAAGGTCTATTATAGGTAATCGATGAGGCTCCATCAAAGAGATTATTTCCATTTCTCTTACCCCAATTTTAATCTTCCTTTATTCATCTAAATGCGATGTAGGAGTTTGAGAGATTTATGAGTACACGAGAGCTCGTAATGGCTTCATTAATGGCAGTAATAACAGGTTTGAGTGCGCAACTATGTATATATGTTGGTCCTGTTCCGTACACGTTCCAGAATTTTGGTGTGATGCTTTCTGGTTTACTTCTTTCTCCTAGATATGCATGTATATCTCAATTATTATATCTCTTGTTAATAATGATAGGAGCTCCTTTAGCCGCAGGTTTTAAAGGCGGTATGGGAGTCCTCGTTGGTCCTACAGCAGGTTATTTATGGGCTTTTCCTATAGTATCGTATATGGTTAGTATATTTGCTCGTCCGATTCTTAGAAGAGGATATAAGGTGAGGAGTTGGGGTGTTTGTACGCTTGTATCGATCTTCATATACGCTATAGGTGCGTCTTGGCTTATTTTATGGTTGAAATGGCTGGATGGTGGTATAAAAATTTGGGCGTATAATGTAGCTAGACTACTGGGGATTCCTTCTAATGATGTTCTTGTAGCCTTTTTTGTAGGAGTGCTCATTTTTCTTCCTCAGGATATTCTTGTTGATCATGTTTTAGCAGTAGTAGTTGCTTATAAGATAATAAGGAGAAGTTCTTAACAAGTTGAATTCTCTATGCTAGCTTTATCCAGTATTCTGATGCATCTTGTATTATAATGCTCTTTTTCCTTACTTCTTTAAATTCCTCAAGCGTGTACAGTAGTAGTTCTACGGAGACTTTTTTGGAGATTAATCGTCTTGTTTTGAGATACCGCTCTCCTAAGCTTAGACCTTTGAATTTAGGTGTAATAACTATTAAGTCTATATCGCTATCTTTAAGCCACGTTCCTTTAGCATAACTCCCGAATAGATATATCTCAACTTGTTTAAACTCCCTGATAGCATTATCTATGAACTCTTTGAGTGTATTCTTAATCTCAATGGGTATTCTTAATTCATTTAAGATAGATTTTCTCTTCGACAATTTCGATAACCCTCTTAGCTACTTCAATAAGCCTTTCAGCAGTTCCTCTTTTGATACTTTCCCAAGGTCTTTCAAGACCTGCATTTGGATACTAGGCTATCGTATAATATGGAGATAGTTCGGAGATACCTCTAATTAAATCCTCAGATATACTAAGGTCTAATCCTTGTAATAGCCTAGTTAAATCATGAGATCTAGGAGGCCTTTCTCTCTTTAAAGCTATATATGCTGCTTTTAGCGCTTTTTCTACAGCTTGATGAGCAGCGAAGAGAGCCCAGTTAAATCGACCTCTATTAAAGGCATCTTTAGCTTCCTCTAAGTCTATTAAAGCACCATCAAACCAGTCTTTAGCCTCACTTCTAATTACGACATAAGGAATGACCTCATGTTATAACTTGAGACCAACTATATTTAATTCAGCTAAATTGAGACTTTCAGTACATTACACCTCTTAAGTTATAGGAACTTAATTTCTGTGAAATGAGGATAAGTACCGTTAAGAATGTAACATTCCTTTATAATTATTTTTAGATATTATTTCCTAGGTACGATCATGATAGGAGTATTCGGCAAAGTTTCAAAGATAAAAAACTTAGGGCTAAAGCCCGATGTTATTTATACTAGCCTTGATAAGATCAATACTTTTGATGAGAAATTAGTCCCCCTTTTATGGGTCCCAAAAGCTATGAATATCGATGAGGGTGTCGAGGATATATATGGGAGGAAATATCTCTTTGCATTTAACAATAGTGGCTGTATAGCTAAGCCAGGCATCATTAACTATTCTTTAGAGGCCTTAGAGAGAGCTCATTCATTAGGCTATAAAAAGCTCATGCTCGATGCTATTAGACTTCCATCACCTATAGATGGGTTATATTTCCTAACAACGTGTTTCTGTAGCTATAGCTTAGAGTTATATTCAAAGCTTAGACATCTTAGAGATTCATTTAAGAATATTTTACGTAGACCAACGAGGCAGGGCTTACTTGAACTTTTAGATGAGCTAGCGTACGCTAGAACTGAGCATGTAGAAAACCTATTATCAATACTATATGATAGAGCTAAGGAGCTTGATGTTAAACTTATAGCAGCTGTATTTCCTTACCCACTATCAAGATATGTTGGCCAGGAGCCTAAGGTCTTAGAAAAATATCTTAGTAGAGTACATGTAATGTTATATCATAAGTGCTCTGGTGCTGCTTGCTTGAATGCTGAAGTTAAACATCTTGTGAAGACTCTTAGAGATCTAGGCTTTAATTACGATGTCATACAGGAGATTATTGAAGATCTTGTAAAATTGAAGTTAAGTCTAGAGGAAATTAATTCCTTAGATCAAGGCCTTAATATTAAGCATATTGAGGGACTTGCAAAGTTAAATAAAATCATATACGGAAACAAGTTCATCCCTATAATATGGCTAGACGAGAACACTCACTGCAGGCTAGAGAGCTACTTAGGGGAGTATCAGTATATAGACTTGTTTGTAAGTTAATCTATAATGGAAGTTCTTGGCGCCGGGGGCGGGATTCGAACCCGCGCGGGCTTATCACCCACCGGCTCTCAAGGCCGGCGCCTTAGTCCGCTCGGCCACCCCGGCGTTAAGAAGTGAGTAGCTTCATATAACTTAATAAGTATGTTCGATTATTAATAGTTATGCCGATGAAGAATTTGCCGAGTGCAGAACAGTGATGAGTGGACCTCTTCTGAGGCTATATGAGTTCTATTTCTATATGTACATCTTCTGGTACTCGGATTCTCATTAATTGTCTAAGAGCACGTTCATCAGCATCCATATCAATAAGTCGCTTATGTAATCTTAATTCCCAGTGGTCAAATGTATGAGTACCTTCTCCTGAAGGAGCTTTTCTAGTGACTACTACAAGTCTTTTTGTTGGCAAGGGGATAGGACCTGAGATGCGTACACCTGTTTTTCTTGCAATATTCTTTATCTCTTCACAAATTTCATTAAGCTTGCGGTAATCGGTACTGACTAAGCGTATTCGAGCTTTACGGACCATAAATAATCACCTTAAGTGAGAAAAATCTTGAAAAATATAAATTTTTAGTGTTTTAAAGCTCTAAAAATCTTCTAGGATATTTTCATGGGCTTAGTGTCTATCACTGTTCCCGCTGCAACAGTTCTTCCAGAGTCTCGTATTGCGAATCTTCCTAATGGTGGGAACTCTGCGTATTTCTCGACTACAACTGGTTTTAGTGGTTTGAATCTAACTATTGCTACATCACCTTGTTTGAGGAATTTGGGACGATCCTCTAGCTTAGCACCAGTTCTAGGATCTAGTTTAGCTACTAATTCAGCGAAGCGTGTAGCAACAGTTGCAGTATGTACGTGCATTACAGGAGTGTAACCCTCGCCTATAGCTGTTGGATGATATAGTACTATGATTCGTCCAGTAAATTCTTCAACTACTGTTGGTGGATTGTCAGGATGTCCTGCTACGTCACCTCTTCTAATATCAGTTCTTGAGACACCCTTAACATTAAAGCCTATATTATCACCAGGTTTAGCTTCGGGTATCCTTACATGGTGTGTTTCTATAGATTTAACTTCTCCCTTTCTATTAGCTGGCATAAATACTACGGTATCGCCTACTTTTAATACTCCAGTTTCGACTTTGCCTACAGGGACTGTACCAGCACCACTTATAGAGTATACATCCTGTATGGGTATTCTTAGTGGCTTATCTATGGGTCTTGGCGGCTCTTCCAACATATCTAACGCATCAAGTAATGTTGGTCCTTTATACCATGGCATGTTCTTGCTCGGTTCTACTAGATTATCACCTGTCCAGCCAGATGTAGGTACAAATGGAATCTTATTAACTTTGTAGCCTAACATCCTTAATAGCTTAGTTAGTTGGGCCTTGATTTCCTCATATCGGTTACGATCCCAGTTAACAGTATCCATCTTATTTATTACGACTACCATTTGATCTATTCCCATTGTTCGAGCTAAGAATATATGCTCCCTTGTCTGTCCTAAGGGGCTCATGCCAGCTTCAAATTCTCCTTGTTTAGCGGACACTACTAGGACTGCAGCGTCAGCTTGAGAAGCTCCAGTTATCATGTTTTTAACGAAGTCTCTGTGACCTGGAGCATCAATTATAGTGAAGAAGTATTTTCTAGTTTCGAATTTTAAGAAGGCTAAGTCTATTGTTAGACCACGCTCACGCTCTTCCTTCAACTTATCAAGAATCCAAGCATATTTGAAGCTTTCTTTACCTAGATTCTTAGCTTCTTCTTCCAATTCTTTGAATTTCCTTTCATCGAATTGTCCTAGTAGGTATATTAAGTGACCCATTGTAGTTGACTTACCATGATCTACATGCCCTATTTTGGTCCGGTGACCTTAAGGTCACCGTATAACCAGATTGAGATGAGGCTTTGAGCTACTCGACATTAAGTTATCACCCCACCTAGCAAGAATCCCTTAAATACGAGTTATATTTAAATTTTAACCTCTGTAACTTAAAAGGCTTAAGAAAGGGTAATAAAAGTAAAAATATTAAGCCATCTAATGGGTGAATTACTTATGGATCCTCTTCAATCATTAGCAGAAATAATACGAGGACTCCTAGGCCCTTTCGCCTACAGACCATATGCAGCCATAACAGTCCTACTCTTTTGCATCTTCATCCAAGTTATAACGGCCATAATCTATAGAGCAATGACTGATATAGACAAGTTGAATAGATATCAAAGTGAAATAATGGAATGGCGAAGTAAGTATATGAAGGCACTGAAAAGTGGAGATAAGAAGACTCTAGATAGACTTAATAAAAGAAAGAGAAGAATAGAGCGATTGCAAGTTGAGGTCTTTAAGGCTAGTATGAGAGCTTGGGTAGTCCTCTTCTTCCCTCTCTTAGCATTATGGAATCTTTTTAATAGGGTTATAGCAACAAGCGAGGTGGCATACTTTCCCCTTCTGGGAAGATGGTTAGACTTTAACAGTTGGTATTTTATAGCTATATTTGCAGTATCGTTTATATTTAGGAGATTCCTTGGTATTAAGACAAGGTGAATACATATGCCTAGGCCAACACATAGAAGCAAAAAGGGTTGGAGAAGAAGATTTGTTAGAACCCCTGGAGGCACAACTAAGATTCACTATGAAAGGAAGAAACATGACTACCCTAAGTGTGCTATATGTGGACGTAAACTCAATATTCCTAGGATGACTATACGCGAAGAACGCAAGGGATATAGAACTCCAGGAAGGCCCTATGCTGGGAACGTATGTCCTCGTTGTCTAAGAGAAGGTATTAAGGTTGCGGTTAGGCAGATGGTAAAGATATGAATTCTAAAAGAGGCATAGTGATAGCCGTAAGCGGCCCTCCTGCCTCTGGCAAAACTACTCATGCGAAATATCTTGCAAAAAGATTCAATCTTAAGTATGTCTCAGCAGGAGCTCTTTTTAGAGAGATGGCACGAGAGATAGGAATTAGCTTAGAAGAGTTCCATAGAATAGCAGAAAAAGACTATAAATACGATATCATGGTAGATAAAAGAAGTATTGAAGAGGCAAAGAAAGGAAATGTAGTACTGGATGGTCATTTAACCGCTTGGATCACTGGAGAACATAGCGATTTAAAGATTTATCTTACTGCTCCATTAGAAGAGAGAGCTAGACGTCTAGCTGAAAGAGAAGGTAAGAAATTTCAAGAAGCATTAGAAGAACTAAGAATTCGTGAGGAGAGTAACAGAAGAAGATATTTAGAGATATATGGTATTGATGTTAGCGACTTATCAATATTTGATTTAATTATAAATACATCAAAATTGCCTGTAGAATCTATAAGAAGGATACTCGAGGTTTTTGTAGAAGAGTATTTGAAGCATGCTAGTAAAGACTAGAAAAAGGGGTAATGATCGATTATTATAAGGATATGTGATATGAGCTAAATTTTTAAAATAGTAAGGAATGATTATAACCCTGTTAGTAAAGGAGGAGAGATTCATGCCTGTCTCAGTCTTTGATATAGGTAGAGTATGTGTAAAGACCATGGGTAGAGAAGCTGGTAGGAAATGTGTTATAGTAGATATAATAGATGATAGATTCGTTCTTGTAACTGGACCTAAGGAAGTCAGTGGAGTTAAGAGAAGGAGAGCTAATGTTAAACACCTTGAACCAACACCCTACAAAATAAACATAAGAAGAGGCGCCTCCGATGAAGAAGTCAAGAAAGCATTAGAAGAGGCAGGGTTGATAGAAGAGATGAAAAAGAAAGTAAAGCCTGCTTTTGAAGAGATTCCTTTATCCTAATTTTTGGTGATTTGATGCATATGTTACCAGCAGATATTAAACGTGAAGTACTTATTAAAGATGAGGAGCCTACAGATCCTAGATATGGATGCCCGCCTGATAAACGTAGCGTAGAGGAGTTATTAAACAGTGGAATAATAAATTTAGATAAGCCTCCAGGGCCTACGAGTCATGAAATAGTTGCCTGGGTTAAGCGAATTCTTAATATTGAAAATGCAGGTCATGGAGGGACCCTAGAGCCCTTATGGGCGGGGATATCCTAAAGTTTCTGGTATTTTACCTATAGCTTTAGGTCGAGGAACTAGAATAATACGTGCGTTACTTCAGGCTGGAAAAGAGTATGTATGTGTAATGAGACTTCATGGAGACGTAAGCGAAGACAAACTAGAAAAAGTCATTAACGAATTCATAGGACCCATATACCAGAGACCTCCTTTAAGATCTTCTGTAAAACGTGTTGTAAGAATAAAGCGCGTATACTACATACGTATTCTAGAGATTCAAGGAAGAGATGTTCTCTTAAGAATAGGGTGTGAAGCAGGAACCTATATGCGGAAGCTCTGCCATGACATAGGGGAAGTACTTGGTGTAGGTGCACATATGAAGGAACTTAGGAGAACAAGAGTAGGGCCATTTAGAGAAGATGAAACTTTAGTTACATTATACGATGTCGTAGATGCTTACAAGTTCTGGATCGAAGAAAAAGATGAAAGGTGGATCAGAAAGGTAATATTACCCATGGAGAGAGGTGTAGAACATTTACCTAAGGTAGTAATAAGAGACTCTGCAGTAGATGCTATATGTAACGGAGCTACGCTAGCTATTCCTGGAATATTAAGATTAGAGAGTGGAATCAAGAAAGGAGACTTAGTAGCAATAATGACCCAAAAAGGAGAATTGGTAGCGCTTGGAGAGGCACTTATGGCTAGTGAGGATATGTATAAAAAGGATAGAGGACTTGCTGTTAAACCTGTAAGAGTTATTATGAAACGAGGTACATATCCGCCTTTATGGAAAAGAAGGAAGAGTATGGAGTATAAGTTCTTTAGAAAATAATTAGGGAAAAACTAATAAGTTTCTTAGTAAGAAAAAATCGAGGTCACCATGTCAGAGGAATTCAAATATATAGTTAGAATCGCTGGTACGGATCTTGATGGAAAGGTTAATGTAGTTCAAGCTCTATCTCATATTAGAGGAATAGGATGGAATACTGCAAGTGCCATATGTAAGATTCTCGGTATAGATTTAAAGCGTAGACTTGGTGAACTAAGCGATGCTGAGATTAAGAAAATAGAGGATGTTGTACAGAATATTCCTAAATATGGATTTCCTTCTTGGTTCTTAAATAGGCGGAAGGATCCACGAACAGGAAAGGATCTTCATCTAATAACTTCTGATTTAGTATTAGCAGTAAGAAGTGATGTAGAGTTAATGAAGAAAATAAAGTGTTGGAAAGGTATTAGACACTCACTAGGACTTAAGGTTAGAGGACAAAAGACTAGGACTACTGGAAGAACTGGTATAACTATAGGTGTACGTAGAAAGGCTAGATAGGTGAAAATATGGGAGATCCTAAAAGATCTAGAAAAAAGTGGCGTGGACCTAGACATCCTTGGCGTAAGGATGTATTACAGGAAGAACTTGAACTTGTAGGAAGGTATGGGCTAAGAAATAAAAGAGAACTTTGGATAGCTAAAACTCTACTTAGTGATATAAGAAGAAGAGCTAGAAGCTTGTTAGGGTTACCTGAAGCTGAGAGAAGAGAGAAGGAGCACGAACTTGTAAATAAGCTATATAACATGGGTATTTTAGAGAATCCAAATGGTACTATTGACGATATTCTTAACTTAACAGTAGAAAACATACTTGAGCGTAGACTTCAGACGATAGTTTACAGAAAAGGACTAACAAGGACTATACACCAAGCTAGGCAATTTATAGTGCACGGTCATATAGCTATTGGAGATAGAAAAATACGAAGTCCAGGATATCTAGTCTCAAGGAATGAGGAAATATTAATTAACTATGCTCCTAATTCTCCTATAGCTAAAAAGGCCGATGTAGTGGTGGGTAAGCAATGAGTAGTTCTTCAAAACCTAAGCTCAGATGGGGTATAGCGCACATATATGCTAGCCATAATAACACTATCATACTAATTACAGATCTAACAGGAGCTGAGACTATAGCTAAAGCTAGTGGAGGAATGATAGTAAAAGCTGATAGAGACAAACCATCACCATATGCAGCAATGCAAGCAGCATTAAGAGCAGCCCATGAAGCCATGGCTAAAGGTATAAACGCTATTCATATAAAAGTGCGCGCCCCTGGTGGAGCAAGGCTTAAGACTCCAGGCCCAGGAGCAGGACCTGCAATACGAGCATTAGCTCGCTCTGGACTAATTATAGGTAGAATAGAAGATGTAACACCACTACCTCATGATACGATTAGAAGGAAAGGTGGTCGTAGAGGTAGAAGAGTATAGACGTATCCTCTACTATATCCCTATATCGTTGTTAAATTTGAACATCTTCGTCTAATGAATTCTTCAAGTTCTCTGTATTTAAGCCATTCAATAAATCTATGTGAGAACATTATAGGAACTCTTTTTAGTTCCTCTATAGTAGAGGCTCCAACTAATACCATAATCGCTTTAAGCTCGAAGATCATTTGCTCCAATGTCTTGATGACTCCCTCTTTTCCTTCACTGTAGGCAGCTCTAAGTAGGGGTAGTGCTATTCCTACTAAGTCTGCGCCTAGGGCTATTGCTTTTGCTATATCAAGGCCTGTCCTTATGCCCCCAGTAGCTATTAGAGGCATATTGGGAAGAGTAGCACGAACTTCACAGATACTTATAGCTGTAGGAATGCCCCAAGCTAAAAGTAATTTAGATAACCTCATGAGGGAGTACTTCTCTTGTCGCTTAGCTCGTTCATATTCTACTAAAGCCCAGTTTGTACCTCCTGCTCCCCCTACATCTATGGCATCTACTACATTACTTAAAGTATGAGCTACTTCCTTAGATATGCCTGATCCTGTCTCTTTAATGATTAAAGGTACTTTAAGTAAGGACTTAATTTCCTGAAGTCTAGTTAATAATCCCTTAAAGTTAGGTTGACCTTCAGGCTGTAGAATCTCATGGAGTAAATTAAGGTGAACTGCTAGGGCATTAGCATCTATCATACTAATTACTTCTTGAAGGTCTTCATATTTAAGATAGCGAGCTACTTGAGCTGCTCCTATATTGGCTATTACAAAGGCTGTAGGAGCTTTTTCACGAACTATGGAATATGTATACCTCAATTTCGGGTTTTCGATTGCAGCTCTCTGACTCCCGACACCTATAGCTATCCCTAACTTTTCTGCTGCTTCAGCCAGAGCAGAATTTATCTTTAGTGAAAAGTCATGACCACCAGTCATCCCAGCGATTAGTAGAGGTGCTTTAAGTTTATGTCCTAGAAAGCTTACTTCTAAGTTAATGTCATCAAAAGTGACTTCAGATATAGCATTATGAATAAGATATACATCTTCGAACCACGTAGTAAGGCCGCCTTCTACGTTGCTCTTAAGAGAGATCATTATATGATCAAGTTTTCGCTGAGAGGTTAGATTCAAATTTAACCCCAGGCTTTAATGTGGAGAAATACATTTTTATCTTATCATTCTATAAGGCAGTTTAAAGTGATTGATATCATAGCTCTTAGCAAGAATGTGAACGAATAAGACAGCATTTATAATTAGGTAGTTGCAATTAATTTAAGCTACTAGAAGGCAATCATTATAGTGTAGAGGTGAATAACTAAATGACAAGAGTTATAGAAGGAAGTGCTCCAAGTAAGGCTATTATAGTCGGAGAGCATTTTGTAGTGAGGGATCAGCCTGCAATAGCTGCTGCACTTAATATAAGGACTTATGTTAAGGCTAAAGAACACAGTCATGAATATATAAGAATAATTTCAACTAACCTAGGTATCGATGTTAAAATCGATATGAGGTTGAGTAGAAAGGTACCTAGTGACATAGTGCCGTTTGTTAGAATTTTGGAAATAATAAGAGAGAGATTTGATGATTTAAGACCCTGTTTAGTTATTATATCATCTGAGATACCAGTTGGTAGTGGTATGGGATCTTCCGCTTCTACTTTTACAGCATTTACAGCGGCGTATTTAAAATTCATTGATATAGAAGTATCTCTAGATGAGATAAGCAAGATAGCCTATGAAGCTGAGTGTATAGTGCATGGGAAACCAAGTGGTATAGATAATACCATAACTACATATGGTGGTGTTATAGCATATCGTAAAAGTGAAGGCTTCCTTAGGATAAATGCAAAATTAAGCGAAGAATATGTATGGCTAATTGCTGATACAGGTGTAAGAAGAAGCACAGGAGATTTAGTAAGAAAGGTTCTAGAGTTGTACGATAAATATGTAGATATTTTTATGCCTCTTTATCATGCAGCAGGACATTTAGCAATTGAAGCTGGTAAAGCATTACAGAATGGTGATTATGTGAGATTAGGCGAGTTAATGAACATCAACCAAGGCATGCTCTCTGCGATAGGGGTTTCTACTCTACAGATAGAAGAAATAGTATATAAAGCGAGGAGTTCGGGAGCTTTAGGGGCTAAGCTCACAGGTGCAGGAGGGGGAGGGGCAGTATTAATATTGGCTAAGAGATGTGATGCTACTAAGATTAAGAATGCTGTTAGACCTTATGCTAGACAGGTACTTGAGACTAATATAAGTCCAAAAGGAGTCGAGGTTAAAGTCATCTCATAATTGCTATTGCACCATAACCTACTACTTGTGAGAGATCTCCTGTAATATCACCAGAAGTAGCATATTTTAGCAAATATGCAACAGAGGCTCCTAGTTCTTTAGCAGCTACAAGCATTGTCATCACTGGCCCAACTCCACACATCGTAATGTTCATTGAAGAAACCACACGATATAGGTCCTCTGGGTCTAACCGTAATATGCATTTAATAGCTTCGGTATCCTTTCGTTTTGCACTTTCATGAGGTTCATAATGCGTAAAGTCAGTACTAGCAATTATCACCACATTTTCATCCTTGATAGCTTTAGCTATAGCTCTTCCCAATATTGTACTAGATTCTAAGTCTTGCATGAGCATAGTTATAGGCACAATAGTAAACTTATCTCCATAAAGGTACTGTAGGAAAGGTAATTGGACTTCAATAGAGTGTTCGTATATGTGAGCTTCTTCATCAATATCAAGTATTCCGCTTAGTTTAACAATTCTTTTTGCTAGTTCTTCATTAATTTTTATATGGCCAAGTGGTGTTTCCCATAAACCCGAAGAAACTGTGGCAATAACAGATCCTATACCTTGGTGATTAGGCCCTAAAATTATGAAGGACTTAGGGATGCCGTCTTTAGCTAACATGTAGTAAGCATGAGCAGCAACAGGGCCAGAATACATATACCCTGCATGAGGACATACAAGACCTATTATTCTACGAGAACCACGTTTATTAACACTAGGTAAGTCACGTGGCCCTAGTGTATGTTTAAAGCATTCTTCTATGCTTTTGATTAATGATTTTTTATCACTAGGGTAGAAAAATCCTGCTACTGCAGGTTTTCTTATATGTTTATGAGGAGTGCCCATCGTTTACTCCTCCGTTGGTAACGATGGCCTAACTATCTTAGCTTCAAACGCTTCTACAGGTACTGGTAGATCATCGTTGGGACCTATTTCCCCACGTTCACGTAATACTTGTCTTGCTAATAGCCAGTAAGCTAAGGCAAGTGATTTACGTCCTTTGTTATTAACAGGTATTATTAAGTCTATATTACTACACAGATTGTCTGTATCACATAAAGCTACTACAGGAATTCCTACTTCAGATGCTTCATCTATAGCTTGAGAATCAGCTTTTGGGTCTGTAACTATGACAATATCGGCTTCAATATAGTTAGATAAGCTAGGATTTGTAAACGTTCCTGGTATGAACCTACCTACAACAGGTATAGCTCTAGTTAGTGAACAAAACATTCTAACGGGCTGTTGTCCATATTGCCTAGCTGAAACTGCTACAACTTTACTAGGTTCGTACCTAGCTATAAACTTTGCAGCGATACGTATACGTTCATCAGTTTTCCTAACATCCAATATGTATAGACCATCAGGTCTGACGTTATATATGAAGCGTTGCATTACTTTATTCTTAATATGGGTACCAATCCTTATGCCAGAGGCCAGATATGTTTCTAAAGGTACTAGTAGTTCTTGCTCTCCTACTGTTTGTCCTTCTTTACTACCTACCTTCTCCTCTGAGATACAACTCCACCTCCTATATCATCAAGTTAGAGGTAAAAGGTTAAATTTAAGTGTTTACTAGCTTAAGATCTAGGTGCTAAACATGATAGTACCTATTAGATGTTTTACTTGTGGGAAACTTATAGCTGATAAATGGGAAGAGTTCGCTAAAAGGGTTAAGGATGGCGAGAGTCCAGCTAAGGTATTAGATGAGTTAGGTATAACTAGATATTGTTGTAGGAGAATGTTTTTAAGTCATGTAGAACTTATAGATGAGATTCTTAGGTATGAGGAAGCAAGAAGAAAAGCTGCTGAGGAACACTAACGGTAGCTCTTCTGTCTCTTTGCTCTTGCTGAACGTCCACGCGGTTTCTTAGGTTCTGCTTGCCTTGGATCACCAGCAAGCATTGATCTATCATATTCAAGAAACATCTTCTTTAACTCTTCAGATTTTGTCCACTCAACAAGTCCACGGGCAATAGCAACTCTTGCAGCAGTAGCTTGTCCCATCCAACCACCACCTTTAACGTTAATGTAGATATCTACTTTACTTAGAATATCCTTACCAGCTAAAAGTAGTGGCTCCATGATTTTCCATTTCGCCATCTCAGGTTGAAATATCTCTAGAGGGATGTTATTGATTCTTATTCTACCTCTACCTGGTTTGATAATTGCTCTTGCTACTGCTGTTTTGCGTCTTCCTACTGAAATTACGATCCTAGCCATATTCACTCACTCCAGCCTATTCGTCTAGCCAGTTCACCAACACTTAAATACTTAATTCTAGCATTTCTAGGTAATGCTTCTGCTATTTTAATTTTAGGTACATTCTTATACTCATCAGGTACGCCAATGTATACTCTTAGTCTGCTTAAAGCGTTACGACCCTTCGGTTTTTTTCTTGGTAACATACCTCTTATAGCTCGTTTAACTATCATATCAGGTCTACGAGGATGCTTAGGACCTGTTTTTTCAGGATTGTAGTGAGTCTTCTTAGCTAACCTATCCCAATACCATGCAAGTACGGAAAGTGGTTTACCAGAGAGAAGCGCTTTCTCAGCATTAACTATAACTATACGTTCGCCATAAAGTAGCCGTTTAGCAACTATACTTGCAAGTCTCCCAAGTATTAGACCTTCAGCATCAATAACTACGACATTCTTCTGCATACCCTCACCCTATGATCTTAATATTAGAGCCGTCGGGGTGTTCCTTAAGAAGATCATCTATAGTAATACATTTACCACCTACTTTTTCTATCTTCTCTTTAGCACTTTCTGAAAACTTAATAGCGGCCACTGTAACGGGATGATCTATGATGCCGGTACCGAGAACTTTACCAGGAACTACTACGATATCATTTGGCTCTGTATATCTATTTATTCTACTGAGATTTACTGCTACTCTTTTTCTTCTTGGTTTATCGAGTAGTTTAGCTACTGCTCGCCATATTTTAGCACCATTCATTCTATATGCCTTTCGTAATCTCCGCATTAGTACTCTAAGGTATACATTGGTTGGGCCTGTTCTTTTCAAGTAGAGGTCACCTCCTTAGAGGCTGATAGAAGGGATTTTAACTGATTTATAAACTCTTCGGCTTTTGACTTTAAAATTTGAGATGATTCCACAACAATATCAGCAGGGTCTAAAGCTCCGGTTGATTCTACGTAAAATATAAACTTAGTATCATCCCCTTTAACGTATATAGCTTCATTATTACAGACCTTTTCACAATATCTACATATTGTACAAGCTAGCAGGTTTTTCACTAAAACTTCCCCATTTTTAAGTTCAAGAACATGACGAGGACAATATTTAACGCAGTCGCCACATCCATTACAACGTTCTCTATTTATCTTCACTATAGGAAAATACTTATAGCTACATGCAGAGACAGGAGTCCATTTAGCGTGTTCCTTTCCTCTTCCAAGACGAGCATAAGCCTCTAATACTATCTTCTGACCTTTAATAAGCTTGGCAATTGGGATATTGTCGGAAACAGGTTTTATTCTTGGATCCTCAGATTTAAGATCACCTGAATATACTATTAATGGACCATCTATAGCTTCTATATCGAGTATTAGCCTAGTTTGATATTTGCTGAGATCTTCTTCCTTCCTTGCAAGTTCTAGTAAAGTAGGGTCTGTCCTTAAGGGTATAAGCGCTAACCTATGAGCTAATATCTCATCGTAGAGTACTGAGGTATTTTCTAAGAATACAATTTCATCTATAGCCATAGTAGGAACTTCAGATATCATTATTCGCCTAAGTGCGTTGACGAAAGCAGGATTACTACCCTCTACTATGAATGAGATACGCTCATTAGTTAACTCTAGAATCTTCACTTTCAATATGCTACACCTTAACGCATAGGCTTTTGCTTCTTGCCAGTAAGTAATGCCTTTAAGGAGACTCCATTAACTTTTATTACCTTAAATCGAACACCAGGTAGGTCTCCGTACGCTTTACCTTCTGGGCCACCTATTCTTTCGATTATGACTTCATCATGTTCATCAATGAAGTTTAGAGCACCGTCTCCAGGGACGAAGGCTGTAACTTGTTTACCATTTTTGATTAACTGTACTCTAACGCATTTTCTTACAGCGCTGTTTGGCTGTCTACTTTCGATTCCTACTTTTTCAAGTACTATGCCTCGAGCCATTGGTGCGCCTTCTAATGGATCCATTTTCTTATCTAAACCTAGTATACGCTTCTTATAGTAGATATCACTCCATCTGAACTTCTTTCGTTTTAACCGGAGTTTCCTAGCTGCATATAGACCTTTAGGTGATTTAGATCCTGGCATATGTAAATACCTCTCTTTTAAGGATAGATAAGGGGTATAAATTTGTTACTTAAATTGTTAGGGTATTACAACATTATCTATATCAAAGTATCTCTTGGCTAAGATTCGGGCACGGCTAATGTTTCTACCATCTCTACCTATTGCCAAGCCTTTATGAGCAGGGTCTACCATAACTATAGCGATTTTTCTTCCATCGCTAGTTTTAGTTATACGTACACCTCGAACTTTAGCTGGAAAGAGACTATTTGCTATTAGTTTTTCTGGAGTATCTGCATACTCTACAACCTCAATGTTTTTTCCTAATAGTTTTCTTAGTTGTTTAACCTTAATCCCATTCTTACCTACAGCTAGACCAACTTCACCTGGCTTAACAAGAAATATTAGTCTGTTCATATGAGAGTCAAGTACACAATCCCTAGTAGAAGCTCCTGTGATACTTTCGAAAAGGCTTATGTATCTCATTTCTTCTACTGTTAACTTAATATTTGGGATTTCATATCACCCCCTTATGGTACTTTCTAATTCAGCCAGTCTAAGAATCTCAGATTCCCCAGGATCAATTATTGCTAAGGAGGATACCATAAAGGGTTTCCCACATAAACCTCCAAGGTCCCAACTAGATCCTGGAAATATGTATACAGGCACTTGAGCTATCTTTGCGTAATAAATTATCTCCTTCTTAATCCTTTCAGGGGCATTATTAGCCACTATTATGAGTTGGGCTTTACCGAACATACATGCTTTAAGCGTCTGCTTGTAGCCTAGAATTATTTTCCCAGTTTTCATTGCAGTCCTAAGCTCCCTTCCAAGATCCATAGATTTACTCACCTTCCTTAAGTTCACTTAAAGTCTTATCTTTCAGAGTATTTTCCTTTTGTAATTGTCTTATACTCATTAATAGGCTTACCATTCCACTTCCAACAGGTACTAAATTTGAACCGACAATAACATTTTCTGCGACTCCTTTGAGTTCATCCATAGCCCCTTTGACCGCTGCATCAACTAGATGTTTAACGGTCACCTCGAATGCAGCTCTAGCAAGGACACTTTCTTTCTCACCGCTAACACCATGTCTTCCTATTTGCCTGACTTTGCCAGTAGCAGTCATTACATCTGCTACTAGCATTATATGTCTTATATCTACGTCAAGACCCTGTTCTTCAAGGACTCTAATTATTTCATTCATTATAGCGTTTCGTGCAGCTTCTATGCCTAGTACTTCAGCTATTTCGTGTATATCATTAGTCATAGTACGGGAGGGATCTACTCCATCTACGTTTAATACTGCAGCTAAGTTACTGCCTTCTGCAACTAATATGTATTCATTGTTTTCTTTACGTATTACCACACGTTTTATGCCTTTAATACCTTTAAGCTTAAGTTCTAATACTCGGTCACGAATTTTTCTTAACTTAGTTAGATCGGTTACATCGCTAGGTGTAAAGTATATAATATTTTCTTTAACTTGTACCTCACCTTTAAGTCTATGTAAAGCTCGTACTATACGATCTGCCGTTAAGCCCTTATTTTCTAGCATATCGGGATCGAGTTCAAGCATTATAGAGAATGTGGCTAGGTCTAGTTCTACGCTTTTTATTACATTCTCTATAGTGGTGTATTCGATCTTCTGAGCAACTTCCATAGCTTTTTCTTTGTCATAACGATGCTCTTTATCTAAATAAATGGTCATTATAGGAGTTGATGGGGTTCTGCGAGCATCGACAATCTCTATGAGCCTTGGAAGGCCTAGTGTTATATCGAATTCTCTAACGCCTGCGTAGTGGAAAGTTCTTAGAGTCATTTGTGTGCTAGGCTCTCCTATCGACTGTGCAGCTACTGTACCTACAGCTTCTCCTGGCTCTACAAGCGATTCTTCATACTCTGTAACTACTCTTTCTAAAATTTCTTCAACTTCTTTTTTAGTTAGTTTAAGGTCACTTTTAACTAATTTTTCTTTTAGCTCTTCTAATAGAGAATTAGGCAATCTATTCTCTAGTTCTTTAATTTTATTAATTATATACTCTTGAGAGGCTATTTCTTCTAGTTTAATCTTAGCTTCGCTCATCTCTCTTATTCACCACCTCAGCTATTATATCATCTAATAAGATAGCTTTCCCATGATAGCTTCTAGCCGGATCTACACCATCTTCACCATATTTGAATTGCACTATAGTACCTTCAGCTGTTCTTACAGTTTCATCGTATTCTACATGTACATCTTGCAATGCATTAATAAGTCTTCTCTGCATGTAGCCACTCTGAGAAGTGCGCACTGCAGTATCTACTAGTCCTTCCCTACCAGTCATTGCATGGAAGAAGAACTCTACTGGATTAAGGCCCTTTTTGAATGAGCTAAAGACAAATCCTCGAGCTTCAATGCCAAGATCCCCAGGTTCAAAGTGAGGTAGTGGTCTTTGAGTATATCCTCTATGTATACGCTCGCCTCTTAAGTGTTGTTGTCCAAGACAAGCACTCATCTGCGTTACATTCACTATATTTCCTCTAGCGCCACTTTGCGTCATTATGAGGACCTCATTGTCTAAACCCATGTACTTACTAGCGATTCTACCTGCCTCATCTCTAGCTTCAGCTAATACCTCGATAATTCTTAATTCAAGGGTCTCCTCTAAGGTTTTACCTGGCTGAGATTCAAGCTTCCCAGAATGGTACTCTTTTATTAATTCACTAACTCTTTCATCTGCTCTAGAGAATATCTGTTCTATCTCATTTAGTGCTTCCTTAGGCAGATCTAAGCTATCCAATCCCATTGTGAAGCCATGTCTATCTAAGAAGTAAAGTAGCATTCTAAAGCAAGTGTCCATGAACATTCTAGCTTTATCAGTGCCATAAATTTTAACTATCTTATGAAGGAGAGACTCAGTTTTCTCAGCACCAATACTAGCTTTATCTATTACTCCCATTATAAGTTTACCATCTCTAATTACTACATAAGCATCTATAGGACATTTCTCCTTCAGACAAGTGAAGCACTTTAAGCATATGTTTGCACGTGATGTATAGTTTAGCCCTTTAAAGAGAAACACACTGAAGATTTGCTTTCCAGTCCAAAGTTCCCTAGGCTTCATTATAGCAGGCTCTGGTAACTCCCCTTTATAATTACCGGCCATTAATAGTTGCGATGCTTTTTCCCTATCAAGTAGAGTACTCTTAGAGGTTAGCAAATATGCAGCAGTTATATAGTCATGAATTGCACCCATTATTGGGCCACCATATCTCGGAGAGAGTATTTGCTCTTGGACTAGCATTAATATACGTGCTTCAGCACGTGCTTCTTCACTTTGGGGGACGTGCAAATTCATTTCATCACCATCGAAATCAGCGTTGTAAGGTGGACATACTAATAGATTTAGTCTAAATGTTCTATAAGGCAAGACACGGACCTTATGTGCCATCATAGACATCCTATGAAGAGATGGTTGTCTATTAAAGAGCACTATGTCTCCATCCTTTAAGTGACGTTCAACCATGTATCCTGGTTTTAAAGCTTCAGCAAGTGCTTTTCTATCTTTAGGAAATCTTAAGTCTATACGTCTACCGTCAGGTCTTATTATGTAGTTAGCTCCTGGATATTTGAATGGACCATTTATTACAAGCTGTCTCATTTCTTCTAAGTTCCATTCAGTTACTCTTTCAGGTACAGTTAATATCTTAGCGATATCTACAGGCACTCCAACTTCATTTATACTTAGGTTAGGATCTGGTGAAATTACAGTACGTGCAGAGAAATCAACACGTTTACCTGAGAGACTTCCTCTAAATCTGCCTTCTTTTCCTTTTAGTCTTTGTGCTAATGTTCTTAATGGTCTTCCTGAACGATGTCTAGCAGGGGGTATACCAGGCACTTCATTATCAAAGTATGTAGTAACGTGATATTGAAGTAGCTCCCATAGATCCTCTATTATAGGTTGGGGGGCTCCTGCTTCAATATTTTCACGAAGTCGTTCATTGATTCTTATAATATCAACTAATTTGTGTGTTAAATCATCTTCTGAACGTACTCCCGACTCTAAGGTTATGGATGGACGAACAGTAACAGGTGGGACAGGTAGTACTGTTAAGATAAACCATTCTGGTCTAGCATTCTCAGGATTTATCCCTACGAGTTTAAGATCTTCATCAGGTATTCTCTCAAGACGTTCGCGTATTTCAGTAGGTAGAAGTCTAACTAGACCTTCTTCGCGCTCTTCATAAAATGTAGTAGGTTTCTCTAGTTTTATTTTATACTGCTTAGCATGACAATGAGGACATTCTGGCGTGTCTATAGCTTTCTTTAATATAACTTCCGCTAATTTAGCACTAAGGGCTCTCCATCTTTTCTGATATCGATCCATTCTTTCTCGATACTTTTCTAGCTCACTTTCGGATATTAACAAACGACCACATCTTCTACATGTAGCTCTAAGTAGCTGATGAATTACTTTTACGAATTCTACATGAATAACAGGTCTAGCAAGTTCTATGTGTCCAAAATGTCCTGGACATAAACCCACGGGATTTCCACAAGTTTCGCATCTAACTCCAGGTTCTATAGTGCCTAATCTTCTATCCATTAATCCCGATCTTATGGGCATACCATCTTCGTCATAGGTGTCTGCAGTAATTATTGCAGTTACAGACATCTTACGTATTACGTCAGGATTTAAAAATCCGAATTCTATTGCCTTTATCTTCTTAAGTGTATTCATTAATGACATTACTTACTCACCTCAGTAATATCACCTAGTATTAACTTTGGATATATGCACATGCTCATTAATTCCTGTAGTAATAACTTGAAGGCGTAAGAGACTTCAACCGGATGCAAATCTCCTTTGTCTCCATGTATTGGGCAAATAAGTTTATCACGCTTTCTATCATACCAGCCGATCATACCACACTTGTTGCATATATAAACTAGATATTTATCGCTCTGTTCAAAAAGACGTTCTCTTAGTAGTACTGAAGCACCATGTCCTATTAATGTATCACGTTCCATTTCTCCGAATCTAAGCCCTCCTTCTCGAGCTCTTCCTTCTGTAGGCTGTCTAGTTAATATCTGCACAGGACCTCTAGCCCTGGCGTGCATTTTATCAGCTACCATATGGTGTAGCTTTTGATAGTAAACTATACCTATAAATATAGGAACCTCTAGTAATTCTCCGGTTACTCCATCATACATAGTTTCCTTTCCATCAGGCCGATATCCTAATTTTAACAATTCTCTTCGTAGGCTCTCTTCATTCTCACCACAGAAGGGGGTGCCGTCTACGAAGCGTCCAGAGAGAGCTGCAACTTTACCACCTAAGGATTCAAGAAGCTGCCCTAGTGTCATTCGAGATGGAATAGCGTGAGGGTTTATTATTAAGTCCGGAACTATTCCCTCTTCTGTAAAGGGTAGATCCTCTAATGGAACGATCATACCTATTACTCCCTTCTGACCGTGTCGTGATGCGAATTTGTCTCCTAATTCGGGTATTCTTAAATCACGAACGCGTACTTTGATGAGTTTATTACCATCAACATTTTCAGTTATTAGAACTAAGTCTACAACTCCACGTTCGCCGTGTCTCATACTAACTGATGTATCTCTTCTAGTACTAGCCATCTCAAATGTTCTATATTCTTCGAGGAATCTTGGTGGTGAGGTTCTCCCTATTAATACTTCTCCACCTGAAACGAAAGCTTCAGGTTCAACTATACCATCTTCTCCTAAGTGTATATAGGCTTCAGATGCTCTATATCCTCTGACGGTAGGTTCAGGTATCTCTATATGATCTTCTTCTCCTCCAGGATATTTTCTTTCTTCAGCTTCATACGTCCTAAAGAAGGTGGATCTTGCCAAACCACGTTCTATAGATGCTTTATTCATTATTATAGCGTCTTCTATATTGTATCCTCCCCAAGTACTTACCATAACAATCATATTTTGACCAGCAGGTCTTTCTGCATATCCTATAAGCTTTAGTCCTCGAGTCTGTACTAGCGGAGTTTGAGGATAGTGAAGTAAATGCATTCTAGAGTCAAGATAGTATCGGAAATTAATTAGGGGTATACCTAAAGCCTGTTTACCCATAGCCGCTTCATATGAGTTACGTGGAGATTGATTATGTTCTGCATAAGGTATTATCGAGGCAACGACACCTAATATAGCACTAGGTACAAGTTCTACATGGGTTACCTTAGGCGTTATATCCTCAGGATTTATTGCTATATATGCGTTTTCTTCCTCTTCTGCATCAAGGTACTCTATTAGACCACGTTTGATTAAGTCATACCAGCCCCATTCTCCTTTTCGTACTTTCTCTATGTGTTCAGGCTTTATTTTAAGTTCACAATTTTCTACAACAAGAAGGGGCCTTTGGATCCTACCAGCATCACAATTTACATATATCTCATCAATATACTTTGTTCTGTAATGAGCTATGTTAACTTCATAACTTAATTGACCTCGCCTTCTTAACCGCCTTATCTCCTTAACTAATTTTTCAGGCTTAAGATGAACACCAATCAATGTACCGTTAAGGAATACTTTTGTACCTTTAATACCCTTCATACGAGCAATATCAATTCGAATTACCCCTAATTTCTCCAGTATTGCATGTACTGATTTTTCATCAGTACCTACAGTAATTCTAGCCATTAATGCCAGATTCTTAACTAAGCCACAATTTTGCCCCTCGGGGCTTTCATTTGGACATAATCTTCCCCACTGTGTTGGATGTAGATCTCTTGCTTCAAAGTGCGGCTGACTTCTACTTAGAGGAGAGACCACACGACGTAGATGACTTAATGTTGACAAATAGTTAGTTCTATCCAATAATTGACTGACTCCAGCTCTCCCGCCTACCCAATTACCTGTAGCAAGTGCATGTCTTAAGCGCTCAGTAATTACATCAGCTCTAACAACTGTAGCTAGGTTAATGGTTCTATTCCTACTTTTAAGTCTTTCAAGTTGATAGCGTACATCATTACAGAATGTTCTAAAAGCTACACGAAATAGTTGAGCTAAAAGATCCCCTGCTAGCTTAAGTCTTTTATTAGCATAATGATCCTTATCATCTGGGAGACGTCTACCTAATGCTAATTCTATGAGTTTTTCAGCCATTTGACCTAAATAATATCCTTTAGCTCTTCGCGCCTCCTTTGTACTACCCAAATGTGGTAAGAAATAACGATCTATAATTTGTTCTGCCCTCTGGATTCTATACTCTCTAGTCTGACCTATAGCAACTCTACTACCAATGTAGTTGAGAGCGTCTTCGGAGTTCTTTATTGAAGTAGCCTGCATTAATGTAGGAATAAGTTCTTCTTGTATTTCAGGATTGTCACTAACAGCAAGTACTATCTCTCTGTCACTTTCAAATCCTAATGCTTTCATCATAATTGCAAAGGGGATACGTTCAGGTATAGCAGGGAAGGATACGTAAAGTACGCCATTTTTTAGCATTTCTACTGTAACTGGAACTCGTACAGAGCTTGTAGCTGAAAAAACCTTAGCTGTGTAAGCTACTGATGAACTTGCACCACCTTTATCAACTAGGACTCTATTGATAGCTAAATCTTCTTGAGCTACTAGTACCCTTTCGGATCCATTTATTATAAAATAACCACCTGGATCCCTAGGATCTTCACCTACAGCCATTAACTCCTCTTCACTCATTCCGTATAAGGTACACTTTACAGACTTAACCATTATTGGTATTTGGCCTATATACACTTCAATAGGTTCTCTCTCTTCACCATTTATGACAGGGATCATAGTTAGATATATTGGAGCAGCATATGTTAGATTCCTTAAACGCGCTTCTAGGGGCAAGATTTCGTTTTCAGAACCATCTGCCTCTCTTACTCTAGGCTTACCTATTCTGATTTTTCCTAACTTAACATAATAATTAGGTATATCTGTTTCTATGACTCCCTGCTCATTAATTATCTCCTGTAGGCGTCTTTCTATAAAATCATTATAGCTATCCAGATGTTGTCTAACTAAACCATGTTCTTTTATGAAAGTCTCAAGTAAGAACCATCTATCATCTATACTTATATTACTCAATCTATACCACCTCTTAATCTTATCCAGGTACTACATACCTATAGGCTACAGTCTCTCCAGCAGTAGGACTTTTTCTAATTATCTTGATTATATCACCGGGTTTGGCACCTAAAGCACGAGCTGCGGGATCTGAGGCTTTAATCCAGGGTAATTGCCATGGCTCTATGCCTAATTTTTCCAGAACCTCCTTGGCTTCCTCTTTACTAAGAAGTATATGCTTAGGCACCAATACATGATCGAATATATTAAACTTTTTAGGCATGATTTCACGCTAAGAAGTTCTCTAAATGTGCTAATACCACACTCAAGATTGATTGATATAAATTTTACTATCGTTAAGGAAGGAACTCAATGTTTGACTTATGTAAATAGACAGGACTTTTGAGCCTCCCTAATTACTATTGAATAATAATTCCTAAAGAGATATAATATGAATATAGAATGGACTTTATAGATCTCCATGCCCAAGTCACTTTTATAAAGCATTAGTCATCATTAATTAATTCTATTAGAAGCAGTTTGTGAAAACTTAAGCTTTGCTAGAACTTCCCGATGATAATGAAGGCGGGCCGGCCGGGATTCGAACCCGGGACCACTGGGTTAAAAGCCCAGCGCTCTACCTGGCTGAGCTACCGGCCCCTCATCTGTTTAGATGATAAGTTCTCACCTATAAAACTCTTACCCAATACACTACATTAAAAGCCGCTTTTTATAGGATTTCCAGACTTAATAATCTCCCTTAGGAAAGACGTAGCATAAAAGCCTTTTTCAAGGAAAAACTCAAGTTTGGCTTTAATAAAGCTAGGAAACGCATCATCCAAGAGAGTAGTTATCTTTATTCTAAAGTCATATTGAGTTATCTTTCTATATCCTCCTCTTAATCTAGGGAAGAATCGGGAAATACTATAAAAGTGAGAAGGACTAATTCCTTCTTCCTCTAGAATCTCTCTTTCAATTTCTCCAATGAAGGAATTATGGAATTTATAATCGAAACCTATGATTCTTTGACATATAACTCCTCTTTCTAGGTCTACAAGTTTTTGGAGATAAGATATATTGCTCGATGTAGCAGTAATAATAGCATCTTTATGTGTTAAATACACTAGATCCCCATCTATGACGTCCTTAAGAGAAATTCCAAGTAAAAGCCTTTTACTTAAGATTCTATTGAAGAGATATGATTGATAAGCTTCTATAAACATACCTCTAAGCCACTTAGGCAGAACACAAAAGCACCTTTCATACTTGTTAGGATGCTTTATTAGGTAATTCAATATTAACCTTTCATAAGACAAAGATTTAGGAAATATCCTAAGAGCTCCTCTCAAGTCCCAAGTAGCCTTAAGATAGGCTCTAGCTTTCTTAGCAATCTCACTTTCATAAGGATAGATTGAAGTAAGGATCTCCTTAGTTGCGGACTTGTAATTACCTAACAATACATATTTGCCTATGATATGTGTATTTGGGCGAATTGTACCGAATCGTTGATAACCGTAGAAGTTAGGAATCCCTCCTAGTTCTCTTAACTCAGAAAGAATTTTACTAAGTGATACGATACATGAAGAGGAAGGTATTCTCCTTATTACAACATGGAATAAGTTTCCTTTATTACAGCCTGGGTAAAGCCTCCATGGATAGCGTGAAATGAAGCTAACTCTTAGGAAACGTTCCTTAGAAAAGCATAGCAATTTATCAAAATTATTCCATTCCTTTCTATAACCTCTTACAGAGAAAAGCTGCCACGTATGTGCACGTGTATCCTTAATACCTGAGAAACTCAGGCTTCTTGAGTCTACATTAAGTAAATTACATATAATACGTACTGCTTCGTAATGTGAAAGTCCTTTCTTCTCTAGGAGAAATAAAGAATAGAGACCAGCCATGTTACTATAAAACTGTCTTAACATATCATACCTTCTAACAGTGATGCCTCGTTCATCAACTTCAAAAACTTGAAAATCATCTAACTTGAGGCGAATAATACCAGGTATAGGGGGAGAAGAAGTAGCGTAACATTCCATTCCCAATAGCATATCAAGCTCAGAAAAGGATTTAAGAGGCATAGCTTGTACTTCATTTTTAATAAAGTTTTAAATGACGTGTTAGAGGGTCTATTAGATCTGCAGGAGCAGGGCCTATTCCTAATGCTGTAATAGTACCAGGCGGTAATTCCGTTAATCCCATATCTTCTATTATAGCATTAGGAAGGCCCCTTAAATCGGCCTCTTTTTTAAGCTGGACTATTTCATCCTTACTTTTGACTTTTAATACTATCTTTCTTTGTCCCTCGTTCAGCCATGCCTTAACCCATTCTGGTTTAGTTTTTCTAGCGATTTCAAGAGCTGAGACTGCTGCATGAGCTGCTTGAGCTGCAGCTTTACCAGGACTCATGTGTAAGTCAGCCCGTAGTATGAGAACTTGCTTATATTTCATCTCTATACTTTTAGGCAATCCCATACTCATAAATATTAATCGTAGGTGGACTTAAAGTTGAATTTAAAGACATATAGCGTTATAGTGATAGGTGGAGGACCTTGTGGTCTTATAACAGCTAGGGAAATAGCTAAGGCAGGCCTTGATGTCTTAGTTTTAGAAGAACATAAAGAGATAGGAAGGCCTCAACATTGTGCAGGTCTAGTAAGTCTAAGGTGCCTTAAGGAACTTAGGATAGCGAATCTTCATAAAATCGTACTGAACAGGATTAAGAGGGCTAAAGTACACTTTCCTAACGGAACTACATGGGAGATAAGAAGTCCAAGGATTAATGCTTTGGTAATAGATAGGATTGCTTTTGATAAAGAACTATACAGAGAAGCTTTAGATGTAGGTGCTCAAGTCCTTACTTCATGTAGAGCATTAAAAATTAATGTCAAAAATGATTATGTGAAGATCTTAGCACTATATAATGATAATAAAGTGACATTCAAGAGCAGATTATTAGTGTTAAGTGAGGGATTATGTAGACGGATTACTAAATCAATACTGAGAGTTGAAAGTAAGCCACTTATAGGAATTCAAGAGGATTATGGAGATTGTAGTATAGACTTCTTAGATGAAGACAACGTAGATATATATCTCGATAAAAAGCTTTCAAGGAGATTTTTTGGATGGGCAATACCTCTAGGTAATAAAATAGTACGCATTGGACTTGCCTCAGATAAAAACATAGGTGAGAGGTTTAGTAACTTCAAGGACATTGATGATGTACGTGTGAAAATTGAAGGTGCTAGCAGAATAAGAGTAATGAGTGGGTTAATTAATATAGATGGACCCTTAAAGAGGTTCGTTCAGAAAAGGAGAGTGGTTTTAGTAGGGGATGCTGCTGGTCAAAATAAGCTTACTACAGGTGGTGGACTATACTATGGGGGATTAGGTGCTATAATGCTCGGAGAGGCTATTATTAGATACTTTGAATATAAGGAACCATTAAGTGCATTATATGAGAGAAGATGGTACTCTATTTTTGGGAGAGAGATAAGGATAGGAAGAGTTTTCAGAAACTTTTTTGATACTCTTTCTAATGCGGACTTAATTAAGATAGGTGATGAGTGTGACGAGATAGTCAGGGAACTTGTCAGTTCTAGTAGCTTTGATTTTCATGCTAGTGCTTTAACAAGAGCAGGTATTAAACTATTATTTAAACTTATCAAAAATCTCGATAGTGATATTTATAAGGGAATTCTTATAAGATTCCTTCTGTCTTTCATCAGGTGAAGATCATGTCTGAACTAAGGTTACCTATATGCTCCTCATGTAGGAAACCCATACTGCCAAGTGAAAGGGGAGTTAGATTTCCTTGTCCAAATTGTGGTGAAATAATCATTTGGCGTTGCTCTAAATGTCGTAAGTTAGTTATATCTTATAGATGTCCTAAATGTGGGTTTGAGGGACCTTAAATGGCTAAGGTTATGGCTGTATTCAAAATATACCCTAAAAGTATAGAAATAGACTTAGAACAGCTTAGTAGAAAGATCAGCGAAAAATTACCAAGTGAATGTAAGCTTGCTAAGCATGAAATCGAAGAAGTTGGCTTTGGCATAAAATTACTCAGAGTCTACATACTTTTACCTGAAGATTACGAAGGAGGTACTAGCAGGATAGAGGAGATTATTTCATCTATTGAAGAGGTTAGCCAGCTTGAAGGAGAGTATGTTACAAGGATTAGTTAATTATAAGGTGAAGTACGATAAATATAAATCCTCACACCTATTTTTAGAAGTACAAGATAACTTTCGAGAGCTATTAAGAAGTCGAGAGGTAGCGTATAGAAACAGGAGAGATGGATTTTTAGAGGAGTATGTGTAGTAAAATGTGGGGTTATACAAATGCCAGAAAAGAGAGGCAGAGGAAGAAGGCCTGAAATTAGACTTCGTGTAGCAGAAGCAAAGCAGAGAGATGTAGGTAGAGGTAAAGTTAGGATACCTCCTGAGATCATGAACAAGTTAGGAATAACTGTTGGAGATGTAGTAGAGATAATAGGTAAAAGGCGTACAGCGGCAGTAGTATGGCCAGCTTATACTGAAGACCAAGGACTTGATATAATTAGAATGGATGGAATTACTAGAAGAAATGCTGGTGTTAGTATCGGCGATAGAGTTATAGTTAGGAAAGCTGATGTTAAACCTGCATCAATAATTAAGTTAGCTCCTGCTTCTATTACACTTTCTGTGGATAGTAATTTCGTGAATTACATTAAGAGGAGACTTATTGATTATCCTCTTTGTGAAGGCGATTACGTTCAAATTCCTGTCTTAGGTCAACCTATACCCTTTGTAGTAATTAAGACAAGACCCTCAGGAGTAATTATTGTAACTGAAGATACCGAGCTTATAGTCTTCGAGAAACCTGTCGAAGTAGGTAGAGTCCCAAGAGTTACATATGACGATATTGGTGATCTTGAGGAGGCTAAGCAAAGGATTAGAGAAATGGTTGAACTAC
>CAZFCQ010000015.1:44061-45513 GCA_964517845.1 uncultured Thermoprotei archaeon | reverse complement strand
TCACTATCTGAGCTTAAGCTATTAGTGAGGCAATACGATATTATGGACTAAATCAGGTGATAATAGAATGGACTACTAGAATTTCCTGAGAATATCTGGAATGAAAGTCGGTGTTGCTAAGATAACCGGCAAAAATCCACAGATAAGCATCGAATACTCCAAAACAGATAAGAGGAATAGTTAAAGAGATAATTAAAGGAAAGGCTAAAGGAAAGCTAGTTTACTGCGGTCATAGAGACGAACCTCAGTACATAGTGGCTAGTAGAAAGCTACTTTATATAGCTTTAAGCAGTACTAGACAGCACCTACATAAATTACCTTCAGGGGAAGCGCATAAGAAGTTATTAAAGAGAGGCTAAGAGCTAGTCCTATCGACTCCTTCTATTCCTTGAGTTATTTCTCCTTGAAAGACGTCCTTCTATCTCTCCTCTTAGCCTTGTCCTTAATCTTTTTGCATCGTCCCTTATTATAAATTCTATCCTATCCTCTCCACCTTCTATATACGTGTTCAAACTTTTTACATTCAGTCTCAATCTCTTCTCAATAACTTCTTTTAACTCAAGGTCAATCTCATAACCTATACAGTTCCTCCTTAACTTCCTAGCCACAACAGCCGTTGTACCGGTTCCAAGGAAGGGATCGAGAACTGTTTCGCCCCAATAGCTATAAAGCTTCATAAGCCTTTCAACAAGTTCCTCAGGAAATGCAGCTGTGTATCTACTCCACTTCTCTGATGGTAGTACATTTTTTATATTCCAAATTGAAAGGTACCATTTTTCAGCTTGAAATCTACCTACGCTAACTTTACTCTTCTCCTTTATATCTTGGGGAATTGCTCTTTTATCAAATTCGCCAGACTTTTTGAATATTACTACCTCCTCATAGATATTATCAGGATAGTAGTACATAGGGTAGGGGTGTTGAATAAGTACACCACTCCTACGACTAATTCTAATATAACCCTCAGGCTTTCTCCAAATAACCTTATCCTGATACTCAAAGCCCGTCTCATAAACCATAATCCTAATTAGATCAGCAACTATTGGATAAAGCTTCCCATTAATCCTAACATCTTGAGTTACAAAACAAGCTACCCTACCGGGCTTTAGAACCCTATACAACTCTTTACCGACTTGTCTTAGCATATCTAAATACTCATCATAACTACTAAATAGATCTGGGAAATCAAATGGTGCATTATAGTATGGGGGGGATGTTATGATTAGGTGTACTGACTCAGACGATATCTCTTTCATATCCTTAGCATCACCAATTATAACCTTTATGAATACCAACTCACTACTTCCCTCCTTCTATACCTTCTTAACGTATCAGTAATCCTAGATACTAGTTCCTTCCAACTAATCTTACTCTCTAAGGCCCATAGTATAATATCATTAGTATGAAGCTTTAAAACCCTAAGGAACTTCTGCCAAGTATAGCCATAACTCA
>CAZFCQ010000015.1:0-43961 GCA_964517845.1 uncultured Thermoprotei archaeon | reverse complement strand
TTAGTATGAAGCTTTAAAACCCTAAGGAACTTCTGCCAAGTATAGCCATAACTCATTATAAAGAACCCTTCCGACACTTTAAATTCTGCCTAATGTTTACTATAAGCTCCTTTATATCCCTGGGCTCAGGTGGTAGATTTAACTCCACCCTTATCCATTATGTACTATATCCTTACCCATTTTAAGATCATCTTTGTACAATAAAATTTTACAAAAGGTAAAAGAAAAAGCCTGAGTCTAATCCCATGGCTGAAATGTCTCTACTTAATTCTAGATGGCGAACATTTTGGAATTTTTACCTTCCAAAATGTGAGCAAGAGTCCCTCTCTCGAGACTAAAAGTACGCTTTTTGTAATCGATAGGTGAGTTTATATTATGGAATACTAATTGGGGATTTCTATGTAACTCATATATGTTAACATACCCTTAGAATGGATTGACATATACATGATAATTAAGAAATAAGAGAATTAATCTCCTTGCATTATTTTAATGTATCAATTCCCTAATTCCTCCTGCTTGACTTCTTACATATGAACCACCCATATTTAAGCCATGCTTCCCTCATTGCCTCTAAGTTCTTCTTAGGATACTTCAATGAGTGTCCTGGCGCTAATATTATACCGCCATCTCTTCCTAACTCAATACATTCTTTAACTTCTCTCATTACATCTTCAGGAGTTCCATGATCTAATGTTCGAGCACTGACCCCTCCCCATAACGTTATTCTCTTTCCATACTTTCTCTTTATCTCGTACCAATCATTACACTCTCTCTGAATATTCAATATATCAACACCAATCTCTATTAAATCAGGGATTAATTCCTCCACCTTTCCATCGCTATGTTGGTATACAAGTACATCATTATCTTTCGCAATCCTATAAAGCCTTTTCTGCCAAGGCTTTATAAAGACTCTCCACCATTTAGGAGAAAAGAGCAATCTATCCTCCATACCCCAATCGTCACCATACATTATCATGTCTACACCTATCTCCTCTATAAGTCGCTCAGTAAGTCTTATCTTAACATATGCTATTTTTTCTATCAACTCTTTTACAGCATCAGGATAGAGAAAAGACCATAGAAATAACCTTTCCATACCTACTAAAAGCCATGCCCTTTCGAATAATCCCCAACCATTATCACCTGCAACTACTACGTTATTTCGATCTATCTCTGAGATTAATCTCTTAGCATCATCTAAGAGACTCGGATCCTCAGGGGAAGGCGTACTATATACATCTATCTCATCAGGATCTTTAATAGGATGAAATACAGGGAATCCGCCAGATCTAGTCTCCCTTGTTTTCCACATAACTCCCCATGCGTCCTTACCTTCATTTCTACGTTCCACAAGTCCGTGCTCAATGATTATTATTGAATTATCAAACAAAGGACAAGGAACCCAGTATGGTTTCTCATGTCTTATAGCCATGAGAAAGTTCTCTTTAGGTGTGACCACTTCTCTCATAATCATTTCATATATTTCTTCACATCTTATACTTATAAAGAAGTTAACAACTTTTAATATGCAAAAAGAAGAAACTTCATCTGTTCATGGTGAGGATCTATGTATGATTATAGTTGGAAATCCACCTTCAGAACTAAATATTATAAGTTACGAATTAAATGGCGAGCTACGACTATCATGACACTAGCGTGTATTGCTACATACATCGTGCTAGCTTCTCTCTCCCACAACTTTATTAGTATAAGGGGTGATTGGCTCTTAATCTTTGGTCAGTATAACTATCTAGTATTAAATAAGGGCTGGTGGTGGCAGCTCGTAACATCATTATTCGTTCATATCTCCATCATACATTTATTCTTTAATGTACTGTACCTTTACATGCTTGGTTCCTCTTTCGAAGATCAATACGGAACTCGATTCTTCCTTTTAACCTTTTTTCTTTCAGGAATTATGGGAAACATACTGACATTAGTACTCGGTAGCAACATAGTATCTGCTGGAGCCTCGGGAGCGCTCTTTGGAATTATTGGTGCTATGACTATAATTACCGGAGCGAGATACGGTGGTCGATTAGCAGAGTCGTTGTCATCACTCCTAATACTCCTTGTTATAAATTCGATAGGTGGAGGAGTAAACATACTAGCTCATGTAGGAGGGCTAGCCACAGGGGTATTACTTGGCTTTGCTTATAACAAATACCGTAAACCTAGATACGGTACATACCCCTATACAATTCGCTACTATCGATATTAACAAATCTCCTAAACCAGATGGTTTAAGTGTATCACATCCCCTACGTTTATCTTTACTAATCCTCTTTGAGTGAGTACAATCAAAGCTCCATCATCAGCTATATCAATAGCTCTTCCACGTAGTACATGATCTCTCAGCTTAACAATCACTTCCTTATTTAATGTATAGGAATATGATCTCCACTTGGATAATATATGCTCAGAATTCGTTCTAAGAATTTCTAGATTTTCATAAATGCGTCTCAAAATTCCGTTAAGCAATAATAATCTAGGAAAATCATGACCTAGAATCTCCTTAAGTGAAATTGCGTTAGAAGAAAGCTCTAATGGTATTGTATTATTAACATTAACTCCAATACCAATATAAGCACTTATTTCTTCTCCTTCTACAGAAGCCTCTACTAACACTCCACACACTTTCTTACCTCTTAATAGTATATCATTAGGCCATTTTAACTTAGGTTTTAATTTCGTTAATCTCTCTATAGCCTCCACGATAGAAACCCCGCTCATTAAGCTCAGTAAAGGGACTTTATCTACTTCCAACTTAGGTCTTAAAGCAAGTGTTACCCATATTCCTCCCGCTAGAGATACCCAGCGTCTACCTAATCTACCTCTACCATGAGTTTGTTCTTCTGCAATGATCAATACATTATTCATTCTAGGTTCCTTCATAATTGACTTAGCTACATCTTGTGTAGACGTAGTCTTCTTTAGATATACTATACTGAGATTATACTTTCTCATAAGGTCTCTTAGGTAAATGCCCGCTTGGCTTAAATCATCACTCATTATAAGACGAAACCCTTTACCTTTATAATTTTCAATTATGTATCCTCGTTGCCTAAGTCTCTGAATTCCCATGAGTATAGCATCGGATGTAGCTTTTAGTTCTCGAGAAAGCTCATTTATAGGAATATATCGATGTGTGTTAAGCATTAGATACTCAAGTAACTTTTGAGGCTTCATAATCTTCTGGAGAAGAATAGATGACTCTTAAATAATTAAGATTATGTAAGGTCTCCACAAGTACAAAATGTCTCATGTATTAAGTCATATAAAGCTTCAAATCCCTTACATTTCTTAGCTGAGATCTTAATTAGCCTTGAGGCCTGGAAATATTGCAGAATTGCTTCTCCCAAGAATAACATTAAATCATTGATAAGTCCTTCCTTTATATCTTTATTTAATGCTTTCGTTAAGTACTCTGGATCTGTTAATAACTTCTCAATATCGAATGAGACTCGCAGTAAGTCTGCTTTATTCAATATTATAAGTGTTGGAGCTAGTAATCTCAGTTGAACCACAAGTCCCATCAGTTCGACAACTATTAAACCAGTAACAGAGGATGCTAATACAGAATCTACTAGAAACAAACTAATTACACTACCTAAATCTGACAATTTACTCACGAGTTCTGGCCCTATTCTTCTAAAAGTAAACGGCTCCATCTGTCCAGGAGTATCAATAAGTCGATAATCTGACTTCAGTCCACTTATCTTCTTGACTACCTTGTCAATATTCTCCATCATGATATCCATACATCTTATAATAGCTCCATTAGGCCCTAACTTTTCCCTTTTCATAACCTCCTTTACAGTTACCAGCGAACGAATATCATAATCTGGTCGATAAGGTAAGTACTCTGCACCAGGATCAAGATTTACATAACTAACTTTAAACCCTAATTCCTTCTGAATCCACTTACCGAAGTTAGCTGTAAGAGTACTTTTACCTGAGCCAGCAGGCCCCAGTATTACCAGATTAATAGTAACCATAAATAACACCTTAAAGCTTAAGAGTTATTCAATACCTCATCATCTTCAGAACTTTTATCGCCTAATTATTTCTTTTATACCTTTATCGATAAGTTCTAGACAACTACAATATTATGCTGATGAGTTTTAATATTCATTAACCGGGAAAGTTAATCATGACATAGTAGTCTTTATCCTTAACTGGCCCCACTAGTACTTGTCGCATATGTCCTTGATAGTACACAACTATTAAGTATCTTTCACCAATTGTAGCTTCAAAGGTAACGTTATGGACATTATGCCATACCCTCTTAGGATACATTACTATTATCTCATCGGCTACTACGGGCCTCTTCTCTACCCATACAGAGACTATAATACGGGCTCTACTATGAGTATAATACCATATGTATCCTATATCAAATGAGTATATAATTAACGATGGAATAAGAAACAGAATCATTACTTCAAGACATGCATTAAGCATCTCATTATGATTCATCAATAGGGTACTTTTTACGTTACTTTTAAAAGGTTTTTGTAAAGGAACTTGTTAAAGAAAATATTTACAATTCGGAGGAAAATATGAGTCCCTATGAAGTTATAAAGACCCTAAAATTGAGAACCTCCATAGGCTTACTACTATTACTCATATCTGCAATACTTAGTATCCTCTCAGCTTTACTTCCTTGGGGTATAAAAGAAGGTAAACCTATTTTCCTTCCCCACTTACCTATAAGAAGATCCATGGAGTTATCTCTAAGTTTTTCTTCAAGTTTCATCCTACTCTATATCTGGATTCATAAGAGACTTAAAAAGCCCCCTTCATTAGTGCTATCAATAATTAACTTAATTGTTCTATCACTACTAGGTATAAGCCTTTATGTAGTAGTTAATAACTTACTAGGCGATATAATGTATATCGTAGGCCTCGTATACATTCTAAGTATAATAGTACTATATGTGCTAGGTGTAATTTTGACAACAATAAGTAAGAAGAGATTACTGATAGAGATACAGATAATAAGAGAAATTAGAGAATGATATCCTTCATTATGTAATAGAATGCGCTGTACCAACAAACTACTTTCATATGAAGAAAAATTTTAATGTCTATCTTTAAAGAGTAAAACCTATGCCCTCAAGGATACTCCATCGAGAACTTAAGGTCAGGACATGCGGACATGGAGATGCAATTGACATAACACCCCTGATAGAAGGAGAACTCAAAGGTATAAAAAATGGATTAGTTAACATCTATACTCCTGAGGAACGTATAGCACTCATCACGATAGAGTATGAACCACGAATATTAGATGACTTAAGAAGATACATTAAGGAATATCTTAAAATATGCGAAAACTTAGTCCCAGCCATTTTAGGAAGAAGCCTCGATATTCCGTTAGTCAATGGAAGGTTGAGGTTAGGTACTTGGCAACAGGTAGTTCTCTTAGAATTAGGAACATCCTCCCGAGAGGTAAGTGTATATGTCACGATTATCTGTGAAGACCCGTGATTTCATAATAAAGACATATGGTCCTAACGCACTTTTCGATGTCACTAAAGAGATAGAGATGTTTATCAAAGATATAGAAGCCTCTACAGGGATTATAGTAGTGAATGTTATGGGTAGTACTGGAGCCTTAGTATTACTTAATCCTGCCGCAATTGAAAAAGTTAAAAGTGAGGAATTATGGAATCTAGTCCCTGTAAACGCTAATTGGAAGCATGAGGGAAATGCTTATGCTCATTTAAGATCTACAGTCCTTAGAACCTCCCTTACAATACCTGTAAGAGAAGGAAAACTTACATTAGGTAACAATAGAGTGTTCTTCATTGAAAATCAGTGCAGTATGGCTAGAGAAAGACACTTCTACTTAACATATATAGGAAAATAAAACCTGGAGTTTGAACTATTTCAACTAATCTTTTTACAAACGCACTTCAGGAAAACACTTAAATTTATACATTCTTAGTTTAAATTAGCAGAGGATCCCCCTCACCAGGGTGTAAGCTCCCCATAGGAGCAGTATTAAAGGAAGTGAGGGGATGATCCAATGATGCAATTATCCCTCCTTCAATTCTATAAGTTGCTCACGTTTCTTGGCTATAATGTGTGAAAGTTTTAAAATGAGTCTTATACATTCATCCTTTACCTTCTCTAAAGGAATGGCTTGATAAATGAAGACATATCCTCCCTCTCTTCTTAAGACCTTACTTCTATGTACGATCTTTAAATTAAGTAATCTACTCAGCGCTTTCTGAGCAGAAGGTCTACTACACCCTAATCGCTCTGCTATCTCCTTAACGGATAATGGCCCTTCCTTTAATAAGACACGATAAGCTTTAACTTCTAATGTACTAAGCCCCATGACACAACGTAGTATTTCAAGAGGATCACATATCCCCCTAAAACTACGTGTGTTCTCTCTTGTGCACACTCGAATCGCCTATTAGTAAGTCTATCTCTCAAATATTTAAGGTGTTAGATGCTATGAGTGAAGAAAAAGACCTTGAAATTAAGAGAATCCTATGGAAGAAGTTTTTATCCTTGATGAGAGAGAGTAAAGAGAAGACCACTGAAGTAAAAGAAGTCATCTACATACATTCTATTAAAGAATTTAAAGAACTCCTAGAAAGAGCTAGCAAAGAGGGTAAACTATTAATAGCTGATTTCTGGGCACCGTGGTGTGGCCCTTGTCTCGCTCTAGCACCTATCTTCGAAAAGGTTGCCAGAAACTTTAAGGATAAAGTGTATTTCGCTAAGATAAACGTAGATGAAGTACCTGAGCTAGCAAGTGAATATGGTATAATGAGTATTCCAACATTAATGGCATTTCTAGATAGAGAATTGATAGATTTACGTATTGGCTTTATGCCTATGAGAAATCTAATAACTTGGATCAAGAGTTTACTCTCTAAAACTAACGAGGAGGCTTAGAATGTGCATAGAGTTCTATATGTCCCATTAATAATCTTACTTATGTTTTCTTCTTTAAATTGGTTGAGTTATGAAGAAGGACTTAAGCTTAGTATTGAAAAGGGAAAACCCCTTTTTCTCTTTTTTACAACCCCCTCCTGTCCTTATTGTAAACTAATGAAAGAAGGCCCTCTAAAAGATCCTAATATAGTGAAGCTAATTGAAGAAAACTTCATACCTGTAGAGGTTAACCCAAATAAAGAGCAAGATTTAGCTCTTAAATATCGTGTCATTGCTGTACCCTGCATAATTATAATAACACCAGAGGGTAAAATCATTAAAAGAGCCTTCGGCTATATGTCCTCTAATGAGTTAAGAGATTTTATATTAGATACCTTAAAATTGAGCAAAAGCTCATCCTCTAAGGCTTCTAAGTCATATATAACGATGGGTATAGTAGTAATGGCCCTCCTAGCGGGAATCTATAGCATGTTCAGTCCTTGCATACTGCCCTTTATACCCCTTTATTTAAGCTTAATTCTTAAAGTTAGGTCCAGGAGAACACTAATAGCAGCATTAGCTGGACTTGCATTATCCATATCACTCATTAGCATTACAACATTCACTTTAGGGTATTTCATATCGAGTACAAATACTTTATTACAAATAGTAAGTCACGTTATAATTATTATCTTAGGCTTGATATTGTTGATACCGAAACTCAAAGCCTACTGGTCTTCTTTCTTCTCTCTATTTATGCCTATTAAGAGGTTTTCATATAAAGGAGGAGTTATAAGTTGGTTTTTGACAGGCTTTACTTTAGGTACTTTATGGATCCCCTGTGCAGGCCCACTTCTAGGGGCTCTATTAGTAGAAGTAGCTATCGTAGAAGACATAGGAATTCGCATCATTTATACATTGCTCTATGTAACTGGTTTTACCTCTACGCTGATATTATTAATACTTACTTTTAGAGCAGGCATTGAACCCTCAAAAACTATAAAAATAGCAAAGAAACTCGAGGTAATAGCTGGCGGCTTTCTGGTCATCTACGGACTTTATATGTTAATCGTACAATTAATTTAAAATAAACCTATTTGATGCAGTCCTTACCAAGGATAAAATCCTGATAAGATAGATGTTCATCATAGACTTTTATGTTACGCCAAGTTACTACAACTCTGAAAGCTCCTATATCTGACAATTCTTGATAACTATCTATATGAAGACATTTGTTACGCATATAATTCAGGCTATTAATGTAGTACCTACAAGCTATAAATGGATCCGTATACCCACTCTTATTAGTAGTAGAGGCCCATATTAGAAATTCATCATTACTAATTTTCTGATAAACATAGACACAAGCCAAAGGTATTCTTTTTCCTTCCATAGTTTTTACAAGAAATCTTGTAATATAGACCTCGCATGGTAGTACACTGCCATTGAGATATGTACACAATGTACTTCCAATCCAAGTCTGGTTATATATGAGGTAATACATAATACTTCCTTCAACTTCTCTTACGAGTATAATTGTAATATTGTAGTACGTATTAGGATATACCCATAAAGTGTTATTGACCTTCTCTTTCCATAATGGCGCCCAGATCTCTATTTCAAGAAATCCTTTATCATCTGTTTTCCCTTCAGTTACAAGAAGAGGAAAATCTCTATGTACTATGAAATGAGCATCATTCTCTTTACACTTTAAGTTACTGTACGTCACATTATAGATAGAGACTATGACTTTCTCATTAGCTAGACAGGTATATTGCTTTTCAGAACTATATCGAAGGTATAATTCATTTTGAAGAGGAGCGCATACTAGACGCACTCGCAACTTCACATACTTGCCTAGGCAGACTCCGTTATAATAAGATTGTGCAACTTCATCGCTCATCTTTAAGATATGAGCTTTCTCTTTTACTTCTATAACACTATTAACACTGGTTCTATAGTCTCTTAACTCTACAGTTTTTTCATAAGTAGCATTTAAAGGTGAAACAGCAACTCCTCCTAGTGATAACGTAACTATGAAAAAAAGTAGATAATTAAACAGCACATTTGTTCATCTCAAATAAAAGAAATATCATCCATATTATTTAAGTTTAGCAATAATGATACACTACACCCCATGGCAGATCCTTACATGAGGCTTACAATCAATGGTACTATAAGTAGAGCTGGAAGCATGTTCATAACCTTTATCTTCTTTATTCTGAGCAAGTCTATTCCAAGACCCAAAAGAAGAACACCGCCAGTTGTAGTTAAAGAGTTCAATATTTCCTCTGCTAGATATCCCTTAATTAGTGAAGCAAAAAGGACTAATGATCCTTGATATATCAACATAGGTATCGTACTAAAAGCAACCCCTAAGCCTAATGAGGAAGAATATGCAATAGCCATAAAGCCATCTAATACAGATTTTGTGAAGAGAATCGATGGATTCCCTAAACCATCCTCTATTGACCCTATTATAGTTAAAGGACCTACACAGAATGTAATAAAGGCTGTAAGCATTCCTTCAACAATGGGATCCTCTGAGTGAATTCTTTCTTTAATAAGCTCAGCAAAATTGTTGAATTTCGCCTCCAAATTGAATATCTCTCCTGTAACCGCTCCTATTAATAAACCCAATATTAATCCTATAGGATTCTTCATCTTAATCATAGAGATCCCTAGACCTATTGTTGCTAAGCCTATAGACTGTACTACTATGTGCTTTATCTTGTCAGGTATACCTCTACGTAGCATAAGGCCTAATGAACTACCTCCAAGTACTGCCAGTATGTTTACGATCGTACCTAGCATGCCACCTCAATATATGACATTAGTTAATAAAATATTCATTATCTTTTATGATTATGTACTAAAGTAACACTCTAACTTGACAATATCGTGCAAGCACTATAAACGAATCTATTAAGAACCTCCTTTGATGATCTTCTTTTAATTTGTAAGCTCACATACATCACCATGTAGTCAATTCACTATTTCACTTCTAGATCTTCGTTAGCCTTTAAAAGGATTTAATAGTCAGTTCTATAATAATGAACTTGTGATTAATAGGCTCTCTACAGGGATAAGCAAGTTAGACAGGTTATTAGCCGGGGGCATACCTGAAGGATTTTTTGTAGCCCTTACTGGAATGCCTGGAACAGGAAAAACGATTGCCTGCCTTCATTTCATATGGGCTGGACTTAAAAACAATGAGAAATGTATTTACGTTACTACAGAAGAGAGCCGTGAGAGTATAATAAGACAAGCAGAACAATTCAACATGCAATTCAATGAAGCTATCAATAATAAAAGACTCATAATCATAGACGCTTTAATGAAAGAGCGTGAAGATAAATGGAGTTTAAAGGAGGTAAGCATAGAAGAGATGATCAATAAGGTTATAGAAGCAAAAAGATCACTAGGAAGAGAAGTAACTAGGTTAGTAATCGACTCTATGAGTGCATTCTGGCTCAGAGCACCTGCTAAAGCAAGAGAGCAAAGCTACATAGTGAAACGTATATTAAGTAAATGGCATTTTACCATATATGCTACATCCCAGTACGCTATAACAACAGGAGCTGCTTTCGGTTGGGGTGTAGAGCACATAGCTGACGGCATCATTCACTTTAAAAGGAGAATAATCAATGGTATTCTACAGCGTTACATAATAATAGAGAAAATGCGTCAAACACCACATGACTTAAGAGCATGGGAGATCGATATAGTTGATGGAAGTGGACTTATTATAAAGAGACCATTGGCTAGGAGAATCGAAGATGAAATACTTCCCGAAAGAGTGATGAGACAAATAAAGAGAAATGCGTACTGGGGGGAAAATGGAGATTATCTCTGAAACAAAATTCATCAAACATCAATAAAAGCTGTAAAAGCAAACGTTATACTTTAACATACAAACTATGACCTTATTACTAGGATGAAATATAAGAATAATCAAAATTACACAGAGACAAATAGAAAGCTCTTATTCATCTTTAAGAGTATGCATAAGGATAAAGGGGAATCTTGGATAAAACGTTGCTTTAAAAGACTTCCAAGCGTTAGACCCTTCCTTACTTCATTACATGTAGAATATTGGATCATTAAAGGTGATGTATCTCTAGGTGATCATAGAAGTATGTATATCGTTAGTTATGATAAGAAGCGAAAGATATACACTTGTTCCTGTTATAACCCTTTGAGAAAATTCTCTAGATGGAGACAAAAGAGAACATGCACACATGTTGGAGCTGTTATGCTATATAAGCTAAGAGAGTCCTTAAAGAAGGAAAATGAGTAAAGATCATTAAAAATTTAATAAAGTTTTTAGATTTCGAATTCGTATTCTCCTAGATATCTAGGACGCTTTACAACTTGTCTCTTGAAGAGCTCCTCTTCAAGCTCTCCTAGTCTTTCAAGCATTATCTTACGCTCTATACTGGCTACTAAGTATCTCGTCTGAACGACTACGTCCGGGTTAACGCTAACACTATCAATACCCTGCCTTACTAAGAACTCAGTAAACTCAGGATAAACACTGGGAGCTTGTCCACATATACTTACAGTCTTTCCATACCTATGTGCAACTTTTATTAAGTGTGCTATGGCTCTCTTTACAGCAGGGTCACGCTCATCGAAGTATCTTGAATCTATTGCAGGTAATATCTGACTATCCCTATCAGTACCTAAGACGAGCTGTGTTAGGTCGTTACTTCCAATACTGAATCCATCACAGAGCTTACTGAATTCGTCAGCAAGGAATATGATTGAAGGAACTTCTGCCATAAACCATACTTTGAAGTCTCTACCCCTTACAAGTCCTTCTTCTTCTAAAAGTTCATTAAATCTCTCTGCTTCCCATGTTGTTCTAACAAAGGGTGCCATAACCCAGACATTCTTCAATCCATACTCTTCTCGCACTCTAAGTATTGCTCTACATTCAAGTCTAAATGCCTTTTCATATTGCTTTGAGATGTAACGGCTAACTCCTCTCCATCCTAACATCGGGTTATCTTCATGAGGTTCATACTTCTCTCCACCTATTAGTTGCCTATATTCGTTAGTCTTAAAGTCGGAGAATCTTACCACTACTGGCCTTGGATAGATAGCCCTAGCCACCATTGCAACACCTTCGCTTAGCTTATCTACGAACTTCTTTTCATTGCCTATTTCTATTAGATAGAGCGGATGCTCTCCTATGTATGAAGCTAAGATGAATTCTATTCTCATTAGTCCAATTCCATCGAAAGGTAGATCCTTGTAATCTTCAATTTTCTCAGGTACTCCTAAATTCATGTAGATCTTAGTTCCAGTTGGTGGTTTAAATACTAATTCTAAAGCAGGTAGTTCCAGTTTTCTAACCTTTTCTTCTTCCTTAGGTTTAGCGTATTCTTCTAAGACTCCTTCATAAACAACTCCTGCTTTTGCATCTACTGTATATTCCTTACCTGTTTGTAGAACCTTCGTAGCATTACCAGTACCAACGATACATGGAATACCTAATTCTCTACTAACTATAGCTGCGTGGCATGTCATACCTCCTTCGTCTGTCACAATAGCGGATGCTATTCTCATATATGGAACCCAGTCGGGATTAGTCATTCTAGTAACTAGGATGTCTCCCTCCCTCATTAACTTACTAGCTTCTTCAGTCGTTAAGGCAACTTTAGCTTTACCCCAAGCTATTCCTGGACTTGCAGGTAATCCCTTAACTACAACTTTCCTCTCTCTAGTTACTGTAACTGCCTCTACTTTTTCCTCTTTTGCCTCCTTCTCCTTCCTTACACTCCAAACTGTCTCAGGTCTCGCTTGTACTATAAATACATTTTGAGGGAAGGGAAGATCCTTATCTATAGCCCACTCTATATCCATGTGTCTACCGTAATGCTCTTGAATCTTAACAGCTAACTTAGCTAATTCTAAAACTTCTTCATCTGTAAGACTAGGCTTCTCACTAAGATCCTCTGGTAATTCCATTGCTTTAGTCTCACCAGTCTTAGGATCTCTTACAGTCCAGGTTCTCTTCTTAGCTATTCTACGCTCAACTACCTGCATTGTTTCTTTATCTACGACAAATTCATCAGGAGTTACAGATCCGCTCACTACTGATTCTCCTAATCCCCAATTCGACTCTATGACGATCTTACTTTCATCACCTGTTACTGGATGTAGTGTAAACATAACTCCTGCAGCTTTTGCATTAACCATTTTTTGTACAGCTACGCTAATCAATACCTTCTCATGTTTAAACCCTTTCTGCTCACGATAAAATATTGCTCTAGGTGTGAAGAGACTTGACCAACACTTTCTTACTCTATCTAGTACCTCATCTTCACCTACTACATTAAGAAAAGTCTCCTGCTGTCCAGCGAAGCTAGCATCAGGGAGATCCTCTGCAGTAGCACTAGACCGTACCGCTACTGGTAATTCTGGTTTTTCGAGACCCACTCTACGACATAATTCACGATAAGCTTCTCGTATCGCTTTTTCTATATCTTCAGGGATAGGCGTGCTCTCAATTAGAGCACGAATTCTTTTACTAGCTTCTTGGTACTCCTCTGGCTTCTTCTCCTTAATTACCTCTCTAATTATCTCATAAATTTTATCTTTGATACCTGTCTCTTCTATGAATCGTTTATAAGTGTAAGCTGTAATGGCAAATCCTGGAGGGACTGGAATACCAGCATTGATCATTTCGCCTAGATTAGCATTCTTTCCTCCAACTAGGGGGACGTCTTCTTTCCTCAGTTCCTCAAACCATAGGATTAAGGCTGTGCTCTTATCAACCATAGATGGCACCTCTGAAAGTTATCATGTTTGGGTATACCATTACTTATAAAAATGTTACGCACTTAAAGTGCTCCCTTCTTAACAAAACTAACTCGAATGATAATTACTAAAGCTTATAAGCCCCTCGTAAGATTTATAAAATTAGTGATGAAGGTGCAGCCGCATGACCGTGTGGCCGGGCCGGGATGAGTAGAATAACCCGGGCTGAGTACAATAAGGCATCTCTTGGCTATACTTCTAATATCTTAATCCCCTTTTGAGGTAATAGATGCGAATCTAGAAATGCTTCTCCATACTTGACACCTATGAGAAACCCTCTAGCCTTAGCCACTCCTTTTATATAGTCTAGTATTCCTGGTAATACATCAAATTGAGATTTAAATGCCTTCATTGCTTCGATCTTTTTATTGAAGGTACTCGTTATATCGACAACATGAGAAGGATGTGTAAAGAGCTCAGTTACTTCATAGAAGAATAATGCAGGAGTATACCAGGGTTTACCAAGATCTGCAAGAACATTCTCCGATGCTTTCCACCTAGCCTCTTCTACTATGTGAGAGACTGCTCTATGATCCCTATGCTTATCTTCATAATAATGCGTAAAAATAACTTTCGGTCTAATTTCACGGATTATCTTAACTACCTTTTGATAGGTTGCTCGATCATTCACAACGCCCTGTGTAGGTAAGCCAAGCCCTATCCTTTTTCTAACACCGAGTATTTTATCAGCTTTAACTGCCTCATCTCTCCTCATCTTAGCTATTGCCTCCTTCCATTCAGCCCTTGCATATCCTGTATCTTCCCATGTTCCCGCCTCACTCCAACAAAAGGTAACGACGATAACTTCATACCCTATTTCAGTTAACTTAGCTATGGTTCCACCTAGACCTATAGTTTCGTCATCTGAATGAGCGCCAAATACAAGTACTCGTTCTACCATATTCCCACCCCTAAAGCTATATTACAGATGTTTACTAATAAAAGCAATAAGGGTTAGTTGAGATTTGAGGGTTAAGAATGTGTACTAAAATAAAATATGGTGTAGTAGGCGTCGGAATAATAGGGAGAGTACACGTTGATGTGGCTGCAAAACTTAAGGAAACAGAATTAGTCGCTATAGCAGATGTAAATATCGCTAACGCAAAAGCAGTAGCTGAGAAGTATCACGTAAGGTGGTATCAGAATTACGTTGAAATGTTAGAGAAAGAGAAGCTAGATGCCATTTCTATATGTACGCCCCATAACCTTCACTATCCAATAGCAATGAAGGCTCTAGAGTACAACACTCATGTATTAGTAGAAAAGCCTATGGCACTTAGTGTGAAAGAAGCTGATGAAATGATAGCTAAAGCAAGACGTCTAGATCTAAAATTAGGAGTCGTCTTTCAGCATAGGACAAAACCCTTAAGCATTTCAATTAAACGTCTAATAGAGGAAGGTAAGCTTGGTGAATTATACAGAGCATTGCTTGAATACTGCACATACAGAGACCAACGATACTATAGAAGTGGTCCTTGGCGTGGTACATGGAAAGGAGAGGGAGGAGGCGTATTAATAAACCAAGCAATACACTTCATAGATCTCTTTCAGTGGTTTATAGGGAAAAAACCTTCCAGACTCGCTGCATTCATAAACACACTCACTCATGAAATTGAAGTTGAGGATCTTGCTAGTGCTGTAATAGAATTTGAAGGAGGTACTCAAGGCGTAATTCATGTTTCCTCATTCGATATGCCTTCCTTTGCCCGTTTTGATATACGAGGTGATAACGGAATAATAGTCGTAGAAGATAATAGAGGGAGAATAGCTTGGAATAAACCTCCAATAAAAGAATCTATAATTTCCTCATTGAAAGAAAGAGCGAAACCAATAGTTAAGTGGGAGGATATCCTTCCCTCACATATAAAGGAAAGTGGTCATCAAATGGTTATTAAAGATTTCGCTCTAGCTATTATAAATGACCAAGAACCTATGGTCAATGGCGAAGAGGGAAGAAAATCACTAGAGATAGTAAACGCTATCATACTATCTGGTATCAAAAATAAAATAGTGAAGTTTCCTGTGGATAGGCATGAATATGAAAAGCTACTTACTGAACTTTCAGAGCTTAAACATATACCTCAGAAGGTATTCTAAGGTGTTTAATATTGGTAAAATGCTTTTATTGTAGGAGAAAAATAGAAGAGGGCGACATTAAATGGCATAAGGTTAGAGTAGCTATTTCTAAAAACCCATTAGGCGAGACCTACCACGTTAAAGTTCCCTTTCATTATAAGTGCTACCGGAAATTTAAATTTAGACAATTCCTATGTTACCTATCTTCTATGATAATCTTCGTAATATTATTTTTATTGCTTAGCTTACCTTTAAGGAAATATGCTACAGCAATGGATTCTTATTCACTAATAGGAGATTTATTATTCTCACTAGTTATGTCCTTCGTCTTCTACGAAGTGCTCCTGAAGCTCATATTGTATCCCAGGACGGTAAGAATACTTAAAATAGAGAAGCATTACAAGAAATATATCAAGTAATAAGTGTCAGATTTAATTATCCACAAAGTGTATTAACCACAGTGTCCATTTAATGTGAGGGATGAAAATATGCCTAAAGAAATCAAGGATAAGGAAGAGTTCATAAAACTTTCCGAGAAAGCACTAGAATGCAGAGTTAAACGACATAAGGATTACGTAAAGTTAAAATTAAGGTTAAAAAGGTACCTCTACACCCTTAAAGTTAAGCCTGAAGAGGCAGAGGATATAATTAAACAATTGAAATGTTCAAATATCATAGAAATCTAAGAATGCCTATCGTTATCAGTCCAAAGAGTATAGGTAAGGGTAAACCAGGAGCATAAGCAAGCTTAAGCTTAATCATTAACTTATATGTCAGTAAAAAACCTAATGTAATCGATATAAACACTAAAGAAGTGCCATATACCCCTGAGAATAAGGATGCTATACAGTTAAGCATAACATAACTCATTACATCGCCTATACCTACATTCATTAATCCTGCATACGCTGTTATAAAGAAAAGAGGAGATCTTATTTTAGTCGTTATCCTACTAAATGTAACTTCCTCCTTCTTAAGCTTCTCATTAACTAAAAGAGCTTTCATAAGCTCCTTTAAGTGACCATAACGAACTGAAAAGAGATCGTATATACATAGGAATACTAAGAAGACTATTGTTACATAAATAGGAACTACTATTACGAAAACTATACCTGCTAGGCTACCTGTCAATAACACTAGAGACGAAGATAAAGCTCTAGCTAAGTAGTCATTTTTAAGTATGAAAACCAAAGACCATAAGAGTATCACTAATAATGAAAGGAATATAGAAATAACTTGATCCTCAATTAGCAAGTAAGAGATAGTATAAGAGGAAGTGAATGATAAAAACACTACGAAGAAGGCAAAGACAGCTACCAATAATGGTATTCTTCTAGAACGAGCTAAAAGGAATATCAACAACGAAGATAAAGAAATTATGAATATGAACCATGAAAGCTCTTCAATTATCCCTCCTACTCCATCTGGCGGTAATAGTTGTGGCATTATATTTTTAGAAATCAACTGAAAAAGGATTGCTATAGGTAAGGGGAATATCATAAGAAGAAACGTTATAAAGGATATATATCTTACTATTTTAAGATTCATTCTACCACCAAAGATCTCTTAGTATGTGTAGGTAGCTCCCATCTTCGGGACTATTACCTCAAGATCAAAAGTCTCGTTTATATCCATTGCAAACTGTTTGATTGCTTCTTGCTCTCCATGTATTATAAAGACTTTAGTACCTGGCTTTAGTAATGATAAGAACTTAAAGAGTTCTTTTCGACCACAATGTGCAGAGAAGTCGAACCACTTAACTTCTGCCTTTACCTCTTCAAGAGTATCTTTAAACCTAAATTTATGCGTCTCTAAAAGCTCTCTTCCTGGCGTTCCTTCAATCTGATAACTTACTAAAAATACGGCATTACGCGGATCCTTATATATCTTATAAAGATAATATAACGCAGCCCCTCCTTTCAACATACCAGCAGGTGTTACTATTACCCCCGGACTTTTTAATGCTCGTCTTCTCTCGCTCCATCCAGTAATCCATGTTGCATAAGACAATGCACTCTTAAACAGTTTATAATCTCTTACGAATTCTGGGAAACTAAGCAATATCCTACTAGCTTGCCGTGCCATACCATCTAGAACTATTGGATATTCAAAGTTGTACCTCCTTAAAACACATAATATCTCTTGGGATCTACCTACAGCAAAAGCAGGTACTAGCACTATACCGCCCCGGTCTACTACTTCGCGGCATTTCTCTACAAATTCCTTCTCTAGTTTTTGTCGTTCAGGATGATCCACATTTGCATATGTAGATTCCATGATTACGATGTCGATCTTTGAAAAATCTACTTTAGATAATGTAGCTGGATTGAGTAGTTGGGTCTTTACTAAATTAAAATCTCCCGTAAAGAGTATGTTACTTCGAGGAGTCTCTATAAGGGTCATGATACTCCCTGGTATGTGTCCAGCATTTATAGCTCTTATACTAACATCTTCTATAGTTATAGATCGGCTATACCGTATAGCCCTTACACTATTCAAACATAGTTTGATCTCCTGCTCTTCAAAAGGTAAATGATATCCCGAAATGTGAAGAAAATCATCAAGAAGCAACCTAGATAGTTTAGCTGTAAGAGACGTTGTATATATGGGAATGGATATACCGCTACTGAAGAGATATGGCAATGCCCCCGAGTGGTCTAAGTGTGCATGAGAAAGTACTATTGAGGTTATTTCTCGTGGTCTTACATGATATGGAAATTTAGGCCCATCCTCTGAAAGAGCTACGCCATAGTCCAGTAATAATGCTTTATCTTTTAATTCAATTTTAATTGCTACTCGACCTACTTCCCCGCATCCTCCGAGGAAGCTTAGGCGAATATTGTTTTTTTCGTACGAAACCATTTTTAGCACCCTTAATGTTTTATATCTAATGTCATTGCTAACCCACACTAATAAAATATAAACCTAACCTAATAGGTTGATCGCCTTGAGTGAAGAAGTGAGAATAATCCTTAAGAAGAGAGTGAACCTTAAAGGAGCTAAGTTAATAGCTGGTTTTCATGGTGTAGGATTTGTAGGATACATTACAGTCAAGTACCTAACTACTAATTTAAAAGCCGACCTTATAGGCTTTATTGAATCCAAGCATTTACCTCCTTACGTAACTATGCGAGAAGATGGAAGAATTCAGACACCCTTTGAACTATATTACACATGTATTAATAGTACCAATTTAGTCCTCATTTTAACAGAGGTTCCACTTAACTCAAGGGATATTCAGAATTTTGCCTTTACACTAAGCAAATGGAGTATTGATGAAGGATTAGAAGAAGCATTACTTATAGGAGGACTAGATTCTAGACTAAGGAAAAATCCTAAGGAAGAACTACGTTGTGTAGCGACAAGCGCATATCTTAATAAGCATAAAGATATCAAAGTAGCATTTTTAGAACGAGGTTACTACGTAGTAGGCCCCTTAGCACTTATGCTCGCTAAATATGAAATGGAAGCATTTCCTGCTATAGCAATATTGCCTTACGCAAATATAGAAAGACCTGATCCTCGTGCTGCAGCCATAGCTGTAAAGTACATTGGAGATCTTCTTAACCTTCAGATAGACACTAGAAAACTAATCGAGGAGGCTGAAATAATAGAGAAAGAGCTAGAGGAAATAAGCAGAAAAAGCATAGAGAAATCTGAAAAAGAGCTAAGATCTCTCTATGTCTAAACTACGCATTAATTTCTTAATGGTTTTAACTATGCCCTCTTCCGTTTTATCCCTCACTTCAATAACTCTAAGACGCTTCTTTCTTACTAATTCTCTAAATTTTCTCATATACCTCTTATCAATTCTTTCAGGAAAAATCACTAAAACCATACTATAATTATGTGAATCAAGAAATTTCTCCCAAAAAAGCATATGCTCCTTAAGAATTTTCCCTTTTAAGAAAATCGCTCCTTGTTCATACTGAGAAAGAGGGAAAGTCTCACATAATTCTAGAGGTACTAAAGCAAAGACCCTTGAAAGAAACCCTACATCAAATAACTTAAGGAAGCCTTTAAGGTTAACTAATTCCTTAAGGATACTTTTGATCTCAGAGTTTTCATAGTAAGGCTTCTCTTCAGGCTCTGGTATTAAGAGTAAGTAAGGCCTCCTAGTTTTATAGCGATTCATTAAGTAACGTCTATATCTTCTTACTTTGGGATTTACCAATATACTATGTTCGTCAAAGAAGAACAGTCCGTGGATTTCGGGTTTAGTAAAATAATCGTGTTTTTCTAATAATTTTAAATATTTCCTGAGTTTTAGGAATGCTTTATACATCATAGGATGGCTACGGCATCTATTCTCAAGTAATCTCATAAGAGTGCCTTCGTATATCGCTTCTCGTATACTCCGAATCTCTTGTAGTATCACATAAAGATTATGTTGTGCTAATAGAGAGACCCTCTCCTTTTTAGATAATTCTTTGAGTTCATCTATGCTTGTAGAAGAGCATACCGGACAAGAGCATGGCAATTCTCTAAGGTTAGAAAATCTCATAGTTGCGTAGGGGGTTATATATCTCTCATCTCTTGCGTATAGTACGTAAGATGCTGAATCAAAAGTATCATATCCTAAAGCCACAGCTAGGCTCAGCATGATTGGATGTCCTGCCCCAAAAAGATGAAGAGGCTTAGAGGGAGGCACTATTATTCGAGCTATAGCCATAATATCGACTAACACGTCAAATCTATAGTTCTTCATTAACTCAGTAGGACTTCCTACAGCGTACATTTCAAAATCTAACTTAACTAATTTATTAGCACAAAGCTTTAGCAGCTCTAAATTGGATCCCCCTTGGATTGGAGCAACTAATATCATATCATCATCCATGAATCCTAAAAGCTTAGCTCTTAATGCCCTTCGTAAAGTCTCCTTTACAGACCATTCTACTGAGTATTGCGATTCTGTAGCGCCCGCTGTAGGTACATCAAGTATAACTCCTATATCACTCCTTATGGCATGCTGATATTTTACTATAAAATCAGGATCTACATCTACATAACCATACATCAAGATTTGATAGGCTCCTGAGTCTGTCATAATAGGTTTATTGAACTTCAATAACTTGTGTATTCCCTTTTCGATAGCCTTCTTGCCGTAATACTTGCTAATCAAGTAAGCGTTAGTAATTACAAGATCACAATTAAATCTTTCACTAAAATACTTAAGAGGGAAGGGATTCTTAAGAGGATTGACGACAGGAGCTATAGCAGGAGTCTTTATTATACCATGTTTAGTTTTTATTCTTCCTAATCTACCATGAAGATCATGATCATATACTTCAAAGCTCATTGAGTACTCCTAGCTCTCTTCTCAGTGATATATTCCTCAAAAATCTTTCGTACTCTTTCCGCTATAGGGCCTGAACCCTCAACGACTCCCTCTTCAGTTACTTTTACTTTATTCATTACTACGATGACTCTAGCATCTTCATAGTAGCTGACCATATGCGGAAATACCCGCTCAATACGCTGAGCTAGTTCTTTAAGGTCTATGAGCTCCTCTTTACTTAAGATTTCTCCAATAACTCCTCCCAGAATGAAAACACGAGGATAGAGACTCCCTTTCTCGTCTTTTACATCTTTAAGGCATACATGAAGATTATTCGCATCAAACCCTAATAATACACCTTCATAACTATGTCCCTGAACCGTTCTAACAATAACACGCTTATTTAGAAGTGCTGCTAGCTCCGAAAAGAACTTTTTAGTACTAGGCATAGTAAAGCTCATAAACTGCCCCTACCTAGATACTGGTAGCCTAAAATTTAAGTCTTAGGTGATAACTATTGGCCTTCATATTTGAGGAAGAATTCATCATATCCTGTCTCGAAAGAACTCAAGTTCCTAAAGTATATTTACTAGAAGCCAAGAGTAAAGATGAACAAATAATCATGCGATTCGATCTACCATTTAAACTACAAGAATTAATGAACTTCAAAGAAGGTGAAAAATTGAATGTCTTAATTTCTAATAATGAAATAAACGACATAACAGACAGTGACCTTTATATGAATGGTATAGTCCTTTCTAAAAACAAGAATGAAGTATTCATATCAATTGGTGGCTTAATGCTAAAATTTGAAGGAAAGAATATAGAAAATCTAAGTAACTTAACTGAAAATGAAAAACTCTTCATCAGAATAAGGAAAGAATAATAATCTCATTCTTAACATCTTATTTTTACTTTCGGGTATCTCTCACTTCCTCCACATCTAGCTTATACCCTCTAGTATCAAGAGAATAACATTAAGCAAAGTCTTTATCACAAAAAACCTTAAAGAGTTCTTCACTTCAATAAAAAAGGGTATACTGATGAAAGGGAATGGAACAGGGCAAATTTCACTAATAGAAGAGCTAAGAGGAAATGTATATCTCGATAAGAAAGAAGCATATGAAGGTCTAGTCTTAGGTACATATGGCGAAGGTGGAACATTAAGTGAATATACAAGAGACTTCTCAAAAAGACTGCTTCCCATGAAGAAGCAACTTTTATACCGACGACTAAGATACCTTCAAAGAATATTTAGGGAAGAGGAAATTAAGAAGCATAATCAAATAGTAGCTCTTCTTCATAGAGTCTCTGATCTACTTAAGTTAAGCTCACAAGCGCGTGAAAGAGCCATTAATGTTTACTTAAAGACAGCAAAGAGAATTGCAGGTACAAATAGAAGGGATCTAGTAGCATTAGCAGCAGCTAGTATCCTACTCGCTGTAAGAGAACTAGGACATAATGCACCTGTAACACTACAAGAAATAGTTGAAAGTTTCAATAATCAAGGAGCGAAAGTAAAACCCATGAGTGTCGTAAAAAAGGTAAAGACAATCGAACAGGAATTAGGTGGAAAAATCAGAATGAGAAGTTGCAAAGACTATCTCTGGAGGCTAACTAGCTTGGTAGTAAACGACCCTGAAGTAAGAGCCCGGCTCATGAAAGTGAATATAAACCCCAAAAATTATAGTCATAAATTATTAATGACTGCTATCAAATTTCTCAATAAAGTAGAAGATAAAAGAAACGGGAGGCGTCCATATATAGTAGCAGTAACCTCCCTTTACGCAGCAGATAGGTACCTAGCATTTAAGGAGGGATACAAGCCTATACTCACACAAAAAATACTAGCGGAAGCTAGTAAAGTATCAGAATGGACAATTCGTAACCATTACAATATGCTCTTTAGAGAGCTAGTACTTCGACTAAGTCTATCTGAGTTGTTAAACTCGTCTAATCGCTAAATATGTATAACATAATATAGTAAACTCTTCTTCCAAGAAACATAAGTCTTAGTGGTTTCTCAACTAGTTTATGCTCCCTAGCATCATAAATATAGCCATGTAAAAACTTGATTTCAATCCTTCTAAGAATAACTATAAGGAGGACTTTCTTTGTACTATTTAAGTCAGATATCTTCTTCATATAATAATGAACATAGGGTATTACCACTACTCCTTTAGACTCATATCGCTTTCTTATATCCATTATCTTATCTTCGAACAATTCCTTAACTAGAGAGACATTGGATACTTTAGAGCCATTGACCTTTTTAGAGATATAGCTTAACGCTTTCATGACATCTCTTTTAGCATTAAATGCATAATTTACATCAAGCCATAGTGGGAATTCATAATGAGAGACCTTGTTTATAATGTATGTTCCATATTCAAAGCTTGAGTGAACCTCTAGTTGGATATAAAAAGAGGATCTAATAGTTTTACTTTTAGTAATTACATAAGCTGGAAGGGTAATCTTCCTATTGGAGCTCCTAATGAGTTTCACTTTTAAACGCCTCAAATGTACAAGCACGTTATTATGCTCATTAAACCTACCAAGCAAGTCTTCTACCATGGGGCATAGTCTATCTCTACTACATCTCTCCAATATGGACATATATTCTCCTAAGGATGCATCTAAGCTACTGCAAGGTAAGTGCCGTAGCACATCGCTAATACCTTCCATGCAAAACTTCGCCAATTCTAATTCAAAATTATAGCTACTTACATCAAGAGTCATAACCAGTACATGGTTCTTGTACCTTTTCTCATTTAAGTAACACAAGCTAGAGTATAGTAAATTAATGTTAATTAACATTATAACTATTAATAATGATGTTATCGAGAGAAAGACTCCCTGTGATCTTACTCTCTCCATACCTGTACCCTCAGAAGCACATACCTGTTAGAGTCACTAACATCAAAAGAGTAGAATGATGCCTCTCCATAAATTACCCTTGGCCTCTTTCCGAATCTCAGTATGGTGTCGTTTTCCTTAATTACTAGACTACAATAATATCCCTTTGGAAGAAGCTCAATCATGATGTTATAAGCATCTTGATATCTCTCCATAAAAAGAGCTTCAAGAAAATCCTTCCTTTTAAGACATGATTTTAACAAAGAAACCGCTACCTGCGTATATGTTCTTTCTTCATAATAAAGCGGCACTAGTCTTCCTCTTTCCATGATTAAGCCAATTAAGATAAATGACCCTACTAGGAGTACAACTGCTAGTATTATATCAAATAAGGCAATCATAGTTCCTTTCTTCTTCAAAGAATAGCCACCCCCATATAATAATTGATATCAAGTTAGAAAACGCCCACACTAGGAGCTTAAGTTGCATGCTTAGCAATAAGAGGAACACCACATAGAGTAATAAAGCAAAAATAAGAAATATCTCACTACTCATAAGCCTCACCAATAACTAAGGTACTATCTTTAGGAATAATCACATACTGTTTACCAGGTACCAGCCTATATTCTCTAATAACGTCTACTCCCCTCCCCTCTACTTTAATATTGCCAATATACACTATGATATGCCCTTTGGTGATCAATACTTCATACTTATAATTAGGTAGAATAGGCAACATAAGACGCAATGTGACATTGTAACGTAAAGATAGCTCCATTGATTCATAAATATAATTGTAAATAACCCTTCCACATGAGATAGCCACAGATTTAGCTAAGTTCTGCATAAGAGGTACTATGATTGTGAGTGAAAGGAAACATACTATAAGCCACAACACAACACTTAATTGCTCTGCTAATGACTCACTAGGCATTCTATCTTCACCTTAAATTCTCTTTCCTTTCTCTCTAAAAATATGTCATTAATCCCCCGTCCAAGCTCAAATCTGAGGCTGTCTTCAAGATTAATGTTAACAGGAATAAAATCCCTTATATATACAACATTATCGTTCTCTCTATCATAAATTCTAAAGGATATTAACCCAAAATGGTATAGTTTAACAGTGACTCTTAGGGGCCTCCCACTCACTAAATGCACATGTGCGCTACCATTAACGTATGCCCTTATTATGCATAGCTTTATAGTACTTATGACGTTTTGAATCATTACTTCATTAACAGCCTCGTTTACCTCTTCTCTTTCTGGAAATGACTTTCCTATGTGCGATATTAGAAGGATAAACATGAGGTTTAAGAGAAGTATAATGCATCTTTCAGTAAGCAATTCCATCCATAATTCCCAAGGAAAGAGAGTTGTTGTAAGTTTTTTAAACCCCTCTGAGCAGGGGGTTTAAATACCATACTAATTGCCTACTTAAGGGAATCATATGCAATCGCTTAAGCAAGAAACTATGCTTCTTGATACCATGCGAGAAGAACTACTATCTCTTAGAGATCGAGTTGAAAGACTTGAGAATGAGCTCCTTACGATTAAAAAATTATTATTCGAAGAACGAAATCGTGAAATTCTAGCCTATTATTTAAGGTCTAGATATTACTTCATATTTAAGTTCAAGCTCATGCAAGCTCTTAGAAGGGGTATTGTCCATGAAGAAGACCTTAAGAGAAGTAGCTGAAATAATGATAAATAACGGTATATCACCTATCAAAGTTAAGGAAGTATTAATAGACCTAGGTTTCCCTAAGAACAAGGTTGAGGAAATAGTTGCAAAATATTCCATACTTAATCCTCCTTCCTTCCAAGAGGAAAAGTCCTTGGCTAATAATGATATAGAAAAACTATCTGACAGACTAGTTATAGAAGAAGAGATAAAAAGACAAAGAGCAGAACTTGAAAAACTAGAGCAAGATCTAATGAAGCTAATAGTCGAAGTTAGTAATCTCAACAGAAAAGTTAAAGCACTAGAAGAAGTCAAGCTAAGTAAAAGTGTAGAAGAGAAAATCCTAAATCTAGAAGCGAAATTTAATGCCTTCATTGATGTCATATTAGAACATGCTCCTCAACTCCTTGATATCCTTAAAAGTAGAGGAGTTAGGTAATGGAAGACATGCCATGGGAATTTTATAATGGCTCTTTCTCGATATATGTGGATAAAATAAGAGAGGATGACCTATTAAGAACCGTTCTCATAAATCTCAAGAAGTTTACTATACTTCATGGCTCTAAGTCATTAAAGAACATAAACAAGATATACATAAATGCTAATGATTCTACAATCACTATTGAAGCTACACTTACCAAGCCACTTCTAGACTATGTCACTATTCTAAGAAAGTTAGAAGAAATCGCGATAAAAACATCCAACAACATTACAGATCAAATTAAGAAGGAACTAATAGAGATCCTTAACATACATAACGGCTTAATATACAAGAATCCCTATCTTGCACTCACTCAATTAAACAAAATTAGCCAAAAGTCTAAGCTAGCGAAGAAGTGTTCAAAGCTGCTAAAAAAATGTAAACTTGTAAGAGAATGGGACTCTTGGGCTCGTGATTTTTACCAATTAATAAATAATCTAAAAATTGAAAAAGAAAAGATCTCTGAGATCAACTCTGAAAAATCAGTGGTATCATATACGCTTGATGAGTACTCTGTAGGTCCTTTCATAGTACATGTCATTGATAATGAACTCCAAGACGAATATCTATATAGAGTAGACCTCAAGGAAGAAGTGCTAAATATTCTCCCTTTCGTAAGGGAGAAAAATCTGATATCTCTGATTCTTTCTAGATTAGATGAAGGTATCTTACACGGTCTAAACATAGAGGAAATCCTTAAAAAGATAGAGAATGTGGCTCGACTTGAGCTACAAATTAACCTTAATATAAAAGGAGCCGCTCTAGATGAGGTAGCATCCTATCTTGCCTTTAAGATAATTAACTTAGATAAGCTTGCACCGTTCTTACTAGACGAACATGTTGAGGAGATATACGTAGATAGTCCATATTCTGAAGTATATCTTGACCATAACAAATGGGGTAGATGTACAAGTAATGTAAGGTTAAGTGAGCAAGATGTAATGGCCTTTCTAACTCACATAAGAGTAGAGACTGGTCAAGATCTAACATATTCAAAGCCCTCTCTTAAAGCTGAAATAACAGGTAATAGACTTCGCCTTAGAGTAAGCATAGATGCTCCTCCCCTAGCGAAGGATGGGATTGCATTAGACATTAGGAAATTCCGTACCCGCCCATATACTATTCTAGAACTCATAAACTTAGGTACTCTCTCTGTTGAAGCTGCAGCCTTTTTACTTTGTATGTTAAGGCATAGGAGGAACATACTCATAATTGGAGAGCCAGGAAGTGGAAAAACAACTTTATTGAATGCTTTGGATTTATGTACTCCAAAATCCTGGCGAAAGATATATATTGAAGATGTCGTGGAAAGTATCCCTCAAATTGAGTATGGAAGGCATCAATTACGTATTAAAGTGCCAACTTATGAAGAAGAATTAGGTGCGCTTCATGAAGTTAATACTAATAAGAGCATAGAGGTAATTAAACTCCTTCATCGTTCTCCAGACTATATAATCCTAGGTGAAATTCAAACAAAGGAACATACTAAAGCCTTCTTTCATGCATTAGCTACAGGCTTAAAGGCTATTGCCACGTGTCATGCAAGTTCCCCTGAAGGATTAATTTTACGCTGGATTAAACACTATGGAATCGAAGATACAAACCTAAGCCTAATAGACATAATAGTACTTATGAATAAGACTAGAGGGCTAGGAAGGCGTCTTAGAAGAGTTATAAAAATTTGTGAGTTATCTCCTACAACTAAAACTACTTTACCTATACAAACTTCAAATTTACCAGAGATTAAGGTTATTTTTAGTTTAGTTAATGAAAAACTATTGCCTTTAACGGACATGCAAGAAATTAGCGTACTTGATAGAATCGCTCAAGAAGAAGGTTATACTGTAGATAATCTACTCTCTGAAATAGACGTCTATATAAATCTATTATACCATCTCCTATCATTTCAAATATATGACTTTAAAGAAATAATCAGAATCTTCAACAAACTCCATAGACATCTCGATAAGAAAGAGTTCTCGCTTGACTGGCTTAGGGAGGGTGTCTTCTTTGAAAAAGTACGAGAGACTATATAAGACCGTAGGCACCTTTGCATGTAAGATATTCCCGCATAAAATACTATCAAGGTATGATCCTAAGCTAGCTAAATCTATAGTCTATCTGGGTATGAAAATCAGACCTGAGGCTATTGTAGGAACTGCTCTCTTTCTTTCAATTATATTATCTTCCTTAGCACTTTCCATAGCATCAATATTCACATCTAATATGTTGCTCATCATAGTATTAACATTCATAACAGGCTATTTCATATTCAAATTACTATACGAAGTTCCTATAAGGGTCGCCTATGAAAAGTCCCTCCGTGAACTACGACTATTAGCACCAATGTTTGAAGATATAATAGCTCGCTATGTTTTAGAGAATCGGGGATTAATTAAACTTCTAATGAATGAGTACATTCTGGATAAAGAGGAATTGAAGAAGATCCGACTAGGTATTACTCCTGAGTTTATATTAGTAGAGAAATCTCAAAGAGCTGTTAATACTGCCTTAGCTAATATGTATAGAACCTTAGCTATTATTACTAAACTGGAGAAAGACATCATTAAAGAGGAGCTTCTCTCCAACGAGTTAGCCCTTATAAGCTATAGAGAACTTGAAAGACAGTTAAGAGTTACAGAAACATACGTTACCACTCTTCTTGTCTTGAGCTTCTTCTTCCCGCTCATTATAGCCATAGCGATTCTATTTAATATGTTACCGATTAGCTTCTCTCCACTAATAATTCCGTTATACATGTTTATCCTAGCTATAGTTTCTAGAGATATAAAGGGTGTGAGAATATGAAGGAGAAAATCAAAAGCCGCTCCCTCTTCACATCCCTCCTCATAGATATTTTAATGGGTGCTCTCCTATTCTTTATCCTCCATAATCTTTATACTGCCATAATCTTCGCTCTCTTAATATCTCCTTTGAGCTATTTTCTTCTTAAAGAAGGATATGAGGAGACCTTAAAAGAAAGGGAACTAATAGAGTATATGAAGTCCCTTGAAGAACTTCTTATGCACCTAAGCAATGAAATGAGGCTAGGCATAACCCCTGAAAACGCGATTATAAAAGTTACGAACAGAATGAGTAATGAGAACCTATTTAACAAACCTCTAAAGAAGATTAAGGAGCTGATAGTAAGAGGAATCCCCGCACACAAGGCTGTAATAAAACTTAAGAGCAGTACGACATTGCCTACAATAAGCGTATTTATAGATGAAGTTGCTAAATTACTAAGTTTTCGAGGAGAAAGTACTTCTCAAAGTCTACTTACAATGGCTTCTATACTTAGAAAGCATAGGAGACTCCTAGAGGACTACGAAGTTAAGCTTAAAGCTCAGAAAATTAAGGTACGCATATTATCTATAATTAATTCAGCATCTTTAGGCTTATTAGCATGTATGATAAAGAATTTCGGCTTCATTATCTCCGGCTTTCCTTGGAAGGGTATAAGTATATCTCTTGATGATAAAGAACTAGTATACTCAATATCTCCAGCCCATGGAAATGTTATTATTCTAACATACCTTCTCTTCGCTCTCCTCTCCTCATACTACGCTTCATGTATAATTCGAGATCCAGAACCTCAGAAGGGAATTTTCCTTAGTATAGTAAGCTTCACTTTAACCCTCCTTCTACTTAGTCTTCTCTTTACCTAAACTAGGGGTTTAAATAGCTTTCTCCCTTCCCTAAGATAGGGGTATTGCCTAATGGTGAGTATAAAGAAATTCCTTAAAAGACTAGTAGAAGATATTAGAGCTTCACCACTTGTTGAGGAAGGCATGTTAATAGGCGTCTCTATAATTATGCTAACCATGCTTCTCTCACTAATCAGTGGTATTTTCGGTGGAGTAAAAAATGCCTTCGAGGGAACAAACGCATCCATGGATTCTATCTTCGGGCAAATATCTGAGGAGTTAAATAAGATATGGGAGTATGTAAGTAGTTTATTTGGCAAATAGTGTTACAGGGTTCCCTATGCCACAAGAAGAGACTAAAACTCCTTTTATCATTTTTGTCATAGTAATTTTAATAGCAACCTTTAGTATACTCAGAGACGGATATGTACTTCCTACCATAAATACTCATTTAATAATTACATCAATTTCCACACTCCTTCAATATTCATATTTACCACTCATCGTATTCCTAGCCCTATTCCTTGTTAGCCAGCTAATGTTGATAAAACCGCTTACAAAAGGCATAGAAGTATACGACAACTATGTGAAGGTAAAGAAGTCTAATGGAGATATTTTCGTAGGTATTATAACTTTAAAGGGAGACCTCTCTCTAATGAATGAAGAGAGAGATAGATATCAACAATTCAAATATATGCTACTTCACGAAAGAGCAAAAAGCCTCTTTGAATCTTTAAGAAATCGAAGAATAAACTTCTCATATGTAATTTCCTTTAATGGCAAGGATAAAGGAAAAGAATACATGCGTTATAGCATAATGCTAATCATTAAGGAGACTGATGAAAATAGAATAAGAGAATCTCTACATTACGTAGAGTCTGCATGTAGTACTGCTTTTCCTGAATTAGTCACTAAAATACAGCCTGGAAAAAAGATTGTAGAAATCTTAAGCAATATTCTAGTTCCCTTAGATATCGGAGATAAAGAGAATATAACTAGCTCTAGCGAGAACCTGGCAGTTTTAAGTGTATCTGGTATAGAAGGATTAGTTAAGGCATCTTACAAAGGTACTGATCTCTCACCATTACCCCTTTTCAAGGATTCAAATGAAGAAAGCGTATACCTCGGCGATCTAATAGTAGATGGTAAGCCTAATGAAAGAGTATTTATTCCTTTTAAAGATTTAACTTCTCACGTTGCTATATTTGGTACTACTGGAAGTGGTAAAACTACGACTGCGGCTTCTCTAGCACTAAGATTAGTAGAACAAGGTGTTAATGTCCTAATTCTCGACTGGCATAATGAGTATCGCAACTTAGTCCTTAAAATGAACGGCAAAGTGTTCACTCCTGGAGGTAAATTAAATCCTATTACTTTAAATCCATTAGCTCATGGAGGAACGAACTTCACCTTAGTAGAACATATAGAGTTCGTGACCGATATGCTAAGTGAGATTTTCGATCTTTCACACCCTCAGGCCTATATGCTTAGGGAATGTCTGAAAAGAGCTTACTTAAAGGCAATGAATAGAGGAAAAACTCCTACATTTGTAGATCTTTATAAAGAAATAGAGAAATTCCCCATAAAGTCTGGTTGGGATCATGAGACGAAAACAGCCCTTTGTAGAAGGCTAAGGCTACTAATAGAAGGTCAGATAGGTGAAGTGTTCAATGGAGAACATCCCGTTGACATCAGGGATATTTTAGGTGAGAGGATAGTCTCAATAGAGCTAGGTCATTTAAGGAATATCCACGTAAGGAAGTTAATAGCAAATACTATACTTAAGATGCTGTATGACTATAGAACAAGTAAGTCTCCAGTTAATAATCGCCTCTTGCACGTTATTATAATAGAAGAAGCTAAAAATATACTAGACCCTACGAAGAAAAACCAGGACTACACAATAGCTGAAAGACTGCTAACGGAATTACGTAAATATGGTGAAGGTTTAATAATAGTTTCTCAATCTCCTTCTAATATCTCAAAAGAAGCACTAAGAAATACCTCCATTAAGATAATTCATGCTATAAGAGATGGAAACGATTCAAGATTGCTAGCTAGAGCTATAGGTCTTGATGAAACGAAGATTCATATCTTTAGCAAATTAGATATCGGAGAAGCAGTAGTATTTATGCCTTCACTTAAAAAACCCATTATAGTTAAAGTTTCTCCTCATGAATACCTATCACAAATAAAAGAATTAGAAGACCTTATAGAAATTTCCTTATGATCTGCATTGCCCTTCGCGATAAAGTCTTAAAATTCGCCTACTTAAATCCAAAGGATCTTGATACTTAACTAGCCAGTCGATATTACCAGGCCTATGCTCTTCGAATTTATCCCCCTTAATCATTCTAATTATAATATCTACTATTTCTTCGATACGCAAATTTGTAGCATCTATTTCACGCACAATCTCATATCCATAAGAATTTACAGCTTCACAGAGTACTACTCCTATAAGTTCCGCCTCGGCATTCTCTTGAATTTTACTTAATCTCCAACCTCTCTGCATTAAACGTAATGCAAGTTTGATAGGATCAAGTCTAAGAACTACTACTATCTTAACTAAACTTAAAGGTAAAACGTCTGGTATTAGAGTATCTATAATATGCGGGGTCTCCTGCACCTCATATTTCATGATCTCTTTTACTTTGTTCACATCAACTTCAAAACTCATCCTACTATAATCATAGCTCTCAACTAGTCCCTTTTGGATAACAAATCTTGCAAAATCAAAGTAGGGAATACCTAACTTCTTAGAAAGAGCTTTTGCCACAGTGGTCTTACCTACACCTGGACTCCCAGTTATAATTATGGACTTCTTACTCATGACATTAAATAAAAATCTTGGAATCTAAAAAATGGTTTTATTACTTTAATTTACTTACTTTATTCATTCTTCAGTTCCAGTTTCCTCTTCTCCCTTCTCTTTACCTTTCTTCTCTTCTAATTTACTTGCAGCTATTATATCGTCAATTCTCAATATTAATGAAGTCACTTCTAGCGCCGACTTAATGGCTTGTAATTTGACACTCATTGGCTCTAGAACACCTTTAGTTACCATATCGCCTACTTTACCTTCAAAGACATCAACACCATACTTCCATCCATCTGTCTTCTCATGTGCAGCTCTTAATTCAGTTAATATATCAATTGGATCAAGTCCTGCATTCTCAGCTAATGTCCGTGGAACAGCCTCTATTGCATTAGCAAAAGCCTCTATAGCTAATTGTTCACGCCCGCCTATCTTTGCAGCATATCTTCTAAGCTCTTTAGCTATCTCAGCCTCTATAGCTCCACCGCCTGGTACAATCTTACCATCCTCGATAGCATCTGCTACTACACTAACTGCATCTGTTAATGAACGCTCTGCTTCATCGACAAATTTCTCTAATCCACCTCTGATTAGTATGCTTACTGCTCTTGGGTTCTTACAGCCTTCAACAAACACCATGCGTTCTTCAGCTATTTTTCTTTCCTCAACTAGCTTAGCATAGCCTAAATCCTTCTCAGTAAGATCATCAACATTAGTAACTATCCTTGCTCCTGTTGCTCTTGCTAACTTCTCCATATCACTCTTCTTAACCCTCCTAACAGCTAAAATACCATGCTTAGCGAGATAATGTTGAGCCGCGTCGTCTATTCCTTTCTGGCAGAAGACAACATTAGCACCAACCTTCTTAATCTTCTCAACCATATCCCTAAGCATACGTTCTTGCTCTTCTAAGAAAGCACGCATTTGTTCAGGACTTCTTATTCTAATTTCTGCATCATATTCAGGCTTCTCAACTTCTAGTGGTGTGTTAAGTAATGCTATTTTTGCATCCTCAATCCTCTTAGGCATACCAGGATGAACAACTTCCTTGTCTATAACTATTCCGTAAACTAATTGTGTATCCCTTAAACTACCGCCCTGCTTCTTTATTATCTGTATATAGTCAGTATCTGCATACCATTCTCCCTCTCTTTGCTCGGCTATCTGCTTTACAGCTTTTACTGCTAGATCTGCAAAATAGTCTCGAACCGCGGCTACTGCCTTGCTATACATTGCAGTCATAGCTACTTTCTTTAAAAGTTCGTTATCTTCATAACGTACAGGCATAGCTATTCTTTCAAGTATCTCTCTCGCTCTATCTGCTGCTCTCTTATAACCACTTATAATGACTGTTGGATGGATGTTCTTATCCAATAGCGTCTCTGCTTCCTTTAGTAGTTCGCCTGCAAGTATTACTACTGTTGTTGTACCATCGCCTACCTCATCATCCTGAGCCTTAGCGACTTCAACCATCAATTTAGCTGCTGGATGCTGTACGTCCATTTCATCCAATATCGTAGCGCCATCGTTAGTTACTGTAACATCACCTAAACTATCTATGAGCATTTTATCCATACCTTTAGGTCCTAAAGTAGTCTTTAGAGCTTCTGCTATAGCCCTAGCGGCCATTATGTTGTTACGCATTGCTTCTCTTCCTGTAGAACGGCTTGTTCCTTCTTTTAATATTAAAACTGGTACTCCGCCTAGTTGTGCTAATGGTATCGCCATAATATCACCTCAAATTTAATAGATTTACCTTAAATGCTGGCGTGCTCTATGTACTTGCACTTCTATTTAAATGTGACTCTATGATTTTTAATGAAAGGCATACTCCCCATAGACTATATACAATTGTGTTAGAAGTTCATATAGCGTATCCAAATAAGCGCATAATATGTCTTGCAGCTAACTTTACATCATCCTTAGTAACTGTTTTCCTTCCAGCGTGTTTAGCAAATTCTATAGCCTCTTTTGCTATTTCATAAGCTAAAGCCTCCATGATATCGCGAAGTGCTACTGCAGCACTTTCGCTCACTCGCTCCGCGCCTGCTTTCCTTATGACTCTATCAAACGGAGCTACAGGTAATTCAGACATGAACACCTCCCTCAATCACGTAGAAGGTTACCTCTACTGACTTTTAATGCTTATTTAAGGGACCTGAAAGATATCATCTATCTATCATAGTATCGTTAAATGTTTAAATAAGAGAGGAGAAGTAGGCTAAAGGAGAATAACTTAGAGGCGAGGAAGATGGGTAAAGTACGCCCCAGAATAGTTAAGAGATTAGCACGTGAGCTTTTAGAGAAGCATGGTGATAAATTCACAGATGACTTTGAGGCCAATAAAAAGTTAGTACAAGAATTAACAAACATATCCTCAAAGAGACTAAGAAATAGAGTAGCTGGATATATTACCCATCTAGTAAAGATTAAATTAAAGAGAGAAAAAGCTACATCCCAAGTTCAAGCTACAGCTACTAATCCTAGTGGAACCTCAAGTGAGGAAAAAGAAAGTTAAAAACAGAGCAATCATTATGAGAATATGGGATGAAGAAACTGACCTGCTCTGAGAAGTTGATGAGACCGCGCCTCCTCGGACCATTATATTAATAAAGAGGCGATAATCATGAATATCGTAGCTATAAGTGATATTCATGGTAACTTTTACTATCTAGGGAAATTCATTAAAGAAGTTGAAAAGGACAAAATAGATCTAATACTAGTAGCAGGCGATATTACAGATTTTGGTGATATAGACGAAGCAAGAGAGATATTAAGTATCTTATCTACTATAACGCCGTCACTATTCTACGTAACAGGCAACTGCGATCCCCCTGAAACACTTAAACATGGTATATCCAACTTTGAAGAAGAATGTGTACATGGTAAAATCGTGAAGTATAAGCACTTAATAATTGGAGGAGTAGGCGGTTCTCCTCCTACCCCATTTAACACACCATCTGAATTAAGTGAAGAGGAAATAGAAGACATCTTAAAGTCCATAAGCAAAGAATGGGAAATATATAATCACGAGAATTACCTCAGGATTCTTCTTACTCATACTCCCCCCATAAATACTACCGTTGACAAAACTTTTTTAGGGGAACATGTAGGCTCCCTAGCTGTCAGACGATTAATTGAATATAGTAATCATATAGAATTATGCATATGTGGTCATGTTCATGAAGCACGAGGAATAGAAAAACTTAAGAATTGTATAATTGTTAATCCAGGCTCTCTTAAACAGGGCTTTTATGCGAAGATAAAAATAGAAGAAATAAAAGAAATAAAGGTAAGTCTTAAGAGGTGTATTTAAGTATGCCATTTAATAAGGGAGATTTCCTGCTTATAGAGTACGTAGCTAAAATAAAGGATGAAGATAGAGTAATTGAAACGACAATTGCAGAAGAGGCTAAGAAAGCCGGTATCTATAATGAAAACGAAAGGTATGAACCTCGTCTGTTGATACTTGGTGAGGGATGGTTACTAAAATCACTTGAAGATGAAATAGCCCAAATGAATGAAGGAGAAGAAAAGACAGTAGAACTCCCTCCAGAAAAAGCCTTTGGACAAAGAGATCCATCTAAGATTAAGGTAATTCCAGCAAGAGAACTTGTAAGAAGAAGAATAAGGCCTGTGTTAGGTGCTCAAGTTGAAATAAATGGTAAAATTGGGCTCATTAGAAGCATCGGCAGTGGAAGAGTCGTAATTGATTTCAATCATCCATTAGCTGGAAGAACTTTACTCTATAAAATCAAAGTAGTTAAAAAGTTGGAGAGTACCGAAGATAAAATAAAGGCTTTAATTCACAATCGACTACCTTCCATAGATATTGAAGGATTTAAGGTTAACATTAAGAATAATGAAGCAATAGTCTTTATACCTGCAGAAGCATTAAATATTACCGGGCTCCAGGTCTTCAAGAGAGCTCTAGCAATGGACATAAAGAAATACTTGCCTAGCATAAAGCTTCTAAGATTCATCGAAGAGATAAGCCTTGAAGAAACTAAAGAAGTTCAGCAAGAACAAAGATAAGCTTCTTTCTATTACATGTAATATTCTTAGAGCTCATTACTTTGATTATCTTCAGGGAGTCTCCTTCTCTTAAACCTATAGGATTACAAAGATTGAAGTAAGGGCATTCAATAACATTGCATTGCTTAGAATATGTAAACTTAATTCCCTCTATCGCAAACTTGGATGGTATCATCATTTCTATAGGTTCTAACTTAACCTTAACTATGATTACTTCACCATGTAAGGAACATTTATGCTTCACACTTCGTATCTCCTCAATAGAGTATAAAAGCCCTTTTCTAAGGCGAGAGCAAAGCTTATATAATTTACAATCCTTACATGAAGGAGGTAACCCCCAGAACCTGAATTTAGTTCCTTTCTTTGCAAAGCTTCCTGGTACTAGTGTTACTAAACACTTCATGTTAACTTATCACCCCTGTAACATTAGCAAGTTCTTCAGCTGCTTTCCATGTTAAACCACTCTCACCTAAAATTGTATACCGAGGTCTAATCTTATGAGCTATAGTAAGTGCTTTCACTATATAATATTCATCAATTCCTAGTTCCTTAGAATTCGTGGGTGCTCCTACTTTCTTAAGAAAATTCCTTATTCTATACCACTTTAATCCATGAAGGTATGCCATCATAATAGTGCCAACACCTACTTGCTCTCCGTGAAGAGCTGGACTAGGTGCTATCATATCTAGTGCGTGACTAAAGAGGTGCTCACTTCCACTACATGGCCTAGAAGAACCTGCTATAGCCATAGCTACCCCACAAGAAATTAATGCTTCTATTAAAGTGCGTATCCCCTCTTCAGCTCTCTTAGCTATAAGTTCAGCTTTAGCCATTACTACTTTCGCAGATAGTAACGCTAAACTTAATGCATAATCTCCTACATACTCTCCCTTTATAAGCCGTGCTAATCGTGCATCTCTTACAGCAGTAAGCTTTGCTATTACATCTCCGCATCCACTTGCTATTAGTCTATAAGGGGCTTGAGAAATTATGTTAATATCCGCTATCACTAGTACAGGAGGTCTAGTAAATATAGAACTAAAGCCTCTAGAGCTCCTTAAAGAAGCTATAGGAGAAGCTATACCATCATGTGAGGCTGCTGTAGGTATGCTTACAAAGGGGATATTCTCCAAAAAAGATGCGTATTTCGCTATATCAATGACTCTACCACCACCTACTGCAATTATAACTGAAGGTCTTATTTCCCTAATATGCTCTCTAGCAGAATTTACTTGATTTAAGGAGGACTCTTTCACTATAGTATAATTAACATTAAAATGTGAATCTTCCATAGACTGAATTACGTTCTTACCAGCTATATTAAGCACATGCGGACCTGTAAACACTAATGCTGAATCAGTAAAGGAGAGCGTACGACAATACTCGCCTATTAAATCAATAATGTTGTGTCCCACAACTATCTTAAGGGGAAGATTGATTTCATGTAAATGTTTGCCTCTCATCTTGAGTATATTTTACCCGTTAAAGCTTAAATATACCCTTGCTAAAGTATTCTTGAAAATTCTTCTTCCATGAGATCTCTCAATGTAGTGGGGATAGAATTGATGAATAATAATATCAACTCGCACGTAAGGAAACGAATAATGGCAATTAAAGGCACTACTACAGTAGGTGTAGTTTGTCTGGATGGGATTGTACTCGGAACTGATAGGCGTGCCGTAAGCGGTTATTACATTGCACACAAGCACGTAAAAAAGATATTCAAAATTGACGAGTATGTAGCTGCTACCATGGCTGGTGTAGTAGCAGAAGCTCAAAAGGTACTAGACCGTGTCCGAGCTGAGGTTAAACTCTATAAGTATAGAACCAAGCAAACCATGAGTATAAAAGCCATAGCTACATTTATGTCTAATATACTCTTTGGCTCAAGAACATATCCTTATGTGATACAAGCTATAGTAGCGGGTGTAGACCATAATGGTCCTGATATGTATGCTTTAGATTGGTTTGGGACCATAACAAGAGAACGTTTCATAGCTACAGGATCTGGCTCTCCTATTGCTATTGGCATTCTTGAAGCTTATCTTAAAAAAGAGATCACAGTAGATGATGTTTTACCAGTAGTTGCTAGAGCTATTGATTCCGCTATAAAAAGGGATCCTGGGACTGGTGAAGGTATAGATATAGTTGCTATTACTCGTAAAGGCTATAGGGACTTTAGCGATGATGAAATTCTTGAATTATTAAAGAAGTGAAAAGAAAAAGGAAGGAACTTGATATGGGAAATAGATATAGTGAGAGAAGAGAAGTACTAAAAGACATACGAGAAGCTATTCTAAGCCTAATACCTCTTGATGCTAAGGTAACGAGAATAGAGTTTGAAGGTCCTGAGATTGCAATTTACACAGAAAATCCTGCTCCAATATTAGAAGATAACGAGCTAGTAAGAAAGCTCGCTAAAACCATTAAAAAGCGAATCGTAATAAGAACGGATCCTAAAGTAAGGATGGAGAGACAAGAGGCTGAAAAGATTATAAGAGAGATAGTTCCAAAAGAAGCAGAGATAACTAAGATAACTTTTGATGATGTAACAGGAGAAGTAATCATCGAAGCAAAAAAGCCCGGATTTGTGATAGGTCGAGGAGGCACTACGTTAAAGAGAATTCTAATTGAAACCCTCTGGCGACCCCATATAATCAGAACTCCTCCTATTAAGTCTAAAACTGTAGAGTGGATGTTAGGCTTACTCTACTATGAAAGCGAAAGAAGACAAAGATTCCTTCATGAAACAGGTAAGCGAATACATCGCTCTGTAATCTTTAAAGAAAACTATGTTAGAGTTATTGCCCTTGGTGGTTTTAAAGAAGTAGGAAGAAGCGCTATACTTGTCCAGACAAAGGAGAGTAATGTTCTCCTTGATTGCGGAATAAAGCCTACAGGAGGCTTTAGAGACGAAATGCCATACTTCAATGTCCCTGAGTTCAATGTGGATGATATAGATGCTGTTATAATAACTCATGCTCACTTAGATCATTGTGGTTCCCTCCCATATCTATTCAAATTCGGTTATGAAGGTCCAGTATACACTACGTTGCCTACCAGGGATCTCATGGCACTATTACTTAAGGACTACATTGATGTTGCACTTAAAGAAGGTAAGCGTATCCCTTACACTATGCGAGAGGTAAAAGAAGCATTACTTCACACAATCACTTTAGAATACGGTGAGGTTACAGATATAGCTCCAGATGTGCGGTTAACTTTTCACTATGCAGGACATATACTAGGATCAGCTATAGCCCATTTGCATATAGGTAACGGTCTATGCAACATAGTCTACACAGGCGACTTCAAATTCGGTAAAACTAGATTACTAGAGTCTGCTTCTCATGTATTTCCAAGATTAGAAATTCTAATAATGGAAAGTACCTATGGTGGAAAGGATGATATAATGCCTAAACGTGATACCACTGAACAACAATTCATAAGCATAATTAAAGAGACCTTAGAGAAAGGCGGTAAGGTCTTAATCCCTGTACTAGCAGTTGGAAGAGGACAGGAAATAATGCTCGTTTTAGAGGAAAGTATAAGACAAGGCATTCTACCTCCAGTACCTATATACATAGACGGAATGATTTCCGAAGCTACAGCATTACATACCGCCTATCCAGACCACCTCGCAAGAGGTGTAAGAGAAATGATATATAAAGAACAGAATCCATTCGTTCAAGAATTCTTTCAGCAAGTTACAGACCAAAATATGAGAATTGAGATAATTGAAGGCGGTCCTAGCATCATTATGGCTACTTCAGGTATGCTAACAGGCGGGCCCTCAGTCGAATATCTTAAACACCTAGCTGAGGATCCAAAGAATACTCTCATCTTTGTAAGCTATCAAATAGAGGGAACACTAGGTAGAAGATTACTTGAAATGAAGAAAGCCTCTTCTCAAGAAATAATCATTCCAATAATGAATAGAAGCGGGAAAACAGATTATCTCAATGTAAAAATGCGCATAGAATCCATAGAAGGATTTAGCGGACATAGCGATAGAAGACAATTATTAGGGTTCATTAGAAATATAAGACCACGTCCAGAGAAGGTTGTATTATGTCACGGAGAGCGTAATAGAGTAGAAGATCTAGCGAGTACTATTTATAGACTTTTCAAAATACCTGTAGTTACACCTGAAAACCTAGAAGCTGTTAGAGCTAAATGAATTAAAGCATTTACATATTAGCAACCATCTATTTAATACTCTTATAAAGCTTGCATAGCTTATCCCCTAAATAATGTAAGTTCTTTAATGCCCGTCCTTTTTCATGCTCTAAGATTTCCTTATAAGACATTAACGCTAGACAAACTGCTAATGGCTTACTTGTAGATTCTGAATAAACCCCCACAATTTTATTCCTCTCAAATTCCCCTTCAACTTTAGTAATCCCAGGAACCATAACGTCTGCTCCTCTTAATATATGCTTTACAGCTCCCTGATCTACAAAAGCCTTGAAGGGGTATTCATACATAAATAACGCTACTAAACTAGGATACATCAACTTATCAGACTCTTCAACAACTAAGGGAATTTCATCAGCTAAAAATAACCTGACCTTAACATTAGGAAACTTAACCTTTATTACCTCTATCTTCGAAGCCTTCTTTAGAGCTTCTGCTAACTTAGGAGAAATATCCTGCACTTTTGTCACTAAACGTTTACGATCCTTTTTACTAAGTAGATGTCTTTGAATCAACTTATTATCCCCTTAATGATTATACACTAAAGGTTTAAATGCTAGTATCTCATAATGATTCTAACCGAGAATGGTGAAAGTATGCCTAATCAAAGTACTGCTGAAATACTTTCACGAGCTATTGATAATACCGTTCTTGTTAAACTTAAAGGAGGCCGAGAAATTAGGGGTAAATTAAAAAGTTTCGACCAACACTTAAATCTAGTCCTTGAAGAAGCTGAGGAATTAGGCCCAAAAGATAGATCCCGAAAATTAGGAACCATAATTCTAAGAGGGGATAATGTAGTACTTATAAGCCCAGTGGAATAAAAACATAAAAGGTGAAATCCATGGTTAAAGGAACTACATCAATGGGGAAAAGAAGTAAAGGAAAAACTCACATAAGATGCCGGAGATGTGGACGACATGCTTATAACATAAGAAAGCACTACTGTGCAGCTTGTGGATTCGGAAGATCTAGTAAAATTAAAAGATACTCTTGGAAAAATAAGAAAATTAATAGAGTCCGAATCCGTTAGAATATTTTAGTATAATCATGGGCCGGTAGCTCAGCCTGGTAGAGCACTCGGTTTGCACCCGAGAGGTCCCGGGTTCAAATCCCGGCCGGTCCACCACACCCTCTTCCTCATCTAAATTTAACACTCTTCCGTATGCATAATTTAGGCATCTACCTCAGAATGAATCCTCTCCTCATCTTGTATATTCTCATTTCAAGTACGAACCCCTTCTACGTCTAGTAAATAAATGAAAATTAGCACTAAATAGCAACTAATCTAGAAGAGAAGCTAAGTCATTAATAAAAAAGAAGTGGAACTATTTTAGAATTCTAATAATATGAAGACAACGTTTATCGCCCCAGATTCTAGATTCTGGGACCTCCATTACAATGTTAGAATTCACTCCCGCTGCAAGCCCCTCAGACCATCACCACGAATAGTTTTTACATATAATATCCCAGGGAGCTTTTAGAAGCTTAATAGCCTCTATTATTGGACAGAAACCTGCATTTTCACCTATGACCTTATCACCCTCAACTCTCATAGGCCCAGGTGTACCTTCAACTCTCCCAATCCCTATTACTTCTTTAAGAACTACATTCATTACTCTCGCTATTGCATCAGCGTCATTTTCAGTAATTCCCATGCTCTTCTTAATACTCTGACCTATAGATTTCCCGAGCTCATAGGAGTAATCACTAGCCACTTTAAGGGCATCTTCTCCGGATCTCTCATAATTGGCTAGTATATAACCGATAATCGGTAATTGAGACTTTATTAACCTCATTCTCTCTTCATTATTCAATTAGAATCTCCTCCCATCACTCTGAACTTGCTCCTCTTTCAGCCGTTAACTTGGTCTTGAGTTCAGGTAGTGTAAGTCTATCAACCATCCAATTCTCAACTGGAACCTCGTTAATTATTACCCAGGTATAATGTTGAGGTTGCCCTGTCTCTTTTACGATCAAGTCAGTAACCTCTCTAGATAACTCTGTTTTCTGCTCAGTTGAAGAGCTCCTTTTCCAAAAAACATTATAATTAAAGACAAGACCTCACCTTGATTAAGCACTAAATATACAAATTGATTAACCTTTAGTCTGTATAAAAAAGGCTAACTTAATTGAAAAGAGTCCTCTAATTATATTAACCTCTAAAAGGCTTTTAGTAGTCCCCAGGAAACCATCCCTCTTCCTTTAAAACCTGAGCTACTCTTATAGTATTTAATACATTACCTCTAAGTACGAAAACTGCGACCCCCCTACCTATAACTTGTTTAAATCTAGCTATATCCTCATAACTCCAACCCGGACAGAGCCCAAGTTCCTGTACCTTCTCTCTTTCAGCTACTACAGCATAACCTTTCGTGCTCTTGGAATGAAAGCAACTACTAAAAAAGATTGAACCAACGCTGAAAGATACTTTAAACAAAGCGTAAGGCTCCTCTCTCCAGCCCCATCAATTCCACTTAGCTAAAACCTACTTCGAAATCGCCCTAATGTCTGAATAAAGAGGCAAAAAAGTTAGATGCAATAGAGAATTTGGAAAATAGCTTAAGGATATTCAAAAAACTAGGTTCCAAGGAAGAAATTAGAAAAGTTAAAGAAAAGCTTAAAGAACAATATCTTCTGGACAACCACCTTAAATGAAACATCACATTACTAGCTCAAAAAATGGTGGGCCCGGTGGGATTTGAACCCACGACCTCTCGGTTATCAGCCGAGCGCTCTGACCAGGCTGAGCTACGGGCCCCTACACTTTCAAATAGCTTTAGAATCACAAGAAGATATAAGGTTATCGATATTAGGATAATACCCTAATGATGCGTAAACGTTATAAATTCCTAAAAGTACTATGTAGTACGGCGATAATTAATTCGCCCCCGGATCTTCCTACGGTCTCCGGCGGCGGCTCCGTCCCTTTACTTGGGATTAAATCCCGTGGATGAGGGACGGGCCTCCAACCGTAGGAACAACAAATGAGGGCCTAAACAAACCAGGAGGAGACCCCCTCCTGGAAGTTTAGGCCTGAACATGGGCCCTGGGCAATATCACCACTAACCATAGCTAAGAGGTACCGGAAAAAACCTTGCGGCCGCAACTCCGGTTGATCCTGCCGGACCCGACCGCTATCGGGGTGGGACTAAGCCATG
>CAZFCQ010000014.1:40471-49395 GCA_964517845.1 uncultured Thermoprotei archaeon | reverse complement strand
AATTACCTTAAGTCTCTCGAGGTAAGTAATAGTGCATCTCGCTGTAATAATACCGACATATAACGAAAGAGAAAACCTTCCTGAATTGATTTATAGAATCGAGAATTGTCTTAAGAAAATGAAGGATTTTGAGATTATAATAGTCGATGATAATAGTCCAGATGGAACTGGTGAAATAGCAGAAGACTTAGCTAAGTCATATAGTAATATAAAAGTCGTTCATAGACCTAGAAGAATGGGATTAGCTTCTGCTATAATAGATGGATTGAGGCATACTAATGCAGAATTAATAGCTGTAATGGATGCAGATCTACAACATCCCCCAGAGTTACTACCTATATTAATAGATAAGATGATCAACGATGATGCAGAGGTAGTTATAGCTAGCAGATATTGTCCAGGCGGTAGTGTGGGTAATTGGAGTTTATTAAGGCAGATAATCTCTAAGGTAGCTACTAAAATTGCACGGATACTAATCCCTCGCATTTCCAATGTATCAGACCCACTCTCAGGGTATTTTGTAGTTAGGAAAGATGTAATAGAGAACGTTAATCTGAACCCTATCGGTATGAAAATACTTTTGGAAATTTTAGCTAAAGGGAAGTACAGTAAGGTATGTGAAGTGCCATATAAATTCCTCCCTCGAGAAAGAGGTAGAAGTAAGTTAAACCTTGGAACATATATACAATACCTTAAGCACGTCTTTAAAATTGCTAAAGAAACAGGGGAAGTACTTCGCTTCTTAAAGTTCTGCACCGTAGGTTTAAGCGGAATATTGGTTAATGAAGGCTTACTCTGGGTATTAACAGAGTTAATGAAAATTTACTATATTATCTCATCACTCATTAGTGTTGAAGTCTCAATACTTTCAAATTTCACATTTAATGAACTGTGGACTTTTAAGGATAGAATAAAGTCCCGTAGAGCAAGAAAAGTGCTAATGAGGATAATGAAGTATAACATTGTAAGTCTAGGAGGACTAGTTATCAATGTTATGACGCTATGGTTCCTCACTAGTTTCTGTAAGATGCATTATCTAATATCTAACATCTTTGGGATAATACTAGCGACAGCATGGAACTATTCACTAAGCGTATCTTGGGCTTGGCAAAGTTGAAGATGATAATATCCGTATCAGATCTTCTAGATAACTAAGACTATGGATGAAGTATAAACATATACACATATCCCGTTCTTAACAACGAATATTTCGGATATAGTCCTTTCAGTACTAGGTACGAGGTCTCTAAGATTAATGATAAAACACTCCTAATTAAAGCTAAGGATAGTCGTAAAAACCCTGAATTTTCAGGGTTTTCTAGTAGCCCTCTTAGCCCGAGAGAGAAAATATGATGTGCATAATGTACTTTCAGAGATCCCAGAGTTGATGATCTTTATTCTCTATATCGAGCATAAGATATTGCCCTTTTAACTCACACTCACATCATAACGAGGTACATCTTAGATTCTTCCTAATACTATTTTTTAATAGAAGTGATTTACTAGAAAATAAGATTCCATTTCTTAGTCTTCTTATGTTATTAAGCATTATCATTCATTATACTTAGCAATTCAAAAAGACTTTTAATTATAGGAAATGGTGCCTGAGTATATTTACCTTCCCTATCCACCATTATAAAGAGTGTTCCTGCATTTTTCGCACTCATATAGTCTTGTTCACTATCACCTACATAGATCACTTCATCTGGAGTTAAGTTCAATTTTCTTAGAGCAAATAGTATCATATCAGGATAGGGCTTAGGCCTCATTCCCCCCTCATATCCTACCACAACTGACATATACTTATTAAGATTGAAGTAAGAAACCATAGCTTTGAGTCTACTCGATATATTAGAGGAGACTATCCCTAGAAGAAAGCCTCTTTTTTGTAGCCTTTCTAGAGTTGGAATTACATCTGGATAAAGCTGTACCTCTTTTCGCCATATCTCTTCAAATATCTGACGCCTTAATCTTACGAAGGCTGTTATTATTTCCTCACTTAATTGAGTCAATGTAGCTGCCTTTATAATCTCTCTTGATGGAATACCTATTAACCTTCTCACTTTCCTTTCATCTAAGCTTATTCCTAATATTTTAGCTGTCTTCTTAAAGGAGGCTACTATAGCCTCCTTGCTATCAAGTAATGTGCCATCTAAGTCAAAGAGTACGCCTTTTATCCTCATAATTAGCCTACAATACCTTTACATTATACTCTTTTTCAAGTTTTCTTAAAAATTCTATAAGCCTTGGAATTAGCCTAGATACTAATTCACGGTTTATATACTCAGACTTTGGACAAAGAGGATCTAACTGTACACCTATTCCTTTAACAAAAATCAAGGGATAAAGCTTACATCCGGTTGGTCTGGTTGTGTATATCGTGCATTTACCTGTAGACACGTCTAGGAATACACAATGTCCATTTACATTCTTAAGACGAGGGATACCGTTTCTCATCTCAACAAATTCTTCTCGTTTATAGCCCAACTTCTCAATATTGAGGATATCCTCCTTACTTAATGGCATCTCAGTTCCATAGCAACATTTAGCACAGTACTTATCGTTTAAACGACAATTAACGCGTAAAAACATCCTACATTCACCGAAGAGCACATCTTCAGTAATAGACTAGCTCTCCGTCTACTATTTTAGCACATCTAGACAGCTTATGTACTATAGTCCTATGCTCATCGATTATATGAATTATTCTAAATCCGTGAACTAATAACCAGTCAGATATGAAGTATCTATGACACTTCCACGGGAATTTTTCAGCACACATTATTGCTGTAACGTCCTTCTTGGCTAATTTTATTACCACGGAAATACCTCTCTTAAATACCTCTGTCTTCATATGTTCTACATAAGCTCTAAATCCAGGACTTTTAAGACAACCACTTATACTTTCTCCTTTATACTTACGCCATCCTCCCAACTCCTTTCCTAACCAGTAATATATTATACCTTTATTAAGTAGGATCTTTTCGAGATGCTCTTTGTTAAAATGAGGATATTTTCTGGAATGAGGATATCTTCGAACATCAATCAAGATCTTTACTCTATAGATCTCTAAGAGATTAATGAAGCGAGAAGCGTCTCTATTAGAATGTCCTATCGTGTATAGTGTGGCTTCTCTCCTAGGAATCACCCTAAAGGACTTCTATTCCTGGTATATAACTTTTAATTATCTCCTTAAGGTAGTTAATCATAGGCCTTAGAAATAATGTATCTAGTAATGGATAGAGGATAAGGTATTTCTTAACTAGATATTTCCTTAAGTATATTAGAAAGACCATAAGCTTAGTGGCATTGAATAACCTATAATACTCCAGCATATCATAATCTATGGGAAGACAACTTCCGTACTCTAATAGAAATTTAGGAGCTATACCTCTGAGCTTTCTGCTCTGTCTTTCTTTAAACTTAAGGAAGATATAGCTATAACTAAGGTCATCCATAGGATCTCCCACTTTAGCGCTCTCTAAGTCAACCAAGTATAATTTTAATCTCTTATCGATCAGAATATTATCGAGATTATAGTCTCCATGAAGTAGAACGAGTCTCTTAGATCTTGGTATATTGTCTTTAAGCCATGATAGCACAGAGTCTAGTCTTAACTTAAGTCTTTTTGAGAGAACCTTAATGAGCATCAGCTCTGAAATTATGCGTTCATGGATATTCTTAGGAATCTTAAAAAGGGACTTATCTATAACGTCTAGAGGGACTTTATGCACCTTGACTAGAGTTTTAGAAATAAGCTTTATACATGGTAAGGAGCAATAACTTCTTTCTATGATTTTATCTGCACTTTCACCATAAATCCACTGTTTAACTAAAAATGGCCTACCAATTAACTCTCCTTCAGTATCTTTGAATACTACTTTAGGAGTTCCTATATTATACCTTCTAAGAATATCGAAGAGAAAGAGCTCCTTCAAGAGCTTATGCTTAGCTTCTCTTAAATTACCTGAATATACCTTAATCACAAACCTTTCAATTCTTCCTTCAGTGTTAATCAGAGATACCTTAAAGTTTGTATTGCCTATACCACCTAATTTAGATATCTTTATAAGCTTATATTTACTACCAAACTTTTCTTCGAATATCTTAGGTATATTATCTTTAATTACTCGTTTAAGATCCAGGACTAACTCCCCTGAGTAAGTTTAAAAAGTAAAAACACTTTAAACTTATTTAAGCCGAACATAGTATTCTTCTATAATGCCCGCCTTCCTTAAGGCATCTAGAACTTCGTCTATCTGAGCCCCTAAAGTCTCTCCCTTACCTAAACCTTTACATCCCACTTTCTTTGCAAAAGCTTCATTTAAGAATATGATTAGCGTTGAATTGATCACTCGAATGCCTAGTGGGAAGAGTTTACAACTTAAAGGATACCACTCGTATTCAGTCCTTAAGTTGCATAAATTATCTTCTCTTAGGAAAACACAAGAGCCATCTTCCTTTCTCTTTAGAAAATATTTACCATTAACTTTCCTTATTGCTGATGCAGAGCCAATCTCTCTTAACACTTGCACCTCTGATGGCAATATCTCAAGCCACCACTCCTTGAGATGTCTGCCACAACAATTCCCACAACGAAGACATTGAAACCTCTGTAGAGGGTCAAACATAGGAATGAAGTACATAGGTATCACCTTTAAATGATGACAAATGTAAAAAACACGAACCTATAAAAAGTTTTTCCTATTAAGAAAACCTAAGATGAACATTAGATCTCGAGCTTAATCACTTTACCATCCTTCTCATAAATCTTTAGATCATCTAGACTACTTTTACCATGTTTATTGCAAGCTTTATCAAGTAGTTTAATTATGAAAAGATAATGTTTAAGACAGATGCGATAGTTCCTTTCATTTATAACAATAGTCAACTCAGGTACCGACTCACATTGATAAAAGCAACAACTATCTACAAGTTGACTCAAAATCTAACCTCTTAGTTAACTCTCAGAGCAGGTTAATATTTATGCTTGGAATTAATATAAATAAATCTGTTAAAATGGAGTACTATATATCTTAAGAACCATAAACTTCTCTAGCCTCCTCTAAGATTGTTTTATCAATATATAACGGCTTTAAACCAATTTTCATTCTTAACACATCCCTTATTAGAAGACCTTGCGGAGGACATCCTGGTATGAAAATTCCCCTCTTTTGTAGTCTTAATAAACATTTACCACATAGAACTACTATTCCCTTAACATTCCTTGGTAAAGAAGCTCTTGGACCAACTAATATCGTTAATTCATTATAGGTCTCTATAAGCTTATCTAGCTCGTGGCTATCCTTCATTCTCTTTAAAGCTACCATAATGGCACCAATACATCCACTACACGCATCTCCGTTTATAATCCTCACACCAGGGTATTCTTCTTCTACTGAAGTAGGAGGCCTTTTAAATCTTCGTTTCACATCTTCTATTCTTTCACCATACACTTTAACATATTCAATATTTATCTCACCAAGTCCCCTTTCATTAGCTAATTTCAAATGCAATACCTCTTTTGGATCTATACCCATAACGTAAGATCCTATAGCATCTGTCTCAACTACATTAAATCCTCCTATAAGGAGATCCATTTCTACAGGATCCCCACTCAAAGGACCTAGCCCCTCTTGGCCTATAATACCTTCAATTATTGTTAAATTAGGTCTTACAACAGAAATGAGATCTACTATCCCCCGCTCTAAACCTATAAAATGTAAGCGACGTTTTTCTTTATGAGGTAGAACACCTTTCATATTCTTCATACCCAAAGTAACAAGAGTTAGAATATGCGTCTTAAGCTTGGCTATATCTACTACAAAATCCACGTCTAAAACTTTCTTATTGATGTATAACTCTTTAGTAACAAGTCCATCAGGTACTCCTACCCTCACTGTAGGTTCCTTATTTAAATCTATAAGCCCAAAACCGACTTCTTCTGCTAAAGTATCAAAACCGCAGGCTTTGAAAGCTTCCATGGTGTCAACTCCTATCATTGATCCTTCTCCTACTATGACATCCCCTGCTCCTCTTTTCAAACACCACTTAGCAACACTGCTAACTACATAGGGACATGTAGTAGTTCCAGTAGTCCAGGGGGATCCCATTGTAACATTGGGTTTAATTAGGATAGTTGTCCCTCTATCAAAGAGCCCTTTACGGGTTTCTTCCATCATATCTAATAACTTACTAACTGCTCTCTCTATATCCTTGACCGAGGGTTCTCTCTTAGTTTTAATTAGGAATACAGTTTCTCTCATAATGTTGCCCTGATATAAGATGTACTACCAAGCATAAAAATTGATATATATCATAATGTTAAAAATACTAAATAGAAGATAATTCTAGAAGAAAGATCTAGGGGCTCTATCGTGAGTAAAGAAGACAAATTCACGGACATCATAAATCTAGGCATAGTCTTCACTGGTACCATAATGATGCTCCTGGGCATAATACTTCTCATAATATTCTCACGATTATCTCCGATCATAATAGTAGGTCTTGTAATAATGATCTCAATCGGTTTATTATTCGTAATAGTAGGCACCACTAGGTTCACCATACCCATGGTAGTCTTTGTAAAAACTAAAGAAGAACTATTGCAGATGCTAACACCTAGCGAGAAGAAAATAGTCAATGTCCTACTTACAGCAGGAATGCTTAGCCAATCAGAAATAGCAGAGAAAACAGGCTTCTCACCAGCTAAAGTGTCAAGATTAGTTAAACGATTGGAAGGAAAGAGAATAATTATCAGATACCGTGAAGATAAAAAGAAACTCGTAAAATTAAGAGAGGAATTCTTACAGTTACTCAGAGGAGAAGAAAGTAAATGAATACTCAGAAATCAATAAGATGAATAATAAAAACCCTTACTAAATTTCTAACATCTTAACTTATTTAATGGTCTTTATCAGCACCGCGTATTTAGAGCTCTGCCTATAAGCAAGACTCGCAACCATAAAGGTTTTAAACAAAAATTAGTAAAATACAATCAGTAGTCCATAAAATCTGTGGAGAAATAAAAAGGGGAGATGGGGGGAATATAAAATATGCTAAAGCCTGTGACGATACCGTTTCCATTTTAGAAAAGTCTTAATTGTTCTTTTTGAAGTGCCTTGAAGTTGAGCTTGCGCAAATTCCAGAACATTTTTCTTTATTATCCATTTACCTTCGACAAAGAGTTCTTTAGGCACGGTATACGCTCTAATAAAGTTAGGATCTATGAATCCTACCCATTTATAATCTTTAATGATATTAACTTCGTAAAGGGTAGTAAGTATCTTCGTAAAGTGCATAAATTGGATTATGGGAAATTGAGCTACCAATAATACTTCAAGTTGATATCTTGAAGGCATAATGGCACGTATAAAGGGGTTATATTTACTCAGCGAAGCGAACCTAGTTAAGCCCTCATAGTTACTGAATTTTATTCTATGTAAAGTTGCTGGTGCTTCATTAAGTGGAAGGAAGGCTATATTTACGTCATTATGCCTAATAATAGGCTTAACATGCTTTGAATAATGATACCATAACTTCTGTTGATAAATTCCTAACTCTCTTGCTATCTTTGTCAAAGGAGTTAAAGCATCTATCTGAAACTCTTCTATTATAGCTAAATCTATGGGATCCAACAGTCTTTTTGATGTGATTTCATTTTCATTAAGCTTATCTACATAAGGTATTTCTCCATTGAGAATTCCCTTTATGAACTCATTCCATGAATATTCAAAAGTTTGAGTATTCATATTAAAGAACTTAGCTAAAGGTCTCCATTTAATGGGGTTCTTTAAAGGGATATACTCTCCTGGGCCTAATAATTTTTCTAATATAACTCTTATTGTCACTTCTGAATCAAGAGGAGGTATTAATGTAAGGAAGATCTTGTATCCTTTAGGAGTTATCAACCTTAATATGCCTCTTGCATAACACTCTTCAAGAAGTCTAATTGTATGTTCACTAGGCCAATTACTTATATATGCAGCATAGCTGAGGCCTAATGCAAAGTAATTAGGCTCTATTACTACTCTGCCATATTTGTACAATTTCTGGATTCTTCTTCTTACAGTTTCGTCAGATACGCCGATTCGCCGTGCTATCTCAGAGATATTCGTTGTGTTATAGAGGTTCTCTAGTATTTTAGCATCTAAAAGGTCGATTTTATCCATGATCAAGGCACATCAACCCTGCACTCCGCTATTACACTTTTTCTATGGTGGTAATTTAAATTTACTTCCATTTTACTACTGAATTTTGTACTTTTATTAGTATACAATGATAAAAGTTAAATAGTTTCAAGATTTGGAAAGTTTCTGCAAGATAAAGTATTTCCCTGTGGAATTCACAAAGAACATGAGATTAAGAGGTGATTCATATGCGTAAGTTATTAGATAATAGGAAAGGCATAAGCCCTGTCATTTCCACGGTCATAATCGTCGCGGTTGCTATAGCAGTCGCTATGGCTGTAGCGTTTTGGATGACAGGCGTAGTGGGAATATTTACTGGGCAAGTAGAGCAAGTACAGATAGTCGCTGCAATACCGGTTGCTGAGGAGGACACACTTACTTTTGATGATAATCAATTCGACTATGTTCATAAAGTGGAGGTTACCATAAAGAATTCTGGAACAACAACAGTAACTATAGATGGTATTTTCATATCGCCTACCTCTATTAATGGATACTGGGAATTCGAAGTTTCAAATCAGACTACTAAGGTAAATCCAATTAACTCTTTAGTACCAGATGCTAGCTCTCAACTTAAGATAGATCCTGGTAGTAGCGTAACTATAACAGTCTACCTTTCAGGTACAATGGCGGGTCAGAGTATAGAGATAAAGCTTCATTCTGCTAGTGGTAAGGAGTACCCAAAGCTCGTTACTCTCCCTTAGGAAGGTATTCTTGACTTTTTTGCTATTGACA
>CAZFCQ010000014.1:0-40371 GCA_964517845.1 uncultured Thermoprotei archaeon | reverse complement strand
CCAAAGCTCGTTACTCTCCCTTAGGAAGGTATTCTTGACTTTTTTGCTATTGACAAAATACCTTATATACTTTTTTAACTACTGGGGAGGATTACGTAATGCCTAAGAATAAGATGCCTAAAGTGATTAAGACTGAGAAGGTGTCGATTCCGTATTGGGGTATTGAAGTAGAGGTTGGTAGTGAGCCTGTATGTTTTCTTCCTCTTAAGGAGGATTATGAAGTAGTTGAGGAATATTGGGTTGTTGAGCCTTTTGCTAAGGTTAGGATAGCTTCTGTTCCTGAATTGGGTGGGCAACTTGTATACTTTGTTGATGAAGCTAAGCTTACTCTTGAGGAAAGAGAAGTTGTCGATAAGCTTATTAGTATTCTTACGGTAGAAATGAATCCTCCTCCTTCTATAGAGGAGGACGTTAGAGATCATGTTCTTAATGAGGCTAGACGTTTACTTGAAAAGTATAGAGGGAGTTTTAAGAAGTTACCTGAGGGGAGTTGGGATAGGATAGTTTATTATGTTGAACGTGATCTTTTAGGATATGGTCCTATTCATGTTCTTATGAAGGACCCTATGCTTGAAGATATTTCTTGTAATGGTGTTGGTAAGTCGATTTATGTTTGGCATAGAAAGTATGAGAGTATGCCTACTAATGTAGTTTTTCTATCTCATGATTATCTTAGGGAGTTTATTGTTAAATTAGCTCATATAGCGGGTAAGCATATTTCAGCAGCCTTTCCTATCTTGGATGCTAGGCTTCCTGGTGGGCATAGACTAGCGGCTACTTATGGTGAGGAGGTATCTCCTAGGGGGAGTACGTTCACTATAAGGAAGTTTAGAGAGAAACCTCTCTCAATAATAGAGTTGATGGAGTATGGCACTATAGACTCATGGACTGCAGCTTACCTATGGCTTATGCTCGAGAATAAGATGACCATGATGATTATAGGCGGCACTGCAAGTGGAAAAACTACACTTCTTAATGCTTTGCTAAACTTTGTCAAGCCTAGTTTCAAGATAGTTACAATAGAAGAAACACCAGAGATAAACATAGAGCATGAAAATTGGGTTCAATTAGTTAGTAGAGAAAGCTATGGACTGGGAGAGGAAGGAAGGGGAGAAATAGACCTATATGAATTAGTTAGAGTCTCACTAAGATATAGACCTGATTATATTGTTGTTGGTGAGATACGAGGTAAAGAAGCTTTTGTACTTTTTCAAGCAATGGCTACTGGGCATGGTGGTCTTTCTACATTTCATGCTGATAGCTTAGAAAACGCTGTTAGAAGACTTATGAGTCCTCCTATGAATGTCTCAGAACCGTATATCCCTCTCATGAACATAGTCATCTATATAGCTAGAGTTCCTCTCCCTAAGGGCGGATTTACTAGGCGAATAAAGACTGTATGGGAAATAAGGGATTACAACGATTACTTGGAGTTAATTAGATGGAATCCTGTAGAGGATAAGCATAAGGTTGTTAATGAGAGCTACCTCCTAAATATTATTGCTGAAAGAACTGGTAAGCCCAAAGACTATTTCATGAAAGAGATAGAAGAGAGAAGGCTTGTTCTCGAATGGATGAAAGCGTGTAAGATTCGCGACTATAGAGAAGTTTCAAGGATGATTACACGTTTCTACATGTTCCCAGACAAGGTGAAAAAACTTGTAATGAGTAGTATGCGAGCACATCCCACATTAAGAGTAGGTCGAAAGGGGGTTAGAGAGTGAGAACGAATATAGCTGGTTTTGCTTATGCACATTTCTGGTGGTTAGGAAAACGTTTTCTTAAACTCTTTAGAAATATCGATACGGATATTAAAGTAGCCAATATGCAAGTCCACCCGGAGGTTTACGCTTCAATTATGGGATTTGTATTCCTTACAACGTTACTATCTTCTCTAGGTTTTTCTCTTATGGTGCTACTTGTGAATATGGATATAATGTACATACCAGGAATTTCGTTATTTGCAAAGGCTATGCCGAGGCCCCTTCTATTACTCTTATTGATTACTATTTCTGGTATCATACCGTTTTTAGTGGTACTTATAATGGCCTCTATACCATCTATGAATAAAGCAAATAGGGCTTCTAAGCTAAGTCTAGAGGTACCTTATCTAGCAGCTTACATTTCTACTATGGCTTCAGGTGGCATATCACCATACGTAAGTTTTGAAAGATTAGCTAAGGCACCAGAGTATTTGTTTAGAGAGGTTAAAAGAGAAGCTTTGAAGTTCTTCATTAATGTACGAGCTTTTGGTAAAGATCCACTAACTGCTGTTGAAGAATCCGCTAAGAATGTCCCTAATAGACAGTACAGGGAATTAATGTTAGGATATGTCGCAACTCTAAGGGCAGGGGGAGATGTTATTCACTACTTACAGAGAGAGACGGAAGTTCTGTTCAAGGATAGAATCTCTGAGATTAGAGCTATAGCTGAGAGAATAGGAATGATAATGGAGGCTTATATGGCAGTAGTAGTATTACTTGCGCTTTCAATATATTCGATGTTTATAATAAATCGAGCTTTAATACAGGCTGCATTACCTCTAATGAGTGGAGGGGAGTTCTTCGTATTTTCTTATGTTCTTATGCCTCTGATTTCAGGTGTCTTCATATACTTAGCAGATATAATGCAACCCAAATATCCAGTATCTGATTATAGACCTTACTACATTTATTTTGCAGTCTCAGTCCCACTTACTGTCCTACTGTCTACATTCTTTGTAATGCCATTCTTTATACCATTACAAGGTGCAATTTTCGAAAGAACAAAGAGCTTTATTTACTCCATTGTAGAGCTTATGGGACTTAGTGAGGGATACGAGACTGGTGTGGGGCTTGCATTAGCAATGATGATAGGTCTAATTCCAGCTTGTGTATGGTCAGAGCATATATTAAGGGAATACAGGGGCATAGAGTTTGGCATAACACGTTTCCTTAGGGACCTTGTTGAAGTAAGAAAGACAGGTATGTCTCCTGAGAAGTGTATAATCAGCCTATCTAGGAGAGATTATGGAAAGTTTTCAAAACACTTAAAACTGATTGCTAAAAAGCTGGGGTGGGGTAGACCTCTCTCGAGTATTTATGATGACTTCGCTAAGAACGTTAGAAGTTGGTTAGCTAGGATCATAATCTTCTTGCTAGTTGAAAGTATCGAAGTAGGCGGCGGAATGCCTGAAACGTTAGAGAGCCTGGCAAGCTTTGCAGAGATGATAGAGCTCGTAGAAAGAGAGAAGAAACGTATGCTTAGACCTCTAATCTTGATACCATATATAGGCTCTATTATCACGACATGTGTAGTTGTAATGTTAATAGGTTTTATGAATAATATCTTGAGATTAGCTCATATGAGCGTAAGCGTAATAACCCTTACTAGAACGTTCCTTCCACCTATTGTTTTAAATTCATATATGACAGGACTTGCTGCTGGGAAAATCTCTAATGAAAGAGTATATAGTGGATTCGTTCATGCCCTACTACTCGTGATCATCACGCTTCTGGCTATGATGATTTCTCCGTCATTATCAAAGTTTATCGTATTAGGTGGGTAGTTATGCTTAACTCAAGAAGAGGGAGCTCTCCTGTGATAACATCCGTGGTTCTGACAGGTATAATGCTCTCTATACTTTACATATCTTTATTCATAAGTGATAGCATCATAGAGTATCATGCACAGGCCACTGAGTATGAAAACGCAAAGCGCCTTCTTATATATACTGCAGATGCTATTGAACAGATAGCTCTTGGAAGTGGAGGAGCTAAATATGTAAGATTTAATTTACGTACTACTAGGCTTGACTTCGTAAGGGATTATAAAGACAAAATAGTAGTTAAAGTCAATGATATTGAAGTTCTTCATGATAAACCAGATGCTTTAATGGTTAAAGGTGGAAGTTTATTATCATCTGCCTCTTTACGAGTACTATATCCTGAAGGAGTAGTGGATTACACTTCTGAGCTTAAAAGATATGTTGTCATGGCAGGCGAGCCTATTACACTCGTTTATGAAACCTTCGATAAAGGCGCGGTTACCATATTGACATGTAAGAGAGTCCGGATAAGCTACTTAGGAATTTATAGCATATTAGTTAATGGCACATTAAAGCGATACTCCTCTTTCGAAATATCATATATAAATATGACCATGGGAGTTACAAGTGGTTCTTCGACTATTTCTGTAGTTATCAGAAACATTGGACTTTCATTAAGAGAATATTACATTAATGGAAGTGAAGTTACAATAACAGTATATGTTAATGGTGAGGTCTCCTTCCAGAACGTATATTCTGCCGATAATGAGGTAAATGGCATATTAGTATTAGTTAAAGTAGCTAACATAGAAGTTAGCACCTTAGGGTGAGGTTCTTATGCCCCACACAGTCTTCTCTCACATATGGGGAACCTTAGGTCTTCTATCAATAATGATAATAGTTTCTCTTTATGCAGAAGGAATACTCAATATAATATCTCTCCAAATCCATAGAACAGAACTTAAAGAGGTAGCTGAATCCGTAGCTAAGGAAATCATAGAAGTAGTATCCATTCATACGCTAGGGGAGGAAGACTTTACCCTTATGGACTTAAACATCCCACAGAATATAAACTCTAAGAGCTATGTAATTAAGCTCAAGGAGGATAAGGGAAGTATAGTGCTAGAAGTATATCTAGAAGGAAATGAAATAGTAAAAGTAACGAGCGTATTAGGTCTAAACCCCAATCTGTTTAGGGTTCTTAATTGTACAATTCAGGATCAGAAACGGCGACTTGTTTATGGTCCAAGCTTAACACTCCCCTGTGAGAGACCAATGATAGTATTGTTCAAAGAAAATGATGTATATTTCTTAGCATTAGGTAGGGAGGTCTGAGAGCAATGCACGCCTTACTTGAATATTTGGGAGTTACATTATCCATGGTAATGTTACTGATAATCACAAATTATTCCTTAGTAGTGTTTATGAGAGATGTGATTCATATAGAGGAAGAGCAACTTTATACAGTGGCCGAGCGTATTATAGACAAAATACTGCTAACTCCTGGATACCCTCCTGACTGGGGCTCTAATTTCGATGAATATAATGCTACTCTTTACGATTTCGGTCTAGCTAAATACGAATCTAGGACACCCTATGAGCTTGATATAGATAAAGTAATACGGCTTATGAACCTTACTCAGTTACCCAATCCATTATTAGTGAATGGAAATGAAGTAAGTACTCTATTAGGACTAGATGAATCATATGGATTCAAGCTCGAAATTGAACCATATATTAAGTGTAATATTGAAGTACTTGAGTATGATAAGATCTTAGGTAAAAACTTTCCTGTAAAGATTAAAATAAAATTAATGAATTATTTTGGAGCAGGCATCCCGTTTGCTAAGGTTAACGTAGCATACATAGCAATAGGCGTGAAACCAGGAGTAGGAGGAGAGGAGCCTGTAGAGATAAAAATCGCTATCTTAAAATATAGCGTAACAAACCTTACTGGCGAATGCATAGTAGATCTACGTAGCGAGGTAGAGAAATATGCTAGAGAGTCTAATTTTGGACAGGAAAGTAAACTTCTCAGTGTCATAATTCCATATGTTAATTGGCACGATATTCGTATAGCGAATATATACGCTGAAAGTGAGAGTGCAACTCCCTTGGTGGGATATGTCGTCGGGAATTACTTAATATTACAAGCAAATTTAAGCCTTATACCTCAAGGCGCTACCTTGATGAAAAATGAAGTACTACAGGTGATGCCATCATGTGAAAGCTTATTACCAGTAGAGATTTCTGAGCTACTTCCTAATGATACAGAAGCTCCACCCGCATATTATGTAATAAACCGTGGAGCCTTCAAATATAAGGTATTCAGGCTGGATCATATTGAAGATACCACTTCGCACATAATAGCTATAGGACAATGGCTAGGTGGTATAGTACCTATCGTGGTTAGTAGACTTCCCGAAGTGAATATAAGCTATGGTGGTGAGGCTCGCTCCCCTGCAAACGTTGTGGTGCTTACAAGACTTGCCTATATATCTGGCTTCCCCTATATAGTAAGATTTTCTTTATGGAGGTTAAGTGAATGAAAAAGCTTAGGACGTTAGATAATAGGGGTCAAGTTAGGCTCATGGAATCAGTATTAGCTACAGCTGTTATGACTATTGCATTAATAATAATCATGAATCTGACCATACCTTTACGCTCCATATATCTAAGGGAGACCTCGGATCTTAGGAGATTAGCTTATAATGTACTAAATAGCCTTAGCGATACAGGAGTATTCGAAGATATAATAATAGGAGGTATGATAGAGAATAGGACTTGGGAAGATGAGCTAAGCTTATTCTTTTCCCTAAGTCTGCCTCCTAACGTCCTTTTTAAAGTAGATGTATATGAGTTCCTCATTTTAGAAAACGGTACTACAAGATGGGTTAAACTCAATGCGAAACCTATTACAAATCTTGTAGATTGGAAGAATATCAAGCTTGTAGAAGCCGAAGCTATAACTTACACATATGTATGCGTATTAGGACCTGATGAAGGCAAAGGTACCTTCTTGAAAATAGATATGGTGATCGGCTATGGCGGATAGAAGAGGTCAGATATTATTAGCGACTTCACTTATTATAGCAATATTATTACTAAGTGTAGTTGTAATGATTTATGAAGCTCGTCTAGTATATCTTAAAACAAGAAGTATCGTCATTAGGGAGGCTATAGCCTCAATAACTGCGGATTTTAAGAGAGCTCTGACTCACGTACTATCCCTTGCTACAAGAGCATACTTTAACTATACAAGATATGAGAAAATGCTTAGTAAGTATAAAGAAGAAGGACTTACTCTGTACAATAAGCACAACTTCACAGTAGCGAGACAGATAGGTATCAAGTACTTAGAATTATGGAAAACTTTTATTACTGAAGCCTATGTTGGTTATGGTGTTCAGGTAAGCATAGAATCAGCTGAGAGGAACTTAACTAGGATCTTAGGAAGACCTAGATTTTTGAAGTACGGAGATCTTATGAAAGCTTTTTGGTATTACCCCTCAAGTTGCTCTATAATAGATGCTTATCTACTACTTAATCTAAGTAATGCAGGCTTTTATGGCTGGAGAAGTGAAGTAACGGTAGGCTTAGTTCTCACAATATACCCTGATTATAACGCTTCCTTAGAGGGTAATTGGACATCAATACATATAGGAGTTCTATATGATTCTGAAGTTCCTTATCCCTATCTCACAACGAGAGGACGTATAGAAGTGTATATACCTAGAGAAGCTTATTGGGCGCTCGCAAAGATAATTAATATTACCTATATTGGAAATGGAGAGTACATTATTCAATTTAAACCATATATCGAGCCGTTATATGACTCATTAGAAGATCGAGAATACGTTCCTGTATTAGTCGTTATAGAGGATCATAGAGGTATAGTAGTTGAGGCATGTAGTTATACTCATATAGCATTTGGAATAAAGAGAAGAATTCCTACATCTCTTACAGCTGGTAGTAGTAAGATTACAAGGCCAAGCAATACAGCGCATGAAGTTTATACCCTAGAGTTTACATGGGATCTAAATATTTACTGGTTAGGAATACAGCTTGAAAAAGAAAATAACTTAAAGCTGCCACCAATACCATTCATGCCAATAAAGCAATTGCGCGTGAATGTAACTAGCGATGGCACCTTAGAGACTCTGAAAAAACGCCCCGTTCAGTATGAGGAATGGAGAAGAGTTACTTGGCATGGATATAAAATCTGGATTCCTGAGAGTTTATCAGACCCACAAATGGACTTTAGTCCTAAAACTAGACTAGTGTTTCAAGTTAAGTTTCCTTACTTAAATGTAGTAAAGCAACTAGTTACTATATGGTGGGAAGACGACTTGGATGCAGAACCTGAGATTTATTCTTCTTTAATAACATACATATATGATGATGAACATAAGGATGTAAGACACCCACTTTATGATGTAGAGTTTATAGATCTTGAACATCCCCAATCAAGAGGATATGTTAATTATCACGGTGTTGCTGCACTTGTTATGCGGGATCCTGTAACTGACTACGCTTTTGGGCCTTATAATATACATGCTTTCGGGATCTACTATAGTAGCGGTAGATACTATCTAGGTAAATACCGACCATATGGTACATGGGAAATATACCATAATTATCTAAGGTATACTTGGATACAAGCTCCTATCAGGATATTTGCTGTCCTCAATACAACTCTTGTTGGTAATGTATATGTTGAAAATGGAGATCCTCACGATGATTATTATGATACCCTAATTATAGTTCAAATAATAAATGATACGAGATACATACCCATCCTTACGTACATATACTGGAAGAAATCTCATAGTGATTATGGCTATTGGCTATGTATGTCTATGGGAAGAGGTCTCTCTGAATGGTTCGCTTATATAGATAAATTCAATAGCACAGGTAACACGCCTTTTAATATAAATGAAATTCAGACTGTAAGAGAGGAAAAATATCCAAATTTCATGATCACATATTGGAGATGGCAAGATGAAAAGATCGGTAGAGCGATAGTATTGAGTCGGTCTGGGGTACAATTATTATACAGTACTGCAGGTAGTAGTCTTTTACCTCGTTTCGTATCAACAAAATACGGCTCTGGAGGAGAACTACAAGGTAGTATTGAGTATGTTTTCTGGGACTATAACGTCTATAGGAGTGTTTATGAGAGTACATTCCTCTCCTACTGGACTGTAATATTTGACTACAACCCCCAAGGAGGAAGTGGATGGAAAGAGATAGTAGACCCTAAAAATGGATGGATAAACGCATACATCTATGCTCCTATGTTTCTAGAAGACTATTCACCGATAGTAACTCCTTAAACTGAATTCAATTAATGTTTATATATCAGCATAAATTTCGGTTTTATAAGGGATGATGCCTACGCCTGGTGGGCTGAACTGATGATGTCTTACTCCCGGCATGACCTTTTATCACATTTTCCTAATTCTACGAATATCTAACCTTGTCATATTAGGAAATAATTTAGATCAATTCTACATTTCAATCCTGTATCTTTACAAGCATAAACGCTGGAGGGGTTATTCGTTCGCTCTTACATTTAGGACATTTACTAGGCTTTCTTATTCTCTTAAGATCTCTAAATACATATCCGCAGTTTAGACAGTAAGGAGCTCTCATTACTAAGGCTTTCCTTCCTTTACTTTTTCTTCTAACGCTCTTAGCCAAGTGGGATAAGCTTTCATAGACTAGTTTACGAAAGCTAGGTTTAAGGCCTAGTTCCATCATAATATCATTTACCGTAAGGGGCTCTGAGCTATTCTCAAGGACTTTTAATACTCTACGGCGTAATGTTTCTTCTACAGACTCCATCTTGATCTGAGTAATGATTTGCAGAATTAGCACATAAGTCTTTCTTCATTTTTAAAGATGATGAGAAACTCAAGGTTAAGGCGTATTAGAAGTCAGACCTGCTCCTATCGTCAACCCCCGGTATCTCCCGGAGCTCCGCATTCAACGCCCTCATCATCCATTACTAAATATCACATTACATAATATAGATATAATCTATGAATATGAATGCCTTTAGTTGGTAATTCTCTTATTTGAACTGGGTTCCAACCAGGTATAGGATAATCATGACATACTATCCGCGCTCCCTCCTTAGCTTCTGTCTCTAGCTTGAATTTTATCCTTCTCATAATCGTAGGTGAAAGATAGATAGTTATGATATCGGCATCGCTTATATATGCTTCAAATATATCACACTCTATTACTTCTACTAAGTTAGCTACTCCTTCCTCCTTAGCCTTTTTAAGTGATAGTCTTACTAACCTTGGGTCTACTTCATAACCTCTACATCTACATTTATACTTTTTAGCTGCTAGGATAAGTATCCTACCATCACCACATCCTAAGTCTATTAATAATTCACCAGATTTGGGTTTTGCCATCCTTAGCATCTCTTCAATTACATACGATGGAGTAGGTAAGTAAGGCGCCTCTTTTAAACGATCGATGATTTGTATAATCTTTAAATAATCTGTTAATTCTTGATACTGCAATTCGGGAATCCCTCCTCATCTACCCTCTTTAGAATCATTGACAACTCATTATTCATCACTAGCTTTTAAATCAGAAGTGACCTATTTTATGTCTACGACCTGAACAATTTTTATTTTTCTTTACATATTTTAGAGAGGTCTAGTGGGGGGATAATGCGTCTATATATATCTGTTGATATGGAGGGGATAGCAGGTATCGTTTCATCGTCTCAGTTAAGCAGGGGAAAAAGTGATTACAATCAAGCAAGAAAGCTAATGACTCTCGAAGTAAAGGCCGCAGTAGAAGCAGCTAAGGCATATGGTGTAGAATATATAGTCGTAAATGATGCTCATGCTAATATGACGAACCTTCTCGTAAACGAGTTGCCAGATTATGTTGAGATAGTCTATGGTTCCCCTAAGCCTATCTCTATGGTTAGCCTTATAGATAAAGGGTTTGATGCTGCCTTCTTCTTAGGATATCACTCTAGGAAAGGAGTGGCGCACTCAATTTGGGATCATACAATGAGTGGTGTATTAATTCAAAGAGTTATTGTAAATGGTGAAGAAGTTAGTGAATTTTGGCTTAATAGTGCTGTAGCTGGATACTACAAGGTCCCTGTTGCATTAGTTACAGGTGATGATAAGTTAGTTGCCCATGCAAAATCCCTTATACCTAATATAGAAGTAGTAATAACTAAGAAAAGCTTATCACGTAGTGCTGCTTTAATTAAACATCCTCTAGTGATAGCTAATACCATTAAGGAGGCTGTAAGGAAAGCCCTTGAGAAAGTCGAGAGGAAGGAGATAAAGCCTTTCGCCCCCAAAGGGCCTTTTGACATTTCAATAGAATTTACTGATAGCCTAATAGTAGACTTTATAGAGGCTATACCAGGTATAGAACGTATAGATGGGCTCACAATCAGATATACCTCTGATAACATAGTTAATGCCTATAATCTCTTAGAACTCATGTTAATAGTTGGTGCAGGAGTTAGAAGATTTTATAGTTAAGGAGGTGAGAAGTCTATGATCTCACGAGAAGAAGCTCTTCAGCTACTACATAGGAATATAAGTAATGATAAACTCGTAAAGCATATGTTAGCTGTTGAAGCAATAATGCGTGCACTTGCGAGACGTTTAAATGAAGATGAAGAGTTATGGGGACTAGTCGGACTCTTACATGATATTGACTACGAGAAAGTTGGTAAAGATATGACTAAACATGGACTAGAAAGTGCTAAAATGCTTGAGGGAATGCTCCCCCAAGAGGCTTTAGATGCTATTAAGGCACATAATGAACTCACAGGATTTCAATGTACTTCCGCACTTGCAATAGCTCTAAAAGCTGCAGATCAGGTTTCTGGGCTAATAGTTGCTACAGCACTGGTTATGCCTCATAAGAAATTAGACGAAGTGAAGGTAAAGAGTCTTAAAAGAAAATTTAAACAGAAGGATTTTGCACGCGGTGTAGATAGGAGTAAAATATTACTATGTAAGGAATTAGGACTGGAACTTAATGAATTCCTTGAGTTAGGACTAAATGCATTAAAAGAAATACATAATGAATTAGGACTTTAATTAGATCCTTTTATTTAATCATATGATTAAATAACATGTAGCTATTTTTTATGAAACATTTATATATGTAGTTTAACGAGTACTGTAACGTTTATGCGAAATATTGAGAGGGCCACTCATGAAGTTACAAGGATTTGACGAAGATAAAATAAAAGAAATAAGCGACCAGCTACAGGATATCAAATTTGTAGATCTATGGTTCATTGATATACTCGGAGGCTTAAGGCACGTCACAGTTTCTAAAGATGTACTATTTGAGGGAATGCGAGAAGGCCTTATAACTAAATTAGATGGTTCAAGTATTGAAGGATTTGCAGAAATAGAAGAGTCCGATCTAAATTTAGTACCAGATATATCTTCGCTTTTTGTATACGAAGGCATAGCTAGAGTTTTCTGTTATATAGCTGATCCTAATGGTGACTTCCATCCCTGTGATACACGTTATCTAGCTGAGTTAGCTGAAGAGAAGTTAAGAGAAAGGAACATAACTTCCTATTGGGGACCTGAGCCTGAATTCTTTGTATTTAATGAGGTAAACATAAAAGTAAGAGAACCTTGGTTTCAGCATGTAGAGATAAAATCTGAAGAAGCTCCTTGGCTTGGATCTCCATATGCTATATTACCAAAGCGTGCATACTACAGTATACCTCCTGCAGATACTCTTATGAATTATAGAAATAGCCTAGCTAAGGTTTTAGAGGATGTAGGAATAAAAGTGTATTGCCATCATCATGAGGTGGCTACTGCTGGCCAAGTAGAAATTAATATACACTGTGCAACTCTTAAAAGAATGGGAGATTATATAACCATTCTAAAATTCATAGCTAAAAACTTAGCTAAGAAAATGGGACTCGTAGCTACATTTATGCCTAAGCCGCTATATGGTGATAACGGTTCTGGTATGCATACTCATCAGAGTTTATTTAATGAAAATACGAATTTATTCCATGATCCTGAGGATGAGTATGCAATGCTAAGCCAAGTAGCACGATATTACATTGGTGGATTACTTGAACATAGTAGAGCGTTAGCCGCTATCGTTGCACCTACAGTAAACTCATATAAGCGACTAGTGCCTGGTTATGAAGCCCCAGTATATCTTATATGGAGTAAGGCAAATAGATCAGCTGCTGTAAGAGTACCTGCATACAACATTAAGAATCCTAAAAGTAAACGTATAGAGTTTAGGCCCCCAGATCCCTCCTGTAATCCTTATCTAGCATTTGTAGCTATGCTTGCTGCTGGACTAGATGGAATAAATAAGAAAGTCGATCCAGGAGATCCCTTCGATGAAAACGTCTATAAGCTTCCTCCGTCCAAGAAACGTGATATGCAGTCACTACCAAGATCTCTTATTGAAGCATTAGATGAGTTAGAATGCGATAAGGATTTCTTAAAGCCATTTGTATCCAATGAACTCATCGAAAAGTATATTGAATATAAGCGTAAAGAGGCCTTTGAGGTTAATATGAGGCCATCCCCTATAGAGTATCTATACTATTTAAACGTATAAAGTATCTTTTAAAGTATCGCTCTTTCTCTTAAGATTTCTATTGGATTAAAAATATTTCAAGAAGTACCAGACGAAGTAAAGCCTAAATATACGATATCTTCTTCGCTTTCACTGTAGTGAGAGACCATGAAGTTGCTTTACATAGTATTAGATGGAGCTGCTGATAGAGTACAGGACTCTCCCACCTCTTACGAAGCTGCAAAAACACCTGTTTTAGATTATCTTGCTAAAATAGGAATCTGTGGTATGATGTACACAATAGGTAAAGGAATTGCCCCTGAGAGTGATACTGCAGTTCTTTCAATATTAGGTTATGATCCACATAAATGCTATACTGGACGAGGGCCTCTTGAGGCCTTAGGAGCTGGAATAAGAATTAGGGAGGGCTATGAAGTAGCATTCAGAGCTAATTTTGCGACAATAGATGAAGCCACAGGCAAGATAATTGATAGGAGGTGCGGAAGGGATCTATCCAATACAGAAGCTAAGCTTCTGGCTAAAGCACTTGACGGAATGGACTTAGGGCTTTATGAAGGCTATGCTCGTGTAGCTGCTACAATAGGCCATAGAGCTATAGTGGTCATAGGTAGTAGAAGCTTCGAACTCTCAGATAAAGTGAGTAATACTGACCCCGCATATTCTAAAGTAGGCACTATTTCCATAGCGATAAGGGAATTCCGTCCATATATAACTAAATGTAAACCTTTAGATGAAAGTATAGAAGCTAGAAGAACCGCCGAGCTAGTCAATAGATTCACATCACTAGCAATAGAAAAACTAAAGGAACATGAGGTAAATAAGGAGAGAGAAGCTAAAGGTAAATTAAAAGCTAACGTCATACTTTTAAGAGATGCTGGAGGTTCATTACCCAAAGTAGAGCCCATTAGTAAGCGCTACAATAGAAGATTCGCTGCATTAACTGAGATGCCAGTTGAAAAAGGAATAGCTACGCTCTTAGGTATGACAGTAGCTGAAGTACCTCCACCTACAGACGATAAAAGGAACGATTATTTACTTAGACTCAAAACAGTTCTAAAACTGATTAAAACTCATGATGCAGTTTATGTACATTTAAAGGGACCTGATGAACCTGGACATGATAAGGATCTTAAGCGTAAAGCTCAGGCTATAGAGCTAATAGACTTATACTTTATGAAGCCACTTATTGAAGAAATAAATCTAAAAGAGACTTGTCTACTAATAACGTCTGATCATGCTACTCCATGGACTGTCGGTGCGCATACTGATGATCCTGTACCCGTTATACTAGTCTCTCCAAAGATAAAACCAGATGGTGTAGATAGAGTTTCTGAAAAATTATGTTTAGAAAAAGGTGGCCTAGGATTAATAGAACATGGGTGGGATTTACTACCTAAAGTGTTTGAACTGTGTTAAGGCTCCAGTTACACTTCTATAGGCGAGATTATCTTCATCTTTTTTACATCAATAAGTCCCTTATCAGATAACCTTATTTCAGGTATGACTGTAAGTGCAAGTAAAGAGATCGTCATGAAGGGAGACTTAATTCTGCAACCTAAAGACTCTAGGCTTCTTCTTAACCTTATTACCTCCTCTGCTACTTCTTCAGCAGGCTTATCTGACATAAGACCTGCAATAGGCAATTCAACCTTACCCTTTATATTACCATTAACAACGACGATCATACCACCACCTATTCTCTTGAGTTCATTGACTGCGTAAGTCATATCCGTAGTATTAGCTCCTATAACAATTATATTATGACTGTCATGAGCTACTGAAGAAGCGAATGCACCCTTCTTAAGTCCTAATCCTCTAACGAATCCTTTTCCTACTCTTCCAGTTCCCTTATGTCTTTCTATTACAGCTGCAAATATTATGTCCTTTTCTAGATCTGGCTGAACTTTGTAATTTTCTACGTTTAATTCTTCCACTTCATGAATTGTTATCGTCTTCTCCTCTATGACTCTTATTACGTGTGCTCTAACCTTTCCTTTCTTCTTATTGCATATGATTTCTAAGTCCTTTGGTGTAATATCTCGCTTCAACTTGATAGTTTGTTTCACCTCTTTAGGATACTTGAATCTTTCAATTTTTGCTAATAACTTTCCTTCTTTTGCGATCAATTTTCCATCCAGGATTACCTTTGAAACATTCACTCTTGATAGATCCTTCAATATAACTAGATCTGCGATTTTGCCTGGTGAAATTCCGCCCAATTCACTTTCGAGGCCATAATACCTAGCAGTATTAAGCGTTGCCATTTTTATTGCTCTTATTGGATCGACTCCTTCTTCTATTACTCTTCTAATAACAAAGTCTATATGACCTTCTTCAAGTATGTCTTCAGAGTGTCTATCGTCAGTCGCAAGCAAAATATGGTCTATATCTGTCTTATGTGTAGTTACTATTTTGACTACCTCTTTAACATCACGCCATGCAGATCCTTCTCTTATTATGACATACATGCCTAGTCTTAGTTTTTCAAGAGCTTCGTCACTTCTAGTACTTTCATGACATGAAGAGATCCCTGAAGCTATATATGCTGAAAGTTCCTTGTCATAAAGGCCTGGTGCATGACCTGTAACTATCTTACCTAGGAGTAGTGAGTATGCTATTTTGTTCATTACCTCAGAATCCTTGTTAAGAACTCCTGGATAGTTCATCATCTCTCCGAGCGCTATCACGTCATCTCTCTTTAGGAGCTTTCTAACAGTATTTGAATCCATTATAGCTCCTGGGCTTTCAAACTTGAGTGAAGCTGCAGGAACACAAGAAGGAACTTGCAGAAATACTTTAAGAGGGATTCTCTTAGCCTCTTCAGCTATCAAACGGAAACCATACTCTCCTAACACATTACATATTTCATGGGGATCAATAAATACTCCTGTAGTGCCTCTAGGTATTACTATCTTCGCAAATTCTGTTAACGTAAGCATACTACTCTCAATATGAACGTGAGCATCGAGAAATCCAGGAGCTAAATACTCTCTACCCTCTAAATCCAGTACTATAGTACTATCGCCTATTGTATGCTCTCCCTTATATCCAACGTATGCTATTCTATCTCCTTTTATAGCAACATAAGAGTTCTCTATAATTTCTCCTGAATAAACATTGATGAGATTAGCATTTTTAATTACTAAGTCTGCCTTTACTCTTCCTAATGCAGTATCTATTAAACTATACATGACCTCCCAAAGCTTACTAGGCATTTTTCCTCCCTTGACTAGTTAAAGAATGAGCATGAATAAAATTAAAACTCTAAAAGTTACTGATTCATCTTATGTACTTTTAATAACATTATATCGTGAGGACCGAGCTCTCTCCATGCTATGGGACTTATCCTTAATAGTCTAGCCTTATACCATATTTCTTTTATCGACTTAGCGCCTATGTACCCCATTATGACCTTTAATCCGGATGCTAGTATATCCAACATTTCACAAACTTTTCCCTCATAAGGTACTAAGCCCTCTACGCCCTCTGCGATATCCTTAGATGGATGGCTATATCTATCAAGAGCATACCTTCTTGCCATAGCTCCTGGACTCGCCATGCCCCGGTATCTCTTGTATTTTTTACCGTTGATGAAAACTACTTCCCCTGCAGATTCCTCACACCTGGCCAATAAATTACCTAACATAACTGTTGATGCACCAACTGCTAAAGCTAGTGCGATATCGCCAGGAGATCTGATACCACCATCAGCTATTATAGGTATATCCTCAGCTCCATAGTCTTTTAATGCATCAGCTACTTGAGCTGTTGCAAATAGAGTAGGAGCACCTACTCGAAGTTGTTCGCTAGTTATGCATATAGATCCAGACCCTATTCCTACTCTAAGCCCAGATATATTATCTAATCTAGTTAATACTTCTTCAGCAGCTTTATAGGTACCTATATTACCTACTATTAAATCCTTAGAAATGTGCTTTAGAAGTGCATGGGTTGCTTTCAAGACTTTTTCATTATGGAAGTGTGCAACGTCTATTACCAACGCATCAACGTACTTATCTAATGTTATAGCTCGTTCCTTATCAAAGGGAGATATTGCTGCTGCACAAATTAGTCTACCGTTTTCGTCAACGGTAGCATTTTTGTTCAATCCTTCATGGCTCTTGACTTCTATGGCCATCCTGACTTGTTCCTCCTTGGAGCAGTTTCTATGTAAAACCCCTATTCCCCCGCTTTCAGCCATTGCTATAGCCATTCTTGCTTCAGTAACAGTATCCATAGGTGAAGAAGCAAATGGTAATCTAACTCTGATGTTTGTACTAAACTTGCTTGAGATATTTACCTCTCTAGGCTCAATATAAGTTTTGTTAGGGAGTAATATGAAATCCTCAAAGGTGAAGGCCTGAGGAGCATACACAAGCTTATTCATAAAGTATCCTAACATATTGCCTCACTGAGTAAATTTTAGAGAAGAAAACCTACAGGATATTTTAAACATTTCTCTTTTTAAAATAAACATCTTAAGGAAGATTCTCTACATAGAGACTTGAAAAATCTGAGTTAAACTCGTACAAAGAGTATAATTAAGCTAAGCAATTTGCTCATAGGAAAAGTTTGCCTATATTAAATACTATTATACCAGTAAGTAATGCCAATACTATGGTATATGTTAGTGAGAATAGAGTCCATAGCCAGCTATTAGTCTCCCTCTTAGTCACAGCTATCGTTGCTATACATGGTTCATAAATCATAAAGACTACTAAGAAAGTGAGAGCTTGTAATGGACTCCAGGAATTCCTTAGTACGCTATTTAGGTCAGGCCCATATATTATGCTCATAGCCGCTAGGACTTGTTCCTTAGCTAAAATACCGAATATCAATGAAGTTATGGCTCTCCAGTCCAAGCCCATAAGCCTTCCTAGAGGTTCCAATAGCTTACCTAATTGTCCTCCGAAGCTTACTTCAATATTCTTTGCAGGAAACGTATATAGCGCCCATATAATAATGCTTCCTAGCATTATGAGAGTCCCTGCTCTTTTTAAGAAGTCCCTAACTCTGGGCCAAGTTAGAAGTAGTACATTTCTTATAGAGGGTAATCTATATTCAGGCAATTCAATTATTAATTCTCGTCCTTTCTCTCCTCCGAAGAGCCTGTTTAAGAGGAGCCCTATTCCTGCAACAAGTCCTAAGCTCAAAGCTATTAAACTTAACATGATTATAGTCGCCTCAAGATCTGAGAAAAACAAGCTTATTATGAATGCCATTACACCTAATCTAGCTCCGCATGGGACTAGCGGATTTATTAAAATAGCTATAAGTCTATCTCTTCTACTCTCCAATGCACGTGTTGCCATGATTCCAGGTACATTACAACCAAAGGCCATTACGATGCTCAAGAAGGCTTTACCATGGAGTCCTAATGCATGCATAAATCTATCCATTATAACTGCAGCTCGTGCTAAATATCCACTATCTTCCATGAGAGAGTACACGAGAAAGAACATGAATATAAGAGGTATGAAAGAGATGACTGCAGAAAATGCTGAGAAGATGCCATTTACTATTAAGTCATAAACTATGTATGGTAGGTTCTTAGAGAGATATGGGTCTATGATATTAATGAGTAAGTCCACATATGAGGAAGCATAATCTGATAGCATATCGCCAGCGGTAAATACTAACAAGAAGGCACTAGCAAAGATATTAATTAATATAATCGGACCTAGGACCTTGTGAAGGACATATTTATCAATAACATCGCTAATACTCTCCGTCTTTAATCCTTTTACGCAAAGTCTAACTAAGTTCTTAATTAAGATCCTTCTTTTAGTAGCTATTTGCACACATATTGGAATATTTTCCTGTATATTGCACATAGCGCATGTAAGACCCTTAGTAGCAACACCTTTCTTTATCAAAGGACACTGTATAGGTAATCTTGCAGGCATTATAGACTTTAAAATTTCCTCTCCTTCAGGGAGTTTTCTAATAATATCCAGTACTTCTTGATCACCCTCTAGTAATTTTATCGCAACCCAACGAGGTGTGTATCCTGTTAGGTCATACTTGCCTAGTATTGATGTTAGTTTACTTATGATCTCTTCTATTTCTGGTCCGTAGCTTATTCTTAGGGGCTTAGTCTTTATCTTCCCTTCTGCTAACATTATTACCTTATTAAGGAGTTCCTTAATGCCTATCTTTTTTAGAGCGCTAATCTTAACAACTGGGATTCCTAGTTTCCTAGATAACCTTACTTCATCTATCTCTATTCCCTTTTTCTCCACTACATCTATCATATTGAGAGCTAACACTACCTTATCAGTTAATTCAAGTAGTTGAATAGTTAAGTATAGATCTTTTTCCAGAGTTGTAGCATTCGCTATATGTATAACCACATCTGGCCTTTCTTCAACTATAAAGCGTCTAGCTAATACCTCTTCTAGAGAATAGGCAGTAAGGCTATATGTTCCTGGTAAATCTACAACTCTTATTTTATAACCTAGGTGTTCTGTTATGCCTTCTTTTCTTTCAACAGTCTTTCCTGGCCAGTTAGCGGTATATTGCCTTAATCCTGTAAGGAGATTAAAGAGCGTAGATTTACCGACATTAGGATTCCCTGCTAATGCTACTACTATCTCTTCCTTTGTCATCCTCCTCACCTTGATCTCAAAGGTTTTACAAATATTCGACGAGCCATTCCTCTTCCTATAGCAATTCTAACACCAGAGGCTGAAATTACTACAGGTCCCCAACTTTTGTTTTCCATTCTTACTATGGCTCCTGGATAGATACCAAGTTCTGCTAAACGTCTAATTATCCCCCATCCACCATGTATATATGCTATTTCCCCCTCTTCACCTGGATTGAGAGTTATCAAAGGAACTATCGTACTAGACATTTATTCCACCTTATGCACTATTATAGCAGAAAGGAGTTTCTCGCTTACTAGAATCTCTTTACTATCAACTTTTATTTTCATACCACCGTCTAATTCTTCACTCTTTACTATGAGGAATGAGCCTGGTTTAATTCCCTTCTTCTTTATTTCTTCGAAAACTTCATCGCTATCTATGATTACTTTAACTATACAATATCTCTCACCTGTCTTCGCTTCACTTAAGGGAATTCCTTCGATCCTATATTCCTTAGGGGGTATAGGCTTTCCATGAGGGCATGTTCTTACATCGCCTAATTTCCTCTCTAAGTAGTCCTCTATATCAGCTATATCATGTTCAAGTCTATGTGCTATCTCGTGCACTTTATGAGTTTCTACCCCTAAAAGATCAGTTAGTAACCGTTCAGCTAGTCGATGTCGTCTTAATACTCTTAATGCGATTCTTCTTCCTTCTTCTGTTAGTCTGACTCCTCTATAAGGTATATGCTCTATATACCCTTGTACCTTTAGTCGTGATAACGTATTTGTAACAGTTCCTAACTTAACACCTAGCTCATTTGCGATATCTGTAACTCTAGCTACTCCATATTCTTCTTCAAGCCGGACTATGGTTACAAGATAGTCTTCCATAACTTTGCTAACTCTGAATGTTTGACTCATCTTCTCATAAGTTACGAATATTCGTAACTTATTTATGTATTTCGTAAGCTAGGGAAAGAGATAACAAGCTTCCATACTAATAGTATTACCTATGATTACGTGGGGGAATACTTCGAAGGAGGTTCAAGAGTCTCGTATAGATATGGCCGTGTTACCTATAGGGTCTATGGAGCAACATGGGCCTCATTTACCCCTATGTACGGATTCTATAATTGCACAAAGTGTAGCCGAAGCTATAGCGCGTGAACTTAATGCCTTCTTGCTCCCATGCATTCCTATAAGCAGTTCTATAGAGCACAAAGATTTTGCAGGAAGTGTCTGGATCATGCCACAGACATTAGCTTCAATAATTAGGGATATAGTATTATCCTTGAAATATCAAGGAATAAAGAAGATAGTTGTAGTTAATGGTCATGGCGGAAACTTTATACTTAAACCAGCAATAAGAGAGTTAAACCTACTACACAAAGATCTGCTCGTCATATTAGTAGATCTAGGCGGGATTTCTCCTAATAACCCAGACATTCATGCAGGAGAAGCTGAAACATCACTACTTCTTTATCTAAGACCAGAACTCGTTAAGGGTAAAGGTGTCGACTATATACCTAAAGCTCCTAGATCCTATATTGATTATTTTGGAATTAAAGGTCTCTCTAGGTGTGGCGTATGGGGTCTACCTTCTAAGGCTTCTCCTGAGAAGGGGAAACAAATATTTGAAACACTAGTTCGGAAATCCCTTGAATACATAAAAGACGTACTTAAAACATACGAGGAGAGGAAAGAAAAACATGAAGATAGGAATTGATTCCTATAGCTATCATGTAAGTCTTCTTGTTAAAAGGTCATTAAGAATAGAGGATATACTTAGACTATCGTATGAGCTAGGCGCTAAGTCCATACTCTTAGAGGATACATTCTTACGCATTAATGATATAACTCAAGTTAGGGAGCTCCTAGAATATTATGAGTTAGAACCAGTAGTTTCGTGCTCTGTCGGGTATGTTAGAGAAGGGTTTTCAGCTCAAAGAGCTATTAAAATGACTATTAGGGCTATGAAGATCTCGACCTTATTAGGTGCTAAGGTACTTAAAATTGTAGCTGGCGCTTTTCCTCACTTGCCAAAAGACCCCCAGATGAAAGTCCTCTTAAGGAATTTAAGAGAGATACTAAGGTACGCTAAGAGTTATGACATAATACTTGCTCTCGAGAATCATGGTGATTTAACTACAGATGAATTGTTAAGTATTATTAAAGAAATCTCTCATGAGTCTCTAAAGATAGCTTTTGATACTATTAATCAACTATGGTTAAATGAGGATCCTGTCTTAGCTTTAAGAAGGCTATTCGAGTACGTGATTCTCGTTAAGTTAAGAGATTATATTCGTATGAATAGTAGAATTGTTGATACAATATTAGGTAGGGGAGATATGGAGTTAGAAGCCATCCTTAAGTACCTCCTTGAACAAGGTTATGAAGGACCAATTTTTGTAAGTATTTATTTAGAGAAAGACGATGAGGAACATGCTGTTAAAGAAAGTATAGAATATCTGAGAAAATTGTTAAAAAATCTTCAAGAAAAGATCTCTTAAGGTGAAAACTATAAGAGTACTTCATTGCTGAACATGATAAGGGGAGACGAATGGTATTACTCTTTGGAAGACATTTTAAGCGAGCTGAGCTTTTAAGGTATATAGGGAGTATAGATCAATTAGGTGGAGTTCAGCTATTAGAAATCATAGATGGCCCTGGGAAAGGGGTACGTGTAGCTTTAGTAAGAACTGGGGAAATAAGTTTTCTTGTAGCTTTAGATCGTAGCATGGATATAGCTAATGCCGAATATAAGGGTATTCCTATAGGATGGATTAGCCATACTGGTATTGTAGCTCCACAATTCTTTGAACCAGAAGGATACGGTTGGTTGAGAGGCTTCTTTGGAGGCTTGCTTACTACATGTGGATTAACATACGTAGGTGCACCTACCGTAGATCTAGGTGAGGAGCTAGGACTCCATGGTAGAATTTCCTATGCCCCAGCCAGATTCGTACGTGCAGGAGGAGAATGGCAAGGAGATGAATATATCATTTATATTGAGGGAGAAGTACGTGAGAGTAAAGTTTTTGGTCCTAATATTGTGTTAAGGAGAAGGATTGAGACAAGACTTGGTAGTAGAAAAATTCATATACACGATGTGGTTACTAATGAGGGCTGGAATAGAGAGCCTTTCATGATATTATATCACTTCAATATAGGATTCCCAATAGTGGATTCGGGTTCACGTCTAGTTCTAACTTCTACCAAGTATGTACCTAGGGATGAAGAAGCATGGAAAGAAGTTGAAAAATTCGATGTATTCCAAGAGCCAACTAAAGGATTTAAAGAACGTGTTTATTTTCATGATCTAGCCATAGATGAAAAAGGCTTCTCTTATTCGGGTATAATAAATGAAAAATTAGGACTAGGCGTATATATTAAGTTTAAAAAGATAGAGCTGAACCGCTTCATAGAATGGAAGATGAATGCTGAAGGACATTATGTTGTTGGCATGGAGCCTGCTAACTGTCTAGTCATGGGACGGGATAAAGAACGTGATTGGGGCACTCTTCAGTATTTGGAACCGCAAGAATCAAGGGAGTTTGATTTAGAGTTCGGTGTTCTTGTAGGGAAGAATGAATTAGAAAACTTTATTAAAAAAGTAAACTTGATAATTGAAGGTAAGCGTCCGAGACTTATAAGATCTATAGAGGATTTTATTAAAGACACGAGGTAGAGCTAATGATATGTATATTTGTTTACTAAATAACTATATGTATATACGTAACATTAATATAGGCCTTCAGTGATATACTTTCCATTGAATGTATCCAAGAAGAGGAGTTGTTCGAAGAATGTCAGAAGAGGAAGTAAAGATACTACCTCTGAGGGAGAGTGTTAGGGTATTTTCGAAATTACTGCCTTATATAGCTAGAAATTGGAAACTTCTAATAGTATCTATAATCTGTATCTTCATCTCAACACAATTACGTGTTTTAACTCCTCTAGTAAGCAGAGATATAATAGATAAAGCAATAATCGCAGGGCAATATAATCTGCTTTTACCCTTGTCAATGCTACTTTTAGGCCTCTCTCTAGCCTCAGGTCTTATTAGGGCTTTAGGAAGTTATGTAAATGGTTACTTTTCAAGGAAACTTATATATCAGTTACAGGTTGATGTTTTCAAATCTCTTCAAAGGCAGTCCTTCGCATTTTTTGATAGAACACCTAGTGGTCAGCTCATCTCTAGAGTTTCTAACGATACAGAGGTACTAGGTAGATTTCTTATATGGCCATTCACTAACATTATAAACTCTATAATGATGATCGTCTTGGCTTACAGTACGATGTTAACTATGAATATCAAACTATCTTTAATGGCTATAACGCTGATACCTATCCTTACAATTCTATATGCAAAGTACGGAATGATAATCCGACCATTATATTTATTTAGAAGACATCAAGTAGGTGCACTTACATCTGTTGTAGATCAGGGCGTCTCTGGTATAAAGACTATCAAAGCGTTAAGTATAGAAGATTACATAATAGGAAGGTTCAGAGATGAGAATCGTAAGTTGCTTGATATCTCCCTTAAGATAGTAAAAGTGCGCGCCTACTATAGGCCTCTCACTACACTAATTATAGGTATAGGTATGACTATAATAATGTACGTTGGAGCCTTAGAAGTGATCTATGGAACCTTCACTATAGGAGGTTTATCAGCCTTCATAAGCTATTTAGGAATGTTAATGTGGCCTGCAAGGAGTATAGCTATGTTCATAACAGCATTCCAAAGAGCTATGACCTCTGCTCAACGTGTGTTCGATATAATGAGTGCAACCCCTGATGTCAAGGAAAAACCCGACGCTATAGAACTACCACCTATAAAAGGGCATATAAGGTTTGAAAATGTATCATTTGGATATGATAAGGATCATCTCATACTCAAGGATATAAACTTAGAGATAAAACCAGGAGAAAGAGTGGCAATAGTAGGATTAACAGGATCTGGAAAGAGTACATTGATAAGATTGATACCTAGATTTTATGAGGTTACTAAGGGACGTATACTGATTGATGGATACGATATACGTGATGTAAAAATAAAATCCTTGAGAAGGCAAATAGCTATTGTATCCCAAGAACCTTTCATCTTTGCAGGTACAATAAAAGAAAATATAGCACTCGCTAGACCCAATGCTTCCATGAAAGAAATAATTCATGCAGCTAAAGTGGCTAGACTTCATGATTTTATAGTTTCCCTACCTAAGGGGTATGATACTATCGTAGGAGAGAGAGGAATAACCCTTTCAGGAGGGCAAAGACAGAGATTAGATATAGCTAGAGCTGTACTTGCAAATCCAAGGATACTAATACTCGATGATCCTACATCGAATCTTGATGCTGAAACAGAAGAGGAAATAGTTAGAGATCTAAGGAAGATAATGGAGGGAAGAACTACTATAATTGTAACACAACGATTACCCCTCATTAAAACAGCAGATAGAATAATAGTCCTACATGATGGTAGGGTTGTTGAGGAGGGTACTCATGAAGAATTAATGGCAAAGAAAGGACTATACTACAAACTATACAAGAGTCTTCTTGGACCACAGAGGGTAGTCCTAACAACTACTGAGGAAAGAGGTGAATGATAGTGAGACCAAGGCACATATTATTCCATGGTGAAGAAAATACTGAAGAATCTCCGATATTAGAATTGTCGGCTAAAGATGTAGTTAAAAGATTACTTAAATTACTAGCACCTTATAAGTTCAGAATACTCTTACTTACAATCCTAATTATTGTGAATACATTAACGAATCTAATAGGTCCTTACATACTCAAAATTGCAGTAGATGATTATATAGTTAAAGGAAATATAAAGGGTCTAGCTATTATAGCCCTCCTCTACGTAAGCATCAATATCGTAAGTTGGCTAGTGCTATTAGGTAGGACATACATAATGGGATGGATAGGTAATGTCTTTGTATATAAATTAAGAGAAAAACTCTTCAATCATATACAAGAACTCTCAATGAACTTCTTTACTAAAAGTAGGGCAGGAGACCTAATATCGCGAGTAATTAATGATACGAGCACTATACAGGAGACATTCCTCTCTGGAGCCTTATCACTCATAGGTGATATATTAACGTTAGCTGGTGTCATAATAGCCATGTTATTAATGAACGTAAAACTAACATTGGTCTCCTTAACCGTAATACCCTTCATCGTTCTTATAGCTTACTTATTCAGTGGACCTTTAAGGAAGGCATATCTTGCTGTAAGACGGAAGATAGCTCAGGTAACCACTAAGGTTCAAGAAACCGTGGCTGGTGCTAGGGTAATAAAGGCTTATGCGAGAGAGGAAGAAGCCATTAGATCATTCATGGAGGCAAGCAAAGAAACTTTTGAAGCCAATATTCATGCTATTAGAATAAGCGCTTTATTCATCTTTTTAACACCACAGATATTTTCATTAGGGACAGTGCTAGTACTATGGTATGGCGGCATTTTAGTACTCTCTGGTGAAGTAACTGTAGGTGTACTAATCGCTTTTCTATCCTACGTAAGCAGCTTCTTTGGCCCTATAATGACTTTAACTAATTTCTATGGCTCATTACAAGGTGCTATAGCAGCTGCAGGTAGAGTTTTCTATGTTCTAGATATAGAACCTGAGATAAAAGATGCTCCAGATGCTGTTAAACTCGAAAGAGTTCGTGGTGAGATAATCTTTGAAAATGTAACATTTGCTTATGAACCTGGACAACCAGTACTAAAGAACATAAATCTGAGAATATTGCCAGGAGAGAGGATCGCTATCGTAGGGCCTACTGGTGCTGGTAAGACAACTTTAGTTAATCTTATATGTAGATTTTATGATGTTACTGAAGGTCGCATATTAATTGACGGATACGACGTACGTAAGGTCACTCAGAGGTCGCTTAGAAAACAGATAGGCTTTGTTCCTCAGGAGACATTCTTATTCCCGGGTAGTGTAAGAGAAAACATACGTCTCGGTAAACCTGAAGCTACAGATGAAGAAGTAGAGGAAGTCTGCAAAAAGTTGGGTATACATGACTTTATAATAAGATTACCACAGGGATATGAAACTATACTTGGCGAGCAAGGTATCGGATTGTCTACAGGCCAGAAACAGCTAATATCCATAGCTAGGTGTATGCTTAAAAACCCTCCTATCCTTATTCTTGATGAAGCCATGTATAGTGTTGATCCTTATACTGAGGCATTAATAAGAAAGGCCTTATCGAAATTAATGGAAGGTAGGACTACTATAATTATAGCTCATAGATTATCAATGGCTAGAGATGCGGATAGGATAATTGTACTTTACGAGGGTAGGGTTGTTGAGGAGGGTACTCATGAAGAATTAATGGCAAAGAAAGGACTATACTACAAACTATATACTACACAGATGAAAGAAACTATCATACCATCCATAGCTAAGAATGGTAATAATGATGCGTTAGCGTAATACTATGAAGACCTCAAAGCAATTATACTAACTTTCTGACCCCCCTGAAGAGCCTCTATTTCCCTAACTATAGAGAATTTATAATGAAGAGATAGTACCTTTATTATCTGTCTATAAGGCGAGACCAATATAAGAAGGCCGTTCCTTTTCAGAATATTCTTAAAAGATTTGAATATCTTATCAAGCAAACTTACCGGATCTACAACCTCCCTATGACCCCGTGGAGGATCTGTTACTACTATATCTATGCTTTGTTCTTTGAAAGTGCTATATTGAGCATCACTTACTAGAAATTGTATTCTATCGATGACGCCTGCTTCTCTAGCATTGAGAATAGCTCCCTTGACAAATGTTTCTGAAATGTCAGATGCCAAAATAGAGACGTCTTCATAAACGTAAGCTATCTCTATAGGTATTGTCCCAGAACCACAGAATGGATCATAAATCAAAGTATCCTTCTTTGGTTCAAAAATATAAGCTATTGAAGCAGCAATTAGTGGATTTAACATTGCAGGGTGTATAAACACTGTATAATATCTGCGATGTAGTGGTTGCAAGGGGGGAATCTCTATACCTAATACTAAAGTATTGTCTTTATAAAACTCTACTCGGATCTTTATATCCCCTCCATTAGGGATCGTTATAATACCAGGATGTATTCTTATAAGCTCGCGTGCAACTATACGCTCTAGGTCTCTTTTCTTTACTTTATTACTTTCTACAAATCCTCTTACAGTAGCTGTTGATATTCCTTTCAATAGAGTACTAACTTCTGGTCTGCGTAAAATATCCCTTATAGCATACCTGAGCTCACTTCTATCCTTTAGCTTTATAATGTCTAATATCTGAGAAGCAGACTCTATTGTTCTTAAACAGCGTACGTTAGAAATTTCTCCTCTTACTACTAATCTAGCTGGTATTCCGTGAGGTTTTACTCTAAGGACATTTATACCTTTACGCTCACATTCTTCCTTAACTATATCCTCAAGACCAGGTAACGTTAATAGTAAATATCTTTCGTACACGTTATCTACCTGAGACAATGAAGAGAATAGTGATAGTTGGATATGGAGTTTTCGCACATTCACTTGCATTCACTCTCTCCTTACTTTCGAATAGATATGAGATAATCATGCTATCCAGAGAAGAAGACCTACAGATTTTAGATCTGTTAAAGATAGAGTTACCTAACGAGAGGTTACTAGAGACTTACGGAGTAGATATACATTACTGTAAATCTGTAAAGGTGAAAGTCCTAAGTAAGAGAGTAATATTCGATAATAATACGGTAGATTCTGATATCATAGTAGTTACGCCTAGGATCAGCATTACTAAGTATGGCAACTCTTACAGAGGATTAAATTTATACACGCTACTCTCTGCGAAGAGAGATTCTAATGAGATATGGGTTAACTCTGAAGAGATACATTCACTTATGGATCATGATATGTGGGAAGTACTACTTAACAGAGTACGTAATTCAGAAATTAGGATAAGGAGAAGAGAATATCCAGAATCATCATTAAAGATAGACCTATGTGGCATTTCGTTAGACGGAAATATACTGCATGATATTGAAATTTCTAGAGGAATATACCTCTTTGGATCAGGTATTAAGCTTTATGATATTAATGGAGTACCCTATATGCTAGCGAATCCAAGTGAGGAGTATAGGGTTGGTATTCTATTAGCATTAAGCTTAATAACTAACACGAGTTTAAGGTATAAGCCTATCAGGATAACTTACCTACCATTAGAAAATGATACTATTTATATGGTAATAGGTGTAACTAGCTATTACGTCGAAAGGGTAAACGCCTTTAGAATACGTGATGATGAAAAAATAATCAAAGTCCTCTATGATCCTAAAACAGGAAGGATAAAGGGGATACAGATAATTACAACATCAGAAGTGCTACTAAGACAAGGAAAATACTATATTTCAATGGTTAAGGATATCATCAGGAAGAACGTAGTGGATCTATTGAAAATCCCAGACATATATATCCCAGGAGCTTCAAAGCTAAGGAATTTAGATCTACTCCTACTTGAAGGAATCATTAGGAGGTTAGGATATAGAGAATTAAGAGCAATCTTAACTCAAGAACGTTAAAGTAATAAAGTAGCTTTCTTACCTCCTAATTATAGAAATTAAAAAGCCCGGGAGGGACGGGGGAGGGGAAAAACGGACTTTCCGAAGCATGAACCTCCTTTTCACGCCCGGGCTACACTTCCTTATTAATAAGGAAGAAATTTTTAAAGAGAGGCCTTGCCGGGTTTCATCACATATTTCTAATCTCAGAAGACCCTCCTTACCTCATTCTTTTTCGGTTCAATATATACTAGCTTACCATTACCTCAAATAAGTTACGCTTCTAGGATTACTAGGACAGAGCTCTTTAGAAAGAAAGTTTAATAAGCCTAACTGAGCAGGGGAATACATCTGATACACTCTACTAAGGTGATCTTCCAATGGGGCAAAGATAAGGTATACAGGTGTGAAGTCGTATATCCCTTTGCTCTCTCAAGCTACATTGATACTTCTAATAGATTTGCTAGGCCTTTTAGCAGGTAGCATAGTGTCAGATCTTATGAGGCTTATTGGTATTTTCCCTTGGATTTTATTATCATATCCTGCTATGTTAAGTGCAAGAGGTGCAATTAATGGTGTATTATGCGGTAGGTTAAGTACTGCCTTACATGTGGGATTAATAAGGTCTAAGTTCAGGAATAATACAGAATACTTCTATAGCTTGATCTCATCCATAATTATAATCTCAATAGTGATCGGATTCTTATTAGGCTCTTTTACATATCTGATTTCTCTTGTTATTTTCAGGTACGATATTCTAAAAAATGTGATAATACTACCCACCATCTTATCTGCCATGTTCCTGGCATCAACTATATCAGTACTAACTACGATTACTTTAGCAATATTCACTTTTAAGAAGGGTCTAGATCCGGACGTTATCCTCTACCCTATCATGTCGTCTCTTGCCGATATAATAGTAACAATTTGCTACGCTTTTTTAGTTCAAGCTCTACTAAGTTTTAAAGCAGGGTATTTACTCGTTTGGAGTATATCGCTCTCCTCCATCTTCTCATCATTAATAATCATTAGGATGAGTAGGACTGATATATTGAAGACCATCACTTTAAGTATATTAAGGTCTATGTTATTCGTACTACCAATAGAATATGTCGCCGGAGTCCTACTTACAAGAGCCAGAGGTATGTTAGGAAGATATTCGGAAATAATGATAATTTACCCTGTTTTAATAGATTCGTTAGGCGATCTCGGATCAGCACTAGGCTCTATTACAACCACTAACTTGGCTTTAGGTTATTTCCCTCCCTCCTTTAGATCTATAAGGTACATGATAGTGGTTCTAACTCCTTTACTTCTTGTAGGTAATATCTATTATTTTTTGATAAGTGTTGTATTAGGGCTAGTAAGCGATACTATTATGGCTAAAATACCTTTCTTCGCAGGTTTCATTACAATCCCTTTAGTATTGGTGATTGCATTCATAATAGCTATTATAGGGTATAGAAAAGGTCTAGATCCAGATGATTATGTGAACCCCTTAGTGTCATGTATTGCTGATACGATTATGACAGGGGTAGTAGTATCACTGCTACTCTTCCTAATGAATAAAGCTTAATAACATTCTATTATGGCAAAGTTAATTAAGCGCATATACTTAATGATACTTAGAGTTCTGGGGCTAAGATATGCATTATTCTAGGGTTAAATATGAACCTATCCAAGTAAAGGATCTATTAATTAAAATGAAGAACTTTGCAGAGCTTATGGTTTATTTAGCATATTGTTCAGTGATGTATGGAGACTCTAAGTTAGCTAAGGAAGTAATGCGATTAGAAAAGTATGTTGATTATCTAAGCTTGCAACTACTTATCCATGCCTCACTTGCGACAAGAAATGTTGAGGATGCTATATCAATGTTAAGTATATTTAAAGCCGCCTCTGCTATGGATAAGATCTCTGATGCTGCCGCTGATATAGCATCAGTAGCGTTAGACTCCAAACCTTCTCTAGTGGGAAGAGTAATACTTGGTTTAGGAGAGGAGATAGTTAGTAGGATCAAGATTAGGAAGAATTCACGATTAATAGGTCTTACGTTAAAGGAAGTCTTTGAAAAGATAGGTTTCATATTCGATGTCTTAGCTATAAGACGAGATGAACATTGGTTCCTCGAACCTTCACCTACATTTAGACTAGATGTAGATGATGCAATTATAGTTAGAGGACACCAAGTAGGCCTAAATTCGCTTAAAAGAGAAGCCCTTGATGTTCAAGAAAAGGAAAGAATAGAAGTTCCTTCGAAGTATAGTGTCATTCTAATGGCATTAAAAGAACTAAGAGATGTATCTGATTTAATGGTTGATTTAGCATGTTCAGCATTAGCAACGGGAAGTAGAAAAATAGCGGAAATAATTATCGATCTAGAAAACTATGTAGATGGACTTTATATAAGCTATGAGCAAAAGGTGTTGAAATCAAAGGAATTTGATATAAATGATATGCTCAAATTCGTAAGGATAGCCGTAGCCACAGAAAATATAGCTGATGCTGCTAATGAAATAGCTGAGGTAATACTAAGAGGAGCTACACCTCATCCCATTCTCGTCTCAGTTTTTAGAGAAGCTGAGGAAAGAATAATTGACGTTAAAGTAAATGAGATTTTAGCAAATAAACGCTTAGGAGAATTAGAATTAGAGAAGATAGGTGCTATAGTTTTAGCTGTGCAACATGAAGACAAGTGGTTAATAAAGCCTAGGTCTGATTTTAAGCTTCAATATGGAGATACTTTAATAGTACGCTGTTATGCTGAGGCTGAAGAAAAGTTATTAGAGATACTAAGAGGTTCGTAAGTGCAGAGTACTGGATATGCAATATATGCTCTGAGAAGAAGCTCTTTAAGATGTAAGGAGGAATAATGAACGCGGATAAAATATTAATTGAAGGGTAGTGCTTAGCTAACTTGGTATGTATTTGTATATTGGATGATTTCTAGTTAACGGTCGGATACCATATACTCTCGCATTATACGCTATAGCGCTATCTATTACTGCTACTACTGGAAAAACATAAGGCGCTTTTCTTATAGCACCATAAATTATAAAGTCTGCACCATAGGCCTTAACGAGCCCTAGGATGCCAGCAGAGCAAATTCTTTTAAATAGAGTACCTTCTTTACGTGCTCTTCTCCAGTATCCTATAACACCACAAGGCGCTATGCCAGTTGGTAAGCCTACTCTTTCCTTAAGCAGGTATACTGCTCTAGTGGCAGTGCCTATGCTAGGTATGTCTAATACTGGTGGTAAAAGTAGAGGCTTCGTGACGCCATATTCTTGAGCTAAGAAGAGAAGCCCCTTTCTATTTCCATTACCAAGTAGCATAGTAAGAGAACCTTCAGGCTTAAGGTTCTTAGGGTTAAATGTTTGAATTAGTACTGCTCTAAAGCCTAGCTCTTTTATTGACTTTAACTCATTCTCTCTTACGGTATAATTTATTGAAGTATAAACAGTTCTATCTTGTAATCCTATTTCAGCTATAATTCTTGCGGCTTCTACTCTTACAGAAGCTGTAGATCCATTAAGTAGTATGGGGGAATCAGTAATACTAGCTACAAACTCTACATACTTAGCAAGTGCTTTTCCACTTTCTCCTACGACATCTACCATGCAGGGATTTCCTGTTTTATCACTCCACTCATCTTGCTGGTTAATTAATCGCTCAGCTTCTCTCTTATCAAATATACCCTGAATAGGATCCTTCACTATCTTATGCTTATGGTAAAATATTGAACCACATAGTACAGTAGGTAATTCACCTGGCTGGCCGCCTATTCTCACCTTACCTATCTCAAGTATTGTTTGGGATTTATCGAAGATAATCATTTCAGATTACTCCTCTCTTCTTAATCTTCACTACTAAAGTTAAGTTCCCTCCCAGTATATATCTCACAATATCTATCCTTTAAAGCGATAGCAATGGCTTTTATCGCTTCTTCATCTGTACAATGACATGGGCCAGCTACCATGACGTGGTATTCTTCTAAAGCTTTAATTACTTCTGTAACTTCATTTAAACCTATATGATATCCACCTATAATTGCATAGACATTATCTGTTTCAAGAACCTTGGTTACAGCAGTTAACATATTTCTTACTCCTGGGTGAGAGCAGCCTACTAGAAGAATGCCTCCCTTTCCTCTAAGATTAAGAATAAGTCCTTGTTCCTCTATAGGACCGTATAATGTTCCTGTAGTTATTACACCACTAAAGAGCTTGAGGGGATCTCGTGCCTGTATAAATTCTTTACTGATTGAGTGTCTAGGAGGAACTATGACTTTAGGCTTATTTCCTCTACTTAATAAATAATCTAAGAATTCATTTAATCCTCCAACATGATCATGATGCCAATGACTTATCACAACGTATTCTATATCATCTAAAGCTACATTGATATTATCTGCATTATGCTTCAGAATATTGAAATCGCTGTTAGTATCGAATAGTATTTTATGCGAATCAACTGTTATATGAAACGAAAGTCCCCAGGTTTCAATAAGCCTTGGATCCTTCACTCTATTGTCTGCAATTACCGAAATCCTTACATTGTCCACAAAACCTATATTCTTCATAGCCTTCATACACCTGAAGAATGAGTTAATGTGTGCAATAGCTTAAAAATTTTTAAGTTAGGTTGATATCCGTGTGGAAAGCTGTAAGCTTTGTAGGGTTTAAGGGTAGCGGAAAAACAACTGCTATAATTAATGTAGCTAAAGTTCTTAAAGATAGAGGCTTTAAAGTCGCTATAATAAAGCATATGCCAGAACATGATATAGATAAGGAGGCAAGTGATACCTATAGATATAGACAGATAGTTCCCAATGTGATTGCCATTACACGTAATTCTACTGTCTTGTTTACTAATAAGATAAGCTCATTTTTAGAACTTACATCATTGCTCCCCAATAAGGTAGACTTCCTACTTATAGAGGGCTTTAAGGAAGCTATCACACATCCTCGCGTAATTTGTGCTAAGACTATAAAGGAAGTAGAACTCCTAAGAAATGGTCTAGAAATAGCGATTTCAGGCCTAATAAGCGAGAATAGAAGACTTAGGGATGAAATAGAAAGAAAATACCAGATTAGAGTAATAAATGCTATTAAAGAGGCGGAGATATTAGCTGATATCATAAGCAAAAAAGCATTTATACTCCCCGGAGTTAATTGTAAGAGATGCGGTTACGATTGTTATACAATGGCCAAATTAATAGTTAAGGGAGAAAAGAGGATTAACGATTGTAAGGTTTTACAAGTTGAGAAGGTGAAGGTGCTTATCGATGGAAAGCCACTAATCCTTAATACTTTTGTGCAGAAGCTACTTATGAATACTATAGTGGGTATGCTTTCCTCGTTAAAAGGTTTTCATGAAGGAGATATAGTTATCTATATAAGTCCCTGAAGAAGACTTAAATTTTGTGCTATATTTAAGAATAAATCTTGGATAGGTGACGATATTGAGTTATAGTGCTGGATATGGGGGTTGGAGACGAAGGCCCTTCAATTTTTCAGGAAATATGCCTTCGATACCTTTACCACCATCTGGAGTAACGAGGATAGTTTCGACTGTAGAACATAAAGGATTAGATGCATTGATAGCTACAAGGTTTGCTCGTGCCCCATTTGTAGTGGTTATTGATGTCTCTAACAATAAGGTTATTAATGTAAATTTCGTCCAGAATTCCATAGCTACTCTTCCTCATGGCGCAGGAGTTGCTCTAGGGCAATGGTTAATATCAATAGGTACCGATATGGTTCTCGCTACAAGACTTGGACCTAATGTAAGTATGGTACTTCAACATGCAGGTATTAAAGTAAAGTTTGTTCCCCCAGGCACTAAACTTCGCGACGCAATAGCCGGGTTAGGGATATCAATATGAGATACGAGATAGTGGTAGCGAGTGGAAAGGGAGGAACAGGAAAGACTTTTATTGCATCTAATTTAGCATATTTTCTTAATAATTTTGTAGATAATGTCCTAGCTATAGATGCAGATGTGGAAGCTCCAGATCTTTTAATAGCGTTGGGAGATATGAAGAAGATTATCTATAAAAGTGCATATTATGGCTCTGAGGTTCCTATAGTAGATTACAAAAGGTGTATTAGATGTTGGCGTTGTAAGGAAGCTTGCAAATTTGATGCAATTTTTAAAGGTGATAAAGGCCCTATAATAGATTATGATCGTTGTGAAGGATTAGGAGTATGTAGTTTAGTATGTCCCTCTGGGGCTATCAGATTTAAACCACGAAAAACTGGGGAGATCATTGTAGGTTATTCAACATATGATATACCAGTTATAACAGGGGAATTAGAATTGGGAGGTAGGAATAGTGGAAGACTTGTCTATGAGCTAAAAAAGAGAGCCTATGAACTAACTAGTAAGTTAAATGCAAGTTATATAGTAGTAGATGCTGCACCTGGTATAGGATGCCCTGTAGTCTCAAGCCTTGCTGGGGCAGACATAGTAATAGTAGTTGTTGAGCCCTCTCCTCAATCTGTTAAAGGGGCTAGAAGACTAATTAACCTAGCTAATGAACTTAACGTTACACCATTACTAATTCTAAATAAATACGATCTTTATCCAGGTTATTCTGAAAAAATACCTCATTTACTGAACATTAAGACGCTTGGGAGAATAAGTTATAATGAGATTGTAGTTAATGCTTATACATCGATGGTACCTGTATTAAAGTTAAGTATAGATTCTGAGATTTCACAAGAACTAATTGCATGTTTTAATAAATTGTTGGAGGAACTTAAATGACTATAATAACTGTATGTGGAGGAAAAGGTGGTACTGGTAAGTCTACTATAGCAGTTAATATAGCAGTATTGCTCTCTAGTCTTAGCTCCAAGAAGAAGGTACTCCTCGTAGATTTAGATGTAGACAATCCCTGTACGTATACTCTACTTGATATGACATTAAGAGAATCCTCAGAGATAGCATCATTCAAGCCTGAAATAAGTTCTAATAAGTGTACCCTTTGTGGTGAATGTGTAAATTATTGTCCTACTCATGCGTTAGTGCTTCTGCCTAATAAGCTCCTTTACATAAGTACATTATGTGAAGGGTGTGCTGCATGCTTGTATGTATGTCCATATAGGGCTATAAGTGAAGGAAGTAAAGTTATTGGCTGGATTAAAGAAGCTAAAGGAAAGAAGTTAGACTTAATTGTAGGAGAAGTAAGACCAGGTGAGAGAAAGAGCGAAGAGGTAATGGAAAGAACATTAAAATACGCTCTTATGAAAGTAGCCGACTACGAATACGTCATCCTAGACGCTCCTCCAGGAACAGGACGTGGTATTTATGAAGCATTAAAAATAGCCGATATAGTTCTTCTAGTAACAGAACCCACTAAGTTAGGCTTACATGATCTAAAGAGAATGTACCAGCTCGTTAATAGACTTGACAAGCCTAGATTATTAGTCATAAATAAATATGGTCTTAAGGGCGGAATTTATGATGAATTAGAAGACTTTATAAATCAAAACGAGATTCCTAGTATTAAAATTCCATATGATAGATATCTACTTAATGCCTATATTCAGGGGAATGTCCTCATAGAAGTATATCCAGATGCGCCATCCACAAAGGCCTTAATAAAATTAACAGAAAAAATAAAGGAAATTATTCAAGAAAGAGCTTAGTGATTAGCGACTCCAGGGAGGCCCTCCTCTACCTCTTCTTCCCCTACCTCCTCTACCCCACCTACCTCCTCTGCCAGCATCAAGCCTGTGAATCATTACTGCAGGAGCACCACATCTTGGACATGCCATAGGTTTTGGCATACCATAAGGTACTTCTATTATATAGCCACATGCAGTACATACGAACTTCTTCGTTGGTATACTGGGAGGGGGCTGTTGACTCATGATTTTAAATCACCTTATGTACTCTCCGTGGTTACTCCTTTAAATGCTGATTCTGCGAATTTCCTCCACATATCCACCATTACTCTAAACATTTCAATGTAGTAAACCATAGATATCCAGTACATCCATAGATATGACCAGTAGTACATCATTGCGAATGGATCTATAGGGTAAGGATATGAATAATATAGGTAGGGGTACATTAAATCACCCTCTATTCTACCATGGGTATGGATAGTACCATGATCTCATGTATGGGAATGGATAGTAAGGAAACTGCCAATAGTATGGGAATGGATAATAGTACGTAAATGGATAGATCATAGGAGTTCTATAGTATAGCCACCAAGGATATCCAAATAACCACCAGCAGGCTCCTCTTCCAAAGAGCCATCCTGGTCTTTGCCACGGAGGTAAGTAACTGAAGGGGCCTCTACCTGGCCAAGGACCCATCCATCCTCCTCTACCTCCTCTCCAACCCCAACCCACGAATATCACCATCAAATATTGTGCAATTGCACAATATAAAGTTTTCCACTATACTACAGCATAATCAGTTCACATAGATATAAAGATATATTGGAGTATAGCTAAATATTAGCTAGAGGGAATCGATATGTATTCTTGGTTTAGAAGATTTAGAAGATGGGGAAGATTCCCCTGGTGGTTCTTCCCTCCTGCACCTATGACACCATATGTTCCCCAACCTCAAGCACAACCCCAACAACAATCAACACAACAGCCTCAGCAAGCACCTTCCCCATACCCTTCATACCCTATGTATCCTTATCCAATGTTCCCGTATCCTCCACCGTTCCCACGTACACCTGAAGAAGAATTGGAGATGTTAGAAGACTATAAAGCATCTCTAGAGGAAGAATTAAGAGATATTCAAGAGGAATTAAGGAGTATTGAAGAACGAATAAAGGAGTTAAAGAGAATACTAGAAGAGAGAGGCGGAACTTAGTCAATGAAATATAACGTAAGGAATACAAAACTCTTAGCTTTTTTAACCTTCTTGTTGCTTACTTCGCTGGTTATAATCCTTAAAAGATACCATGAGGAGCGCTATCATAAAAAGGAAAAGATAGCTAGGATATCTAATATAACCTTGGGAGAAGTTTCTTTTGTTAAAGTTACTATAGTCATCGATAATGATCCTGGCCCTCCTTTATTACGTACTCCATGGGGATTATCACTTTATATTAAAACGAATATAGCCGAATTTATCTTCGATACAGGACCTGATCCGGAATCCCTTAAGGATAATCTAAGATCCTTAAACATCTCTCTTTCAGATGTAGACTTTATAGTTTTATCTCATGAGCATGGTGATCATGTGGGAGGTCTTTCTTATATTGCAAAAGAAGGAAGAGGCATTAAGCTTTACATTCCTAAGCATTCTTCGGCTTTCCTTAAGAATAGAATTAAATCCTTAGGATTTAAGCTAGTAGAAGTAGAACAACCTACTAAACTAGCAGAGGGAATATTAACCACAGGTGAACTCTATGGTGATGGTGTATATGAGCAAGCGATAATTGTAAATGTGAAAAATAAAGGACTCATAGTTATTACGGGCTGTTCACATCCTGGTATAGAGAATATAGTTAAGTATGCATATAATCTAACTAAAATTCCTATATACGCAGTTATAGGAGGATTTCATTTAGTTGGTGTAGGAAAGGATAGACTTAAGAATATATGTGATACATTTTTAGAGCTTAACGTTAGTCTAGTATTTCCTATCCACTGTAGTGGTGATACAGCACGACAGTATTTCATGAAAGAGTTAGGTTCAAGGTATGGAGATGGACATGTTGGTATGAGTATCTTCATATCTGATGAAGGTATCCTGAAAGAGAGGAGGAAGTAGGATATGAGTAAAGTTTATGGGCCTGTTCTCTCTTGGAGGTTTGGAAGATCCCTAGGAATAGATTTGATAAGTGGAGTAAAGACTTGTACATTTGATTGTATATACTGTCAGCTTGGAAGAACTCAGATACGCGTATCAAAACCTGAAGACTTAGAGTCGCATGTAAGTGCTAGTGAGATAATTAAAGATCTAGAGAGATATCTTCATGAACTAGACTTAAGTTATATAGACGTTATAACCTTTAGCGGTACAGGAGAACCAACGCTGAATCCTGAAATAGGAAGAATAGCTAAGATTATTAAAGACGTTATTCCGAGAAGAATACCCCTTGTTCTATTAACGAATTCTTCACTCTTATATAGGGAGGATGTATCCAATTCACTTTTAGAATTCGATATAGTATGTACTAAGTTGGATGCAGGTGATGAGAAATCATTTAAAATAATAAACAGACCAGCTCAAGGTATTCCAAGTATAAAGGTCTTAATAGATGCTATAAAGAAGTTTAGGAAAGAGTTTCCAGGTAAATTAATGTTACAGACTATGTTTCTTCATACAGATTTCGGTTTTACAAACTGCCAAGGACTTCCCCTTGAAAACTTATTAAATGCTATAATCTACATAGATCCTGATGTAGTCCAAATTGATACGCCCTATAGACCTGGAGGTGAGCCTTTCGTTTCAAGTGCTACAAAGATAGAATTATTGAAAGTTAGCAGGAGGCTAGAGGAGTACTTTAATAGGGAGGATATATGGGTCTTTGGCTTTCATGATAAGAGAAACATGAGAGTAGCTTGGAAGAGATACTTAAATATCGAAAATAAGGTCTTAAATCTCCTCATGAGGAGACCTTGTAGATTAGTTGATATAGTTAATATACTTAATATCAATGAGGAAAATGCGCTTAGAGTGATAGAGAGATTAATTAAAGAAGGCATAATCAAGGTAAGGATTATAAATAATGAGAGGTACTATATGGTCTAGATATCATTTATGTGTATCCCCTATTAGAGGGTCTAGGAGGCTTGTCATATAATGTATGGACCACCTTGGAGATGGCGCTGGGGACGAAGAGGAAGAGGAAGACCACCTAAGCATAGGATAATTAGTATAGAGATGCGTTATGTTACTTTTATACCACTTGATGAAAGAGGTCTACCAATTTCTAATGAGCCTATATATATAATGCCAGACGAACTAGAAGCACTAAGGCTTGTTTACCTAGAGAACCTTACTCAAGAAGAAGCAGCTAGACGTATGGGAGTCTCAAGAGGTACTTTATGGAGAACTCTAAGTAGTGGTCGAAAGAAAATTACGCAAGCCTTAGTAGAAAAACGACCTATAATTCTCTCCAGATAAACTTA